>JAXLQS010000004.1:0-330852 GCA_046331485.1 Holophagaceae bacterium | reverse complement strand
GCTGGAACCTCCCGCTCCCAGACCTCCTTGGCGACCTTGTGGCCGAGCTCCGCGGATTCGAACATGGTTCCTCCGGGACGGGTGTGCCGCTTTCCGGCGCGAAGGCCACGATAGCCCATTTCCGCGCCGGGCCACCGTGGAATGATGGGAGCCATGGTCTCCATCACCGATCCCATCCAGCCCGCCATCGCCCATGCGAAGCGCATCCTCTTCGAGCCCTTCAGCGCCCGGAAGTGGTTCGTGCTGGGTTTCGCGGCCTTCCTGGCCCAGCTGGGGGACGGCGGCTCCTTCAACTTCAATGGCAATCCCTTCGACCGCGGCTCCTCCGGCGGCTCGCCGGACTTCAGCCCCGTCACCACCTGGATCTCCGACCACCTGCCCCTGGTCATCGCCCTGGCCGTGGTGTTCTTCATCCTGGGGCTGGCCCTGGCCGTGCTGTTCCAGTGGCTGGGCAGCCGCGGCCAGCTGGTTTTCCTCGATGGCGTGGTCCGGGACCGGGCCGAGATCGTGGAACCCTGGACCCGCCTGCGCCCCCTGGGCGACAGCCTCTTCCGCTTCCGCCTGATGCTCCTGCTCACGGCCCTGGGCCTGCTGCTGGTCTGCGGAGGCCTGGGAGCCCTCATCGCCCTGCCCGACATCCATGCCCGCGCGTTCGGAGGAGCCGCCCTCGCCGGCGTGCTGGTGGGCGGCGGGCTCCTGGTCCTGGGCGTCCTCCTGCTGGCCCTCGTCGAGGCGGTGCTCCACGACTTCACGGTGCCGATCATGTACCACCGCGGCCTGCCCGTGAGGGAGGCGTGGCTGGTGCTGCGCCGGGAGCTGATCCCTGGACATGGCTGGCACTTCGTGGGCTTCTACCTGATGCGGTTCCTGCTGGGGATCGGCGCGGCGATGATCATGCTGCTTGGCTGCTGCCTCACCTGCTGCGTCGCCGTGCTCCCCTACATCAGCTCCGTGGTCTTCCTGCCCCTCTTCGTGTTCTTCCGCTGCTACTCCCTGGAGTTCCTCGCCCAGTACGGCGAAGGGTGGCGGATCATCCGGGTGCCTGAGACGGCCGTCGAGTCCTAGTACTCGTTGGCCAGGTCGCCGACCCGCACCTGCTTCTCGAAGGGCTGGAACACCGGCGCCCCGGCGGCTTGGGCGATCCACTCGGCCACGCGGATGCCGTCCACGGCGGCGGAGGTGATGCCGCCGGCGAAGCCCGCGCCCTCGCCGCAGGGGTAGAGCCCCGGGTGGGAGATGGATTGGCCGTCCTCGCCCCGCAGGAGCTGGATGGGGCTGCTGGTGCGGCTCTCGATGGCCAGCAGGATGGCCTCGCGGCTGGCGAAGCCGTGGATCTTCTTGTCGAAGGTGGGCAGGGCGCCGGCCAGCTGCTCGCGCACGAAGTCCGGCAGGCAGGTCTTCAGGTCCGAGGCCACTGCGAAGGGGCGGAAGCTGGTGCGCGGCAGGCGGCCCGTGGCCCTTCCCTTCAGGAAGTCCTGCACGGCCATGGCGGGCGCCCCGTAGGTCTCACCGGCGGCGCGGAAGGCGGCCTGCTCCCAGGTGCGCTGGAAGTACATGCCCGCCAGGAGGTGCTCGCTGCCGAAATCCGCCGTGTTCACCTTGGCCACCAGGCCCGAATTGGCGAAGCCGGAGTCGCGTTTCTCGTTGCTCATGCCGTTCACCACCACGCCGCCTGCCTCGCTGGAGCACTGGATGACCTCCCCGCCGGGGCACATGCAGAAGCTGTAGGCGGCGCGGTTCAGGCCGAAGTTGCAGACCAGCTTGTAGTCCGCGGCGGGCAGCGAGGGATGGCCCATGCTGGGGCCGTACTGGGCGCGGTCGATGAGATCCTGGGGGTGCTCCACCCGCACGCCCATGGCGAAGGGCTTCTGACGCATGGCCACGCCGTGGCGGTGCAGCATCTCGAAGGTGTCCCGGGCGCTGTGGCCCGGGGCCAGCACCAGGGCCTCGCAGGGGAGCTCCTCGCCGCTGGCCAGCACCGCAGCGCGGACGCGGCCCTCGCCATCGAAGCGGATGTCCGCGAGCCGCGCCCGGAAGCGGTACTGCGCCCCCCGGGCCTCGGCCTCCTTGCGGATGAGCACCGCGCAGCGGCGGATGACGTCCGTGCCCACGTGGGGCTTGGCCAGGTAGAGGACGCGCGGGTTGGCCCCGTAGCGCACGAAGGCCTCCAGCACGTAGCGCGTGGCCGGATGGCCGATGCGGGTGGTGAGCTTGCCGTCACTGAAGGTGCCCGCACCGCCCTCGCCGAATTGGGCGTTGGCCTCGGGATCCAGCACCGCATCCTTCCACAGGCCCGCGATGGCCTTCACCCGCTCACCCATGGCGGGCCCGCGCTCCAGCACGATGGGTTCGAGGCCGTAGTCCAGCAGGCGCAGGGCGCAGAAGGTGCCCGCGGGGCCGCTGCCTACCACCACCACGCGGGGTCTGCGCGGGGGCGGCGCCACCACGTAGGGCGGGGCCGGCGGCGCCAGGTCCAGCTTGAGGCCACCGGGCAAGGGGCCCAGCTCAAGGGAGCGATCCGTGTCGAAGCCGAGTGAGGCGAGGAAACGGATGGCGCCCTTGTGGCGGGCGTCCAGGCTGCGCCGCTCCAGGGTCACGGCGCGGTAGTCCGTGGGCGATCCGCCCAGGGCGTGGGCCAGGGGTTTCGCCAGGTCCAGCGCCTCCTCGCCCAGGTTCAGGGGCAGGTTGGAAAGGAGGTAGCGCATGGTCGCCTCGGCGGAAGGAGTCCACGGGACTCAAAGCCAGGCGCCAGTCTACTGCGGAAGGGGCCTAGTCGTGGAACCCCACCAGCTCCACGTCGAACACCAGCATGCCCGCGGGCATGCCGGCCTGGCCCCGGTAGGCCAGCTTCTGGGGGATCCAGAACCGGCGGCGCTCGCCGACGGTCATGAGCTGCAGGCCCTCGATCCACCCGTCGATGGTCTCCTTCAGGCGCAGCGAGGGCGCCGACCCCTTGGTGATCGAGGTGTCGAACAGCTTCCCGTCCGTGGTCCAGCCCGTGTAGTGCACGTTCACCCAGCTGGACCGGTTGGGATGGGCCTGCCCCTTGCCGGGCCGGAGGACCTTGAAGGCCAGGCCGGAGCGCAGCACCTGCGCATCGGGCCCCGGTGCCGCCACATCCGCGGGGGCCTGGCTGGGGGGCGGCAGGATCTCCAGCAGCTCGAGGTCCATGGTCACCGTGCCCGCAGGCCGGCCCTTGGCCCCGGCGAAGGCCAGGGCTTCCGGAATCCAGAGCCGGCGCCGCTCTCCGGCAGTCATGGCCAGAAGGCTCTCCCGCATGCCGGGCATGAGGCGCTCCAGGTTGACGCAGGGCCCCTCGCCATCGGCCCGGGTGTTCGCGAAGGCCTTGCCCTCCCCGTCCCAGCCCAGGAAATGCACCCGCACGAAGTCCGTGGCCACAGGATGGGCCCCGCCCTGGCCCGGGTGGACCACCTGGTAGGCCAATCCGCTGGCAGTGCGGGCAGCATCCGCGGGAAGGGGCTGGGGCGCAGGCTGGGGAGCCTGCAGCCCGGGGGAGGAGGCCCGGAGCAGCATCGCGAGGGGCAGGCAGGCAAGGGTTCTCAGGTGCATGGGAGGTTCCTGTTCCATCGGTCCAAACCCCCATTCTCTCCCGGGCCCCGGGGGAGGACCACCCTCGCCCGGGGATTTACAATCGGGCGAGGAGCCAAGCATGGACGCGAGCATGAGCAGGATGGTCGTGGCGGGCGGAACCGGTCTGGTGGGCCGGCGCCTGGTTCAATCCCTGCTCAGCCAGGGTGTGCAGGTGCAGGTCCTCACCCGTCGGCCCGGAGCGGCGGCCCTTCCCGCCGGCGCCACGGCCCATGGCTGGGAGGACCTCCCCGCCTTGCTGAATGGCGCAGACGCAGTCATCAACCTCGCGGGCGAAGGCATCGCCGAGCGTCGCTGGAGCCGGGCCCGCAAGGAGGCCCTCCGCGCCAGCCGGATCGAGAGCACCGCCCGCCTCGTGGGGGCCCTGAAGGCCTGCCCCCGCCCGCCCTCCGTCCTCGTGAACGCCTCGGCCATAGGCTTCTACGGATCGCGGGACGAGACGCCCGTGGAGGAGGATGGCGATTCCGGCCTGGGCTTCCTCCCGGAGCTCTGCCGGGCCTGGGAGATGGAAGCCATGGCGGCGGCCCCGGGGGTGCGGGTGGCCCTGCTCCGCATCGGCGTGGTGCTGGCGCGGGAGGGCGGCGCCCTGCCGAAGATGGCCCTGCCGGTCCGCTGCTTCCTGGGCAGCAAGCTGGGCTCGGGAACCCAGGGCCTCAGCTGGATCCACATCGAGGACCTGGTGGCCATGCTCATCGAGGCCGCGCGGAATCCCGCCTGGTCGGGCCCCATCAACGGCACGGCGCCCCGGCCACTGAGCCAGGAGGCCTTCATGCGCGTCCTGGCCCGGCGCCTGCACCGGCCCCTGCTGCCCGTGCCGGCCCTCCTCACCCGCACCGCCACCCGGCTGCTGCTGGGGAAGATGGCCGAGGCCCTGCTGCTCCAGGGGGCCTACGTGCGGCCCGCGCGGGCCCAGGCCCTGGGCTTCACCTTCCGCTTCCCCGCGGCGGAGGCCGCCCTGGAAGACCTGCTCTGAGCGGCTACCAGCCCCGGCTGGCCACGAGCACTGCGGCGACGAGCCCGCCCACGCCCAGGCCGGCCGCCAGCAGCTTGGGGCCCGCCAGCCGGGTCCAGAGCAGGATGCCCGAGAGGGTCAGGAAGACCATGGCGCCGGCGAAGGCGTCCGTCAGCAGGATCCAGCCCACCTGGCCGCCGTCCCCTTTGTGGAGGCGCTTCAGCACCTGGACGAAGCTGGCGTCCTTCTGCTCCAGGTCCACCGTGCGGTTGCCGGGGGTGTAGGTGGCCAGGGCGAAGTGGGCGTGGCCCAGGAAGGCCACCGTCCACTGGTCCGCCACCTTGACCGGGGCCCCGCCCAGGCGGCCGGGCCGCCCCGGCTTCACCTGCCATTTCACGCGGGCCAAGGGCACGTTGAAGCGGGCCGCCAGGTCCCGGGCCAGGGCCTCCGGGCTGGCGGGCGCCTCCGTGAACTCCACGGCCACCTTGCGTTCCTGGACCTGGCCCGCCTCGAGCTTCATCACGCTGCGGTGGTTCAGGAGGAAGCCGGTGAACCCGAACAGCAGGCCGAAGGCCGCCCCGCCGAGCCCGATCCAGGCATGGAGCTTCCGGAGGAGGCGGAGGAGGACCGCCTGCCTCGAAGGCCGGGGCAGTGGTGGGAAGACGCCCGACGGATCCGGGTGGGAGAGGGATCGGCGGATGCGCATCAGAAGCGGCCGGTCAGGGTGAGCTGGACCCGGCGCGGTGTGCCGACAGTGATGTTGTAGTCGTTGCCGGCATTGGGGTAGTAGCGGCGGTCGAAGAGGTTCTCCACGTTGAGGGAGAGGCGGTTCTGCTTGCCGAAGCTGCAGTAGACGGCGGCGTCGGCGCGGGTGAAGGCCGGCAGGATCACAGTGTTGGTCGTGCTGGCGTAGGATTCGGCCTGATGGATCAGACCGAGGCCCAGGGCCCAGCCGCCGGAGAGGTCCACCTTGTTCCACCAGGTGGCGGCGTCACGGGGCACCAGGGGCACCTGGGTCCCGGCGGGCACGGGTGCGCTGGTGGCGCTGCCCCCCGTGGCCTTCACCACCCGGCCGTCGAGGTGCGCGTAGCCGCCGTAGACCTGCCAGCGCTCCGTCACCTGGCCCTGGAAGCCGATCTCGATCCCATCCGTGCGCTGCAGGCCCGAGAGCACCAGCTTGGTCGGGTCATTGGGATCCTTGCTCTTCACGTCGGCGCGGTCCAGGCGGAACAGGGCGGCGGTCAGGGAGAAGCCGGAGCCGAGATCCCACTTGGCGCCCAGCTCCCAGTTGGTGGCCTTCTCGGGCTTCAAGTCGGCATTGCTCGCACTGAGGGACAGGGTCTCGCTGCTGGGGAGGAAGGCGTAGCTGGTGCTGACGTAGTACGAGGCCGAGGCGCTGGGCTGGTAGATGAGGCCGGCCCGGGGGGAGAAGGCCTTGTCGGTGCGGGCGAGGTCGACGTTGGCGGCGTTGCGGTCGTCCAGGGACACGCTGAACCGGTCGTAGCGCAGGCCCAGCACGGCCTTCCACTGCGAGGACAGCGTGATCTGGTCCTGCAGGTAGAGGGCGGCGATGTTGGCGGTGACTTCATTCTTGGTGTCCGTGGCCGCCGCGGCCCAGCGGGTGACGGAGGCCGTGGGGCTTGAGGCGTTCACCGTGGCGGTGGTGGAGGCGCCGAAGTAGCCGGTCAGGCGCGTGTTGTCGCTGTCCTGACGGCCCAGCTCGAGGCCCGCCAGCAGCAGGTGGTCCACGCCCCCGAGGCGGCCCCGCACCTCGAGCTCGGTCTGGTTGAAGAGGTTCACGCGGAGGTTGGCCTGGCTGTAGGCCGAGATCCGCAGCGTGCGAGTGACCGGATCCACCACGCTGTTGGGCTGGACGTTGGTCCGCAGGGTGTCGTAGCGGGTGGCGCGGAAGGCGTTGCGGAGCAGCAGGTCCGGCGCCAGGCTCGTCTCCACCTTGGCGCTGAGGGCATCCACCACCGCCGCGCTGGGGCTCTGGCTGGGATCGCCGAAGAAGGTCGAGGTGGCGCCCTCCAGGGGCCGGCCGTTGAAGGCGGGAATGCCGCGGTCGGTGGTGCGGCGGTCCTCGAAGTGCTCCAGGCCCACCAGGGCCAGGGTGTCGTTCCCCAGGCCGAACTCCACCACGGGGTTGATGCCCGAGCGGCGCAGCTTGAAGCCGTCCCGGAATCCCTTCGCGTCCTCGGCCACGGCATTCACCCGGAATCCGGCCGCGCCGAAGCGGTCGCTGTAGTCCACGCTGCCCCGCTTGTCCTCCCAGCTCCCCAGACTCAGCTCGGCCTGGAGCAGGCGCTGCTCCAGGGGGCGCTTCGTCACGCGATTCACCACGCCGCCACCGCCGCCGCGGCCGAAGGTCATGCCGCTGGGCCCCTTCAGGACCTCGATGCGCTCGGCGTTGTAGGGGTCCCGGAAGTAGAGGGCGTCGTCCCGCATGCCGTCCACGAAGAAGTCGGCGGAGGTGCTGATGCCGCGGAGGACCGGCTGGTCCCTTCCGCCCTCGCCGGGGTTCATGGAGGCCCCGGGCACGTAGCGGATGATCTCGGCCATGCTCTTCATGCCCTGGTCCTTGACGAGCGCCTCCGGCAATACCTGCACGGACTGCGGCACGTCGCGCAGGGGCGTGTCGGTCTTGGTGACGGTGGCGGAGCGCCGGGCGCGATAGCCCTTCACCGGGCCGTCGGCGCGCTCCTTCTCCTTGGCCTTCTTCCCCTTCACCTTCACTTCGGGGAGGGCCGTTTCCGCGGCCGGGGGGACCTGGGCGGGTTCCTGGGGGGCGAGGCAGGTGAGCAGCGTGAGCAGCAGGGTGTGGGACATGGTGTTCCTTTCAGACAGGGGAACCCTGGCCCCGGGGCGGGGCCAACGCAGGCATGGGGGCGGACTTCAGGCGTCCAGTTGGAAGGAGAGGGGCACGAGGACCCAGGCGGCGAGCCGCTCGGCGCCGCGGCGCGCGGGGGTGAAGCGCCAGCGGCGGACGGTGCCGAGGGCCGCCTGATCCAGGCGCGGATGGCCGCTGCTCTGGCGGACCTCCACCTGCTCGGCCAGGCCCTCGGGATTGACGAGCACCCGGAGGATCACCCTGCCCTCCTCCCCCAGGCGCTTGGAGAGGAGCGGATAGCCGGGCTCGGGGTTCTGCAGGTAGGCGGCATCGAAGCGCGGCGGCACCACGGCGCCCAGGGATCCGCCGACGACTCCGCCCGGCTGTCCGCCGGGCACGCCCCCTGGCACGCCCCCGGGGACCCCGCCGGCCACGCCATCCGCCGCACCGGCAGCCTGGGGGGCACCGGAGGCGGACATGGGCGAGGGCTCCGGCGTGGGTTGGGCTTCCTCGGGCGTCCGGACCGGGACGGGCGCTTCAGACCGCGGGGTGGATCCGGAAGCCTCGGCCCTTCCAGGGGCGGCCGGGGGCGGAGGGGGGGCCAGGTCTTCGAAGGTGTCCAGGGCCACGGTGACGGTCCGAACAGGCGTCGCCGTCACGGGAGGAACCATGGCAAGGGTCAGGGCTCCAGACAGGAGGCCGCCGTAGACCGCCGCCGACAGGGTCCACACCCGGGCCTTCGGGCCCTTGGGCAGGGCGCCGAGGCTCGGCGGCTCAGGCAGGTGGGCCAGGGTCTGGGGGGTCTGGATGGGGGAAGGCGCCGCGACGGGAGCCATCCGGGCCCGTTCCCCGAGTGGAGCCGAGAGGGCGGAGGTGGAGAGCGTGTTTCCCATGCGTCCAGCATACACAATAGAGACTGTGTCTCAATCCAATTTATGACTGTCGTCACAGCCACCCTGCCGGGCTCCACCGCCAGCAGGAGGATTCAGGCCCGCTCCAGCCCTCCAAACCGGGCCAGGATGCGCTTGTCGCCGCCCTGGTCGAAGCGCACGGTGTAGGTCAGCCCGTCTCCCCTTCCCGAGGCCGCGAGGATGGTGCCGGCACCGAAGCGGGCGCTCCTCACGCGGGTCCCGGCGGGGAACGCATGCGGATCCTCCCTTTCGGCAGGCACCTCGGGCCTGCCGCCATCCGGCTCGGACGGTGGAGCCTCGGCGCCCTTCACCCGGTCGAAGAAGCTGCGGATGCGCTGCAGCTCGGTGGCCACAGAGGCTCCCCCCGCCCCCCGGCTGAAGGAGCTGCCCGGCCGCACGCCCTCGCCGGCCTGGTAGAGCTCCGTGCCCCAGCGGATGGGCGCGGTCAGCGCCGCGGAGGGCAGCTCGCGCAGGAAGCGGCTGGGCATGGACAGCATCTCCGTGCCCATGATGCGCCGCCGCCGCGCGGCGCTGAGGGTGAGGCGCCGCTGGGCCCGGGTGATGGCCACGTAGAAGAGCCGGCGCTCCTCCTCCAGTCCTTCGGGGGTTTCGCGGGCATTGCGGTTGGGGAAGACATCCTCCTCCATGCCGATGACGAAGACGTAGGGGAACTCCAGGCCCTTGGCGCAGTGGATGGTCATCAGGCTGAGCTGGGCGGCCTCCTCAAGCTGATCGGTGTCCGCGGCCAGGGTGATGCGGTCCAGGAACTCGGACAGGCGCAGGCCCAGCGACTCGGATTCGGCGGCGGCGCTGAGGAACTCCTCCAGGTTGCGGATGCGGCCCTCGGCCTCCAGCGTGGCCTCGTCCTCCAGGCTCTGGAGGTAGCCGCTCTCCTGGAGCACCCACTTCACCAGGCCCGCCAGGCCCTGGGCTTCGCGCTCGGGACCGGCGCGATGGAACAGGTCCAGAAACTTGCCCAGCTCCCGCTGGGCCCGCCCCTTCAGCTCGCCCGAACGCAGCAGCAGCGACAATCCCTCCAAGGGCGTGCCGCCCTCGGGGATGGCAGCCTCGATCTTGCCCAGGGTGGTGGGCCCCACCCCCCGCGTGGGCGCGTTCACGCAACGGCGGAAGCTCACCAGGTCGAAGGGATTCGAGATGAGCCGCAGGTAGGAGATCAGATCCTTCACTTCCTGGCGCTCGTAGAACTTCACGCCGCCCACCAGCCGGTAGGCCAGGTTCTGGGCCCGCAGCGCCTCTTCCATCTGCCGGGACTGCCAGTTGGCGCGGTAGAGCACGGCGATCTTGGCCTCGTGGTCCAGGTAGCGCAGCTCCTGGATGCGCTGCACCACCCATTCCGACTCCAGGCGGCCTTCGTCCGTGAGCTTGAACTGGATGGATTCGCCCTCGCCCAGGTCGGTGACGAGCGCGCCCTTGCCCTCCACGCGCTGGGCATTGTTGGCGATCACCTCGGAAGCCGCGTCCAGGATCTTCTTGGTGGAGCGGTAGTTCTGCAGCAGCTCGATGCGGGCCGCCTCCGGGAAGTCCTGCTGGAAGTCGAGGATGTTGCGGATGTCCGCGCCGCGCCATCCGTAGATCGACTGGTCCTCGTCGCCCACCACGCAGAGGTTGTGGTGCCGCCGGGCCAGGTGCTGCACCAGCAGGTACTGGGCGCGGTTGGTGTCCTGGTACTCGTCCACCAGGATGAACTTGAAGCGCTCGCTGTAGATGGCCTGCACCACGGGATCGCGGAAGAGACGCTCGGTCCAGAGCAGCAGGTCGTCGAAGTCGCAGGCGCGATGGTTCTTCAGGCCCTTCTGGTAGAGGTCGTAGGCGTCCAGGACCTTCCGCGTCCAGGGGTCCAGGGCCTCCTCGCGGGCCTCCTCCGGCAGCAGGCAGCGGTTCTTGAAGTCGCTGATGATCTCCAGCACCTTCTTGGGATGGAACTGCTTCTCCGGCAGCTTCAGCTCCGCCAGCACCTGCTTGACGAGGCTCTTCTGGTCGGCCGGGTCGAAGATGACGAAGTCCCGGCCCACGGGCGTGCGGTCCCCCTCCCGGCGCAGGATGCGGGTGCAGAAGCTGTGGAAGGTGCTCACCCACATCTGGGCCGCGGGGACGGAGACCAGCCGCTGGACCCGCTCCCGCATCTCCTCCGCGGCCTTGTTCGTGAAGGTCATGGCCAGGATGGAGCCTGGAGGGACGCCCTCCTCCTCGATGAGCCAGGCGATGCGCCGCGTGATCACCGTGGTCTTCCCGGAGCCCGCCCCGGCCAGGATCAGCAGGGGGCCATGGGCATGGCGCACCGCCTCCCGCTGGGGGGCGTTCAGGTTGCGCAGAAGCGGGTGGTCGGTGGGTTCGGAGGCGGGGCCGGGCATCCGTCCATGCTACAGGCTGGCTAATCCCCCCGCGCGGTGACCTTGCCCTTCGGGGCCTTGTGGAGGAGTTCCCGGACCAGGATCCGGGCCTCGGCCTCGGAGAGCTGCCGCCGGAACCCGGGCATGGCACCCCGCCCCCGCAGGACTGACGCCACGAGACCGGCCTCCTCCTGCTTGGCCTGCCAGCGAGGGTCCGCCAGGTTGCGCCCCCCGAGCCGGGCCCCGTTCGTCCCCCGGCCGCTGCCGTCCGGGCCATGGCAGACCGCGCAGCGCTCCTGGAAGAAGGCCTTCAGATCCCGGACCTCCGCGGCCATGGGCAGCGTGGAGGAGGCCAGCAGCAGCACCGCGGCACGGGAAACCATGCGTCGAACCTACCATGTCCGGCGGGGTCCCGTTAGGCTGGACCCATGCGCCCGTGGCGGAATGGCAGACGCCGTGGACTTAAAATCCACTGCCGGTAACGGCGTGCCGGTTCGAGTCCGGCCGGGCGCACCAACTCCGGCATTGCCAGGTGAGGGCTATGTCTTGAACCGTCCCATGAGGTCCGCCAAGGCTTCGGCCGTGCGGGAGAGCTGCTCGGTGGTCGCGGCATTGCTGTCCACCGTTCCCGACAGCTGAACACTGGCGCTGGCATTCTGGACGGCCTGCTGGGCCCCAAGCTCCACTTGCTTGGCGACTTCTTCACTGGCCTTGGCCTGCTCACCCGAGGCCGCCTCGATCTGGGTGGACATGGCAGCCACTTCCGAGATGTGGTCCCGGATGGTCTCCAGGGCCTGGACCGCATCCTGGACCGTGGCCTTGCCCTGGGCCACCGCCTTGTTGCTGCCCTCGATGAGCTGGGCGATCTCTCGGGCGGAGGCATCGCTGCGCTCAGCCAGCTTCCGGACTTCTTCGGCGACCACCGCGAAGCCCTTGCCCAGCGAGCCCGCCGTGGCGGCCTCGATGGCGGCGTTGAGGGAGAGCAGGTTCGTCTGCCGGGCGATGTCCTGGATGACCTGCACGGCCTCGACCATCTGACCGGTGGCTTCCTCCACGCGATCCATGGCGCGAATGGCGGCCTGGCCCGAGGCGTTGGCGTCCTGGGCCGTCTTCGAAGCCTCCAGGGCGCGGTGGTGGCTGGTCTGGACGTGGTCGGCCACTTCCCTGACTGAGGCGGACAGCTCCGTGATGGCCGAGGCCATTCGGTCGGTGGAGGTGCGCTGGGAATCGGCATTCCGGGCCAGCTCGTGGCTGGTGCTGGCGATCTCGTGGGTCGCCGTGGCGATCTCGCTGCTGTTCTGCTGGACCCGCATGGCGTCGAAGCGGATGCGGTTGATGGTGGTCTTCAGATAGGCCTGCATCCCGCGCAGGGTGGCCATGAGGCTGCTCCGGTCACCGGATCGCGTGGGGATGTCCAGGCGCAGGTTGCCTTCGGCCATGGCCCTGGCCAGCTCGAGGGCGACCTTCGGGTCGCCACCCAGCTGGTGGTCCATGACCTGCACCAGCTTGCCGAACACCAGCAGGCCCACCGCGACTCCGATGATGGTGCCGGCCCCCAGGGCCCACAGGCTGAGGCCAGCCCAGCTGGAGATGGTGTTCAGCCGCGACTCCACATCCCTGACTTCCCCGTCCCGCAGCCTCGCCATATCGACGGTGAGCTTGTCCGACGCCTTGTCGAAGGCATCCATGACTCGATTGCCCTCGGCCAGGCCCTGGTTCTGGTAGGCCGTGACCATGGCCTTGCCGGTGCTTTGGAGGACTTCGAAGTCGCTGTTGAGCCCATCCAGCACCTTCAGGTTGGCCACATCCCGAACGGCGATCTTCCGGAAGGCCTGCTCGGCCTTGTGGAAGGCCTCGGCGGCCTTGGTGGCCTCCTGCATGGATTCCGCCCGCCGGGTCAGGGCCGCATCCGTGAGGGCCTGCTGGATCTGCACGGTCTGGAGGGCCATCTCCTCGGCCAGAAGCGTCGTCGGAAGGTATTCCTGCTTGACCGAGGTGGCCTCCATCTGAGTCGTGGTGAAGGCGACGAAACTGATGGTGGCCATGACGAAGAAGACGGCCAGAACCGAGGCGGCGGCGGCCCAGACCCGGTTGCGGAAGCCCATGTCCGGGAAGGGAATCCAAACCTTTCGTTCAGGCTCCTCCATGGGCTGGCCGGCCCTGGCCCTGGCGTACATCCGCTCGGCATCGGCGATCTGGCTGGCCGTCGGCTTGCTGCGGATGGAGACGTAGCCGATGGCCTGGCCCTTCTCCACGATGGGGGTCACGTTGGCATCCACCCAGTAGAAGTCCCCGCTCTTGCAGCGGTTCTTCACCATCCCCTGCCAGGGCTTCCCGGACTTGACCGTCCGCCAGAGGTCCTCGAAGGCTGCCGGCGGCATGTCGGGATGCCGGACCATGTTGTGGGGCTGTCCGACGAGTTCGGCCTCGGTGAATCCGCTGATGCGGACGAACTCCTCGTTGGCATAGGTGATCACGCCACGGAGGTCCGTGGTCGTGACGATGAAGGCCCCCTCCTGAAGGTGCTGTTCCTTCTGGGTGACCGGCATGTTGGTGCGCATGGGATCTCCGGGGGGACCGCACCCGCCCCACCCGGACGGGGCCTTGGACGCGGATCGTTGTCCCCCGCTTCGGGCCGAAACAGGCGGGCCTTGATTTTTAGGGTGCCTGGCGGACCCTCAGGCCTGGCTGCCGGAATGGAGCCGACGCCCTCAGGGAAGCTGCTTCAGCAGGGGGATCAGGATTCCGTTGAACCGCTTCCAGCCGGACAGATCGCCATGGACCAGGCGCCGGACCTTGACCCAGTCGTCCTCGTTCGCGGCCTTGGGGACCCCCTTCAGCATGAAGTCGTAGGCGAGGATCCGCGCGGCCACGGCGGGATCCAGGGCCAAGTCCGGCTGGTTCACGAGATCCGCACCCACCAGGCCGCCGAAGCGGGCGTACTCGGAGCGGCCCAGGAGCGGCACGAAGCCCCGGCCGCAGTAGCGGGGACCATCTCCCGGCTCCAGGTTGCCCAGGCTGCGGTCGAACTCGTACATGCGGCGGAAGTAGGCCTCGCTCCCCGCCTCCTTCTCGGGCGCGAACAGGTAGCTTTCGGCGCCGATGGTGGCGATGGCCGCGACCTCCACCGCGGGCTCCAGGATCTTGAGGGTGTCGAGGGCCTCGATGACCAGGGGCCAGTGGGCCTCCACGTTCGGCCGGGGCGCGTGGAGGACGGTCGCGATGGCATCCGCCGTGAAGTGCATGGCTGGCTCCCGGGGGGCTGGCTGCGTGCGTGGAGGACGGGGGAGGGGCCAATCTACCACGGGCAGGTCATCATGTCGGCATGGACCTCCACCCCTTGCACCTCGACGGCGCGGAAGCCGTGATCGCCCGGAAGGGCGCTGAATGGCAGGCCCTGCGGCTCGGGGGCCGGGACCTGCTGTGGGGCGGCGGCCCGCTCTGGCCGCGGCATGCCCCCCTGCTCTTCCCCGTGGTGGGCGCGCTGAAGCACGACCTCCTGCGGCATGGCGGGAGGACCTACCCCATGCCCAAGCACGGCTTCGCCCGGGATCGGGACTTCACCTGGCTGGAGCGCACGGCCACGCACTGCGCCCTGGAACTCCGGGACGACGAGGACACCCGGAAGGCCTACCCCTTCGCCTTCCGCCTAGTGGTCCGCCACGCCCTGGAGGCCACCGGCCTCCGCATGACCCTGGAGCTGCACAACCCCGGCCCGGCCCCCCTCCCCGCGAGCCTGGGCCTCCACCCTGCCTTCCGCTGGCCCCTCGCCCCGGGGCAGCCCAAGGCCGCCCACCGGCTCCGCTTCGAGGAGGAGGAGCCGGGCCCGCTCCGGCGCCTGGATGGCCGGGGCCTCCTCCTCGCGCGGCAGGACCACCCCTCGCCCATCACCCGGCGCGAGCTGCCGCTGGACGAGCGCCTGTTCCTGCAGGACGCCCTGATCTTCCTGGAGCCCCGCAGCCAGGGCCTCCGCTATGGCGTCCCGGGCGGCGCCACCCTGGCCCTGGCCTGGGAAGGCTTCCCCCACCTCGGCGTGTGGGCCAAGCCGGATCCCGGCCCCTCCTTCCTCTGCATCGAACCCTGGAGCGGCCACGCGGACCCGGAGGGCTGGGAGGGCCCGTTCACCGAGAAACCCGGAGGCTTCCTCGTCCCTCCGGGCGGGACGCGCCGCTGGGCCTTTTCCGCGTCGCTGGTGGAACCCTAGACGAGCTCGGCCCCCAGGAAGTGCGGGCTCGCCTGGGTGATCCGGGCCTTCACCAGCTCGCCGAAGGGCAGCAACCGGCCCGGCCCGGCCTGCAGGTGGACGGTCTTCCATTCGCCGCTGCGGGCCAGCCACCAGCCCTGCTCATTGGGCGCGTGGGTCTCCACGCGCACGGGGATCTCCCGGCCCACGAAGCGCTCGTTGCTGGCCCGCGTGAGTTCCGTCTGCCGCTGCTGCAGCCGCGTGAGGCGGGCGGATTTCACGGCCGGGGGCAGGTCGTCCTTGAGGCGCAGGGAGGGCGTGCCGGGCCTGGGCGAGTAGATGAAGCTGAAGGAGGCATCGAAGGCGACCTGGTCCAGCACCCGCAGGGTGTCCTCGAAGTCCTCGTCCGTCTCGCCCGGGAAGCCCACGATGAAGTCCGTGCTGAGGGCGATGCGGGCCCGCCCCTCGCCCAGGTAGCCCAGGCGCTCCAGGTATTCGGCCACGGTGTACTCCCGGAGCATGCGCTTCAGCACCCGGTCGCTGCCGCTCTGCAGGGGCAGGTGGAGGAAGGGGGCCACCTTGGGATTCGCGACCAGCACCTTCGCCAGGTCCTTCGTGAAGTTCATGGGGTGGCTGGTGGTGAAGCGGATCCATTCCAGGCCCCCCACCTCGGACACCCGCTCCAGCAGCTCTGCGAAGGTGCAGCCGCCGGCATAGCTGTTCACGTTCTGCCCCAGCAGTTCCACCTCGCGGTAGCCCCGCTCGACGAGGCCGCGGACCTCGGCCAGCACGTCACCGAAGGGCCTGTGCCGCTCGGCGCCCCGGGTCGTGGGCACGATGCAGTACGTGCAGGCATGGTTGCAGCCCTCGGTGATGGTCACCAGGGCCTTGGCCGTGTCGCGGCGGCGGGTCACGGCGGGCGGAAACAGGTGGTTGTCGGGGTATTCGCCCGCATCCATCACCCGGGCCTTGCCTTCCCGGGCCTCGGCCACCAGCCGGGGCAGCTGCCGGAGCGCCATGGTGCCCAGCACGAAGTCGATGTGGGGGGCCCGCTTGAAGAGGGCCGCCTGCTCCTGCTGCGCCAGGCAGCCCGTCACGCCCACCATCAGCGGACGGCGCTGCTTCTCCTCGCGCAGGCGGCCCAGCTCCGAGTACACCTTGTGCACGGCCTTTTCGCGGATGGAGCAGGTATTCAGCAGCACCAGCTCCGCCTCCTCCGCCGAATCCACCTCCTCGAAACCGTCCGCCGACAGCAGACCCGACAGCTTCTCGCCGTCGTGGTCGTTCATCTGGCAGCCCCAGGTCTCGATGTGGAATTTCATGAATGGCCCCGAACCTGGCGCTGCTGGATGAAGGGGACACCCCCCCGATCGCACAGCGCACTGCGCTGCGCTCCCGCTCTCCGGCTGCGCCGGATCGCGGAGGGGGCCCCCATTACAACCCCCCGATCGCACAGCGCACTGCGCTGCGCTCCCGCTCTCCGGCTGCGCCGGATCGCGGAGGGGGCCCCGTTCTGGCAGCCCCAGGTCTCGATGTGGAATTTCATGGCCCCGCCCGAATCCTCCATTGTAGCGGTCGGCCAGAACAATGCCATCCGGCGGTCTTTCAGCGCAGGGCGTAGATGGTCCCGTCCGTGCTGCCCACGTAGACCAGGCCGTCCGCCACCGCCGGCGAGGACAGGATCGACCCCAGGCTGAACATCCGGTCCAGGCCGATGACCATGCCGTCCAGGGTGCCGTCGGGGTAGAGGGCCGAGCCGATCATCTGGCCTTTGGCATCCAGGTACTTGGCCCCGTTCTGCCGGCAGCCCTCGGTCTGGAAGGCGGCCACCGCCGCGCCCGTGTCCCGGTCCAGCAGGTGCAGCCAGCCGTCCGAAGTCCCGAAGACGATCCGGTTTCCGGCGAGGGCCGGGGACGAGAACGACACCGCCCTCATGGGCTGGTCGAAGACGACCCGGCCCGTGGCGGCCTCCAGGGCCTTGAAGCGCTGGCCGTCGGAGGTGGGGAAGTACACCCGCCCGCCCTGCACCGCGGGCGAGGCGATGACCCAGCCCTTGTGGTTGTCGTGCTTCCAGAGCAGCTTCCCCGTGGCCGCCTCCAGGGCATAGAAGTGGCCGTCCCGGCAGCCGAAGAAGACGCGCCCCTCGGCCACCGCCGCGGAGCTGGCGATGCCGACCTGGTTGTGGATCTCCGGGTCGTCGCCGGTCTGGAAGGTCCACTGGACGGCTCCCGTATCAGCATCCAACGCGTACAGGATCCGGTCGAAGCTCCCGACGAGGATCCGTCCGTCGGCCACGGCGGGGCTGGCGTGCACGACGCCACCGGTCTTGCGCTTCCAGCGGAGCGCCCCCGAGGCGGCGTCCAGGGCGTACACATGCTGGTCTCCACTTCCCACGAAGACCAGTCCCCCGGCCACCGCCGGGGAGGAGAGGAACACATCGAAGGGATCCGGCATCAGCTCTGTCCGGGGCTGCGCGCCGTGGATGCCCGGGGCGGTGAACCGGCGCTCCCCCTCCGTGCGGAAGGACCAGGCGGGCCTGCCCGTGGCGGCGTCCAGCCCGTGGATGAGGCCGTCGAGGCTGCTGAAGATGACGCGCCCCGCCGCGAGGGCCGGTGAGGACGCGATGGCGCCTCCGGCCTTGAAGCGCCACTTCAGGGCGCCGGTCTTCGCGTCAAGCGCATACAGGTGATGGTCCGCGCTTCCCACGTACACGATGCCCTCCGACACCACGGGCGAGGAGAGCACCTTGGCGCCGGTGCGGTAGGTCCAGGCCGGGGCCGCCAGGGTCGGGGCCGCGGAGGCATAGACTCCCGTGTGGGCCGCATCCCCGCGGAACATGGCGGGCGCCGAGGCCCCGAGCCCCAGGGCCACCAGGGGCATCGCGGCCAGGCAGAGGAAGCGGCTGGACAGGCTCGGCGTCATGGAACACCTCCGGCACCAACCTACCCCGGCCGCGGCCGCCGGAGGATCCCGCCCGGGGCGAGCCGAGCGGCTGGAGGGGTGAGCTAGTTCCGCGCCATGCGGACGACCAGACCGCCCGGCGTCTCCGTGATCGCCAGACCCAGCCGCTCGCCCGTGGCCCTCAGCCAGAGGGAGGGCAGGTTCTTGGGGGCATCCGGCGGCAGCTCCGGCCGCAGCGCCACCGGCAGGGGGGCCTCGCCCACCCAGGTCAGGACCCAGGCCTCGGGCGTGGCGACTGCTTCCACCCGGAGGGGGCCGGGCGTGGCCCAGGGAAGGATCTGTCGCGTGAAGGCTGCGGCCCAATCCTGCAGCAGCGGAGCCGGCCAGTAGGCTTCCCCGGCCCCGGCATCGATCAGCTCGATGGGGCAGCGGAAGAGGGCGGCCATGGGTTCCAGCCTCTGGTCGAGCCCGGCCTTCCACTCAGCCCAGGAGGCCATGCCCGGATCCGGGTGGCGCCCCAGGGCCAGGGCCCGGGCCATGGCGATGAGCGTCTTGCCATCCCCCAGCGTGGCCTCCAGGCGCATCCGATTGCGGGCATCCAGGGGCAGCCGCGGATCGCTGAGATCCAGCACGCCCTGGAGACCCGCCAGAAGATTGTTGAAGTCGTGCAGCGTCGCCCGCCACAGGTCTTCGCTCGTCATGCTGCCCCCGGTGTGCACAAAAGCCTTGAATGAAGTTACCTTGGAGACGAACCTCTGTGCAGCCATGATGACCCCCCGGGATCCAAACATGCAGCAACCGATGAAGCGTCTGGGTGAACTGCTCGTGGAGGGCGGGCTCATCACGCCTGCCCAGCTCCAGAGCGCCATCACGCACCAGAAGATCGCCCGGGGCCGGCTCGGCAGCAACCTGGTGGCGCTGGGCTACATCTCCGAGGAAGTGCTCATGGACTTTCTCAGCCACCAGACGGGCGTGCCCCAGATGGATGTCCGCAACATCGAGGTGCCCCCGCAGGTCCTCAAGCTGGTGCCCCACCGCCTCGCGGACCAGTTCACCGTGCTGCCCATCACCACCCAGGAGCCGAAGTCCCTGGTGCTGGCCATGTCCGATCCCTCGGACCTCAATGCCATCGACAGCGCGCGCTTTGCATCGGGCCTCCACATCCAGCCCGTGGTGGCCTCGCACAGCGCCCTGAGGAAGGCCATCTCCGACCTCTATCGTCGCCTCGAGGCGCCGGTGGAGGCCCTGACCGTGGAACTCGGCAACGACCAGGGCCAGGACGACGCGCTCCCCGTCACCTTCACCCTCTCGCCCCTGCCGGTGCCCACGCCCCAGCCCCCCGCCCCCGCAGCCTTCCCGCGGGATCCCTTCTTCGACGCGACCGCCGCGCCCACCCAACCCATCAACATCGACCCCTTCGGCCTCTTCGACCCGGCCGCTCCCGCCCGCCCGGCCCCTCCCAGCCCGCCGGTCACGCCCGATCTCGTGCACAGCCGCACCCTCGGCCAGACCGTGCGGCGGCTGGAGTCCTACCAGACCCGTGCCCTGGTGCTGGGCCTCATCCGGCTCTTCCAGCGCCGGGGCGTGATCGGCGAGGACGAGCTCCAGCGCCTCCTGGCCAACCTCATCGAAGCGGGCGACCTCAAGGACGACGACCGGGTCGGCTAGTTCCCGACCTCCCCGACCGCCGGGTGGCAGAGCAGGCTCCCGTGGAGCCTGCGGCGCCGGGCCCCGGCGAGGAGGGGAATGACCGGCAGTTCTAGTTCTCGACCTTCAGGATCGCCAGGAAGGCCTCCTGCGGAATTTCCACTGAGCCGATGGACTTCATCCGCTTCTTGCCCTCCTTCTGCTTGTTGAGGAGCTTCTTCTTGCGGCTGACGTCGCCGCCGTAGCACTTGGCGAGGACGTCCTTGCGGCGGGCCTTCACGTTGGTCCGGGCGATGATCTTGCTGCCGATGGCGGCCTGGATGGCCACGTCGAACATCTGCTGGTGGATCACTTCCTTCATTTTCTGGCAGAGAGCCAGGCCCAGGCTCTGGCTCTTGCTGCGGTGGACCAGCAGGGAGAGGGCATCGACGGGCTCCGAGTTCACCAGGATGTCCATCTTCACCAGGTCGGACTCCGTGTAGTGCTTCATGTGGTAGTCGAAGCTGGCGTAGCCCTTGGAGATGGACTTGAGCTTGTCGTAGAAGTCCAGCACCACTTCGTTGAGGGGCAGCTCGTAGTTCAGCATCACGCGGTCCTGGCTCACGTATTCCAGCTTCTGCTGGATGCCGCGGCGCTCCTCGCAGAGCTTGATCAGGCCCCCCACGAAATCGGTGCGGGTGAGGATTGTCGCCTCGATGATGGGCTCCTCGATCTTGGCGATCTTCTGGAGCAGGGGCAGCTTGGAGGGGTTGTCCACGGCGACCTCGGAACCATCGGTCAGGTGCACGTGGTAGCGCACGCTGGGCGCGGTGGTGATGAGGTCGAGGTCGAATTCCCGCTCCAGACGCTCCTGCACGATCTCCATGTGCAGCAGGCCCAGGAAGCCGCAGCGGAAACCGAAGCCCAGGGCCGTGGAGGTCTCCGGCTCATAGGTGAAGCTGCTGTCATTGAGCCGCAGCTTCTCCATGGCGTTGCGGAGGTTCTCGAAGTCGTCGCTGGACGTGGGGAAGATGCCCGCGAAGACCACGGGCTGGATCTCCTTGAAGCCCTTCAGCATCTCCTTGGCGGGCTTGGTCGTGTTCGTCACGGCATGCGTGATGGTGTCACCCACCTTCACATCCACCAGGGACTTGATGCTGGCCACCAGGTAGCCCACTTCGCCGACGGAGAGGTTGTCCACCTTGTCCATTTTCGGATCGAAGATGCCGATCTCGTCGACCCGGTGTTCGCTGCCCGTGGACATGAAACGGATCTGGTCCCCGGCCTTCAAGGTGCCGTTCACCACCCGGATGAGGTTCACCACGCCGCGGTAGGAGTCGTAGTAGCAGTCGAAGACCAGGGCCTGCAGGGCCGCGTTCGGATCGCCCGTGGGCGCCGGGATGCACTTCACGATCTGCTCGAGCACCTGGTCGCAGTTCTCGCCGGTCTTGGCACTGACGTTCACGGCGTGGGCCGTGTCCACCAGCCCGATCACCGTGTCGATCTGCTCCAGCACCCGCTCGGGATCGGCGCTGGGCAGGTCGGTCTTGTTCAGCACGGGGAACACCTCCAGCCCGTTCTCCAGGGCCAGGTAGGTGTTGGCCAGGGTCTGGGCCTCCACGCCCTGGGTGGCGTCCACCACCAGGATGGCGCCCTCGCAGGCGGCCAGGCTGCGGCTCACCTCGTAGGTGAAGTCCACGTGGCCGGGCGTGTCGATGAGGTTCAGGGTGTAGGTCCGGCCGTCCAGGGCCGGGTATTTCAAGGTGACGGCGTGGGCCTTGATGGTGATGCCGCGCTCGCGCTCGAGGTCCATGTCGTCCAGGATCTGGGCCTGCATGTCGCGCTGGGCCACCGTCTTGGTGAGCTCAAGAAGGCGGTCCGCCAGGGTGGACTTGCCGTGGTCGATGTGGGCGACGATGGAGAAATTGCGGATCAGGCTGGGATCGGACACTGAGTTACCTCGAACCCACCATTCTACTGGTGCGGCAGCGTGCTGTCTGCGGAGTTTTACCAGTCCCTTACTTGATCGCCCTTACTTGATCATTGGTTGATCCGAACCGATAGGCCCCTTACCCTCGATACACGAGTGCAAGGAGTCCGCTTGTCCCAGTTCGCGTCCCCCATGACCATCCTGATGGTCGAGGACAACGCCCTTCAACGCCGTCAGATCGAGGCGCAGTTGCAGGCGCTGGGCCATCGGATCATCTCGGCCTCCAACGGCCAGGAGGCCCTGGAGCGGATGGAGGTGGCCCGGCCCGACCTGGTCATCATGGACGCGGTCATGCCCTCCATGGACGGCTTCAAGGCCTGCGAGATGATGAAGGCCAACCCCGCCACGGCCGGAATCCCCATCCTGGTGCTCACGGCCCTCAGCCGGGACGCCAAGGACCGCAGCTACGCGGCCGGGGCCGACGACTTCCTGCGCAAGCCCGCCAACACCATGCTCCTCCAGGTCCGCGTGCAGACGCACCTGCGGATCCGGGCCCTGGCCCTGCAGGCGGGCACCCCGGCCCCCGCCCGCCCCAAGGTCCTGGTGGTCTCCGCCAGTTCCCTCGTGCGCTCCCAGGTGCAGAACCATTACGGGAAGGACCAGGCCACGTTCATCGAGGCCCAGGGCGAGAGCCAGGCCCGGGCCCAGATCATGACCCACCGGCCCGACCTCATGGTGCTGGACACGGAGCTGCTGGAGGGCAGCGCCCAGACGCTGGCCGTGGCCGTCCACCAGTCCGAGGAACTGCGCGACATGCCCATCCTCCTGCTCTACACGCCCGGCGAGCTGGAGACCTGGTCCCGGCTCCAGGAGCCCGTGGCCGACGCCCTGGAGAAGCCCCTGGTCGCCCCCGAAACCCGCCGCCGGGTGTCCCTGCTCGCCCGCATGGCCCACCTCCAGAAGCTCGTCCAGGCATGATCCGGGCGGCAGCCCTCCTCCTGACGGCGGTGGCCGGTCTGGCGGGGGTCGCGGAGGGGCGCGTCACCGATGGCCACCAGGGCCTCGCCGGGGTGCGGATCTACCCCGACCGCCTCCCCCGCGTGGCGCCGGTTGCCGCGCCGCCCGTGGCCATCACCGATGCCGAGGGCCGCTTCCGGCTGGACCTGGGCCCTGACGATGCGGTGCTCGTGGTCGAAAAGGAGGGCTGGCGGCGGGACCTCGTACCGGCCGCGGAATGGTCCAGCGAGATCGTGCTGCGGCCCGAGCCGAGGTTCCGGACCGGCTCGGTCCTCCTCGTGCGGCTCGACTTCCCCGATGAGCCCTCCCAGGTGCCGGACGAGGAACTGCGGGACCTGCTCTTCTCACGCAGGCCCGGCGCCGCCAGCGCCGCCAACTACCTCTACGAGGTGAGCAAGGGCGCATTCTCCCTCGTCGAGGGCCGGCTCCTCAAGCTGCGCAGCGCCGAGCATCCCGCGCCCCGCCGCGACGAACACGTCTCCGCCCTGGCCCGCTGGGTGCTGAGGCGCCTGAAGGGCGAGCCCCTGGGCGCCTGCGACCAGCTGGACAACCGCACCGGCGAGGCCAGGCCGGACGGCAAGCCGGACTTCCTCTGGATCATCGCCCCCGGTCGTCCCCAGTCCGTCACGGGGCTGGACACCCACCTCAAGGCCGTCAGCCTGCTCATGCCCCTGCCCTGGAACACCAGCCGCCGCTGGCCTCTGCTCTTCATGACCGAGGAGGTGCCCCTGGGCAACATCGTCCACGAGGCCTTCCACGGCATGGGCGAGCACCGGGTCGACGACCTCTACCTGGAGGACGGCAAGGCCCCCACCGCCGGCATCTGGGACCTCATGGACGGCGGCCAGTACCGCGGCTGGGACCGGCACCACCCCGACCAGGGGCCCTGGGTGCAGGACCAGGGCTACAGCCCCTCCCACCCCCTGGCCTGGGTGCGCTCCGAGCTCTGGTACCGGGGCCGCTTCCGGGACGCCATCCCCCGCCAGGCGGTGAAGGGCCGCAGCTGGGAGGGCTGGATCGCGCCCGCCTCCCGCGCGCCGGGCGCCGACCCGCAGTGGGTCACCGTGGCCGATCCCCGGAAGAAGGGCCGCTTCTTCAGCCTGGAGGTCCGCCGCCCCTGGGGCTTCGAGCGGGGACGCATCGGGGGCCGCTTCGGCCCCGGCCACGAGGGCCTGGTGGTGGCCCTGGTGGATCCCAGCCTGCTCACCTACGGCGACCCCAAGGGCCCGGTGCGCGTGGTGGACGCCCACCCGGACAGCCCTGAGCCCCCCATGCCGAGGCTCCCCCTGGGCCTCTGGGAGCTCGATGACGCCGCCTTCAACCTCGGCCCCGGCGAGCAGCCGAAGGGCCGCAGCGGCCCCCTCTCCTGGGAGGTGCTGGAGGCGGATGCCAGCGGCCGCATGCGGGTCCGTGTGAAGCTCGGCCGGCACTGACCCTCTGGAGGCCCCATGCGCCATGCCCTGATCTTCTGCGCCTGCCTCGCCCTAGCGGCCCAGCCCCCCGCCGAGAAGGCCGTGGCCGCCGTCCTGGACGACTGGCACCTGGCCGCGGCCCAGGCTGACGAGAGGCGCTACTTCGCCCACCTGGCCGAGGGGGCCGTTTTCCTCGGCACCGATGCGACGGAGCGGTGGACCAAGGCGGCCTTCCAGGTCTGGGCCCACCCCATCTTCCAGCGCGGCAGGGCCTGGAGCTTCAGGGCCACCCGGCGGTCCATCACGCTGTCCGGGGATGGCCTCACGGCCTGGTTCGACGAGGACCTGGACACCCCGAACCTGGGACCCTCCCGCGGCAGCGGCGTGCTCACGTGGGAGAAGGGCCATTGGCTGATCCGGCAGTACAACCTGAGCGTGCCCATCCCCAATGCCCTCATGAAGGCCGTCAAGACCCAGATCGAGGGCTTGGCAAAAAACCCCTGAGCGGCAGTTTTACCAAGTAAGATGAGGCATGACCTCCCTCCGGCCCCTCCTCGCCTGCCTGCTCGCCGCCAGCCTCGGCGCCCAATCCTCCCCCGGGGCCCAGCCCACGGTGGCGGAGCGCCTCCGCGCCGAAGCCTTCCGCACCCACGGAGCCTATGAGGACCTGGCCTGGCTCTGCGACCGCATCGGGGCCCGGCTCTCCGGCTCACCCCAGCTCGACCAGGCCATCACCTGGGCCCAGACTCGGCTGCAGGCCGCGGGGCTCTCCAATGTCCACGCCGAACCCGTGATGGTGCCCCACTGGGTGCGCGGGCACGAATCCGCCGAGCTGCTGCTGCCCACGCCCCACCGCCTCCACATCCTGGGCCTCGGGGGCAGCGTGGGAACGCCCGAAGGCGGCCTCAGGGCCGACGTGGTGGTGGTGGGTTCCTTCGATGAGCTCGACCGGCTCGGCGAGGCCGTGAAGGGGAAGATCGTCCTCTTCGACGTGCCTTTCAAGGGCTATGGCCACACGGTGGTCTACCGGCACGATGGCGCGGCCCGGGCCGCCAAGTACGGCGCCGTCGCGGCCCTGGTGCGTTCCGTGGGCCCCGTGAGCCTGGACACGCCCCACACCGGCGCCATGGACTACGACCCCGCCTTCCCGAAGATCCCCACCGCCTGCGTCACCCTCGAGGCCTCCACCCAGATGCGGCGCATGCAGGATCGCGGCGAGCGCATCCGGATGCGGCTGGAGATGGGCGGGAAGACGCTGCCCGACGCGCCCTCGGCCAACGTGGTGGCCGAGATCCCCGGCACGGAGAAGCCCGGGGAAGTCGTCATCCTCAGCGGCCACCTGGACAGCTGGGATGTGGGCCAGGGCGCCCAGGACGACGGCGCGGGAACGGTCATCGCCATGGAGGCCGCGCGGCTCATCCAGGCCCTGGGCCTCAAGCCCCGCCGCACCATCCGCGTGGTGCTCTGGACCAACGAGGAGAACGGCCTGCGCGGGGGCAAGGCCTACCGCGACGCCCACCGGGCGGAGTTCAAGGACATCGTCGCCGCCTTCGAGACCGACTCCGGCAGCGAGCGCATCAAGGCCTTCAGCCTGGATCTCCGGAAGGCCACCCCGGAGGCCAAGGCGGTGGCCCTGGCCACCCTGAAGACCTTCCAGGAGGCCCTGGCGCCCTTCGGCCCCGTGGAGCTGCGCCTCGGGGGCTCGGGCGCCGACGTGAGCCCCATGGTGGCGGAAGGCGTTCCGGGCATTGGCGTGAGCCACGCGGCCACCCACTACTTCGACGTCCACCACACCCACGCCGACACCTTCGACAAGGTCGAGAAGGCTGACCTGGCCCACAATGCCGCCGCCCTGGCCGCCTTCGCCTATGCGCTGGCGCAGTCGGAGGCCCGGTTCCAGTAGCGCCGACTCCGCGGTCTCAGCGCTTGCGGAAGGCCTTCGTGAACCGGACGTAGCCCATGTCCTCTTGGTGGATGTGGTGGCGCAGCCATTCGGAGACGAACAGGGCCACCTCCGCGGTGACGAGGTAGCCCTTCGCCTGGTTTTCATGGATGCCGCGGAGCTTCATGAGGAGTTCCGCATGCTCCACCTGGTGTTCCGCGAGCCGCGGATAGCCCATGGACCTCATGAACCGCTCCTCGGTGTGGAAGTGTTCCACCGTGTAGTCGGTGAGGAATGTCAGGCATTCCTGGGCCTGGGCCGAAGCCTGGCCGCTCTTGAAGGCACCGGCCAGTTCATTGATGGCCCCGAAGAGGGCACGATGCTGGGCATCGATGACGTCGATCCCCGTTTCCAGGCGCGGATCCCAGGCAGCTACCACCATGTCTCTCTTTCTGCATCCGGGACGCCGGCCAAGATGACGTCCCAGGCCCCGGCGTGGGGCCATCGCGGTCCACTCAGTGTCCGGGTGGACCTGCCCCGCAACCAGTGGGGCAAACCCTACTTCGGGGCCTGGAGATCCCCCAGCGAGTGTCCGGGAGGAGGTGAGCCCGACCAGGCCGGGGCCCGCCCTCAGCGCTCCGCCACCCGCTGGAAGCGGAAAGTCACCCGGCGCTGCAGGGCACGCCCCTCGGCGGTCTGGCCATGGCCCTCGGGGCGGCTGTCGCCCAGAGCCTCGGAGGTCAGCTGCGCGGGCTGGAGGCCGATGCCCGCCAGGTAGCGCTGGGCGGCCAGGGCCCGCTGGGAGCTCAGGTCCAGGGCATCGGCGCCCCCCTTGCCCCGCTCGCCCGGTGCCGCGTGGCCCTCACAGACCAGGGTGAAGCCCGGATAGCGCAGGGCCAGCTCGGAGAGCCGCGTGAGGAGGATGTCGCTGCCGGCGGTGAGCGTGCTGCTGCCCTCCTCGAAGATGAGCGAGCCCCGGAAGCTCACGAAGCGCAGCCGGGACCCCACGTCCCTCCCCTCCACGGCCTGCGCGGCGCTGAGGAGCTTCTCCAGGTCCTCGGCCTTGGCGGGGTCCATGCCCGTGGAGCCAGGCAGGATGCCGTCCCCGGCCCCCGACACGCCGATCCCCGGCTTCACCCCGAGGGCCTTCTGGATGGAGCTCACGGCCTGCTGCAGCTTGGTCTGATCGGCCACAGAGAAGGAATAGAGCAGCGCGAAGAAGGCCATGAGCTGCACCATCAGGTCCGCGAAGGTGACCAGCCAGAGCGACTCCAGGTCGGCCTTGCGCCTGGCGAACCGCATGGGCTGGAGGTTACCCACGGGTCCTCCGGTCGGCGCCGCGCTCCTTGGGGGCCAGGAAGGCGGTCAGCTGGGCCTCCAGGGCCGCGGGATGCATCTCCGCCTGGATGCCCATGATGCCCTCCAGCATGATGTGCTTGAGCTGGAGCTCCTCCTTGCTGCGCAGCTCCAGCTTTCCCGCGATGGGAATGGCCAGCAGGTAGGCGATGACGGCGCCGTAGAGGGTGGACAGGAGGGAGAGCGCCATGGCGCCCCCGATGTTCGAGGGATCCTTGATGGAGGCGAAGAGCTGCACCATGCCGATCAGCGTGCCCACCATGCCGAAGGAGGGGGCGCTGAGGGCGATGAACCGGAAGATCTCCTGGCCCTGGAGGTGGCGGTCCTGGGTGGAGCGCAGCTCGGCGGCCAGCACGGCGTGGATGTGGTCCCGGCCGGCCTGGTCCACCACCATGCGCAGCCCCTTGGCCAGGAAGCCCTCCACGTCCATGGCCTTCTCCATGTTCAGCAGGCCCTCGCGGCGGGCCCGCTGGGACAGGCCCACGATCTGGCTCACCAGGGCCTGGGTCCCCGGGGGCCTGGTGAAGAAGGCGCGGCTGGCGATGGTGAAGGCGTAGCTCACGTGCTCGAGCGGGAAGCGGATCATGGTGGCCGCGATGACGCCGCCCACCACCACCACGGTGCTGGCCGGATGGAAGAAGATCCTCGGATTGGGGCCCAGCCCGATGGCCACCGCCAGCAGGAGCACGCCCAGCAACACGCCCAGGAAACTGCCTCGATCCATGGATCAGCCCTCGGGAAGGTTCATCGGCAGAGACGGCCTCCCACCCGAGAATTGGCAAGGCCCGTGCCTGGAGGCCTCCTCGGCCGGGTGCCGAGGGGGGAATACACAGGCGCCGTGCCGAGGGGCACGGCGCCGGTTCCGGAGCGCGGGAAGCTAGGGGGCCACGATGAAGGGCCGCATCATCTCGTGCTCTTCGTGGGCCAGGATGTGGCAGTGCCACATGTAGGCGCCGGCCCGGTCGAACTTGGCGCGGACCTTCACATAGCCGACCCGCAGTCCCCGGTCGTCGCCCGGAGGCACCCGCACGGTCTCCTTCCAGCCCAGCTCACTGGCATGCACCGTGTAGGGGCTGTCAGAGCCCGGCGTCACGGGCAGCCCGAACTCATCCACGTTCGGCTGGAGGCCGAGCCCCGAGACGGCGGGCATGCTGAGCGAGGTGGCCGCCGCATAGTCGTCCGCGCTGATGGTGCCCTTCTCCAGCACCTCGAAGTGGACCAGGTGGATGTGCATGGGGTGCATGTCCACGGTGCTGTTGATGAGGATCCAGTCCTCGATGGCATCGAGGCTGTGGAATTCCTGGGGATCCAGGGGGTCGGCGAAATTCCGGCCGTTGACCTTGAGCATGAGGCGGGGGAGGGCCGTTCCGGTCTCGGGGCTGAACACGAAGCGGTCGAATTCATCCGTTTCCTGGAGGTCATAGGTGGCCGTGCGGCTCGGGGTGTCCCAGCCGGCGGGCCGCACCGGCGCCTTGGGGTTGGCCGGCATCTGGCTGGTGTCGGTGCCGCTGAGGGGCTTGCTGATGCGGAACTGCATGACCCGCCCGGTGGTGTTGCTGGCGACGTCATCGCCGCCGGGGTAGGGGGTCGCCGCATTGTTGCGGACCGTGAGGACGGCGCCCGCGGCGAACTTGCTGAAATCGATGACGAGGTCGGCCCGCTCGGCGGGGGCCAGCAGGAGGCCTTCGTCGTCATGGCGTGCCACGCTGACCGTCGCAGGGAGCAACCCGCCCTCGTTCCCGATGAGGCCCACGGCGCTGGCGGGGATGCTCCCGCCGCCGGCCAGCTCCAGCCACAGGTTGTAGAAGCGCGAGTCCGAGCCGTTGAGGATGCGGAAGCGGTACTTCCGGGGCTCCACGTCCAGGTAGGGCCAGACCTTGCCGTTCACGACGATGGTGTTGCCGAAGAACTCCGGGTACGAGGTGAAGACGGGCTTCCCGTTCACGACCGCCTGCTCGCCGGTGGCGTCCAGCAGGGGGACGGCGGAGTAGTGGAGGGATCCATCCTGGTTGAAGGAGCGGTCCTGGATGACCAGGGGCAGCTCGTAGTTCCCCGAGGGCAGGTTGAGGCTGTCCTCCTGGGCGTCGCGGATGAGGTAGTTGGCAGCCAGCCCGGCGTAGACATTGATCCGGGTGATCCCCAGGGCGTGATCATGGAACCAGATGTGCATCGCCTGCTGGGTGTTCGGATAGGTGTAGGTGACGGTGTTGCCGTCCGGACGGGCGGGACGGCCGCTCACGGGATCTGCCGGCAGCCCGGTCCGGGCGGCGGGGTCGTTCGTGATCCAGGCCAGGGGATGGCCGTCGAACTCGGGCGGGACATGGCCGCCGTGCAGGTGGGTCACGAGGCGGATCTCGGATTCCCCCGCGGCGGTGCCGTCCATGGTCTTGTCCACGGTGAGGAGGTGCTGCGTGAGCAGGGCGCCCGTGGGGCCCTTGAGGTCGTTCACGTATTTCACGGAGACGGGCTTGCCGGTCTCGCCGGCCAGGGTGGAGCGGGCCTGGATGGTGGCCCCCAGGTAGCCCGCCTTGATCCCGTTGACGGTGTAGCCCCAGACCGTGGTGCGGATGGGCTTGCCGGTGACGGGGTCCAGGAAGTCGCTGCCATCCTGTTTCCGCAGGCCGAAATCGAACCCCGTGGTCTGCTCCGCGACCACGGTGTAGGACTCGTAGCCCGGCTTGCTGGCCGTATCCGGGGCGGCGGTGGGAATGACCGGAAGCGGATTGGCGAACTGCTTGATCTGAAGGGGGTTCATCAGCTCCGTCGGTGAGGCCGCCGGCACCGGGACCTTCTCCGTGGTCACGGTGGTGCTTCCTCCGCAGCCGACCAGGAGCGCCACCATGGCGCCTCCACCCCACAGGATGAGCGTGTTCCTAGCCATGGCCCCCTCCTCTCCAGAACGTTCCCAAAGGCCACGGTCCGAAACCCGGCGGGCCCTGCTGCCTCGCTGATGCCACTGTCGGGCCCCAGACTGGGTTCTAGTCCGAAAGGTGTATATGGGGGGTTTCCCCCAATTGTTCTTCAAAAATCCCTCGCCCTTGCGATCAGCGCGCCGAGCGCTGGAGATCTGCTACAAATCGAGGCATGTCTCATGCCTGGCGGTGCGTCGCCTGCCTTCTCCTCTCTGTGGTCGCGCTGATCGCCGGCCCACCCCGGCGGCCGGAGGGTTTCCTGGCGGGGGAGCGCATCTACCGCGAGGGACGCCTGCCCTCCGGCGAGGCCCTCCAGGGGACCCTCAAGGACGGTCTGCCCGCCAGCGGCCTGGTCCTCACCTGCGCCAGCTGCCACATGTGGAGCGGCCTCGGCTCCCATGAGGGGGGCGCCAACGAGGGCGGAGTGGTCATCCCCCCCGTGGATGCCCCCACCCTCTTCCAGCCGCGCTTCCAGTCCCTGCCCCGGATCAAGGGGGCGGAGCGCGACCGCCTCGGCCTGAAGGCCTCCCCCCTGCGCCCCGCCTACACGGAGGCCACCCTGGCCCGGGCGCTGCGGACGGGCATCGATCCCTCCGGGCGCGAGTTCAACGCGGTCATGCCCAGGTACCAGCTGAAGGACGTGGACATGGCCCTCCTGATCCGCTACCTGAAGACCCTGGGTGCGGATCCGGACCCGGGCGTGGACCGGAAGACCCTGCGCTTCGCCACCATCATCGGGCCTGAGGTTTCGGCGGCCGACCGCGAGGCGATGCTGAAGCCCCTGCAGGCCTTCGTCGCGTTCAACAACGGGATGCCCCGCCACTTCGGGCACCGGATGTACCGGACCCACGCGGGGGCGAACCTGGTCCAGGACCATCGGACCATCGAGCTCGTGCCCTGGATCCTCACGGGCCCCCGCAGCACCTGGGCCCGGCAGCTCGAGGCCCGCTACCGGAAGGAGCCCGTCTTCGCCCTCCTGGGCGGCATGGCTTCCGGGTCCTGGCAGCCCATCCACGATTTCTGCGAGGCATGGCGCATCCCCTGCCTGTTCCCCATCACGGACTTCCCGGTGGTCTCGGAGGTCAACCGCTACACCCTCTACTTCTCCCGGGGCCTCCAGCAGGAAGGCGAGGCCGCCGCCCGCTACCTGGCCAACGAGCTGGCCCCGGAAACCGGTTCCCGGGTGGTGCAGCTCGTGCAGGGCCGGGCCGGCGAGGCGCTGTCCCTCGGCTTCACGAGGGCCTGGGCAGAGCTGGGTCGGCCCAAGGGCAAGGTCCTCACCCTGGCCGGGGGTAAGGCGCCCGACGCGGCCCTCCTCCAGGAGCTGATCGCCCGGGACCGCCCCTCGGCCCTGCTGCTCTGGGTGGGCCCCGGATGGCTGCCCGCCCTGGGGGCCTCCCCGGTTCCCGGAGGGCAGGCCCTTCCCCTGGTGATCTCCGGAGGCGCCTGGGGCAGCCGCATCCATGACCTCCCGGAGGAACTGCGCGAGGCCACCTACATCACCTACCCCTTCCGCCACCCCGAGGACGAGGCCCGCGCCCTGAGGAACACCGTGCCCAGCCTGGCCCGGGAGGCGGACCGCCGGGACAGCGACCGGATCGCCTCGCGCATGTACTCCCTTGTCCAGGTGCTCAGCAAGGCCCTCGTCAACATGGAGGGAGCCTATTCGCGCGACCACCTCCTGGATCGCATCGCCCTGCTGCCCGACCAGTCCCTGCCCGACTTCGAGCGGCTGGTGTTCGGCCCCGGCCAACGGTACGCCTCCCGGGGCTGCTACATCATGCAGCTTTCGACGGGGCCCGAACCGAGCCTCGTGAAACGGAGCGGCTGGCTGATCCAGTAGGCCCCCGTTCCAGAGCCCACGCGGAGGAGATGATCAGAGGCCCGGCGGGAAGCCCAGGGCCAGACGGATGAGGGCGATGCCCGGGGCCACGCTGCCATCGGCCCGACGGACCAGCACGGGCGCCTCGGCCTCGGGACACGCGGCCTGGATCCCGAAGCCCTCGGGCAGGTCCTGGCGCCGGGCGGCGGCGAACACATCCAGACCGTAGGGCTCACCCTCCTTGAAGATGAACTCGCGCCGGCGGAGGCAGAGCAGACCCGCTTCGCCGAGGGCCGCCAGGGCCCGCTCCCGCTGGTCGTTGGGGAACACGCAGGCGAAGGTCCCTCCCGGCGCCAGGAGGCGGGCCGCGGCCTTCGCGTAGTCGGCGATGCTGCCCCGCACCTCCAGCCGGGCGGGCACGGACTGCGCATGGGCGGCCGGCAGGCGGTGGCCCTCCGGCCAGTAGGGCGGCGTGCCCGTCACCAGGTCGAAGGGCGCCTGATCGCGGAACAGGTCCGGATCCCGCAGGTCGCCCAGGCGGGGGAAGATGCGGTCCTCCTGGCCGTTGTGGCGGATGCTCTTCCGCGCCAGGCGCAGGCTCTGCTCCTGGGCCTCCACCGTGTGCACCACGGCGCCGGGGCAGCGCCAGGCGGCCAGCAGCGCGACGCTGCCGATGCCCGAGCCCAGGTCCGCGATGCGGCCCGCGCGGGGGCACCAGGAGGTGCCGTACCAGGCGGTCACGAGGTCGTCCGTGCTGAAGCGGTTGCCCTTCTCCAGCTGGAAGATGCGCCAGTGGCCGCAGAGGCCGTCCAGGGTCTCGCCCGGCTCCAGGTCCACGCCGCCCGGCGGCAGGGGGCCGGGGCGCGTCCAGCCCTTGAAGCTGGGTCCATCGGCGGGGGCGGGGCGGCGCGGCATGCCATCAGTGTGAATGAACCTCGGAAAAGGCGGAAATGCAGGGAACCGCAGGTGGACTCAGGGCCCTTCCCCCCTGTTCCCCGCACTTCCGGTCTGGCTTCCCACCGGCCCCTGCGCGACACTCAACCATGGCCGTGTCTGGGAAAGCCCCGGAACCCGTCCTCCGCGAGGGGGAAGGCTCGGCTTGCGGCGACGAGGTCTGCCTGACCCTCGAAGGGGCCTTCGACCGGGTGAAGGCGGCCTTCCTCCAGCACCATCCCAACGGCGATGTCGCCCTGCTCTACCGGGCCTTCACCGTGGGCCGGGACATGCACGCATCCCAGATCCGCAAGAGCGGGGAGCCCTACTTCTTCCACCCCCTGGCCGTGGCCCAGAGCCTGGCGGACTGGCGCCTGGACGCCGTGAGCGTGGCCTGCGGCCTGCTGCACGACGTGGTCGAGGACACCCTCATGACCCAGGCCCAGGTGAAGGCCCAGTTCGGGGAGGAGATCTCCGAGATCGTGGACGGCCTCACGAAGATGAGCAAGCTGGCCTTCACGGACAAGCACCTGCTCAACGCCGAGAACGTCCGCAAGCTGCTGGTGGCCATGGGCAAGGACGTGCGCGTGCTGCTGGTGAAGCTGGCGGACCGCCTGCACAACATGAAGACCCTGGGCGTCATGGAGGAGGAGAAGCGGCGGCGCATCTCCCGCGAGACGCTGGAGCTCTACGCCCCCCTGGCCAACCGCCTGGGCATGGGCCTGGTGCGCCTGGAGCTGGAGGACCTGGCCTTCCGCCAGCTGGAGCCGCAGCAGTACGCGGACCTGCGGGATGCCGTGGAGCGCAAGCGCGCCAAGCTGTCGGCCACCATCCAGGAGATCCAGGGCTCGGTCCAGGCCATTCTGCGCCAGCAGGGGATCTCGGCCCAGGTCTACGGCCGCATCAAGCACCTCTATGGCATCTGGAAGAAGATGGGCGCCCAGGCCAAGGGCTTCGACGACATCCACGACTGGCTGGCCTACCGCATCATCTGCCCCGACCGCGCCAGCTGCTACACGGCCCTGGGCCTCGTGCACGGCCTCTTCAAGCCCGTGCCCGGCAAGTTCAAGGACTACATCAGCCTGCCCAAGGAGAACGGCTACCAGAGCATCCACACCACGGTGCTCATGGGCTCGGGCGACCTCTTCGAAGTGCAGGTCCGCACCGAGGAGATGCACCTGCATGCCGAGGCCGGCATCGCCAGCCACTGGACCTACAAGGACGGGCGCATCGCCAACCGCTCCGAGATCAACCAGGTGGCCTTCCTCCGCAAGATGGTCGAGCTGCACCAGGACGCCCAGGACAGCCGGGACCTGGTGGCCAACCTGCGCGGCGAGCTGACCTTCAACCGCATCCAGGTCTTCACGCCCAAGGGCGACCTGCGCAGCCTGGTGGAGGGCAGCACGCCGGTGGACTTCGCCTACGCCATCCACACCCAGGTCGGCCACCGCTGCGTGGGGGCCAAGGTGAACGGCCGCATCGTGCCGCTGAAGCACACGCTCCAGAACGGCGATCGGGTGGAGATCCTCACCCGCCCCGACCATAAGCCCAGCCGCGACTGGCTGGGCTTCGTCAAGTCCGCCGGCGCCAAGAGCCGCATCCAGGCCTTCATCCGAGAGGAGGAGCGGGCCCATGCCGTCACCCTGGGCCGGGAGCGCCTCGAACGGGAGGCGCGGACCATGGGCGTGCGCCTGGACGACCCCGAGTCCCAGGGCAAGCTCGAGGCCCGCATCGCCGAGCTGAAGCTGGCCAACTGGGATGCGGCCTACGCCGCCCTGGGCTTCGGCCGCATCACCGTGCACAAGCTCATCGAGCCCCTGGTGCCCGAGCCCGAGCGGGCCAAGCCCAAGGAGAACACCTCGAACCTCATGGATTCCGTGGTGGTGGGCGACACCACGGGCATCCTCTATTCGCTGGCGGCCTGCTGCAAGCCCATCTGGGGCGACGAGGTCGTGGGCTACATCACCCGCTCCCGGGGCACGGCCATCCACAAGGCGGACTGCGCCCAGCTGAACACCGGCACCCTCCACCCCGAGCGGCGGGTGAACGTGGCCTGGGGCAAGCACGGCACCGAGCTCTACGACACGGAGATCACCCTCACCACCGAGGACCGCCCCGGCATGGTGGCGGCCATCTCTGAAGGCATCCAGCGCATGGGCATCAACGTCCAGCGCTTCCACGGCTCGGCCACGGAGGAGGGCGCCGGCCTCTTCCACATCGCCCTGCGCGTGCGGGACCGGGCCCACCTCGTGGAGCTGATGTCCGGCCTGCGCCGCATCCGCGGCGTCTACACCGTGGAGCGGGTGAAGGGCTCGGTGTTCGGGAAGGTCAAATGAGCCCCCCGGAGGGGCGAGCCCCGATCTGGCGCCCCCCCGACGCGGCCCCCGCCGTGCCCTGGCCCCGCATCGCCGAGAGCCTGCGGATCCCCCAGCTCGGGCCGAATCCCCACAAGCTCAGCTCACGCATTCCCGAGGATCCGCGCCGGGCCGCCGTGGGGGTGATCCTGTGGGGCGACGCCGAGGGGGCCCGCAAGCTGGTGCTGGTCCAGCGCGGTTTCGGCGCCCCCCACCATCCCGGCGAAGTGGCCTTCCCCGGGGGCATGGTGGAGGCGCGGGATCGCGACCTGCCCGCCACCGCGCGCCGGGAGGTGGCCGAGGAGCTGGGCCTCACGGAGGGCCTCTGGGAGCTGGGCTGCTTCCCCGATGGCGTCGCCAAGGCCCGGGTGCGCTTCACGCCCGTGTTCTTCCGCTGGGAGGCGCCTGAGCCCCGGTTCCACCTGGACCGGGAGCTGGAGCTGGCGCTCATGCTCCCCCTGGCCCCGCTCCTGGAGGCCCCCTGGGCCTACGAAACCTTCGAGCGCCACGGCCTGAGCCTGGAGATCCCCCGGCTGGAGCTGCCCCAGGCCCCGCTCTGGGGTGCCACCGCCTTCGTGCTCAAGGCCTGGCTGGACGTGCTGAACCAGGTTCCTGACACGTTCGCGGACCTCAAATAGGCTGGCATCCCCGGCCGACTCGGTTCACCCTGGGTCCTGCCCGACCGACCTTTGACCCAAGGAGTCCCCATGCGACTGCTCCGTCCCCTCGCCCTCGGCGCCGCCCTCCTGGCCGTGCCGCTCGCCCTCACCATTGGCTGCGACCAGAAATCCGGCGCGGAGGCCGAGACCAAGGATCTCGTCAAGAAGGTGGCCGAGGCCGAGAAGGCCGAGAGCCAGGCCCAGAGCGCCGCGAAGGCCCAGTCCGAGGCCATGGCCAAGGCCGGCCTCCAGCCGGGGGCCAATGTGCAGCTCAGCGAGGCCCAGCGCGCGCTGCTGGAGACCCGCGTCAAGGCCGAGAAGGACAACGGCGTCGCCGCCCTCCTGCAGGAGATCCTGGATCGGGACAAGCAGATCGGCGAGTTGAACGCCAAGGTCGCCAAGCTGCGGGCCGACCTGCCCAAGCCCCAGGTGGCCACGGAGAAGGACAACCACTTCGCCATGGCCGTGCGCTACCTGAAGGCCCGCGGCGTCAGCGAGGACAAGGCCAAGGAGCTGGCCGCCCGGGCGAACCTGATGGAAGAGCTGCAGCCGGGCTGGCAGGTCTACCACCAGTACGTGGACGGCGCCTACCTCACCACCGTCACCCAGGGCAAGGCCACCGTCAGCCCCTCGGAATACGTCCGCACCCAGCGGGCGGCCCTGGTCCGCGACAAGGAGGACACCATGCTCATCGCCCACGGCCTCGCGGACGAGGTGGAGAGCCTGGTGGCCCAGCGCCAGAAGGTGCAGGAGGAGGTGGACGCCCTGCGCTCCGAGAAGACCTCCCTGCTCTCCCAGGTGAACGAACTCTCCACCCTGAGCCAGACCCAGAAGTCCAAGCTCAACGCCATGCACTACCTCGTGGGACGCCGCAAGCAGCTGGAGGAGGACGGGGTCATCGTGGTGCCCGTCTTCGCCAAGGACCGCATGGGCCCCAAGGCCGTGGCCGCCAAGTTTGACAAGGACCTGGCTCTGGACGGCCCCAGCCCGGAGGTCACCATCAAGGCTGCCGACCTGGGCCTGAAGACCCTCAGCAAGGTGAGCGTCATCCCCGGCTCCCTGGAGAAGGACCGCCACTACACCGTGGTCATTTCGGAGGACCGGACCAGCGCCAAGGTCCGCATCCTGGACGTGGAGCGGCTGCGCAACGATCGGGTGGTCTTCGCCGTCGCGGACTGAGCCCACCCCTCAAACACGCGCGCCCGGCTCTGCCGGGCGCGCGTCGTGTACGGGGCCGCGGGCTACTTCTTCTTGGTCTTGACGGTCCCGTCCTTCTCGAGGTACTTGTCCGGGTCCTTCTGCATGGCGGCGCCGCAGTGCTTGCTGCACACGCGGTACTCCTGGCCGCGCACGACCACGGTGGTGGCCTTGGCGTCCACGGTCATGTTGCAGACGGGATCGATGGTGTTGGTGGCGGGCTTGGCCTTGTCCGCGGCCGGGGCGGCCAGGACGGCGAGGCTGAGCAGGGCGGCGTGCAGCATGGTTCCTCCGGGGTGGTAGCCTCCATGATAGCGGACCGGCCTGCGACGGAATGTCGCAGGCCGGTCCGGAGCCAAGGGCGGCCCTATTTCCGGGCGTTCTTCGGGGTGCCGTCCTTCTCCAGGTACTTGTCCGGGTCCTTCAGCAGCTTGGTGTCGCACCCCGCGCAGCAGAGGCGGTACTCCCGGCCGCGGACGGCCACGGTCTTCGACTTCTCCGACACCTTGCCGCCCAGCACGGGGCAGGCGGTGTTGGTGGCCGGGGCGGGCTTGGCGCCGGGGGCGGCCAGCAGGGCGAGGGTGAGCAGGGGGGTGAACATGGGTGCTCCTTGGATGGGTTGGGTAGATCTGGCGATCCGCGACCGCCGTGTTGGGTTAGGCAGGCAGGGCTTCGGCGGCGGGCGTGAGGGGCCCCTCCACCACCTCGCGGCGCTTCCAGAGGTAGTAGATGGCGGGGTAGACCAGCAGCTCCAGCAGGAAGCTGGTGGCCAGGCCGCCCACCATGGGCGCGGCGATGCGCTTCATGACGTCGGCGCCCGTGCCGGTGCTCCACATGATGGGCAGCAGGCCCATGAAGGCCGCGAAGACCGTCATGGCCTTGGGGCGCACGCGCTTCACGGCCCCGTGGATGATGGCCTCCACCAGGTCGGCGGTGGTCTTCAGGCGGCCCTCCTTCCGGGCCTCGTCGTGGCTGAGGTCCAGGAAGAGCAGCATGAACACGCCGGTCTCGGCGTCGAGGCCCATGAGGGCGATGAGGCCCACCCACACGGCGATGCTCATGTTGTAGCCGAGCAGCCAGAGCAGCCAGAAGGCACCGATGGCGCTGAAGGGCACGGCCAGCATCACCACCGAGGCCTTGAAGGCGCTCTTGGTGTTGGCGTAGAGCAGGCCGAAGATCAGCACCAGGGTGATGGGCAGGATGACCTTCAGCCGCTCCTTCACGCGGATCATGTTCTCGTACTGGCCCGACCAGGTGAGGCTGTAGCCCGCGGGCAGCTTGAGGTCCTTTTCCACGGCGGCCTTGGCGTGGTGCACGTAGCTGCCCACGTCGAACTTCGAGGTGTCGAAGTCCACCAGCACGTAGCCGTTCATCTGGCCGTTCTCGTCGCGGATCATGGCGGGGCCCGTGGCCCACTTGAGCTCGGCGATGGCCTCCATGGGGATCATGGCCCCGCCCGGCGCGGGGACGAGCACCCGCTTCAGGGCGTCGGGGCTCTCGCGGAAGTCGCGGGCGTAGCGCACGCTCACGGGGTAGCGGGCCCGGCCGTCGAAGACCGTGCTCTGGTTGTCGCCACCGATGGCGGTCATCACCAGCATGTTGGCCTGCTCCACGCTGAGCCCGTAGCGGGCCAGCTGGTCGCGCTTCAGCTCGAAGTCCAGGAAGTAGCCCTGGGCCGTGCGCTCGGCAAAGGCGCTGCGGGTGCCCGGCACGCCCTGCAGGATGCGCTCCGCCTCCACGGCCACCTTCTCGATGGTGGCCAGGTCGGCCCCGTTGATCTTCAGGCCCACGGGGGTGCGGATGCCCGTGCTGAGCATGTCCAGTCGGGCCTTGATGGGCATGGTCCAGGCGTTGGGAATGGCCGGCAGGCGCACCACGCGGTCCAGGTCCGCGATGATGTCCTCCTGGGTGACGCGGTCCCGCCAGAAGGGCCGCAGCACGGAATTTAGGAAGTCCGGCGCCCAGGCGCTGAACCAGCGGGGCTTCTCGCGCCACTGCTCCTCGGGCTTGAGGATGATCACCGTCTCCATCATGGAGAAGGGCGCCGGATCCGTGGCCGTGTCGGCGCGGCCGGCCTTGCCGAAGACGCGCGCCACCTCGGGCACGGTGCGGATGAGGCGGTCCTGCACCTGCAGGATGCGCTGGGCCTCGGTCTGGCTCAGGCCCGGCAGGGTGGAGGGCATGTAGAGGAGGGTGCCCTCGTTGAGGGGGGGCATGAACTCGCTGCCCAGGCCCATGAAGGCCGGGATGGTACCCAGCACCAGCAGCACGGCCACGGCCAGGGTGGCCTTGGCGTGCTTCACCACGAAGCGGCATGGCCGCTCATAGATCCGGTGCAGGAAGACGCTGATGGGGTGCCGCTCCTCGGCGTAGTACTTGCCGACCGCCACCTGGGTGAAGGTCCAGGCCAGCCACTTGGGCTTGAACTGGAACGGCTCCACCCGCGCGAAGCACATGCGCATGGCCGGATCCAGCGTCAGGGCCAGCAGGGCCGCGATGGCCATGGCCAGGTTCTTGGAGTAGGCCAGCGGCTTGAAGAGGCGCCCCTCCTGGTCCAGCAGGGTGAAGATGGGCATGAAGCTCACCGCCACCACGAGGAGCGAGAAGAAGACGCTGGGCCCCACCTCCATCAGGGCGGCGAGCCGGACCTCGTAGAAGCTGCCGGGCTTTCCGGCCGCGATCCACTGCTCGATCTTCTTGTAGGCGTTCTCCACCTCCACGATGGCCCCGTCCACCAGCACGCCGATGGAGATGGCGATGCCGGCCAGGCTCATGAGGTTGGCGTTCTGGCCCATGGCGTACATGGGGATGAAGGCCAGGGCCACGCTCACGGGGATGGTGACGATGGGGACGATGGCCGAGGGCAGGTGCCACAGGAAGATGAGGATGATGATGGAGACGACGATCATCTCCTCGATGAGCTTGTGCTTCACGGTCTTGATGGCGTGCTCGATGAGCTCGGAGCGGTCGTAGACGGCGACCACCTCCACGCCCTCGGGCAGGCCCTGCTTCAGCTCGGCCAGCTTGGCCTTCACCCGCTCGATGACGTTGAGGGCGTTCTCGCCCTGGCGCATGACCACGATGCCGCCCACCACGTCGCCCTGGCCGTCCAGATCCGCCAGGCCGCGGCGCATCTCGGGTCCGAGGCTCACGGTGGCCACCTCGGAGAGCCGCACGGGGGTGCCGTTCTCGGCCTTCAGCACGGCCTGCTCCAGGTCCCTGGTGGTCTTGACGTAGCCCCGGCCCCGGACCATGTACTCGCGGCCGCTGTACTCCACGAGGCGGCCGCCCACCTCGGCGTTGGCCCCCTTCACGGCGGCGATGACCGATTCGATGGGAATGCGGTAGGCCGCCAGCTTCTGGGGATCCACCTGCACCTGGAACTGCCGGGCCTGGCCGCCCACGGTGGCCACTTCGGCCACGCCGGGCGTGCTCTGCACGGCGTAGCGCAGGAACCAGTCCTGGAGCGAGCGCAGCTCGTCCGTGCTGTGCTTGCCGCTCTTGTCCACCAGGGCGTACTGGTAGACCCAGCCCACGGAGGTGGCGTCGGGCCCCAGGGAGGTCTGCACGCCGGGCGGCAGGTTCGAGGTGATCTTGGAGAGGTACTCCATCACCCGGCTGCGGGCCCAGTAGATGTCGGTGCCGTCCTCGAAGATCACGTAGACGTAGGAGAACCCGAAGTCCGAGAGGCCGCGCACGGCCTTCACCTTGGGGGCGCCCAGCAGGCTGGTGACGATGGGGTAGGTGACCTGGTCCTCGACCAGGTCGGGGCTCCGGTCCCACTTGCTGTAGACGATGACCTGGGTGTCGCTGAGGTCCGGCAGGGCATCCATCGGGATGTTCCGCATGGTCCAGAACGACATGGCCAGGAGGACGGCGGAGGCCGCCATCACCAGCCAGCGGTTCTCCGCCGAGAAGCGGATGATCCGCTGGAGGAAGGTCGGGTGCTCGGGGTCGTAGTGCGCGTGTCCGCTCATGCTGATCCCCTCAGTGCTGGTGGCCGGAAGGCGCCGGCGCCGCGGCAGTCGGGGTGGCGGCCTTCCCGGTCAACTGGGCCAGGGCGGCCTTGAGACGGGACTCGGAGTCCACCAGGAAGTTGGCGCGGACAACCACCTCCTCGCCGGGCTCCAGGCCGGAGCGGACCTCCACCTTCTCGCCCACGGTGATCCCCGTGGCGACCTCCCGCGGGGCGAACTTGCCATGGCCCGCGGCCACGAAGACCACCTTCATGGTCCCCGCGTCCAGCACGGCGTCGAGGGGCACCAGCAGGCCCTTGCGGCCCTTCCCGCGGATCACCACCTCGCCGAACATCTCGGGCTTGAGGAGACCGCCGGGATTCGGGAACTCCAGGCGGGCCTTGGCCGTGCGGGTCTTGGGATCGAGCACCGGGTCCACGAAGGCGATGCGGCCCTGCAGCACCTTCCCGGGCGCGGCCTGGGTGGTCAGCTCGGCGGCCAGGCCCACCTGGGCCCGGGCCAGCTCGGCCTCGTAGATGTCGGCCTGCACCCAGACACGGCTTAGGTCCGTGATCTCGAAGGGGAGGTCGGCGGGCGTGAGGCGCGCGCCCTCCACCACGGTCTTGGCCGTGACCACGCCGGAGATGGGGCTGCGCAGGGTGAGGGCCTTCTGCACCTCGCCGGTCTTCTCCAGGCGCTCCAGGGCCTCCGGGGGCACGTCCCACAGGGCCAGGCGGCGCCGGGCGGCCTCCAGCAGGTCGCCCCCGCTGCCCTGCAGCGAGCCGCCGGCCAGGGCCTTCTGCGTCTTGAGGGCCAGCAGGAACTCCCGCTGGGCGCTCACGAACTCAGGGCTGTAGAGGCTGAACAGCGGCTGGCCCTTGGCCACGGGCTTGCCCACGAAGTCCACGAAGAGCTTCTCCACGAAGCCCTCCACCTTCACGGTCACCTTGCGCACGCGGGTCTCGTCCACGACCACGCGGCCCAGGGCGCGCAGCTCGCCGCCGATGGGCCCCTCCACGGCCTTCTCCGTGCGCAGGCCGATGAGCTGCTGGCGCTCGGGGTCGATGGTGATGGCGGCGTGGCCCTCGATGCCCGCGCCGCTGCCCACCTCCTCCATGGGCACCAGGTCCATGCCGCAGATGGGGCAGCTGCCGGGGTGGTCCTGGATGATCTGGAGGTGCATGGGGCACTGGTACATCTGCTTCTTGGGACTGGCGGCGGCTTCGGCGCCGTGGTCGTGCTTGGGGGCGGGGCGCAGCAGCAGGGTGCCGCCCACACCGGCGGCGAGGCCCAGGGCCAGCAGGCCCAGGGTGCGGAGCCTGGAGGGGCGCGAAGGCGCCGGGGCGTCGAAGGAGGGCTGATCGAGGCTCATGGGGGATCTCCTACATCTTGGACATGGCGGGGCCGCTGTCCTGGGCGGCGCCCGGGGCCTTGGCGGCGGAGGTGGCGGCGGGGCCCCGACCTGAGGTGGGGGCGGCGCCCGGGGCGATGCTGGCGGAGGCCAGGGCGCCGCCGCTGATGGGCGGCGTGGCGCCCAAGGCCGCCTCGCGCAGGGCGATGTGCTGGGCCTGGAGCTGGGCCAGGGTCTGCAGGTAGGCGCCCTGGTCGCCCACCCAGCCGTTCAGCGCCTCCAGGGCGCCCAGGAAGGGGCCGCGCCCGGATTCGTACTGGGCCAGGGCGGCCTTGAAGCTGGCCTCGCTCTGCACCAGCAGGCCGCCGCGGTAGAGGTCGCGGGTGCGGCGCAGGAGCTGGATCTGGATGCTGCGCTCCTCCGTGCGCTGGCGCAGCAGGGTGCGCACCGATTCCACCTCGGCGCCCTGCCCCTGCCGGTGGTGCTCGTGCTCGGCCACGGCGCGCTGCTGCTTGTGGCGGCCGTAGATGGGCAGGGAGATGCTCACCCCCACCTGCCACATGGGATCCAGGCCGCCCCGGGGCATGAGGCCGGCGGTGACGGCGAAGTCGGGCCGCCGGTCCAGCTTGGCCAGGTCCAGCAGCTTCTCGGTCTGACGCACGCCCGCACGGGCGCCCGCCAGCTCGGGGCTGAGGGCCTCCACCTGGTCGGGGGCGAGGGCCTCCGGCTCCGGCAGGTCCGCCAGGGCGGCCGTGGTCTCGATGGGATCGGCGGGGTCGTGCTGGCGCAGGCGGTTCAGCCCCGCCAGGGCCGTGCGCTCCTCGGCCTCCAGGGCCCAGGCCGCCTGCTTGAGGCGGGTGAGCTCCAGCTGGGCCCGCAGCAGGTCGCCCTGGCTGCCCTGCCCCACCTCGTAGCGGGTGCGGGTCAGGCGCTCGGCCTGCTCCAGGAAGAGGGCCTGCTGCTCCAGCAGCCGCTTCTGGCCGCGCACCAGCAGCAGGGCCGCGTAGCCCCGCCGCACGTCGGCCTCCAGGCCCAGCTGCACGCGGGACCGCGCCGCCTCGGAGAGATCCGCCCCGATGGCGGCCACCTCCTTGCGCAGGCCCCGCTTGCCCGGCCAGGGCAGCGGCTGGGTGAAGGCCACGCTGTAGAAGCTCGTCTCCATGCGCCCCACCTCCAGGCGCTTGAAGCCGTCGTTCTGGAGGCCCAGGGAGAGCGAGGGATCGGGCAGCACCCCCGCCTGGGGGATGCGCTCCTGGTCCATCCGCACCGCCGCGCCGGCCTTCTGGAGGTCGGGGTGGGAGGCCAGGGTCTCGCGCAGCAGCTCGGCCAGCACGGGGTCGGGCCCGGGGTCAGGCATCGGAGTGGAAGGCTTGGATTCGGGGAGGGGGGCCTGGGCCAGGGCCGGTGCGGCGAGCACCAGGGCCGGTGCCAGGCGCGTCAGCGCGCGCATGGGAACTCCGGAGACGGGAACGAGGAAAGCCCGCCCGCAGGCAGGCCAAGGCTCACTCAGTCCCGGCTCAGATCCGGAAGGTGCTCAGGTGCGCCAGGTGCCGCCCCAGGTCCGGGTCGCGGCCGCGGCTGGCGGCGGAGAAGGCGTGGGACCCGCCCAGGTCGGCGGCGGGGCGGGCCCAGGTGGCGGGCTCGGGCCGGGGCTCGCTGCGCCGCTGGCCCTGCTCCGCCTCGCGCTGGACGACCTGCACGGTCGGCGCCTGGCGCTCGGTGCAGGCGCCCCGGGGCGTCCGGCTGCCTTCGGGCTTCGGACAGGGGCAGCCGTCCTCCATGCCTGCAGGCAGGCTGGCTGGGGTGCCGCAGCAGCAGGCGTGGGCCGCCGTGGCCGCGGCCGGCGCCCAGTCCCCGCCCAGGCCGCCCAGGAGCAGCACGACGGCGAACATGGCGCGCAGGAACGACCGCACGGAGAACCCTCCGAAGGCCCATCATAGGCCTTCCACCCCTGTGGCAACACGAAAAGGTTGACGGCAGTCACAGCGGCAGCCGCCTGGAAGGTTCGGGCCCGCCCGGCGCCGGCGATAGGATGGAGGCATGGGCACGGTTGAGACGGCTGAAGTTGCGATCATCGGCGGCGGCATCGCCGGCCTGAGCCTGGCCTACCACCTGACCCGGGCCGGCCAGCGCGGCCTCGTCCTGCTGGAGCGCGAGGACCAGCCCGGCACCTACGCCAGCGGCCACAACGCCGCCGTGGCCCGCAGCCTCACGGGCCGCGACGAGCACACGACTCTTGCGGTGGAGGGGCGGCGCCGCCTGGCCGAGGCGGGCCTCCTGAGCCTCACCGGCGGCCTGCTGGCCAGCGTGGAAGCGGGCCCCCTGGACGCCTTCGAGGCCGAGGCGGCCCGCCACGGCGTCGAGGCGCACCGTGGCGCGGGCCTCCCCCTGCCCGGCCTGCGGGCCGCCGAGCACCTGGCCATCCCCGGCGACGGCGTCATCGACATCGCGGGCCTGCTGGCCCGCTGCGCCGAGGGCGCCCGGGCCGGGGGCGCGGACCTGCGCTTCGGCTGCGCCCTCGCGGGCCTGCGCCCCACGACGGAGGGCTTCGAGCTGGAGACGGATCATGGGCTGCTGCGGGCGCGGACACTGGCCATCGCCGCCGGGGCCTGGGCCGGCGCCCTGGGGGCCCAGGCGGGCTCGCAGCTCACCTACACGCCCCTGCGCCGCTCCCTGGTGTGGAGCGGCGCCGCCCATCCCCAGGCCGAGCCCTGGGCCTGGTGGGTGGACCGGCCCTTCTACCTGCGCCCCGAAAGCGGCGGCCTGCTCATGTGCCCCTGCGAGGAGGTGGCCGTGCCCCTGCCCCCCCGTGGGCGCCAGCCCGAGGCCGATCCCGCCGTGCTGGAGGGCCTCTACGCCAGCCTGCGCGAGCTGGCCCCCCACCTGGCCGAGCGCCCCGTCACCCGCTACTGGACGGGCCTGCGCACCTTCGCGCCGGACCGCCGCTTCGTCATCGGCTGGGATCCCTGGAACCCGAACCTCTTCTGGAGCGCCGGCCTGGGCGGCCACGGCATGACCAGCGGTCTGGCCGTGGGCCAGCTCGCCGCCGACTGCTTCCTGCGCCGCGCCGACGCGGGGCCGCTGGATCCGCGAAGGTTCAGGGCCTGAGGCCGCGCCGCCGGGGTAGGATCGCTCCATGACCACCCTCCGCGTCGCCCTCGTCCAGCAGGACACGGTCTGGCAGGATCCGGCCGCCAACCTCGCCCGGGCCCGAGGCTTCGCGCGCGAGGCCGCCGAGGCGGGGGCGCGGGTGGCGGTGTTCCCGGAGCTGTTCACCCTGGGCTTCACCATGGCGCCCGAGCCCTTCGCCGAAAGCATCCCCGGCCCCACCACCGAGGCCGTGGGGGCGCTCTCGCGGGAGTTCGGCCTGTACCTGGTGGGATCGTGCGTGGAGGCCCACACGCCCAAGGCGCGGAACGCCGCCTTCGTCACCGGGCCGGATGGATCGCTGGTGGCCGCCTACCGCAAGATCCACCCCTTCTCCTACGGCGAGGAGCACCAGCACTACAGCGGCGGCGAGGACTGCCCCCTGTTCCAGGTGGACGGCATCCCCTGCGGCCTGCAGATCTGCTACGACCTGCGCTTCCCCGAGCCCTTCCGCAGCCTGGCCGTGCGGGGTGCCGAGGTGGTCTTCGTGCCCGCCAACTGGCCCGTGCGCCGCATCGCCGCCTGGTCCACCCTCCTGGCCGCCCGCGCCATCGAAAACCAGATGGCCGTCTGCGGCGCGAACCGCGTGGGGCGGGATGGTTTGGGGCTCGACTATTCGGGCGCCTCGGCGCTGCACGATGCTTTTGGTGAAGTCATTGCGAAAGGGGATGCCACCGAGGGGGTGGTAGTCGGGAACATCGACCTTGCGGCGCTGAGGGCCTGGCGGGAGCGGTTCCCGGCGCTCAGGGATCGGAGGGTGGAGGTTTACGCGGCGCTAGAGAGAAAAGATGGAACACCAATGAACACCAATAAAGACTAATGCGCATCGAATAGATTTGAAAAAGCTATAATATCGTAAGCGCTTAAATTTATGCATATTAGGCAGTCTCACAATCAAATTCTGCCATAGTAAAAGAGCGCCATTTCCGTTGGCCCATTATACATCGCTCGACGGCTGATAACACCAGTTGATATATTTAAATTAATAGATTTATGTATGGATGAACTTCGATTAAACAACTCTAAGCAGGTGTTAAGAACCCTCCAAACGTATTGAGCTGCAAATTTCTCAATTTTCCAAACATTCTGAGAAACCTTCAATAAATCCTGCTCACGGACGTTACTCATGTCTCCGTGAGCGATGAGATGCCGGATCTCATACAATGCTGGATTGCCATCAAAAAATAAACTTACTCTTTCGTCCGTTTGTCCCATGACTCTTTCCAGATGCGAACGCAGCATTCGCTTGATCGGTACAACCCAAGCGAAGTATGCATCACGAACGGCCTTGACCGGGTCTGCGGCTAGGTGCGCGTCAAGCACACGCTGAATGCCATTCGCGCGCTCGTTTCTCCGCTCGGCCTTCGTCTGTGGGGGTCCTACAACCCTTCGTAATGGTGATTCGTCGTTGGCCTCATTTTCGATGTAATTGCAGAGCGATTCTATGGCCAGTACATAAAATAAGAATTCAGAACAACTATCTTGAACCTCCTTGGCTCTGGCTATCCAAGCGATACTACGTAATACCGCGTGTTTATCTTCACTTGGAATTCTACTCAGCGCTTCGGAAATGTCCTCCAGCGTACCAATTTCGTCTTCTCCTAGGTAATGAATCTCTGAACCTCGTCCATCGCCAAAGTACTTGGGCTCCCATTCAAACAGGCTCCCTGACACCAAAGCAAAAGTAGCAAGCGATTCTCTGAGTTCCTCAATTCGCAAGGCTACTGCATCTGGGCTATCTGTAGGATCGACTGGAAGCCAACCGTCATAGATGTGCTTTCCGAACTGGCTCATTCGGATCGAAGCTTGAACCATCGGGTCTGAAATCTCTTTCCCATCCGTCTCGGTAAAGCAAGGATATAGAATAACATTATTTGGCAAGTAAATCGGTCTTACCAACTTAGCATTTGAGAAGGCTACGAATTCTAACCCTTGGCAACCAGTAATTGCTCGGGTTTCTAAATATGATCGGACTGGTATAGAAAGGTTGCTGTATGAGGCTTCTCGGTTCGCGCTTGAACTAAGGGTTTCGCCTGCTGGCATGATCAGCGGTTCTCGTTCGCCCCACTTGTTATACCTTAGGGTAAGGGCATCTTCCAAATATCCCATTAGATCGACCTCCTGCAACTGGATACAAACATTGTCAGTGAGCGTCAGCGTCTAGCTTTGGATCGGACGAACTGATTGGTGTGAGGCAAGCCGGTCTATGGGGATTATTGTTTAATATTCGATGTTCTTAGACTTTGTATTTATTAACTTTTTCGGTGTTTATAAGCAAATCATTCCCCTCATTTCCCCGGATTCGCCGGCGCATCCCGCTTGTACCAGGAGGCCTGCCCATAGACGGGCTTCACCTTCTGCTCCAGGGCCTCCAGCTGGGCGGCATTCAGGGGCAGGAAGTCCCTCGCGATGCGCACGTTCTCTTCGAGCTGGGCCACGTTGTCCACACCGATGATGGCGGTGCTGACGGGGTGGCTGAGGGTGTAGCGCAGGGCCTCCTTCATGGTGAGGGTGCCGGGGCGGTCGTGCTTGGCCACGCCGCGCCGCTGCTCGGGGGGCGGGGGCTGGACGCCTTGGAGGATGCGGCCCCGGGCGGGGATCTTCATGGCGATGATGCCCATCTCCTTCTCCACGGCGAGCGGCAGCAAGGTTTTCTTGAAGGGCAGGTGCCAGGTGTCGGCGGCGTTGAAGGCCATGAGCACGCAGTCGAAGGGGAAGCGGCGGATGGCCTCGGCCAGGATGTCGGGGTCCGTGTGGCCGCTGAGGCCCAAGTAACGCACCAGCTTCTGGTCGCGGGCCTTCTGAAACGCTTCGAGGGCCCCGCCCTTGGCGCAGACCTTCTCCACGTCATCCATCGTGCTCATGGCGTGCAGCTGCCAGAGGTCCACATGGTCGGTCTGCAGCAGCTTGAGGGAGGTCTCCAGCAGGCGCAGGGAGCCATCGGCGCTGCGGTCGTGGGTCTTGGTGGCGAGGAAGGCCTCCCCGCGGCGGCGCTTCATCACCTGGCCGAAGTACTGCTCGCTCCAGCGGGCCTCGCCGCCGTACCGGGCGGAGGTGTCCAGGTAGTTCACGCCCAGATCCAGGGCCCGCTCGATGAGGGGCACGGCCACGGCCTCGTTGTTGGCCTTCTCGATGGCGGCCTGGCCGCCCAGGCTGAAGAGGCCCACCTTGAGCCCCGTGCGGCCCAGGTTGCGGGTGGGCATGGCCGTGGCGGTGCGGGGGTTGAAGGGGGCGGCCACCGCCGCTGAGGGCTTGGCCGCCTCGGGCGCGGCTTCCAGCGCCTGGAGCCGGGTGGCCACCAGCCCGGCCGCGGCGGCGGCGCCGAGCTTGAACAGGTCGCGGCGCGAGGTTCCGGAAGCGGACATGGCGTCCTCCTGGCTGAAACTGACCCAAGTATCGCGTAAAGCCGGCGCGACCGGCGCAGGAATGGGTAGGATCGCTGCAGGCATGTGCCCGAACGGAGCCCGGCTTGGCCCTCTTCCTGAACACCATGCTCTTCGCCTTCCTGGCGCTGTTCCCCATCCTGAACCCGCCGGCCATGGCGCCCATCTTCCTGCAGCTCACGGGCGCGGTGCGCGACGAGCAGCGCAACCACCTGGCGGCCCTCATCGGCTTCTACACCTGGGTCTTCCTCACGCTGCTGCTGGTGGTGGGCGGCTGGGCGCTGAAGCTGCTGGGCATCTCCATCCCCGTCATCGCCATCGCCGGCGGCCTGCTGGTCTTCCACAGCGCCTGGCGCATGCTGAACCGCGACCCCCGCGTGAGCGAGTCGGACAAGGCCGAGCTGCAGACCTACCTGCTGGACAAGGCCTTCTTCCCGCTCACCATGCCCTTCACCGCCGGGCCGGGCTCCATCGCCGTGACGCTCAGCCTGGTGCCGCGGGGCCCCATCTGGCACCCGCAGACCCTCGCGAGCTTCCTGGCCACCAGCTGCGGCATCGGCCTGGCGGCCCTCACGGTCTTCCTGTTCTACCGCTACGGCACCAAGGCCATCCGCCGCCTGGGCGCCACGGGCGAGGCCACCCTCTCCCAGCTCTCGGACTTCATCCTGCTGGCCATCGGCGTGCAGATCGTCTGGGGCGGCCTGCGCGAACTGATCAGGGGGCTGTGAGGAAGGCCTCCAGCCGCGCCAGGGCCGCCTCGGGCGTGGCGTAGGTGGCGAAGGCGAAGCCCGGCTGCCGGATGCCGGTGAGCATCTTGCTCACGCGCACGCCCTCGCGGGCCAGGCAGAGCACGGGCTTGCCGCGCTCCAGGGCATAGGCGATCTCGAAGCCCACGCCGTGGGAAGGCGTGCTCACCTCGGCCACCACGGCCCGGGCGGCGCGGAGCCAGGCCGCATCCCTTTCGAACACCGCATCAGGAGACAGGCCGCCGTCCGAAGCCATGGCATCGGGCGCGGCCAGGTGCGCCGTCAGCACCCGGTGGCCCAGGGCCTCCATGCGGGCCACCAGGGCGGCCACCAGGGGCTGATCCTGGCGGCCGCCGGTGAGCGAGCAGGAGAGGTAGAGGTCCAAGGGCCTACTTCCCGGAGGCCTCGTCGGCCAGGTGGCCGGCCTCCATGACCTTGCGCAGGGACTCCAGGATGGCGCGGGCGTCGGCGGCCACGGCGCGCTTGGTGGCGGCGTCGTAGACGTAGTAGCCGCCCTGCCCTTCGAGGACGCTGTCGAAGTTGATGCCCACGAACTCGCCCTTGGCGTTCACCACGGGGCTGCCGGAGTTGCCGCCCACGGTGTCGCAGCCGTAGGCGAAGCTTGAAGGGTGTCTCCAGGGCCAGGGCGGACTTGGCCTTCAGCCAGCGCTCGGGCAGGGTGAAGGCGCCGTCCTCGGCGGCCGCGGCGTTGCCGCTCCAGCCCTCGTGGCGGTCGAAGAGGCCCAGGAAGGTGGTGAAGGGCTGGGCCTTGGTGCCGCTGCCCGTGTCGTAGGTGGCCACGGGGCCCCAGCTCAGGCGCAGGGTGAAGGTGGCGTCGGGGCATTGGGCCTGCCGAAGCTCTGGAAGCGGGCCCGGGCGATGCGTCCGCCGTGCTCGGCGAACACGCTCTGCACCTGGTCCTCCCACTGCCGCTGCAGGCCGCGCTGGAAGGGATCCAGCACGCGGGCCAGGGCGAGCATGGGGTCCTTGTTCGCGGCCAGGGCCTCGCGGCCGCCCTCCCAGCAGCTGCTTGCGGAAGGCCGGGTCCTGCAGGCGGGTGCTGGCGCAGGCGGCCTTGGCCACCTTCTTCGGCGCGGCCGCCCAGGGCGGCCTTCACGAAGGGATGGTCGGCGCCCAGCTGCTCCAGGGCCTCGCGCAGCACCCAGCCCAGGCGGGCCTCGTCCAGACCCATCTGCACGGGCGGGGGTTCAGCAGCCGCTCGCGGGTGGCCTTCAGGCTGCCTTCGCTGCATCACTCGGGCAGGCGCTGGGCGCAGGGCTTGGCCTCCTCCTCCAGGATGCGCACCAGGTAGTGGCGTGGCCGAAGAGGGCGCTGCCGCGGGTGCCGAGGCAGGTACTCCTTCAGCAGGGCCTTCTGGCGGGCCACGGCCTCGGCGATGCGGTCCCAGCTGGCGCCGGCGGTGGCCGTCAGGCCCGCGTCCCGGGCCACGGTGCCGCGCAGCTCGGCTTCGCGGGTGGCCACCAGGCCAGGCTCGGGCTTGGACAGGCCCATGAGCTGGCCGGTGACGCGCTTCTGGCCGTTGCTGATGCCGTAGATGGTGTCGGCGGCCACGCGGGCGGCCTCGGGCGAGGTCTTCGCGTAGGCCTCCAGGGCGCGGCGCTGGCGGGCCAGGTAGGCCAGCTGGAAAGGGGATGCCCACCTCCTTCGTACTGCATCTGGGCCAGGGTCTGGCCGCGGTAGGTGATGCCGGGTGGCCGCCGAGATGACGGTGAGGTCGCCGGCCTTCAGGCGTGCCCGCGCGAAGGGCAGGAAGGCCTCGGCTTGTAGGGCTTGCCGTCCTCGTAGACGCGGAAGAGGGCGAAGTCCAGGTTCCAGCGGGGGTAGGTGTAGTTGTCCGGGTCGCCGCCGAAGCTGGCCACCTGCACCTCGGGCGCCGCGGCCAGGCGCACGTCCTTGAACTTGCGGTAGCGGTAGAGCCAGTACTCGCCGCCCTGGTAGAGGGTGACGGGCTCGCAGGTGAGGCCGGTCCTGGCCTCCTCGGCCTTGCGCAGCTCGGCCAGGGCGTTGCGCCGGGCCGTGAGGGCGTCCTTGTCGGCCATGCCGGGCTTCACGGCGGCGTTCACGCGGGCGGTGACATCCTCGCTGGAGACCAGCATCATCAGCTCGAGGCCGGGCACCTTGATCTCCTGGGCCCGGGTGGCGGCGGTGAAGCCGTCGCGCACGTAGTCGGCCTTGGCGCTGGAGACCTGGGCGATGGCGTCGCGGCCCACGTGGTGGTTGGTGATCACCAGGCCGTCCCGGCTCACGAAGGCGCCGGTGCCGTTGGGGAAGCGCAGGGTGGCCAGCTGCAGGTTCTTCAGCCAGGCGGGGCCGAGGTCGACTCCGTACTTGGCCTGGATGGCCTTGACGGGCACGTTGTCGAAGGTCCACATGCCCTCATCGGCCTGCAGGAGAGGCGCGGCGGCGAGGACGAGAGCGGCGGCGAGGGCGGTGAGGCGCATGGGAGCTCCGGGTGGGAATCAGCGGCGGGTCAGTTCATCCACGAGGTGGGGGGCCTCGTAGATCTTGGCGAGCACTTCCAGGATGGCGCGGGCGTCCACGCTGACGGTGCGGTTGGTCCGGCCGTCGTAGTAGTAGCGGCCGGACAGGCTCTCGAGGTTGCCATCGAAGGCCAGGCCCACCAGCTCGCCCTTCCGGTCCACCACGGGGCTGCCGGAGTTGCCGCCGATGATGTCGTTGGTCGAGATGAAGTTGTAGGGCGTGGCCAGGTCCAGCGCCCCCCGGCGGGCCAACCAGCGCTCCGGCAGGCGCCAGGTGTCGCGGCCCAGGTTGGCCGCCTGGCCACCCCAGCCCTCGAAGCGGTCCAGGAGGCCGTGCAGGGTGGTGAAGGGCTGGATGAGGGTGCCGTTGGCCGGGTAGGGCTCCACGGCGCCGTAGGAGAGGCGCAGGGTGAAGGTGGCGTCGGGGTAGGCGGTCTTCCCGTAGAGCGCGAAGCGCGCCCGGGCGATGCGGGTGGCGTGCTCCTTCAGGGGGCCGTCGACCTGTTCCTCCTGCTTCTTGCGCAGGGCCCGCTGGAAGGGATCGAGGATGCGGGCCAGCTGCAGCATGGGGTCCCCGCTGGCCGCCAGGGCCGGGGCGCCGCCGTCCAGCAGGCGCTTGAGCTCCGCGGGATCGTGGAGGCGGCTGCCCTGCACCGCCGTCCGGGCCACCTCCTCGGGGGTGCGCCCGCCCAGCAGGGCCGCCACGAAGGGATGCTTCGGCCCCAGGGTGGTCCGGGCCTCCTTCAGGCCCTCGGTGAGGAGGTGGATCTCCAGGTCGGCGCTGTAGGGGATGGAGCGGGGCTTCAGCAGCTTCTCCTCCAGCGCCTTCAGGCCACCCTCGGAGAACTCGGGCAGGCGGTCCTTCTCGGGCTTGGCGCGCTCCACGGGGATCCGCACCAGGCTGAGGGCCGTGCCCAGCAGCTCGGAGCCCCGGGCGTTGACCATGAGGGTCTCCGTGGCCAGGGCCTCGCCGCGGCGCAGGGCGGCCTCGACCTGCTTCCAGCTGCCGCCGGCCTGGGCGCGGAGCTTGGGATCGGCCAGCACCAGGGCCCGCAGCTTGGCCTCGGCGGCCTCCACCTGCTTCATGCCCTCGGCGTCCTTCAGGCCGGCCAGGTAGCCGCGGGTGGCCTTCAGGCCGTTGTCGATGCTGTAGATCTGGCCGCCCACCAGGGTGCGGGCCTCGAAGCCGCGGGCCGCGAAGGCCTCCAGCACCGCCCGCCGCCGCTCCATGGTCTGGATCTGCCGGGGCGTGGCGTGGTCGCGGGCGTGGCGCATCTGGGCCAGGGTCCACAGGCGGCTGGTGCTGCCGGGATGGCCGGAGACGAAGGTCGGGTCGCCCTGCTTGAGGCCGCCCTGGGTCCAGCGCAGGAAGTGCTCGGGCCGGAAGGGCTGGCCCTGCTCGTAGACCCGCAGCAGCGCGCAGTCCAGGTGGTGGCGGGGGTAGGTGAAGTTGTCGTGGTCGCCGCCGAAGCGGGCCACGGCGACCTCGGGGGCCATCACCAGGCGTACGTCCTTGAACTTGCGGTAGGCGTAGAGCCAGGTCTCGCCGCCCTGGTAGAGCGGGACGATCTCCACGGTGAGGCCGGTCCTGGCCCGCAGCTCCTCCCGCGCCTTCTGGGCTTCCAGTTCCCGGGCCCGGAGCCGCTCCGCCTCCGTGCGGCCCGGGGCCGCGGCCACCCGGGCGCTGATGTCCTGGGCCTCCACCAGCTGCATCAGCTCCAGGCCGGGGACCTTCAGCTCCTGCCCGCGGTCCGCGGCGACGAAGCCGTGCTTCAGCAGGTCGCGTTCGCGGGTGGACAGGCTCAGCACCAGGCCCCGCACCACGTGGTGGTTGGTGAGCACCAGCCCCTCGGCGCTCACGAAGGAGCCGCTGCCGCCGGGGAAGCGCAGGCTCGCCAGCCGGAGGTGGTCCAGCCAGGCCTGGTCCGGCTCGAAGCCGCTGGCCTTGAGCTTCTGCGCCGGGAGGTTGTCGAAGGTCCACATTCCCTCGTCGGCCCGGAGGGCGGGCAGGACGAGCAGGAGGGCGAGGGCGGTGAGGCGCACGGGGACTCCAGGAAAACGGATTTCGTCCACAGATTCCACAGAGGACACAGATTCAAAAAGCCGAGGACATCTGTGTGAATCTGTGAAATCTGTGGATGAAGGTGCTTGCTACTTGCCGGTGAGTTCCGCCACCAGGTGCTTGGCGTCAAAGACCTTGTCCAGGACTTCCACGATGGCGCGGGCATCCACGGAGAGGCAGCGGTTCACGCGGGCGTCGAAGTAGTAGCGGCCGGCATTGCTTTCGATGTTGCCGTCGAAGGCCAGGCCCACCAACTCGCCCTTCTTGTCCACCACGGGGCTGCCGGAGTTGCCGCCGATGATGTCGTTGGTCGAGATGAAGTTGTAGGGCGTGAAGAGGTTCAGCTTGTCACGGCGCTCGAGCCAGCGGGGCGGGAGGGCCCAGGAGCCCTCCTCGGCCTTGGGGCCCCAGGCGGCGGCGCGGTCGTAGAGCCCGGCGAAGGTGGTGAAGGGCTGGGCCAGGGTGCCCGACAGGGGATAGGTCTCCACGGCCCCGTAGGACAGGCGCAGGGTGAAGGTGGCGTCGGGGTAGGTGGAGGTGCCGTAGACGGCGAACCGGGCCCGGGCGATGCGGGTGAGGTGCTCGGAGATCACGGACTGCAGCGCCTGCTGCTGCTTCTGGAGCTCGTCCAGCTTCGGGGAGAGCCCGCGGGCCAGGACCAGGGCCGGATCCGCGTGCTCGAGGATGGCCTTGGGATCGCCCTCGACCAGGGCCTTGCGCAGCGCCGGGTCGTTGATGCGGGAGCCGGCGAGGAGGGCCTTGGCCGCGGCCTCGGGGGCCTTCCCGCCCAGCAGGAGCTGGGTCATGGGATGCCCGGCGCCGAGCTCCTGCTGGGCCGAGGCCAGGATGCCCTGCAGCACGAAGGGCTCCTGCCCCGCCGCGGCGGCGGGATCGATCCGCAGCAGGCGCGCTTTGAGGGCGCCGAGGGCCTTCTCGTCCTGGTACTGCGGGGAGCGCTGCTCGGCGGGCTTGGCCATCTCTATGGCATAGCGATGCAGCCCCAGGGCGCCGCCCAGGGTCTCGCTGCGCAGGGCACCCAGGAGGGAGGCTTCGGCGGCGCCGGCCTTCTGCTGGGCCACGGCCTCCTCGATCTTCGCCCAGCTCTGGCCGGCGGCGGCCTTGAGCTTGGGATCCGCCTCCACCTTGGCGCGGAGCTCCTTCTCGGCCTCGGCCACCCTGGCCATGGCCACCTTGTCCCGCAGGCCGTCCGTCTCGCCGGACACCACCTTGAAGGCGTTCTCGATGCTCATCAGCTGGTCGGAGACGAGGCGGGCCTGCTCCTCGCCCTGGGCGGCGAAGGTGCGCAGCGAGCCGCGCATGCGGTCCAGGGCGCGGAGGGTGAGGGGGTTGGTCACGTCGCGCTTGGCCTCCATCTGGGCCAGGGTCTCCAGGCGCGAGGTGCGGCCGGGGTGGCCCACCGTGAAGGTGAGGCCGCCGTAGGCGATGCCCTGGCGGGTCCAGGTCAGGTGGTGGGCCGGCGCGTAGGGCTTGCCGTTCTCATAGACGCGGAAGAGGCTGAAGTCCAGGTCGTGCCGGGGCCAGCTGAAGTTGTCCCAGTCCTTGCCGAAGGCGGCCACGCCGTACTCCGGGGCCATGACGAGGCGCACGTCCGTGTGCTTCTTGTAGCGGTAGATCCAGACCTGCCCGCCCTGGTAGAGGGAGACGGGCTGGCAGTCGAGGCCGGTCCTGGCGGTCTGCTCCTTCACCAGGGCCGCCAGGGCGGCGGCCTTGGCCTTGGCGGCGGCCTGCTCGTCGGCGCCGGCGGGGACGGCCTTCTCGACCTGGTCCGTCACGTTCTCCATCTCCAGGAGCGTGAACAGGGCCAGACCCGGCACCTTGATCTCCTGCTCCCGGGTCGCGGCCACGAAGCCGTTCTTCACGTAGTCGTGCTGGGCGTCGGACACGGTCTGGATCCAGTGGTGGCCCACGTGGTGGTTGGTCAGCACCAGGCCGTCCTTGCTCACGAAGGAGCCGGAGCCGCCGGGGAAGCGCAGGGCGGAGAGGCGCACGTGGTCCAGCCAGGCCTGGTCCGGGGCCCAGCCGTGCTTGGCCTGGATCTTCTTGGTGGGCAGGTTGTCGAAGGTCCACATGCCCTCGTCGGCGCGGAGCGCAGGCAGGGCGAGCAGCAGGGCGAGGGCGGTCAGGCGCATGGGTTCTCCAGGATTCGAAAACGGAAACCGCAGATGACGCAGAGGTGAACCTCTCAGTTCGGGAAGGTCATTCCATCTGCGCCATCTGCGGTTGAAACAAAGTCCTTACTTGCCGGTCAGCTCAGCGACGAGCCCCTTGGCGCCATAGACCTTGTCGAGGGCGTGGGTGATGGCGCGGGCATCCACGGAGACGCCGCGGTTCACGGCTTCGTCGTAGAAGTAGTTGCCGGGCAGGCTTTCGATGTTGCCATCGAAGATGAGGCCCACCAGCTCGCCCTTCTTGTCAATGACGGGCGAACCGGAGTTGCCGCCGATGATGTCCACCTTGTGGGCGAAGTTGAAGGGCATCGAGGCGTCCAGGGCACTGCGCTTGTCCACCCAGCGCTGCGGCAGGGTCCAGGCGCCGTGGTGGGCCTTGACCGCGTTGCCGCCCCAGCCGTCGTAGCGGTCGAAGAGGCCGCCGAAGGTGGTGAAGGGCTGGATCAGCGTGCCGTTGGCCTTGTACTCGGCCACGGCGCCGTAGGAGAGGCGCAGGGTGAAGGTGGCGTCGGGGTAGGTGTTCTTGCCGTAGACGGCGAAGCGGGCCTTGGCGATGCGGGTGCCGTGCTCGGTGATGACGCTGGCCACCTGCTCTTCCTGCTTCTTGCGCAGTTCGCGGCTGATGGGATCGAGTTTCTTGGCCAGGGCGATCATGGGGTCGGTGCTTTCCGCGATGGCCTTCTTGCCGCCCGCCAGCAGGGCCTTGCGGGCTTCGGCATCATTCAGCTTGGAGCCTTCCACGGCGGCCTTGGCCACTTCGGCGGCGGACTTGCCGCCCAGCATGGCCTTCACGAACTTGTGCTGAGGGCCCAGCTCCTTGGCGGCTTCTTCCAGGCCCTTGGTGAACATGAAGATCTCCTGCTCCTTGTAGAAGGGGGCGGGAACGCCGAGGCGGGTCTTGGCGGTCTTCAGGTTGGCGTCGCTGTACTCGGGCAGGCGCTTCTCGCTGGGCTTGGCCTCTTCATCGGCGATGCGCACCAGGCCTAGGGCATAGCCCAGCAGCGTGGAGTTGGCCGTGCCCACGTTGAGGGTATCCTTCGCCAGCCCCTTGGCCACCTTGGTGGCGGCCTCGATCTTGGCCCAGCTCTGGCCGGCCTCGGCCGTGAGCTTGGCGTCCTTGGCCACTTTGGCGCGCAGATCCTTCTCGGCCGCCTTGATCCGGGCCATGGCCTCCTTGTCCTTCAGACCCGACCAGTAGCCGGTGGTGGCCTTGATGCTGTTCTCGATGCCGAAGATCTGGGTGTTGACCTGGCGGGCCGCCTCAGGCGAGGTGGCGGCGTAGGCCACCATGGCGGCCTTGCGACGCTCCATGGCCTTCAGGCGCATGGGAATGGCGAAGTCCGCCGAGTATTCCATCTGGGCCACGGTGTCCTGGCGGTTGGTGCGGCCAGGATGCCCCGTCACGAAGGTGAGGTCGCCGGCCTTGAGGCCCGTCTGGGTCCAGTGCAGGAAATCCTTCGGCTGGTAGGGCTTGTCGTCCTCGTAGACGCGGAAGAGGGAGAAGTCCAGGTTGTGGCGCGGGAAGGTGAAGTTGTCGGGATCGCCGCCGAAGAAGGCGATCTGCTGCTCGGGGGCGAAGACCAGCCGCACATCGGTGTGCTTCTTGTAGCTGTAGATCCAGTGCTCGCCGCCCTGGTAGAGGGTCACGTGCTCGCAGGTGAGGCCGCTCTTCTCCTGCATCTCCTTCTTGATCTTCTCGATCTCGGTCTCACGCAGCTTCAGGGCCTGCTTCTCGGGGGTGCCGGGCTTGATGGCCTTGGCGAGGCGGTCGGTGATGTTCTCCATGGCCATGAGCGTCATCAGCTCGAGGCCAGGCACCTTGATCTCCTGCTCCCGGGTGGCGGCGGCAAAGCCGTTCTTCACGTAGTCGGCCTCCTTGCTGCTCACGCGCTGGATCCAGCCGCGGCCCACGTGGTGGTTGGTGAGCACCAGGCCGTCCTTGCTCACGAAGGAGCCCGACCCGCCGGGGAAGCGCAGGGAGGACAGGCGCACGTGGTCGAGCCAGGCCTGGTCCGGGGCCCAGCCGTAGGTCGCCTGGATCTTCTTCGTGGGCAGGTTGTCGAAGGTCCACATGCCTTCTTCAGCGCGAAGGGAGGAGCCGGCCAGGGTGAGCGCCAGGAAGGTGAGGGCCAGGGAACGCGGATTCATGGGATCTCCCAAGGACGAAAATGTGAAAAAGCCCACCATCGTAACACTAAGTATCCCCCGCCTCCTTCTTTGACGACCTGGCGGGCAAGATACCTCTCCATCAACCCCTGCATGTCCAATAAGTTCCGCTGTCATCCTTGGCCAAATTCCGTCATACTTCGGGTTCGGACGTTCAATGACCCTCGCCCTGAACCGGATCCTCAAGCGCGCCTCGGCCGGCCTGATGCTGGCGCTGGCCCTGGTGTATCTGCTGCATTCGGCCTCGCATACCGGAGCCGGCGAAGTGGCCGTCCCCCTCAGCGGGGCGGCGGTGGTCCTGGAGCTGGATCCCTTCGTCCTGGCGCAGGCCCAGAGCGGCGACGGCGTGGCCGGTTGCCACTTCTTCTGCAACCACGGCTGCCCCGTGCCCCCGCTGCCCGACCAGCCCCGGCTGGCCGAAGCTCAGCCCTCCCGCGTCTACCTGGCGGCCCGGATCAGCCCGGCCCGCTGCGCGCACTCCCAGCCCATCAAGGCCCCGCCCCGGCTCCTCGCCTGACGCTCCGCTGATCGCCTTCGTGATGCCGGCCGCCCCGATGCGGTGCCGGCTCCCACGGCGCGATCCCACCCCTCCGGGCCCAGGCCCGGGGGCAGTCTGCGACGCCTGACGAGGAACCCATGATCCGTGCCCTGCTTTCGGGGGCCCTGGCCTGCACGCTGACCGCGCAGGCCCAGGGGCCCGTGCCCACCCCTCCCCTGACCTGGGAAGCCCTGCTGTCCAAGGCCAGCCCCGATCCCGCCCAGTTGCGCCTGGAGGCCGACCTGGCCGCCCGGCAGCGCCAGCTGGCCGCCACCGGGGGCCTGCTGCGGGAAGCGCCCACGCTGACGGCCGAAGCGGGCCGCCGCAGCGGACCGGGAACCTCCAGCACCGACAAGGTCGCCCAGGTGGACGCCCCGCTGCTGCTGGCCCCCGCCCTCCGGACCGGCACCCGGGACACCCTCGACCGCGCCGAAGGCTCCCTGCTGGCCCTGGCCCGGGCCGAGGCCCGGCACCGGCTGCGGCTGGCCTACCTGGAGGCCTGGCTCGCCGGAGCCCAGCTGCGCCTGCGCAGCTCTCAGCTGGAGCTCACGGAAACCTGGGTGAAGGTGGCCCAGGCCCGGGTGGATTCCGGCGCAGACCCCGCCTATCAGGCCGATCTCGTGCGCGGCGACCTGCTGCGCCTCCGGACGGACCTGGGCGAGGCCCAGCGCCGAGCCAGCGAAGCCTGGGGTGCCCTGCGGACCCTGGCCGACCTGCCCCCGGAGCCGCAGCCCCTGGCCGACCCCGGCCATCCCGAGCTGCCCAAGGAAGAGGGCCTGGATGGCGCCTTCCAGCGCAGCCTGGTGCGGCGCGCCCAGGCGGATCGCCACGCAGCGGACCGCGCTGCCTTCGACCTGCAGCAGGCCCTCAAGGGCTCGCGCTGGAGCCTGCGGGGCAGCCACGCCGCCGAGGGCGAGGAGCGCATCACGCGGCTGGGCGTGGCCTTCCGCCTGCCCCGCCCCGGCGAGCTCGGGGCCCAGCGACGGGAGACCGCCGCCGGTCGCGGCGCCCTCGCCCGCGAGGCCGAGGCCGCCTCGTTCCAGCTGGAATCGCGGTTCCAGACCGCGCTGCTCCGCCTGCGCACCTTCGGCGAGGTGCTGCCGCTCAGCGGCTTCGACGCCGCACTGAAGGCCGTGGACCTGCGGCTCCGGGAGGGCAAGGAACGTCCCTCCGACGCCTTGCTGCTGCGACGCCAGCTGCTGGAGGCCGACAGCGCCTCGCTCCAGCGCCTGCGGGATGGCCATGCCCTCGCCGCCGAACTCGACCTGCTGACCCTTGGAGATGCCCGATGACCGCCCTTCCCCTTTCCACCCGCGCCCTGCTGCTGGCGGCGGGAACCCTCTTCGCGTTCCAGGGCTGCAAGCCGAAACCCCCAGCCGAGGCCGCGCAGGCGCAAACCCGGGCGCCCGAAGCCGACACTGTTCCACTGAAGGGCCTTCAGGAAGGGCTGCAGACGCAGGCGGTGCCCGAGGTCGCGGTGCTGCAGGGCTGGTTCCCGGCGGAGGCCGCCGGGGATGAATCCGCCCGGGCCATCCTCACCGCGCCGGTGAGCGGCATCGTGGCCTCGGCCCCGGCGGCGCCCGGCCGTCCCTTGGCCAAGGGCGCGCCGCTGCTGACCCTGCGCAGCCCCGAGCTGGCCGAGCTGAAATCCCGCTGGCTCATCGCCCAGGCCCGGCTGCGCCGCGCCCAGGCGGAACTGGCGCGCGAGCAGCGTCTCGCCGCCGCCCAGGCCGGCGCGCGGCGCGACCTCGACAACGCCGAGGCGGAGCATGCCGGCGCCAGCGCCGAAGCGGAATCCGCCCGCATCGCGCTGCAGGCCCGGGGCGTTACCCCGGAACAGGCGGACGGCACCTTCGTGCTGCGCGCCCCCAGCGCCGGCACCGTGTCCGCCTGGAAGGCCCAGCTGGGCCAGGGCGTGTCCGCGAATGAAGAGCTGGGCGCCTTCCAGGCCGCTGCGGCCTCGCTGGCGGTGGTGGAGCTGCCGCCCCCGGCCCCCGGCGCTTGGAAGCTCGGCAGCCGGGCCATGGTTCGCGACGACCACCGCACCTGGCAGGGGGAAGTGGTGGGCCTGCCCGCCACCATGGGCGACATGACCCACCGCCTGACCTACCGGCTGCGCCTCTCCGGCGCGCCGCTGCCCCTGCCCGGGTCGCCCCTGGAGATCCAGGTGCCGCTGGGCCAGGGCGTGCTGCTGCCGTCGTCGGCGCTGCAGCAGGTGGAGGGCGCCTGGGGCGTGTTCCTGAAGGAAGGCGAGCTGGCGCGGTTCCGCCCCGTGAAGCGCGGACCCGACGTGGGCCGCGAAACCCTTGTGCTCGATGCCCTGCCGGAAGGCGCGAAGGTCTTCACCGAAGGTGCCTACCTGCTCAAGTCGAAGCTGATGCGCCTCAAGTCCGGAGGCGGCGATGAGTAAGCCGGCCCACACCCTGCTCACCCGCTGGTTCGCCTGGCTGCTGCCGAAGCAGGGCCTGGTCTACGGCGCCACGTTGCTGCTGGCCTGCACCGGGATCTTCACCTTCTTCAGCCTCAAGCGCGACCTCATCCCCGACCTCTCGCTCCCCTCGCTCCAGCTGCTCATCCAGAGCCCCGGGCGCGCCGCCGCGGAACTGGAGCTCACGGTGGCCCAGCCCGTGGAGCAGGCCGTGGGCGGCCTGCCGGGCGTGCGCCGCGTGGTCAGCACCGTCCAGGCAGGACTGGTGCAGGTGGTCATCGCTTTCGAGGGCGACACGGATCCCTGGCGCTCCCGCCAGCTGGTGGGCGAACGCATCTCCTCGCTCATGGGCGGCTTCCCGCCGGGCACCCTGCCCCCGCTGGTGACCAGCGCGGCGGGACGACTGCAGGAGATCCAGGAGCTGGTGCTCACGGGCCCCGGCGTCGGCCCCATGGCGCTGCGCGACCATGCGGTGAAGGTGATCGTGCCGCGGCTGCAGGCCGTGCCCGGCGTGGCACGGGTGGAGGCCCTGGGCGGCGAGGCCCGGCAGATCCAGGTGATGCTGCGACCCGACCGCATGCGCCTGCTCGGAGTACCGCTGGGGAAGGCGATGGAGGCCCTCGAAGGCAGCGATCAGGATGGCGGAGCCGGCATTCTCGAGCTGCAGGACAAGGGCTGGTTCGTCACCCTGGGCAGCGCCGCCCCGGCCCCCGACGACCTGCGGAAGCTCCCCATCCAGACCCAGCGCGGGACGGTGTATCTGGGCGAGGTGGCCGACGTGCAGGTGGGCGCCGCCTTCCGCCGCGGCCTCTCGACCTACCGCGGCGTCGAGGCGGTTTCCCTGCGCGTGGTGAAGCAGCCCACCGCTGAAGCCCTGAGCACGGCGCAATCCGTGCGCGAGGCCCTGCCGGAGCTGCGCAAGGGCCTGCCCGAGGGCATGAAGCTGGAGATGTTCTACGATCAGGGCGAGTTCGTGCGCCATGCGCTGAGCGGCGTCACCCTGGCGCTGATGCTGGGTGGCGGCTTCGTGGGCCTGGTGCTCGTGGTGCTGCTGGGCAACCTGCGCGGCGCCCTGGTGGTCATCATCCTGCTGCCCCTCGCGACCCTGGGCGCCGCACTGCCCCTGGCCTGGATGGGCCTGGGCCTGAACGCGCTCACCCTCGGCGGCCTCGCCATCTCGGTGGGCCTGCTGGTGGATGCGGGGGTCATCATGGTGGAGAACCTCACCCACCGGCTGCACCAGGCCCACGCGGCCGATGCCGTCAGCCGGCGGGCCACGCTGGTGGTGGCCGCCTCGGAGGTGGGGATTCCCATCCTCATCGCCGTGCTGGTGATCCTGGCGGTGTTCATCCCGCTGCTGGCCATCGGCGGCGTGGCGGGCAAGCTCTACGCGCCCCTGGCCGTGGCCGTGGGTTCCGCCATGACCCTCAGCCTCATCCTCAGCTTCACCCTGGTGCCCACGCTGGTGGAGCGGTTCCTGCCGCCGGGCACGGTGCTGGAGGAACCGCGCTTCGTCACGCGCTTGAAGGAATACTACCGGCCAGCGCTCACCTGGGCCCTGAGCCACGGCGCCAAGCTGCTGGCCGTGGCGGGCACCCTGACCGCCGCCAGCGTCGTGCTGGCGCTGGGCCTCGGCAGCAACTTCCTGCCGAGCCTCGACGAAGGCGCCTTCATCCTCACGCCGAACTTCCCGGCGGAGACCAGCCTGGAGGCCGTGGACCAGGGCAATCAGATGCTGGGCCGCCGCATCCGCCAAGTGCCCGGCGTGAAGGACTTCTACCGCCGGACCGGCCGGGGGGATGTCACCGAGGACCCCATGCCGCACTACTCCAGCGACATCCTCGTGCTGCTCCAGCCCGGCGCGGATCCGAAGAAAGTCGAAGCCGCCCTCGGCGCCCTGGCCGAGGAGATGCCCTACCCCGTGGAACTCACCACACCCATGAACATGAAGATCTCCGAAGGCCTCGGCGGCACGCCCGCCGACCTGCAGGTGAAGCTCTTCAATCCGGACATGGCGGCCCTCGAGGCGGTGGTGCCCGACCTGCGCAAGAAGCTCTCGGACCTGCCCGGCGTGAAATCCGTGGCCCCCGACACCGGCGGCCCCCTGCCCAAGTGGCAGGTAAAGGTGGATGACCGCGACCTGCGCCACCTCGGCGTGCCGCGGCCCCTGCTGCTCCAGACGCTGCAGACCGCACTCCAGGGCCTGGAGGCCGCCCCCCGCTACGACGGCCCCCAGCGCATCGGCCGGGTGGTGCGGTTCCAGATCCAGGGCGAGGTCACCCCCGAGCGCCTCCAGCGGCTGCCCCTGGTGCTCGACGACGGCCGCGTGCTGGAGCTGGGCCAGGTGGTGACGTTCGAGGAATCCACGACGCCGAGCATGATCCGCCGCGAATCCAGTCAGCGGCGCCTGGCGCTGAACCTGCGCACCGAGGGCGACCTGGGCGGCGCGGCCCAGCGCGTGGACGCCCTGCTCGGCTCCTACCCGCTGCCCAAGGGCACCGTGGTGAAGCTGGGCGGCCGCATCGAGGAGGCGCGCGAAACCCAGCGCCGCCTGCTCATCGCCATCGCCGTGGCGCTGGGCATCGTGGTGGGCCTGCTCTACGTGGCCCTCGGCCGCTGGTGGGAGGTGGCCGTCGTGCTGGCGACACTGCCCAACGCCTTCGCGGGCGGGCTGTTCAGCCTGTGGCTGGCGGGCGAGACCTGGAACGTCAGCTCCATCGTCGGGATGATCGGCCTCTTCGGCGTGGCGGTGCAGAACAGCCTGGTGCTCATCACCCAGACCAAGGACCTGCACGCCTCCGGCCTCTCCCTGCGCCAGTCGGTGCTGGAGGCCAGCCTGGGCCGCGTGCGGCCCAAGCTCATGACCGCCGGGGCCGCCATCCTCGGCCTGCTGCCCATGCTGCTGGGCTTTGGCGGCAGCGAGCTGGAGCGGCCCCTCGCCATCGTGATGGTGGGCGGCCTCGTCACATCCACCCTGTTCACCCTGCTGGTCCTTCCTGGCTTCTACGAGTGGATGGGCAAGCGGCGGGGCCTGGGCGCTCCCCGGCACTAGGCGGAGGGTCCGAAGGCACGTCCTGCATCCCTACGCTTGTTAAAAATCAAGCCAACCACTGGGGGCGCCGAGATGGACATGGGAGTCACCTATGCCCTTCCGGCGCCCCTGGCACGTCCTCGTCTGCGCGACCATCGCCATGGCCGCGCAGGCCGCGGACGCGCAGACGGTGCCCGGCCCGCCCGCGGAACCCGCCAAGCCCCTGACCTGGCGGGAATCTCTGGACGCCGGGCGGGAGCGGCTCGCGGAGCGCCTGTTCGGCCTCAAGCCCTCGGCCTTCGGGGATGTGCTGGCGGCTCCGGACGAGGCGGGCCGGCGCAAGGTGGACTGGGGCTCCTTCGAATTGGACCTCTCCGGAGAATTCAAGGAAGTGGTAGAAGCGGCGGCCGCCGTGGTCACCAGCCGCGAGGGCACCAAGCTCCCGGTGGCCTTCCTGGATGTCCATCCCTTCGGCGGCACCATCGCGCCCCGCGGCCGGCTCTGGGTGGAGAAGGGCTTCCACATCCAGGCCGGGCGCTTCGACGTGCCCTTCGGCAATGATTGGCAGTTCTTCGCCAGCAAGGACAGCGTTTCCATCTCGAGGCCGCTGACCACGGACGGGATCATGGACGGCGGCTACAACGACGTCGGCGTGCGCGTCCTCGGCAACGACGGCACCGTCAACTTCAACACCTTCATCCTGCGCGGCTTCGGTGACGGCCGCCTGGCGGGCGGCCGCCTGGGCTTCACGCCCTTCGGCAATCCCTTCTCCCTGCAGGCCGTGCGGGACCCCAAGACGCTCGAGTTCGGGTTCTCGTACTTGTATGACACCGGCGCGGATCGCCGGAAGCGCGAGATGGTCTGGGCCGCAGACGCGGAAGGCCGGGTGGGGCCCTGGTACCTGCGCGGCGAGTATCTCCTCCGTCGTCAGGAACCAGATGCCACCCACGAACGGCTCACCCGCCGGGGCTGGCACCTGACCCAGGAATGTGCCTTCCCGGACCTGCCTGCGCCCACCACCGTGTTCCTGCGCTACGAGCGCATGGGCCAGCTGCCGGCGGAGGCCTCCACCGGAGACGACCATGACGTGCGCGCCGCCGCGGGGCTGTCCGTCACCCTGGCTGGCATCCTCCAGCTGAAGGCCGAGTGGCAGCATGTGCTCGAAGCCACGGCGGCCACCCGCGAGGCCCCTGGCTTCAGCCCGAACGTCTGGCTGGCCCAGGTGGTGGTGGTGTTCTGATGCGGATCCTCCTCTGCAGTCTGGCTGCCGTCGCCGTCGCCTTCGCCCAGGCCCCGGACGACATGCCGGGCCGGGTGGCGCTGAAGGATCCGGCCGTGTGCGCGCCGTGCCACCGGGAGGACGCCGCCACGCGATGGAGCGCCCACCGCGAGCGGCCCTGCACGGCCTACTGCCACACCTGCCACCGGGCGGCGGACATGGCGAAGCATCACACGGTGGACAGCCTGCTCCGCAGGCCCCCGCACGAGGAGCTGCCGCTCACGGCGGAACGGCGCACGGCCTGCTTCACCTGCCACACCCTGGCGCGGGCCCGGCACGACTCGGTCCGCTGGAAGGCCGAGAGCCTCTTCGGCCGGATGTTCCGCCGGGAATCCCACCCGAAGACCTACTTCCTCGTCATCCGCAACGACCGCGGGCAGCTCTGCCGCGTCTGCCATTGAGGCCTGCCATGAGCCCGGACCGACCGCGCCGCATCATCCTCATTGATCCCAGGTTCCAGCTGCGGCTGGCCGGAGCCTTCCTGCTGCTCCAGGTGGTGCTCACGGGCGCCTTCGCCTTCGGGCTGTACGTCTTCATGGACAGCGAGCTGCAGGCGGGTCTGGCCTCCGCCCACGCCGCCTACCGCTCCCTCGACCAGATGCTGCTGCCCCTGGTGCTCATCCTCGCGGCTTTCAGCCTGGCGCTCTCCACGGCCCTGGTGACCGCTTTCGTGGTGATCCTCAGCCACCGCATCGCGGGCCCCCTCTACCGGTTCCGCGTGGTCATGGAGGATCTGGCGAGCCGGCGGCTGGCGACCCACACCCGCCTCCGCCCCGACGACCAGCTGGGCGCCCTGTCGGAATCCACCGGGCAGGCCCTCGACACCCTCCGGGTGGACCTGGCCGCGCTGCGCAGCGACCTGGACCGGGCCCGGACGGCCCTGGCCGCTGGAGACGTTCCCGCCGCGACCCAGGCCCTGGCCAACCTGGATGACATCTTGTCGGAGTGGTCGTCGGGGAACCCCATCACTGCCAAGTGATTCCGATCACTTCCCGACCTCAGGGTATTGTTTCATTCGATTTTGATACTCAATATCAAAATCATGAGACCACCTGCCCTATCCTCCCTCGTCCGCCTTTCCGCTTTGGCCCTCCTGCTGGCACTTGACCTCGGCGCCCAGGAAGCCCGCCCCCTGCCCATCCAGGACAACTCCTTCCTCCTGGAGGAGGCCTACAACCAGGAGGCGGGCGTTATCCAGCACATCCAGACCTTCTCGCGGCTTCAACGCAGCGGCGACTGGGTCTACACCTTCACCGAGGAGTGGCCCTGGGGCAGCCAGCGCCACCAGGTGAGCCTCACGGCCCCGGTGCAGCGGCTGGCCTCGTCGCCGGACGGCGGCCGCCGCGGCCTGGGCGACCTCGCCCTGAACTACCGCTTCCAGGCCCTGGGCGACGGCTCCTCCGTGGTGGCCTTCGCGCCGCGCCTGTCCCTCCTGCTACCCACGGGCAACCACAGCCAGGGGCGCGGCAACGGCAACCCCGGGCTCCAGGTGAACCTGCCCCTCAGCGTGGTGCTCGGCGACCAGTTCGTGACCCACATGAACCTGGGCTACACCCACACGCCCCACGCCAAGGATCTCCTCGGCCACCAGGCCGACATCGGCACCACGAACATCGGCCAGAGCTTCGTCTGGCTGGCCCGGCAGGACCTGAACCTGCTGGTGGAGTTCGCCTACACCAGCGGCGACGTGGTGGCGGGCCCGGGCGTCCGGCAGCCCACCCAGAGCGCCTTCATCTCGCCGGGCCTCCGCGGCGCCTGGACCTATCCCAGCGGGCTCCAGATCGTCCCGGGCATCGCCCTGCCCATCGGCGTGGGTCCCAGCCGCGGCGAGAAGGGAATCTTCCTCTACCTGAGCCTGGAGCATCCCTTCGGCTGGGCGAAGTAGCGCTCCAGCCGAAAGGCGGCCCTCAGCCCCTGCCGCGCTTGCCCATCTTCGAATCGAGGTACCAGATGGCGCCGCCCTGATCGCCCACGGCGCGGAGGTGATCCACGATCTCGCCCACCCGCAGCTCCTCCTCCACCTGCTCGGTGACGTACCACTGGAGGGCGATCTCGCTGGCGTGGTCCTTCTCGTTGCGCGCCTGCTCGAAGAGGGCGCTGATGCGGCCGGTGATGGACTTCTCGTGGGCCAGGGTCTGCTCGAAGACCTGGATGACGCCGCCGAAATCGGTGGGGGGCGCGGCGATGGCCTTCAGCTCCAGCTGCCCGCCCCGGTCCAGCAGGAAGCGGATGAGCTTGGCGGCATGGGCCGTCTCCTCCGAGGCCTGCACCGTCAGCCAGTGGGCGAAGCCCTTGAAGCTCTTGCCCGTGCAGTGGGCGCTCATGGCCAGGTAGAGCTGGGCGGAGTACTGCTCCAGGTTGATCTGGGCGTTCAGGGCGTCCTGCATGGTCTTGCTGATCATGGTGCCTCCTCGGTGGGGTGGGTTAACTTAGCGCAGTTCACGCCCTCAGATCAGTTTTCTGGCCTCGAAGCGCCCGAGGACCCCCTGCCAGCCCGCTTCGACCAGGGGACAGGGAGCCAGGGGGCAGGAAAGGCTCAGCACCTGGCCGCCCGCCGCGTCGTAGCACTCGAAACGCTGGCGCTCCCCCCCGGGGAGGGGCTGCACCACGGACCAGGCGCTGTCGATGCGGTCCGGATGGATGCGGAGGGTCGTCTGGGCCATCTGGATCTCCCAGGCCTGGGGATCCAGCCGGATCGCGTCCAGGGGGGATTCCAGCACCTGGGTGCAGTGCCGGTTGCCCACCTGGAGGTGGACGGGGACCTGGCTGGAGGCCAGGTCCGTCAGCAGGGCGGCCAGGTCGCGCACTTCGATGGGGGTCGTGAACAGCCCCTCCATGGCCCTCAGGGCCGTCACCCGGCCCAGGCCCAACCGGCCCAGGCGGAGGTCCAGGTCCCGCTCGGATTCAGCCTCGCACCAGGCCTCTTTCAGCATCCAGGCCGGACACTCGGAGGCGGGGCCGGCGCCGGGCGTCTCCGCCCGGTGCTGGAGACAGGTCCAGCAGCCCCGGTGGCGGCAGACCAGATCGATGAACCCCTCCCAGGTGGCCGGATCCCAGAGGGTGATCTGGTGGGCCAGGTCGCCGCCCTCTCCGAAGAGGAGCAGGCAGGGCGGTGTGTCCGTGAAGTCCTCCCCGCGGCTCAGGACGGCCACGGAGTGGCGCCAGGACTGGTCCAGCCAGCGCAGGCTGCCCGCATCGCCGAACAGGGTGGTGCCCTCCCCCGTGCTCAGGATGCCCCGCACCTGCTCGCGACGGGTGCAGGTGGCGCCGGCGTTGCCCGTGGTGTAGTCCACCGAGCCCAGGGCTGGGAGTGCCTCGAGCATGGCGCTGGCCTGCCGCTGCAGGGGCAGGACCCGGATGTCCGCGCGCTTCTGCAGGGCCTCCAGGTCGGAGCTCCCCCGTGCCTTGGTACCGGGGTCCGTCCCGGAAAAGGAGGAGATCCACAGCTCCTCATTCGACATGGCGGCCTCCCTGGGATTCCTCGCGAGAGGCCAGGCCCGCCTCATCGGCCCTGGGCGGGCCCTCCGGGGTGGCGGTGACCCCGGCCAGGAGCAGGACTTGAAAAAGGCCCAAGGTCCCACGGACACGGATCATCTGGCGTTCCTCCCCTGGAAGCCGGCCCCGGCGCTTCGGGACATGGGCGGCGGTGATGGTTCGGAGACCAGTTTAATAAATTGAGATTGAAACTCAATATGATTTAAATCACAGAACGCCCGCTCAGAACTTCCACTTCACCCGCCCCGCGAGGGTGCGCGGTGGGATGACGTGGGTGCCGCCGAAGGTGCTGAGGAAGTTGTAGAGCCCCTTCTCGTCGGTGGCGTTGAGGAGATCCACGCCCAGGGCCAGGCGGCCAGTCCGCAGCTTCCACTCCCGGCCCAGGCTCAGGTCCCAGGTCGTGCGGGGCTTGATCCGCCAGGTGCCCTCGGAGTCCAACCGCACGTAGCCTGTCCCGAAGGCGTAATCGGGATCACCTCCCGCGTCGGCCGGATCTGCCGCCACCAGGCCTGAGTCGTAGCGGCCGATGACCTGGGCGGTGAACCCGTCTCGCTCGAACGTGAGTCCGATCTGGGCGCTGAGCTTCTGGTCGTGGTCGATGAGGAAGCGCTCACCCGGCGCGGCCTCGGGCGCCTCCAACTGGAGGCCGCCCACCAGGGGGGCCTGGAAGATGGCCCGGGTTCGGCCCAGGCTCAGGTAGCCCGACCATCCCTTTACGGGCACCAGGTCCAGGCGCAGGTTCATGCCGCGGAAGATGCCCCGGTCGGCGCCGACCGGGAACAGCACGCCGGTGTTGAGGAACTGGGCGTTGTCGCCGGCGTTGCGGCTGTGCTTCTCCCAGTACTCGATCATCACGCGCCCGGCCCTGCCCAGCTGCTGCTCGATGCCATAGCTGGTGGAATCCTGGTGCTCGGGCCGCAGGGGCTGGCGCGGCGTGCCGGCGTTGGGCCCCAGGTCCCAGGCCTGCTGGGAGAGGGAGAGCGCGAGGTTTTCGTGCTCCCGCAGGATCATCAGGCGGTCATAGCTGGCGCGCAGCACGGTGCCCGTGGCGTCGAAGCGGTAGCTGAGGCCCACGCGCGGCTGGAGCTGGTTGTCCGAGACGTCGGCCACGGTGTAGGCGTCATGGCGCAAGCCCAGGGCCAGGAACAGGGCCCCCAGGTGGAGGTCATTCTGGATGAAGGCCGAGGTCAGCGTGGGGCGCAGCCGCGCGTCGAACCGGAAGACGCTCCCCCCGCCGGCGGGGGTGTAGGCATGCAGGGGATCCGCGGGATCAGGCGCCGCCGCGTCATCCGTGATGGCGAAGGCGAAGCGCTCGTGGAGGGGGAAGGCGATGCGCTGGAAGCCCACCTTCGTGAGGTTCTCCTTGCCCCAGCGCTGGGTGAAGGCCGCCTGCACCCCCAGGTTGTCCAGACTGCGGTCCTGCTTCGCCCAGCAGGGGAAGTCCCGATGGCCGCCCGCCGTGAAGCCATCCGGCAGGTCCCCGCTGGGCTTCAGTTCAGCCCGGGAGGCCCGGAAGAACACCGAGGCCTCGAGGTTCTGTGCCTCGCTGAACAGGTGGGCCCAGGCCAGGCTCCCGCTGGCATCCGTGGTGGCGGCCCGCTGGTCCTGGCCCCGGGCCTGCTGGGAGGCCAGGTTCGCCACCTCGCGATCCGTGCGGCCTCCGGACAGGGAGAAGCGCAGCGTGTCCCGGCCGCCGAGGATCCAGTCGAAGCGGGAGAACAGGCGGCCGGTGCTGCCGTGGTTGTGCAGGTTCTCGAAGTTGACGGGATCCAGGAACCGGTCGCTCTCGCTGGCCGCCCCGCTCGCGAACCAGCCGAAGGAGGCCGTCCCGCCCCGGGCGTTGAAGCCGGCTTCGGCCGTGTGGAAGCGGGAGGCGCCGAAGGAGGCTTCCCCTTCGAAGCCGTTGGGGGTGCCCAGGCCGGACTTGGTGGTCACGTTCACCACCACCAAGGGCTTGCCGCCGTACTCCGCGGAGATGCCGCCCGTGATGACCTCCATGCTCTCCACCTGGGAGGGGTCCAGGCTGTTGCTGAAGGTGGCGTGGAGCTGATCCGAGACCGGGATGCCGTCCACCACGTAGGTCATCTGGCCGTGGCTGCCCCGGAAATGGAAGCGGCCGTTCTCGTCCGCGATGAACCCGGGCGTGGCCAGCAGGATGCTCTCCATGGCCCGGCTCTGCACGGCGGCGGGGGTGCGTTCGATGGTGCTCTTGTCGATGTCGAGGTGCGTGGAGGGATGGTCCTCCACCAGGCGCAGGTTCTCCTCGACGACCACGACGGCGCCCTCGGGCTTCAGGGCCACGGGGACCACCATGGGCAGCTGGCTGTGGACGTCGATGTCGAGGTGGCCCGGCAGCAACCCGGGAGCCTGGGCGTCCAGGTGGTAGGTGTTGAAGGGCACGTTCTGGAAGGCGAAGGCCCCCTTGGCATCCGTCCGGACCTTCTGCCGGTAGCCCGAGACCGGATTGGAGAGGATGAGCGTGGCGCCGGCCACCGCCCGTCCCTGCTCATCGACCACCCGACCGGTCACGAGGCCGCTGCTCGCGGCCGCGGCCATCGCCGGGCCCACGGCCAGGAAGGTCACCAGCAGGGCTTGGGGAATGGATCGGGGCATCGGCACCACCTCAGATGAAACCATTTTCCAATTAACACTGGCACGGTCAATGAAAATTATTTCCATTTGTGATGTACGCGTACACTAAACCACTTGGCTGGCTGGGCGAAGCTTAAGAATCTATTGCCCCTTGGGGAGGTCTTCGACATGAAGCGGAAGCAGCTTTGGATTCTCGGCGGGGGCCTCACGGTCGTCCTGGTGGGCGGCGTCGCCATCGCCGGCATGCAGGAGAAGGGCCTGGCCGTGCAAGTGGCCAAGGTCGGACGGGAGAACCTCCAGTCCAAGGTCAGCGCCAACGGCAAGATCCAGGCGGTCACCAAGGCCGACATCTCGGCGAACGTGATGGGACAGGTCACCAAACTGGCGGTCAAGGAGGGGGACCGGGTCAAGAAGGGCCAGTTCCTCATGGAGATCGACCCCCGCAGCGCCAAGGCCAACACCGAGGCCATGCAGGCCAACCTCCAGGCCGCCCAGTCGGACCTGATCTCCGCCACGGCCAACCTCGCCCAGGCCCGCTCCGACTTCGACCGGGCCAAGGCCAACCGCGAGGCCGGCATCATCTCCGCAGCCGACTTCGAGCGGGCCAAGACGGCCTTCGACACCTCCAGGGCCACCCAGGAGACCGTGCGCCGCCGGGTGGAACAGGCCAAGGCCACCCTGAGCCAGTCCCAGGTGGGCCTGCGGAACTCCACCATCACCGCGCCCATGGACGGCGTGGTCACCGCCCGGCGCATCGAGCTGGGCGAGACCGCCGTGCCCGGCATCCAGAACCAGGCCGGCACCGTGCTCGTGACCATCTCCGACATGAGCAAGGTCGAAGCCGAAATGGAAGTGGACGAGGCCTCCATCCCCACCGTCAAGCTGGGCGAGAAGGCCCAGGTCCGCATCGACGCCTATCCCAACCAGACCTTCGAGGGCGAGGTCACCGAAGTCGGCGGCAGCCCCATCCTGAAGCTCAGCGCCAACGAGGCCATCAAGTTCAAGGTCAAGGTCTGGATCAAGAACCCGCCCCTCACCATCAAGCCCGGGCTCTCGGCCCAGGCGGACATCTTCACCGGCAGCCGCGACCAGGTGCTGGCCATCCCCATCCAGTCCCTGGTGACCCGCGAGATCAAGCCCAAGCCCGGCGAGACGCCCAAGCCCGGCGCACCCCGGGACGAGGAGGGCGTCTGGCTCTTCGAGGGGGGCAAGGCCAAATTCACGGCCGTCAAGACGGGCCTCCTGGGCGACCTGAACGTGGAAGTCCTGGACGGCCTCAAGGGTGGCGAGACCGTCATCACCGGGCCGTTCCGGATCCTCCGCGACCTCAAGGGCGGCGAGCTGGTCCGCGAGGACAAGGGCAAGAAGAAGGACGAGAAGAAGGGCTAGGCCATGAACTATCAAGAGCTGTTCCGGGTGGCCCTCCGGGCCATCCGGGCCCACAAGCTCCGCAGCTTCCTGACCCTGCTGGGCATCATCATCGGCGTCACCACGATCGTGGGCGTGGTGGGGATCATCACGGGCCTGAACCGCTACGTGCAGGAGAAGGTGATCGTCCTCGCGCCGGACATGTACATCGTCACCCGCTTCGGCATCCTCCGCAGCCGTGAGGAGTTCCTGCAGGCCGTCAAGCGCCCCCAGCTCACCTGGGAGGAGTACCAGCGCATCAGCAGCGGCGTCCTCACCCGCGCCGCCCTGACCGCCACCCGCTCCTTCAAGACCCTTCCCGTCAGCTACGGCAGCCGCCGCCTGGCGGACACCTTCGTCGTGGGCAGCACCGCCAATTTCCCCCGGATCCTCAATCTGGACACCGGCGGCAACGGCCGGTTCTTCACGGAGGGCGAGGACGAGTCCGCCCAGAACGTGGCCGTCATCGGCGCCGACATCAAGGCCGAGCTCTTCCCGAACCAGGATCCCCTGGGCCGCATGATCCTGGTCCGGGGGCAGCCCTTCCGGGTCATCGGCCACATGGTGAAGGAGGGCAAGGGCCTGGGCATCAACCGCGACCAGCTGGTCGTCATCCCCTTCCAGGTCTACCGCAAGAACTTCTTCGCCCCCAACGACCCCCTCGACTACTTCATCAAGGCCCGCGGCGGCGTGGAGGGCCTCAGCGAATCCATCGACGAGACCCGCGCCTTCCTCCGGGCCATGCGCCACACCTCCTGGCGCGACCCCGACCCCGTGGGCTTCCTCACCCAGGACCAGCTCCAGGAGCTCTGGCGCCAGATCAGCACCGCCACCTTCGTGCTGCTCACCCTCATCGCCTCCGTGTCCCTGGGCGTGGGCGGCATCGTCATCATGAACATCATGCTGGTGAGCGTGGCCGAGCGCACCCAGGAGATCGGCGTGCGCATGGCCCTGGGCGCCCGGAAGCGCGACATCCAGCGCCAGTTCCTCCTGGAGGCGGCCCTGCTCTCCATGGGGGGCGGCGTGGTCGGCGTCCTCCTGGGCGGAGCCGCCGCCCTGACGGTCAAGGCCGTCACGGGCTTCCCGGCCCAGATCACGCTGGGCATCATCCTCATGGGCGTGGGCCTCTCGACGGTCGTCGGGCTGCTCGCCGGCTTCCTCCCCGCGCGGCGGGCCGCCAACCTGCCCGTCATCGACGCCCTCCGGGCCGAGTAGGAGCCCCCATGGCATCGGCCCGCGCCCGTTCCGCCCTCCGCAGCATGGGAATCGAGAACATCCGCTTCGCCATGCGCTCGATCCTCGTCCAGCGCCTGCGCAGCTTCCTGACCCTGCTGGGCATCGTCTCCGGCGTGGCCACCGTCATCGCCATGGTGAGCTTCGTGGCCGGCTTCAACGACGCCATCACCGGGGCCTTCTCCAGCTTCGGCACCACCCTGGTGCAGTACCAGAAGTACGAGCCCCGCTTCGGCGGCGGTCCCACGGGCCCCCCGGAGGAGCAGCGCAAGCGCCGCGACCTCACCCTGGAGGACGCCCAGGCCCTGAAGCGCCTGAACACCCTGGCCGCCGCGGTGAGCCCCGAGCGCTACCTCAACCTGCCCGGACTGGCCGCCTCGACCACCTTCAAGAACCGCAAGGGCAAGGAGGCCAACGGCCCCACCCTGGCGGGCGTGGTGCCGGACTATGCCCCGGCCAACAACGCCGCCATCGCCGACGGCCGCTTCTTCGCCGACGCCGACATCAGCCACTCCGCCCGCACCGCCGTGGTCGGACCCGACGTGGCCGAGGCCCTCTGGTTCCACCGCGATCCCATCCACCAGGAGCTGCTCATCAACGGCGTGGCCTTCCGCGTCATCGGCCTCCTGGAGAAGCGGGGCTCCTTCCTGGGTGGCAGCGCCGACAACATCGTGCTCATCCCCTTCAGCACCTTCGACGAGATGTTCCCCGATGTGAAGAACAGCAACGGGGACACCATCCACATCGCCACGGTCCCGCGGGATCCCAAGGAACAGCAGGCCATGACGGACCAGGGCATCTCGATCCTGCGCACGCGGCGGGGTCTGAAGGCCAAGGAGCCCAATGACTTCGCCATCTTCACCAGCGAGGGCCAGCTGGAGACCTTCCGCGCCATCACGGGGGGCATCGCCGGGGCCATGATCCTCATCGCGGGCATCGCCCTGCTGGTGGGCGGCGTGGGCGTCATGAACATCATGCTGGTGAGCGTCACCGAGCGCACCCGCGAGATCGGCGTGCGCAAGGCCCTGGGCGCCACCCGCAAGGACATCGCCATGCAGTTCCTGGTGGAGGCCATCACCCTCACCGGCGTGGGCGGCGCCATCGGCATCGCGGTGGGCCTGGGCATCGCCATGCTCGTGCGCCTCGTCTTCGACTTCCCCGCCGCCGCCCCCCTCTGGAGCATCGTCCTGGGCTTCGGCGTCAGCACGGCCGTGGGGCTGATCTTCGGGCTGTGGCCCGCCCTGAAAGCCGCGAAGCAGGATCCCATCGAGGCCCTCCGCTACGAGTAGTGCGCCCCATCGCCCGTGGTCCAGCGCCTGGGCGCTCGCCTGCGGCTCGACGCACGGCGCCTGCTTCCCCGCGAACGGTCGCGCCCCCGGCCCGACCTCCAGCCCGGCCTGCGCGGTGCTTGGCCGAGCTGAGCGGGTCCCGCGGCCCGCCCTGAAAGCCGCGAAGCAGGATCCCATCGAGGCCCTCCGCTACGAGTAGTGCGCCCATCGCCCGTGGGCCAGCGCCTGGGCGCTCGCCTGCGGCTCGACGCACGGCGCCTGCTTCCCCGCGAACGGTCGCGCCCCCGGGCCCGACCTCCAGCCCGGCCTGCGCGGTGCTTGGCCGAGCTGAGCGGGTCCCGCGGCCCGCCCTGAAAGCCGCGAAACAGGATCCCATCGTGGCTCTCCGCTACGAGTAGGTGGCTGCCTCGACGAGCAACGCGCCACTACTCAAAGCGCCCCCGCCGGGCACCTATGGGAGGGCATCGCCCTGGAGCCCCCATGCGCCTCCTGCCCTTCCTCTTCGTCACCGGTTGCCTCGTATGCCGGGCCGAGGATCTCGCCGCTCCCGCGGCCAAGCCCAAAGCCAAGGCGCCGGTCACCGCCCAGGCCGCCCCGGCCCACGCGTCAGCCCACGCGCCCGCGGCCCCGGACGCGCCCGATTCGCCCAGCGGCGCCCTGGCCGAACTCAGCGCCGGCAACGCCCGGTTCGTCGCCGGCAAGCGCCTCCGCACGTTGGACACCGCCCACGACGCAGCCATGAGGGCGGCCCTCGTCGGCGGCCAGGCCCCCTTCGCCGTGATCATCACCTGCTCGGACAGCCGGGTGCCCGACGCGCTGCTTTTCGACCAGGAGGCGGGGCGCCTCTTCACCATCCGCGAAGCGGGCAACGCGCCGGACCTGCAGGGACTCGCCTCCGCCGAGTACGCCGCCGAGCACCTGGGGTCCCGCCTCATCGTCGTCATGGGCCACAGCAGCTGCGGGGCCGTGAAGGCCGTGCGCGAGGCCAACGGCAAGGCCCTTCCCGGCAACCTCTGGGCCCTCCAGGCCGGCATGGCGGGCCTGCTGGAGAGCACCCCCCAGGATCCCAACGAGGACGCCAAGGCCCACCTGGGACGCCTGGAGGAGGCCAATGCCCGCCGTCAGGCCCAGGCCCTCTTGGACCGCTCTGCCCTGCTGCGCGACCTCGCCGCGGCCGAAAAGCTCTGGGTCGTGCCCGCCCTCTACCACCTGGCCAGCGGCAAGGTGCAGTTCTTCAAGCCGGTGGGCGTGGCCGCCCCTGCCCCGGCCCACCACTGACCTGCCAGACTGGGGGCATGGACGCCCAAGAATTCCGCCGCCTCGGATACCAGCTCGTGGATTGGATCGCGGACTACCGCGAGGGCCAGGAGCGCCTGCCGGTCATGAGCCCCGCGAAACCCGGCGAGGTCCGGGCCGCCTTTCCGGACCACCCGCCCCTGCACGGGGGCCGCGTGGCCCAGGCCCTGGCGGCCCTGGAACGGGACGTGCTGCCGGGCATCACCCACTGGAACCATCCCTCCTTCTTCGCCTACTTCCCCAGCAACACCAGCTACGCCTCCATCCTCGGCGACCTGGCGGCCTCGGGCCTGGGCGCCCAGGGCATGAGCTGGCAGACCAGCCCCGCCGCCACCGAGGTCGAGGAAGTCGTCATGGACTGGCTCCGCCAGATGGTGGGCCTGAGCCCAGCCTTCACTGGCGTCATCCACGACACGGCCAGCACCGCCACCTTCACCGCCCTGCTCTGTGCGCGTGAGAAGGGCTCCGGCTACGCCCAGAACGAGGAGGGCCTCCAGGGCGGCGAGTCGCCCCTGGTGGTCTATGCCAGCGACCAGGGCCACAGTTCCATCGAGAAGGCCGCCCTGCTGGCGGGCTTCGGGCGGAAGCACCTGCGCCTCATCCCCACGGACGACCAGCACGCCATCCGCCTGGACCTCCTGCAGGCGGCCATCGAGAAGGACGTGGAGATCGGCCTCCGTCCCTGCGCCCTGGTGGCCTGCGTGGGCACCACGGGCACCACGGCCCTCGATCCCGTGGCGGCCCTGGCCGACCTCGCGGAGCAGCACGGCCTGTGGCTCCACGTGGACGCGGCCCTGGCCGGCACGGCCATGGTGCTGCCCGAGTGCCGCTGGATGTGGGCGGGCGTGGAGCGGGCCGACAGCCTGGTCTTCAACCCGCACAAGTGGATGGGCGTGGGCTTCGACCTGAGCGCCTACTTCGTGCGTGACCCCCAGCACCTCATCCGCGTGATGAGCACCAACCCCAGCTACCTGCGCACGGCCCAGGACGGCCAGGTGAGCAACTTCCGCGACTGGCACATCCAGCTGGGCCGGCGCTTCCGGGCCCTCAAGCTCTGGTTCTACCTCATGGACGTGGGGGTCGAGGGGCTCCAGGCTCGCCTCCGCCGCGACTTGGCGAATGCCCAGTGGCTGAAGGAGCAGGTGGATGCGGCCGCCGACTGGGAGCGCCTGGCTCCCGTGCCCCTCCAGACCGTGTGCATCCGCCACCTGAAACCCGGCCTCGACGAGGCCGCCTTGGCCGCCCACAACCTGGAGATCGCCCGCCGCATCAACGAGGGCGGCCGGGCCTACCTCACGCCCTCGATGCTCAAGGGCAGGCAGATGCTCCGCGTCAGCATCGGCGCCGAGACCACCGAACACCGCCACGTCGAGGCCCTCTGGGAGGCCCTGCGGCAGGCCGCCGTCTGATCCGGGCCTTTCCCGTTGCGTCCTCCGCCGCGCTTCGGCACACTTGGCAGACCATGATGCCTGTCACGACCCGCAATCCGCGTCCCCGCCACGCCAACCCGCTGGCCGGGAGCGCGCGGACCTGAATGAACGCAAGGTCTCCCGCCCTCCCGCCCCCGACCTCGCGATCGGGGGTTTTTCTTTAGGCAGCCTCCCATGAAGCCCGCGATGAAGGCACCCCCCGAACACGCGCAGCGCAGCGGCCTGGCCCAGGCCCGGCGGATCGTGCTGAAGCTCGGCACCCAGGTCGTGCTGGACGCCGAGGGCCGGCCCGCCCTCAGCCGCCTCTACGGGCTCATGGAGACCGTGGCCGAGCTCCGCCGCCGGGGCGCCCAGCCCCTCCTCGTGTCTTCCGGAGCCGTGGGCCTCGGGGCGCGGCAGCTGGGCATCCGGCCGGAAAGCCTCTCCCAGAAGCAGGCCTGCGCGGCCGCCGGCCAGGGCCAGCTCATGTCCATCTACCAGGAGGGCTTCGCCCGCATGGGGCTTTGCGCGGCCCAGGTGCTGCTCACCGAGGATGACTTCGCAGATCCCACCCGCCATGCAAACCTGCGCCGCACGCTGGAGACCTTGCTGGAACTAGGCGCCATCCCCGTGCTCAACGAGAACGACACGGTCTCCACCCTGGAACTGGAGCGGCCCGATCCCGGCCACACGCCCATCTTCAGCGACAACGACCACCTCTCGGCGCTGGTGGCCACCCACCTGGAAGCGGATCTGCTGATCCTGCTATCGGACGTGACGGCCCTGCACACCGCCAACCCCGGCCTCGATCCAGGCGCTGTCCCGCTGACCGAGGTGCCCTTCGACGCCGACTTGCAGGCCAACCTGGAGGGCAGCTCCGACCGCGGCCGGGGCGGCATGGTGAGCAAGGTGGAGGCGGCCCGCGCCGCCGCCCGCGCGGGCGTTCCCGTGGTGCTGGCCTCTGGCCACGCCGTCCACATCCTGCAGCGGATTCTCGCCGGGGAGCGGGTCGGCACCCTCTTCCTCGCCGCGCCCAGGGGAGGCCGGCCATGAGCACAGAAGGCGCGGATCCCCAGGCCATCCACCGCATGGCGCAGGCCGCCCGCGGGGCCTCGCGGCATCTGGCGGCCACCTCCTCCGACCTGCGCTCCGGCGCGCTCCTCCGCCTGGCCGAGGAGCTGGACCGGCGCGCCCCGGGCATCCTCGCGGCCAACGCGGAGGATATCCGCGCAGCCGCGGACATCCTCGACGCCTCGGCCCTCGCGCGGCTGAGGCTGGACGCCGCCAAGCTGGAGGCCATGGCGAAGGGCGTCCGCGCCGTGGCCGCGCTCCCCGATCCCCTGGGCCGCGTCAGCCTGCGCCGGGAGCTGGACGAGGGGCTCGAACTGACCCGGGTGAGCAGCCCCCTCGGCGTGCTCTGCGTCGTCTTCGAGTCCCGGCCCGATGCCCTCATCCAGATCAGCGCCCTGGCCCTCAAGAGCGGCAACGCCGTACTGCTCAAGGGTGGAAGTGAGGCCCGCCACTCCAACGCGGGGCTGCTGGAAGCAGTGCAGGCCGCGCTGCGGGACGGAGGTCTGCCCGAGGCCGCCGTGCAGGGCCTGCCGGATCGCGCCGCAGTGGCGGCGCTCCTGCAGCGCCCCGACCTGGTGGACCTGGTCATCCCCCGCGGCTCCCGGGAGCTGGTCCTGAGCCTCCAGGCCGCCACCCGCATTCCCGTGCTGGGCCATGCGGACGGCGTGTGCCACATGGTCCTCGACGCAGCCGCCGATACCGCCATGGCCGTGGCCCTGGTGCGGGACGCCAAGCTGCAGTACCCCGCGGCCTGCAATGCCGTGGAGACCGTGCTGATCCACCGCCTCGCCGCGCCACGGCTGCTGCCCGCCCTGGTGGCGGATCTCCTTCCCAGGGGCGTGGAACTGCGCGGCTGCCCCGCCTGTCTGGAACTGGCGCCTTCCCTGGTTCCCGCCACCGAGGCCGATTGGGATGCCGAGTACGGCAGGCCCATCCTGGCGCTGAAGGTGGTGGAGGATCTGAACGGGGCCCTGGCCCACATCCGCGTCCACGGCAGCGGGCACACGGAGGCCATCGTCACAGAGGATCCGGCGGCGGCCGCCCGCTTCCTGGCCGAGGTGGACGCGGCGGGCGTCTTCCACAACGCCTCCACCCGCTTCGCCGACGGCTTCCGCTATGGCTTCGGCGCCGAAGTGGGCATCAGCACGGGCCGCCTCCACGCCCGGGGACCGGTCGGCCTGGAGGGCCTGCTCAGCTACCGTTACGTGCTTCGGGGATCCGGCCAGCGGGTTGAGGACTACTCGGGCCCCTCCGCCAGGGCCTTCGCCCACCGCGATCTCCCCCTGGATGAATAAGCATCGATTATCGATACATAAGGTTCTATAACTTTCAGCCCTGAGATCAAACTGTTAGCCTGTTCCCAGGCTTGTCGTCCCCGGGTTTCCGCGGGGCGGCATTTTTCGTATCGGGAGGTACCGTGGCTGCCCTTCTCGCTCCTGAAACGCCCGCCTTCGCCGTACCCGAGACGAACCTCGTCCCGGTGAGCGACCACCTGGGGAAGATGATGGCCATCCCGGCCTCGCGCATGTTCCTCATCAACAAGTCGCTGAAGGTCTTCCAGGAGAAGCAGCCCGGGGTGCCCATCTTCGATGCCAGCCAGGGCGACGGCGGTGCCTCCCTGCCCGGGGTGCCCGAAGCCCTGCTGGACCGCGCCTTCGCGCTGCAGAAGCAGCACGGCACCGCCTACGACATGCCCTTCGGCACCGAGGCCTACCGCAAGGCCGTGGCCGAGAGCTACTGGAAGCTGGCCCCCGACACCGGCTGGGGCCCCGCCAACGTCATCGGCACCCAGGGCGGGCGCGACGGCCTGCAGAAGGCCTACGGCGCGATGATGGCCCTGGGCCACGGCCGCCAAGGGGACGTGGTGGTGGTCAGCCGGGTCCCCTGGATCAGCTACAACTGGGGCCCCTATGGCCTCGGCGCCAATGTCATGTGGGCCCCGGGCCGCGCGGAAGAGGGCTGGGCCTACTCCGAGGACGGCCTCCGCGCCTGCGTGGCCGAAACCGCCAGGCATGGCCGCAAGGTGGCGGGACTCGTCATCACCAGCCCCGACAACCCCACGGGCCAGACCCTCACGCTGGAGCGCCAGATCGCCCTGGCCCGCATCGCCCTGGAGGCGGGCGTGGCCTTCGTGCTCTTCGACTGGATGTACCACGCCGTGGGCGACGGCGAGCCCTACGACGCCAACGCCCTGCTGCGGGCCTTCGAGCCGGAGCTGCGCAAGCGCCTGATGATCCTCGACGGCATCACCAAGAGCCTGGGCGGATCGAACATCCGCAACTGCCACCTGCTGGCGGACGCGGAGGTGGTGAAGACCATCGTGGCCCAGGCCTCCCACACGGTGATCCCCTCCTTCTTCAGCCTGGCCGTGGCCATGGCCGCCTATGAGCAGGGCTTCCAGAAAGCCAGCGCCCCCATCGCCGGCCCCTGCCGCGCCAGCCGCGCCTGGCTGCGCGACTTCCTGAAGGCCCAGGGCCTCACCCACATCATCGGCCAGGGCTACTACGCCTTCATCAATGTGGCTGCGGGCCTGAAGGCCAGGGGCTGGGCCGACTCCGAGCCCCTGGGCCAGCACTTCGCCGAGAACCACGGCGTGGCCGTGGTGCCGGGCGCCTTCTTCAGCCCCTATGGCGGCGAGTGGATCCGCTTCTCCTACGCCACCCCCCTCGAGCGCACCCAGGGCGCCGCCCAGCGGCTGCTCGAAGCCCTCAAGGGCCTGGAGGCCTAGTGTTCGACCTGAACGCCTTCGTCGAGAAGTTCCAGCTGGCGCGGCAGACGGCGCTGGAGACCCGCCCCTCCGGCGGGCTCTGCGGGCTGGAGCTGGAGTGGAACCTGGTGGACCCGCAGTTCCGCCCGCTGCTGACGGTGGGCACGGGGCCGGACCACATGTCCTTCGTGGACCACCTGCGCACCAAGGTCCTGCCGCGCTGGACGGAGGAGTACCACCAGCTCGAGGTCTTCCACTGGATGATCGAGTGGGTCACCAAGCCCTACCACACGCCCCGGGGCGCGGTGTACGAGGGCCGCCTGCTGGAGGGCGCCCTCATCAATGCCCTGGCCAAGGCCGGGCGCAGCTTCGGGGAGCCCCTCCACTACTGGCACGGCAACCTGCTCGTCCTGCCCAAGATCGGACCCGATTGCGTGCCCGAGTCCTGGCACCTGGCCAAGCGCCGCTACCTGCAGCGCTGCGTGGACATGTACGGCACCGAGCTGGCCACGGCCGGCACCCACTCGAACCTGAGCCTGCCCGAGCCCATGCTGGCCTGGGATTTCATGCACCTGTCCGCCAGCGAGCGGGGTGACACACACCTGGATGACTACAAGAACCGGGTCTACATCACGGGCACCCGGCTCATGCGCGCCTTCGCGGCGCTCTTCATCGCCACCAGTGCCAGCACCCCCCTGCAGGCCTCAGAAGAGGAAGGCCGGCCCGTGGTGCGCCTCACGCCCTACGAGTCGGTGCGCAACCTCACCTTCCCCAACCCGCCGGCCCTGGACGTGCCGGACCTCAACCGCAGCCACGCGGACTACCTCCGCCTGTCCTACGACCTGGTGCGCAGCGGCGTGCGCTTCGGCAACAACAACTGGATTCCCGTCCGCGCCCGGTCCCAGGCCGAACCCGTGGAACGCCTCATCCAGGTCACCAGCGACCAGCTGCACGACATCTACGCCCGGGGCCTCTTCGCAGCCGGGCAGACCCGCAACGTGGAGGACATGGCCGCCCAGATCGAGCGGCAGAACCTCTTCGCCCGCATCGACCTGCCCATGGCCCGCGTGGAGGTGCGCACGGACGATCCCGGCCACGACCTGGCCCTGGACATCGCCAACCTCACGCTGAAGCACCTGCTGCTGCTGCGCTTCTACGCGGACCCCGATTTCGCCCGCGGCTTCCGCTACGACGCCGAGGACATCAAGCGGGCCCGCCGCAACGAGGAGCTGGCCGCCAAAGAGGGCCTGCGCGGCGTCATCGAGGATCCCCTCACGGCCAAGCCCGTCTCCCTCTCCGCCTTCCTGGAGTGGACCCTCCTCCAGATGCGGCCCCTGGCCGAGGCCCTGGGCCTCTGGGACGACCTCCAGCCCCTGCGGGACCTGGCGGCCGGCGCCCCCAGCACCGCCGAGCGCATCCGCCAGACCCTGAAGGCCAAGCTCGGAACCTCCGACCTCGTGTCCCCGGACCTGCTGGTGGAGCTGGCCGAAGCCCGCAAGCTCCGGGTCCGCGACGAGGTGGAGACCATCGCCGCCCACCTGGCGGACCTGGGCGCCGAGGAGGGCAAGCTGCGCGACTTCGTGGAGCACGCCCGCGACGAGGTGACCCTGGACCCCCAGGCCCCCATCCGCTTCCAGCCCCGGCCCGAGTCCCTGGTGGACGCGGACTACCCCGACAAGACCGCCGAGGTGGTGGCCCTCTCCCAGCGCCTGGTGCGCATCCCCAGCGTCACGGCCTGCCCCGAGGAGCGCCTGCCCGAGGTGCACCGGGCCGCCACCTTCGTCTACGACTACCTGCGCAACCACGGTGTGCCCGTGCGCACCTTCGACCAGGGCCCGTTCCCGGCGGTACTGGCCCATTTCCCCGGCGGCGAGAAGGCCCCGGCCATGCTCTGCGGCCACTTCGACGTGGTGGAGCCCGAGCCGGACGACACCCAGTTCGAGCCGCGCATCCAGGGCGACTACCTCTACGGCCGTGGGGCCGCGGACATGAAGACCGTGGTGTCCACCTACCTGGTGTGGATGAAGGACACGCTCAAGAAGGGCGCGCCCTACCCGCCCGTGAACCTGCTGCTGGTGGGCAACGAGGAGAATGGCGAGCTGGAGCCCATGGGCACGCCCCACGTGCTGAAGGCGCTCAAGGAGGAGTGGGGCTACGAGCCCTCCTTCTTCATCGCCGGCGAGCGCACCGGTGAGAAGGGCACCGAGCTCTGGGGCGAGGTCTGCACCCAGAACCGCGGCGTCCTGCGCTTCGAACTCATCGCCCATGGCACCCGCGGCCACAGCGGCCTGGCCGGCGGCAGCGACCTCACCGAGCGCCTGCTGAGCGCCCGCGAGGCCCTGCGCGAGCTGTTCGCGAAGCATTTGACGCTCAAGTCCGCGGACGGCTGGCAGTCCCTGGCCCGCTTCGCCTACATCCAGGTGGGCACGCCGGGTATCTACAACATCACGCCGGACCGCGGCGCCCTGGGCGTGGAGATCCGCGCCATCCCCCAGGACGACGTGTCCACGATGCGCGCCGAGATCGAGGCCCTGGCCGCCGACCTGCAGCTGGAGTTCCTGCCCTCCGCCTGGGAGCCGGGCGTGGCCTGCGACCCGGAGAACCCCTACCTCAAGGCCCTGCTGGCGGCCATCACCAACGCGGGAGGCGAGGTGCGCATCGGCCGCAAGGGCGCCGGCACCTCCGCCCGCTTCGCCCCCGGCGGCCAGGCCGTGGTCTGGGGGCAGACGGGCATCGGCCCCCACGCCGCCAACGAGCGCCACTACATCCCCAGCATCGATCCCTACTACCGCGCCCTGGAGGCCTTCGCCGCCCAGCTGAAAGCCTGACCTGGAGTAGGCGGCCTCGTGCCGAACATCACTGTCAAAACAGGTTGATGGCCCCATGCTCGAGTCAGGGGTTCAGGGATGTGTGGTCCTGACCATCCGGGCCCCGGGAGAACGCTTCGATGGATTGCCTCAAGAGCCAGACCGCGGTTGCCTGCGCGAACACCAAGCCCGGACAGGCCACCCGCCGCCGGCGCGGAGACCTGGTGCCTGTCTGCGGCTGGTGCCGGAAGGTGCGGAACGGCGTGGGCGCCTGGGTCCCCGCGGAGCATGGCCTCCTGGAGGATGCGGGCCAGACCCTCACGCACGGCGTCTGCCCGGACTGCGCCCGCGACCTATTGCGTGGACGGTCCGAAGCGGCCTGAGTCGCGCCGCCCGGTTCCCGCCTCAAAGACTACTGCTCATAGAAGTACAAATAGACACCCCCGGACGAGGCGGCGTCGTAGATGAATATCGCTCCCACCATGACGAACCCGCGATCCGCGATCATCCGGTCGGTCGCCCTAAATGGCCTGGGCGCGGTGTCACCCTGGACCCTGGTTCCCACGAGGAGGAAGCCCTCCGCGCAGTTCCCGCCGACGGCGGTGATCAGGTAGCCCTGCTGCGCCAGATTGGCCGCAGCCTCGCTCACCGTGCCCACGCTGGCCGCCCGCACGCTGGATTCGTAGCGGGCGGTCGTGTCGCCTTGCCGTCCATGAGCGATGTACGTGGCCTTCCCCCCACTCAGGGAGATGGCGGTGATCACCCGACCTTCTGCGCCGTGCTGGGTGGCGGCGACTTGGAGGTCGGTCGGCGGCAGGGTCTCCGAGACAAGCGGGTAGGCCTCGGGACTCGCCGCCTTGACGGCCTGAAAAGCGTAGGCTCCCTGCCCTTCGAGCAGGTCCAGGGAGGTGATGACGGCGTCTGAACCTTGAAGGCTGGCGAGGGTGGAAGGGAAATCGCTCGCGGTGCCCGATTGGTAGGTGGTGCTCCGACCCACGGCACCTTCGGGCAACAGGAATCTGCTGTACGACCAAAAACAATTGATCGGGCCCCCCGGCCAACCCACCGGGCCGCCGCTACCGATGGTGAGCGGAGTTCCAACCTGATTCAGATAGGAAACTTTCATGCCGCCGACGAGCCCCGTGAATTCAATCCCGGTCAGCGGGAACGGGAAGGAGCCCACATCCTTGAAGCGAAGGTCACCCAGCACCGGCCGACGGGGACTACCTGGAACGGAGAGGGTGGCCACCTCGCTCGTAACGGCTCCCACCGCATTGGTCACGGTGACGGAAAGGGTGGATTGGTCATCCGAAGGCACCGCAGGTGGCGTGGTGAAAGTCGCGCCATGGGCGTTCAGGGCCATCCCATTCCAGGACCACTGGTAGGCGAGTGGGGGCTGACCTGTGGCCGTCACCGTGAAGGTGGCGGTCTGCCCCACGGCGATCGCCTGGCTCGCAGGCTGGGCCATGATGACGGGTGCCGACGGAGCCGGTGAGGCGCTCACTCCCGAACCGGGGCCGCAGCCATAGGCAAACGCCAGGAGTGCAGCCAGCAGGATGGAACCGCGGTGGTTGGGCAACGATCACCTCGCAAATCTAGGTGTTCTTTGGAGCGCATCCCAGCCTAAGGCCGGGTCACATCCAAAGCGAACCGGATCGAGCCCCCCACCGGCCACCTTTGTCTCATCGATCGTACCCCGTCTCTGGCTCAGAAATCCAGGTTCTCCGTGATCCGCGTCCCCTCCTGGCGGTAGGTGTCGAAGAACCGTGCGATGCGCCGCTCGGCCTCGGAAAGGTTCTCGATGTCCAGGTTCAGGTTTAGCAGGTCCACATACCAGGGCGCCTTGGCTGGACAGGTGACATAGGTCTCCACGATGGCCCGGGCGATGGGCAGGGTGGTGTCCTTGGAGTCGTCGTGGACATCCTTGTTGCGGGCCTTCCGGAGCTTGGCGTACTCCTCCTCCAGCAGGCGGGCGAAGAGCTCTGCAGTAAAGGGCTCCCCGGCAGCACAGCCGGTCCCGGCATCGGCCTCGGTGAGGGTTGCCCCCTTGTGGAGCCACTCCCACAGGATGGACAGCCGGATCTCGCCGGTGGCCATGTCCTCCATGAGGTAGAGCACGTCGTCGTTGCCGAAGAAATCCGCGGGCTTCAGGGCCGCGGCCTGGAAGCCGCGCAGGAAGGCGTTGCCGTACTGCAGGGCCACGGAGAGCAGGTCGCGGGCCCCGGCGATGGTGCGGGGGGCCGGCTCCAGCATCATGAGGCCGGCGGCGTCTTCCGGCGTGTAGGTCAGCGCCGGGAACGCCCGTCCCGCCTGGTTCGCCTGGCCCGCCCTCTCCCACACGGGGCGGACGATGTGGACCATCTTCCAGTGGGCCACCCACTTGCCGGAGGCCCCCTCACGCTGCTCGCGCTCGGCGCCGGCTACGGCCTTCTTCATGCTCGCGGACACGCCAGCCTCGGAACCCACGGGGATGTTGGGCTCCATCCCGCCCTGCCAGAGGGCGAAGCGGCCGTTCCGGTCCGGCGTGTTCATGGCCCGGCGCACGCGGTCCTCGTAGGTCCGCATGTAGCCGTAGGTCATGGTGATGGCCTGGATGTTGGGGTTCACGAAGTCCCGATCCCAGGCCAGGGCGTCGGACACGCTGTTGATGTAGTCCCACCGGCCCGTGTTGAAGCCCACGAAATGGGGCGACAGGGCGGCGCGGATCTCCATGAGTTGGAAGCACTGCTCGATCTGCTCCACCAGCACGTAGCACTTGATGGTGCCCACGGGCAGCCCCAGGTGCGCCTCCAGGGTGAGGATCATGGCGTTGAAGAGGGCCGCGTCCTCGGCGGTCTGGGTCTTGGGCAGATAGAGGACGAGGCTGCGGCCCGCCGCCTGGAGCGGCCGGTGGTTGTTCACCACGAACATCACCATGTCCGCGATGGAGGCGGAGAAGCCGTGGCCATCCAGGCGGATGTGCCGGTCGTCCAGGTGCAGGCCGCGCACCCGGTAGATCACGGTGGTGAAGTCCAGCTGCGTGCGCCAGTCGGCGATGATGGGGCGCCCGAAGAAGCCCCCGGCCCACTGGTTCATCTCGCGGGCGACCTCCTCGGCCACCTCCAGGAAGAGGGGATCGCGGGCGATGGCGAGCTTGAGGTTGCGGTGGTTGTCCAGGGACATGGTGTCCACCTGGCCCAGGGCGTCCTCCCCGTCGAACATCCAGCCGTCGGCCCCCGACAGCAGCGCGTAGGCCACGTTGCGGATGCCCGAGCGCACGTCGGAGCGCGGCTTGGTGGCCGGCCCCGTGCCCTGGATCCACTGGCGTTGCAGGTCGGGCGGGATCACGGCGCCGTCGAAGTTGCCGGCGCGGGCATCGGCCACCTTGATCTGGGTGCCGGGAATGAGGGACTGGGGATCGAGGAAGCCGATGCGCTCGCCCCGCTCATGGCGGCGCTTCCGCAGGGCGGTGCGGGCGGCCATGCGCTCGCGGCGGCGCGCGTCGAGGGGCGCCAGGGCCTCCAGGGCCCGCAGCACCTCCGGCGTGTAGACATCCGGGTACCGGGCCAGGATCCCCGCGCGGAATTCGAGAGAGGTGGTCATCGTAGCCTCCGCCGGGACCGGGGAACGCCGCGGTCCTGCATCAATGGGGTGTCATTAGCTGCCTGGACATTCAATTTCAGGCCTGGACGCCCGGGAAACCAGAGAATCTTTTCGATCCCTGGAATCGGATTCACTGATCGGGCGGTCCGCCATGTCCGGGTTCCCGGGGCCTCCCGGCGGCCCTGGAAGGCCCCGGTACAATGGCCGCCATGGATGTCCGGACCCTATCGACCTTCGCCGCCGCCGCCCGCACCCTCAATTTCACGAATGCCGCCCGGTCCCTGGGGTACGCGCAGTCCAGCGTGACGGCCCAGATCAAGAGCCTGGAGGAGGACCTGGGGTCGTCGCTCTTCAACCGCGTCGGCAACCGGCTGGAACTCACCGAACCCGGGGAGCGGTTCCTGGTCTATGCGGAGCGGATCCTGGCCCTGGCGCACGAGGCCAAGGCCTCGCTGCAGGATGAGGCGGGCGTCGGCACCCTCCGCTTCACGGCCCCCGAGTCCGTCTGCACCTACCTGCTGCCGCCGGTCCTGAAGGCCTTCAAGGACCGGTTCCCCCGGGTCCACCTGCAGTTCCTTCCCGGCTTCGTGCGGGACTTCAAGCGCCAGGTGCTGGAGGGCATGGTCGATTTCGCCTTCATCCTGGAGGAACCCTTCCCCTCCAAGACCCTGGCGGTGGAGCGTCTCCGGGACGAGGAGATCCTCATCGTGGCGGCGCCTTCGCACCGCTTCGCCGCGGCCCCGCGGATTTCCGCCCAGGACCTCATCGGGGAGGACGTGCTGCTGAAGGCCCTCGGCTGCAGCTACCGCAACCAGTTCGAGCGGCAGCTGATCACCGCCGGCGCGCATCCGGGCCGCTTCCTCGAGTTCCAGGGCGTGGAGACGATCAAGCGCTGCGTGGAGGTGGGCCTGGGCATCGCGCCCCTGCCGCGGATGGCCGTCGAAACCGAGCTGCGGTCCGGGAGGCTGGTCGCGGTCCCCTGGGAGGGGCCGGAGATCCGGATCTCCACGCACCTGGTCTGGAATCCCGGGCGGCACATGGGCGCGGCGGAAAGGGCCTTCCTCGAGCACGTCCGCGCCATGCTCCCGGCCACCGGATAGGACCGGCCCTACCGGCGCAGCGCCATCCCCACGCTCAGCATCCGGCAGACCCGCCGGGCCGCGGCTTCCACCAGGGCGGCCCCCTGGTCCATGCAGGCCTCCAGGTCCATGGGCTGGGGCACCACGCTGGCCAGGGCATCGATGCCGTGGGCCAGCACCTCCTCCGCACCCTCGCCCAGCCCACCCGAGAGGCAGACCACGGGCACCCCATGACGGCGCGCCAGGGCCGCGACCCCCACGGGCGCCTTGCCCATGGCGGTCTGGAAGTCCGTGCGGCCCTCGCCGGTGAGGACCAGGTCCGCGCCTTGGACCAGGGCTTCGAAGCCCGTGGTCTCCAGCACGATGGCCACGCCGGGCCGCAGGCTGGCCGGGGTGAAGAAGAGCAGGCCCGCGCCCAGTCCTCCGGCGGCGCCGGCGCCCGGCGACAGGGCGATGTCCCGGCCCGTGGCGGCGGCGGCCACGCGGGCGAAGACGCCCAGGGCCGCGTCAAGCTCGGCCACCATCTCCGGCGTGGCGCCCTTCTGCGGGCCATAGACGGCCGAGGCGCCGCGGGGTCCGCACAGCGGGTTGTCCACGTCGCAGGCCACGAGGAGGGTGCTCCCGGCCAGGCGCGGGTCAAGCCCTGACAGGTCCACGCGGGCCAGCCGCGCCAGGGCGGCCCCGCCCTCCGGCAAGTCGCGGCCCTCCGCATCGAGGAAGCGCGCGCCCAGGGCCCGCGCCATGCCCGAGCCGCCGTCGTTGGTGGCGCTGCCGCCGATGCCGACCACCAGCTTCCGCAGCCCGGCGTCCAGGGCCGCCTTCAGCAACTGGCCCGTGCCGAAGGTGGTGGTGATGCGGGGATCCCGATGCTCCTTCGGCACCAGGGGCAGGCCCGAGGCGGAGGCCATCTCCAGGAAGGCGGTGGCGCCATCGCCGGAGACGCCCCAATGGGCCCGCACCGGCTCGCCCAGGGGGCCGCGCACCTCCGTGTGCATGAGGCGGCCTCCCGTGGCCGCCACCAGGGCCTCGACCGTGCCCTCGCCGCCATCGGCGATGGGCACCTGGATCACCTCGGCCCCGGGGAACACCGCGTGGACGCCGCGGGCCATGGCCTCGGCCACGCCGAGGGCCGACACGCTGCCCTTGAAGGAATCCGGAGCCACGATGATCCGCATGGATTGAACCTCATTCATCCTTGGAAAACTTCACCACCAAGACACCAAGGCACCAAGAAAGAAAAGCTGTTCCTGGGGCCTTGGTGCCTTGGTGGTGGTCACCGCCCGCGGAGCGGCGGCGATGGTGGCAACCCTACTTGGTCTTGATGGGATCGGCCGGGCGCTTGGGCAGATGCATGGGCTTTTCGGCCATGCGCTTCAGGACCTCCTGCACGCCGCGCTCCAGCTGCCGGTCGTGGCCTTCCAGCAGGGAGGCGGGATCGTTCTCCACCTCGATGTCGGGGCTCACGCCCTCGCCCTCGATGATCCACTCGCCCGTGGGTGAGTTGGTGCCGGAGCGCGGCACGAAGACGCTGCCGCCGTCGATGAGGGGCAGGTTGCCGCCGCCCACGACGCCGCCCCAGGTGCGCTTGCCGATGAGGGGGCCGAGACCCGCGAAGCGGAAGTGGTAGGGGAAGATGTCCCCGTCACTGGCGCTGGTCTCACTGGTGAGCGCCACCATGGGGCCGTGGAAGACGGTGCCGGGATAGGTGGTGGGCAGCCCCCCGTCGTTGCCGAAGCGGGTGCCCAGCAGCTTCCGGCCCAGGCGCTCGAGGATCATCTGGCTGATGTTGCCGCCGCCGTTGGCGCGGACATCCACCACCAGGCCCTCCTTGCGGATCTGGGGGTAGTACCACTTGATGAACTCGTAGAGCCCGGGCGCGCCCATGTCGGGGATGTGGAGGTAGCCCACCTTGCCGCCGCTCAGCCTGTCCACGGTCTCCTTCGAGCGCAGCACGAAGTCGAGGTAGCGGAGGCTGGCATCGCTCTCGATGGGCCGGTAGGTCACCTGCCGCGCACCCTCGAAGGTGGGCTTGGCGTTCAGGGTGAGGGTCACCGTGAAGGTCTTGTTCCGGAGCAGCCGGTAGGGGCTGTCGTCGGCCTTCAGCTCCACGCCGTCGATGGCGAGGATGTAGTCGCCCTCACGGGCGTCCACGCCGACTTCCGTCAGTGGGCTGCGGTACTTGGGTTCCTCGTTGTGCCCGCGGTAGATGCGGGCCAGGCGGTAGCGCCCGGCCGCGGCGTCCAGCTCCAGGCGGGCGCCGGGCAGGCCCACCTTGGCGCGCTCGGGCAGGAACTGGTCCCCGCCCTCGGTGTAGGTGTGGCCGATGTTCAGCTCGGAGATGAGCTCGGTGAGCACGTAGGTCAGGTCCGAGCGGTGCGTGACGTGCTGGAGCCAGGGGCGGTACTGCTCACGCAGGGCCTTCCAGTCGTAGCCGTGCATGTTCTTCACGTAGAAGTAGTCGCGGAAGCGCCGCCAGGCCTCGTCGTAGACCTCGCGCCACTCCTCGGCGGGAATGCGGTCCACGAAGAGGTCCTTGGTGGAGACGGGCTTCTTCTCGGTGGCCTTGGGCCTGGCGTCGAGGAGCTGGTACGAGGCCGCCGGGCCCTGTCCGGTGCGGGCCAGGAGCTTGTTCCCGTCCTGGCTGAGGGTCCAGCCCTGGACCTCCGGCAGCAGCTCGCTCTCCTGGCGCTTCTTCAGGTCGAAGATCCAGAGGCTGTTGCCGCCCCCGCGGCGGCCGTTGGCCTCGCCATACACGAAGGGCTGGTTTTTGCTGTAGAGCAGGAAGCCCTTCGTCGCCTCCAGGCCCGACAGGTTTTCCGCGGGCAGCGGCACGCGGCTGCCGCGCTGCTCGAAGCCCTCCCAGTCGATGCGGACCGCTGCGGGGCTCTTGGTGGCCTCTGGCTTCTTCTCGCCCTCCTCCTTCTTCTCGGACGCGGCGCCGACCTCATCGCTCTCGGGCGGGAAGGGATGGGCCACGTCCCGGCGCAGGGCATAGGCGATCACGTCCATGTTGCGGTTGCCCGCATAGTCGAACTCCAGGTTGCTGATCTGGGGCGCGTAGTCGCGGCGGCTGAGGGCGTAGAGGTACCGGCCCTCCGGATCCCAGACGGGCTCGGTGACGGAGAAGAGGTCCCCCGTGAGCCGGTGCAGCTTGGCGTCCGCCCCGCCCCAGGCGTGGAGGCTGCGCATGCCGTTCGCGTTGCCGAGGGAGAAGGCCAGGAACTGGCTGTCCGGCGACCAGGCCAGGTCGCCGCCCCGGCCGAACTCGTCCTTGGCCGCCTGGACCAGCTTGCGGTCGGCCACGGTCACCACGTAGATCACACCGTCCTTGTCGGTGAAGGCGATGCGCCTGCCGTCGGGGGACCAGGTCGGCGCGTTCAGCTGCACCGCCAGGCCCGAGGTGAGGGCCTCGGCCTTGCCTTTGCCGTCCTGATCCACGAGGTAGAGCTGGTCCTCCCCGCTCAGGTCGGAGATGAAGGCAATCTTCTTCCCGTCCGGCGACCAGCGCGCCTGTCGGTCGTGGGCGCCGGAGCTGTTCGTGAGGTTGCGCACGGGGCCCTTCTCGATGGGCACGGTGAACACGTCGCCGCGGGCCACGAAGAGGGCCCGCTCGCCCTTGGGCGAGAGGGCGAAGCCCTCGATGTTGCGCTCGGCGCTGATGCGCGCGGGCCGCGAAGCTCCGCCGTCCGTGGGCACGGTGATGGCGAGGGCCCGGTCACTGCCATCCTTCACGTCCATCACCCGCAGCTCGCCATTCAGCTCGTACACGATGCGGGACTGGTGGTCGCTGGAGGGCCAGCGCACATCCCAGGTCTTCTGGAAGGTGAGCTGCTTCACGGCGTCCGAGGCCGGATCCACCGCGTAGAGGTTCAGCGTGCCGTCCCGGTCCGAGGCGAAGCAGACCTTGTCGCCGATCCACATGGGATCGCGCTCCGTGCGCTTGCTGGCGGCGATCCTCTTCTGCTGCTTCGTGGCCAGGTCGAAGACGAAGAGGTCCTGGGCCCAGCCGCCCTCGTAGCGCTTCCAGTGCCGGAAGTCGCGGAACATGGGCGCGTAGGCGATGCGCTTGCCGTCCGGCGAGAAGGAGCCTGGGCCGGCCGTGGGCATGGGCAGCTTCGCGGGCAGGCCGCCCTTGAGGCTCACGGTGTAGAGGGCCGTGCGGCTCAGCACGCCGTCGGCGTCGCTGCCCGCGCGGAAGACCACGCTGGTGCCATCCGGCGTCCAGCCCACCACCTGGTGGTCGTAGCCGCCCCGGGGCGGCAGGGGGCCCGCGGCGGGATCGAAGGTGAGCTGCCGCGGAATGCCGCCGCCGCTGGGGATCACGTAGACCTGCTCATCCCCGTCGTACTGGCCCGTGAAGGCGATCCACTTCCCGTCGGGGCTGAATTTGGCGAAGACCTCGAGCCCCGGGTGCGCGGTCAGCCGCGTGGCCGTGCCCCCCGTGGCCGGCGCCGACCAGAGGTCGCCCCCGTGGGTGAAGACCACCTTGTCCCCGTGGATGTCGGGGAAGCGCAGCAGCTTCGTCTGGGCCGACAGGGCCGCGGGAAGGGCCAGGCACAGCGCCAGGCGGGAAAGAAGGAGCGGTCGTCCGGGCATCGGATCACCTCGAGGGGAAGTCGGAAGCATTGTATGACGATGCAAGCTGCGCGTCAGGGAAAGTTGCCCGTGCGATGATGCCCCCATGGACGCCCCGCTTTCCGTCAAGCGCCTGCTGGAGCAGATCAAGGCCCGCCTGGAGCCGCCGTTCTCGGCGGTGTGCGTGGTGGGGGAGGTGTCGAACCTCCGGGGCTCGGGCAGGCACTGGTACTTCACGCTCAAGGAAGAGGGCGCGGCACTCTCCTGCGCCGTGTGGGCCAGCCAGCAGCGCTTCCTCCAGCACAAGCCGGCGGACGGGCAGCGGGTGGTGCTGAAGGGCAACCTGAACCTCTACGTGGCCGGCGGGACGATCACCCTGGCCGTGACCCACTGCGAGCTGGCAGGCGCGGGCGACCTGCAGGCGCGGCTGCGGGCCCTGGAGGCGGACCTGCGCGCCCAGGGCCTCTTCGACCGGCCCAAGCGCCCCCTGCCCCGCTTCCCGAAGAAGCTGGGCGTGGTGGCGGCCCTGGGCGGGGCGGCCCTGCGCGATGTGCTGGAGGTGCTGGCGCAGCGGGCGCCGGGCCTCGACCTCCTCATCGCCCCGGCGGCGGCCCAGGGGGAGCGCTGCGTGCCCGAGACCCTGCTGGCGCTCCAGGAGATCCAGGATCCCCACTGGGGCTGCGAGGCCATCCTCCTGGTGCGGGGCGGCGGCAGCTTGGAGGACCTCTGGGCCTTCAACGACCCGGAACTGGTGCGGGCCGTGGCGGAGTGCCGGATCCCCGTCATCACGGGCGTGGGCCACGAGATCGACACCACGCTGGTGGACCTGGCCGCGGATCGCCGCGCGGCCACGCCCAGCCAGGCCGCCGAGCTGGCCACGCCGGACCGCGCGGCCCTGGGCGCGGAGCTGCGGCGCCGCGTGGACGCCCTCTGCGCGAAGATCCAGTGGCGCCTCCGCGGTCAGGAGACCACCCTCAACCTGCTGGGCGACCGGGGCCTGCAGCGGATTGACCCGCTCGCTCCAGCCGCCGCGCGGCTCGGGGCCCTGGCCCAGCGGCTGGCCCTGGCCCACCCCAGCCGGGGCCTGGACGGCGCGGCGGCGCGGCTGGCCCTGCTCCGGCAGAGGCTCGCCCACGTGGCGGTCCGGGTGGCGGGCGAGGCCGACCTGCCCCGGGTGCGGGACGCCCAGCGGCGCCTGGAACCCGCCATCACCCGCGCCCTCCAGCGCCGTGACCAGCGGCTGGCGGTGATGACCGAACGCCTGCAGGGCCTGGATCCCACCGGTCCCCTGGACCGGGGCTTCGTGCTGGCCCTGGGGACGGATGGACGGCCGGTGACCCGCGCCGCGGCCCTGCCCGCCGGGGCGGGCCTCCGGCTGCGCTGGAAGGATGGCGAGCGCGGGGCCACGCTCGACTGAACCGATCGCAGCCTTCGACAAAAAGGACCGGTTGGTCATGCTAAGGTAAAAAAAATACCTGGTGTGAAATGTCCAACGAACCCCAGCCGGCGCCTGTGGTCCCTTCCGAGAGGCGGCCTCTGGAGCCGGGGGACCAGGTGGGCCGCTTCCGGGTGGAATCGCTGCTCGGCAGCGGCGGCATGGGCGAGGTGTACCGGGCCTGGGATCCCACCCTGGAGCGCAGCGTGGCCCTCAAGGCCCTGCGGGTGGGTGGCGAGCGCGAAGCGGGCGCCCCGGAGCGGTTCCGCCGGGAGGCCCTGGCGCTGGCCCAGCTCAACCATCCGAACGTCTGCCAGATCCACGACTGGGTGGATGGCCCCGGCGGCACCTTCATCGCCATGGAGCTGGTGGAGGGCCAGACGCTCGACCAGGCCGCCCCGGGCCTCAAGGTGCGGGAGAAACTCCAGATCATCCGCGGCGTCGCCATGGCGCTGGAGGCGGCCCATGCCAAGGGGCTGGTCCACCGCGACCTCAAGCCCGGCAACATCATGGTCGCGCCCGGGAAGGCCGACCTGGGACCCGCCGTGAAGGTCCTCGACTTCGGGCTGGCCCGGCTGGGGGCCCCCCATGGTGCGGGAGAGTGTCAGATCACGCCGCCACCGGTGCCCAACCTGGCCCTGCTCCAGGCCCTTGAGGCGGCCGAGCAGAGGCGCGAGGCCGACGGCCGCGAGACCGCCATGTCCCCCTCTGTAGGCGGGCAGCGGGAGGCCTCGGGCCCGAACAGCTGGGAGCAGCTGACCCAGGCCGGCACCTTCATGGGCAGCCCCAGCTACGCCTCGCCCGAGCAGATCCAGGGGCAGGCTGCGGGGCCCTCCAGCGATGTGTTCTCCCTGGGCATCGTGGCCTGGGAGCTTCTCGCGGGAGAGCATCCCTTCCCAGGGGAGGGCCGGAGCCGGATGCGGGCCATCGTGGAGGGTTCCAGGCGCGAACTGAAGGTGCGCGGCCTGCCCTCGGGGACCTCGGAGCTGCTGCGGGCCATGCTGGAGGCCCATCCCTTCAAGCGCCCCACGGCGGCGCGCGTGGCCGGGACCCTCGGCAGCCTCCTCCGCCCCCGGAGCCTCCTGCGCTGGACCCTCGTCTCCGCGGCGGGCGCCCTGCTCCTGGCCGGGGCCCTGAACCTCTTCCTCAGCCGCGGCATCATCGCGGACCTGGCCCAGCAGCATCCCGCGCGCCTGGTCGTGCTCCCCTTCGTCAACCAGACCGGGGATCCGGGCCTGGAGGCCGTGGCCCAGCTCGTCCTCCCCGAAATGCTGGAGGCCTCGCTGCGCGAGCATCCCCGGCTGGCCCCCCTGGACGGAGAGAGCGTGGCGAAGGCGCGGAGCACCCTGCGCCTGCCCCTCCAGGGTGCCCTGAGCTCCGACGAGCAGGCCCGCCTGGTGTCGGCCCTCGGCTCCCAGCTCCTGCTGCGCGGCTCCCTGACCAAGGGCCTGGGCGGGGCGGTCACGGTGGCTTACGAGCTCATCGATGCCAAGGGGAAGGTCCGGCAGTCCGGTGAGGCCCGGGAAGCCGGCGACCAGGCCATGCTCTCCCTGCAGCTGGCCCGCAAAGTCTCCGGGGATCTCCGCAAGGCGGTGGATCCTTTCGCCTCCCGCACCCCCGGATCCCTCCCGGATGTTCCGCCCAAGGCCCTCGAGGCCTATGTCCGCGGCGCCGGGCTCATGGCCCGGGGGGAGTTCAAGGAGGCGGCCCCCGCCTTCCAGCTGGCCGCCCAGCTGGCCCCGCACCACGCCCCAGCCGTGCTGGGCTACGCCCGCTGCCTCAGCCGCCTGGCGGACCTCCCGCCCGAGCCCGTCTTCCAGTGGGCGCGCTGGGCCGCACGATCCCAGGGCAACCGGGTCGACGAGATGCGGGCGCTGCACTACCTGGCCGTGCGGCACGGGGACCGGGGCCAGTGGGAGGCTGCGGACCAGGCCAGCCGGGAAGCGCTGGACTTGGCGAGATCGCTGGGCAACGCGTCTTTCGAGGCGGGCGTCCGCGCCACCATCGGGGTCGGTCTCCAGCGCCAGCACCGGCCCGCCGAGGCGGAGGCCGAATACCAGCAGGCCCTGGCCATGTACCAGTCCGTCGGCGACCGGCTGAATGCCACCCGGACCCTCAACAACCTGGCCGTCCTCGAACGCGAGCGCGGCAACCTCAAGGGGGCCGAGGCGCGCTACCTGGGCGCCCTGCAGACCGTGCAGACATACGGCGACCGGTGGGGCGAGTCCATCATCACCAACAACCTTGGCGACCTGGCACTGGCCCAGGAGGGCGGCCTGGACCGCGCCGAGTCCTTCTTCCGCAAGGCCCAGGCCCTGCGCGAATCCAACGGCGACCAGAGCGGCCTCGTCTACTCTCTGATGGGCCTGGCCAGCGTCGCCCAGGCCCGGGGCGACCTCGACCGCGCCGAGGGCCTGGTGCGGCAGTACCTGGAGCTGGCGCGCCGGGCCAGCCTGCGGCCCATGGAGGCCCTGGCCCTCTACAATCTCGGTGAGCTGAACCGCTCGGCCCTCCGCTTCGAGGCCGCCCGGGGCCTCTACCGCCAGTCCCTGGCCCTCCACCAGGAGCTCAAGGATGCCCTCATGGAGGCCCACTGCCTGGCGGGCGAGGCCGAGTGCCTGGCCCGGGACGGCCGCCGCGGCATGGCCCGCAGCCTGCTGGAGCGCAGCCGCACCCTCTCCACGGACGAGACCCCCTACACCCTGCGGGCCCAGGCCTGGCTGATCCGCGGCGAGGGCCGGGCCGAGGAGGCGAAGCTCCTCTTCGCGAAGGCCCTCCAGGCGGCCCGCGTCCAGGCACCCGAGATCGTCCGCGAGCTGAAGGAGGCCGCGCGCTGATCCCGCGGGATCAGCGGCTGAGGATGAGCAGGGTCAGGTCGTCCGCGAGGGGCCTGCCCCCGGCGAAGGCCACCACGTCGGCGAGGATGGCGGCCTGCAGATCCTCCGTGGGATGGGCCAGCAGCGCCTCTAGCCGATCCTCGCCGTAGAAGGCGTCATCGGGGGCCTGGGCCTCCGTGAGCCCATCCGTGTAGAAGATGAGGCTGTCGCCGGGCTCCAGGGTCCCCTCGCAGAGCTCCAGGGCCTCCCGGAAGCGGCTGCCGCTGAGCCCCACGCCGAGCCCCTTGGGATGCAGCCGCAGTACGTTTCCATCCTGGCGCCGCAGGAACGCGGAGGGATGGCCCGCCCGCACGAACTGGAAGCGGCCCGTGCGGGGATGGAAGGTGCCGTAGGCCAGCGTGAGGAAGAGCCGCCGGTCGTGGCCCTGGCACCAGATGGCGTTCAGGCGGTCGGCCACCTCCACGGGCCCCAGGGCCTGCTTGTCCAGGGCGGAGAGCACGCCCTTGGTCTCCGCCGCGTAGAAGGCCGCGCTGGTGCCCTTGCCGCTCACGTCGAGGATCAGGAAGGCCAGGCTGCCGTCCCCCAGGGGGAAAAGGTCGTAGTAGTCCCCGGCCACTTCCCGGGCCGGCAGGATGGTGGCCCGCACGGAGGGCATGCGGAGGGCCTCCAGGTCGGGCAGCAGGCGCATCTGCACCTCCCGGGCCACCCGCAGTTCCTGCTCCATGCGCAGCCGCTCCTCCCGCTCAGAGGCGGCGGTCTCCAGGCGGGCCGCCATGTCGTTGAAGGCCGCGGAGAGCTGGGCCACCTGGTCCCGGCCCCGGGGATGGATGCGCGCCGAGAAATCGCCCTGGCTGAGCTGCTTCACGCCCCGGTGGAGGTCGTTCACGGCCCGGCCGAGGGACCAGGCCAGCACCAGGCCCAGGATCGCCGCGAAGGCCTGGGCCAGGGCCAGGGCCACCAGCACCAGCACCACGACGACGATGGCCTTCACGGTGCCCAGGGACATGCCCTGCCGCTCGCTGGCGCCGTAGCCGGCGAACAGCGCGTAGAGGTTCGTCTCGGGGGTGGCCGTGAGCACCATGGGCTGGCCCGTGGACCAGTCGGTGATGGTGAAGGCCAGGGGCGGCAGGTCGAAGGGGGCGAACAGGCCCGAGCCCTGGAGCGGCTGCCCCTTGGCCCAGGTGGCCACCGCCTGGCCCTGGCCCGCCAGGATCGGCGCCTCCTTGGCCGCGCGTCCCCCGCCGGCGGTGATCTTGAAGGACTCCTTCCCCTTCCGGCCCTCCCGCTGCGGGGCCAGCTGGAAACGCACCTGGCCGCCCGCCAGGGCCTGGGCGCGGTCGCCGAGGACCCCCAGGTTGACCGACAGGATGCGGAAGCCGCCGGCCTCCGGACGCACGGCCCGCAGGTAGGTGTCCTTCCGGGGCTCCTTCCGGTCGGCATCGTGGCTGTCCGCCCAGACCATGCCGGTGAAATCCTCCGGCACGCCCTCCGGCAGCTGGCGCACATGCTCCACCCAGGCGCCGCCGAAGGTGCGCAGGGCCTGCAGGGCCGCCGGTTCGGCGGGTTCCTGGTTGGCGGTCTTCAGGGCCTCCTCCCAGGCGGCCAGGGTCTGCTGCGTGGAGCGGCTCACCTGGGCGCCCAGGCCCAGCCAGCTCAGGGCCATGAGCATGAGGCCCAGGGCCACCACGGGCAGCACCGACATCAGGGCGAGGATCACCCAGAGCCGCCGCGAGACCCGGAACAGGATCCGGTTCCAGACCCAGCCCAGGCCCCGGAAGAACAGCCACAGCCCGCCGATCCAGGCCAGCGCGCCCGCGCAGCCCGAACCCACCGGGGGCAGCGAGAGCAGCGTCCCCAGGACCAGCAGCACCCAGGGCCAGTGCCGGCGGAACCGGAAGGCGGCCCGGGCGCGCCGCAGCCGATCGGAGATGGACGCGAGCATGGCCTCAGGCCATCAGCATGCCGCCGTTGACGCTCAGCACCTGGCCCGTGACGTAGCCGGCCTCCTCGCTGGCCAGGAAGGCCACGGCGGCGGCGATGTCGGCGCCCGTGCCCATGCGGCCCAGGGGGATCTGCTTGGTGAACTCGGCCTTCACGTCCTCGGGCAGGCCCGCGGTCATGGCGGTCTCGATGTAGCCGGGCGTGACGGCATTGGCGGTGACGTTGCGGCTGGCCAGCTCACGCGCCACGGACTTGGTGAGGCCGATGAGGCCCGCCTTGGCGGCCACATAGTTAGCCTGGCCGGGGTTGCCCATCTGGCCCACCACGGAAGCGATGTTGATGATGCGGCCCCAGCGCTGCTTCATCATGGGCTTGGTGGCGGCCTGGATGGCCGTCCAGGCGCCCTTGAGGTTGGTGTCGATCACTGCGTCCCAGTCCTCCTCCTTCATCTGGATGAGGAGCTTGTCGCGGGTGATGCCGGCGTTGTTCACCAGGATGTGGATGGCGCCGTGGCGCTCCACGGTCGTCGCCACGGCGGCCTTGACGGAACCCACGTCGGACAGGTCCGCCGCCAGGACATCGGCCTTGCCCCCCGCCGCGACGATGGCATCCGCGACTTCCTGCAGCTTGCTCAGGGTTCGGGCCGCGCACACCACGGTGGCGCCCTGGGCGGCCAGCTGCTTGGCGATGGCTTCGCCGATGCCCTGGCTGGCGCCGGTGACGAGGGCGATCTTGCCGTCGAGGCGGAACATGGAACCTCCAACACGAGTGAGGGGACAGGATAGCAAGGAGGGCCTCCTCCTACTTCAGCCCCTTCAGCCAGGCCGCCAGCGGGGCCAGGTCCGCCAGGGGCGTGGCGTCGCCGTACGTCGTGGCGGCGGTGGCGCCGTTCAGTTCGCCCCGGGACCTCGACTCCTGCTTGAAGAGGTGGTTGGCGCCGGGGATCTCCAGCACCGCACCCCTGAAGTCCGCCGGCACCGTGGCGGGCTTCCAGGTCTGGATGTCGCGGTCGCCCCAGGCCATGGCGCAGGGCACGGGAATCCGCGCGGCGGCGGCCCAGGGATCCAGGTCCAGCAGGTCGCGCACGAAGCTCCGCGTCTCGGGCCGGGCCAGGCTCCGCCCCAGGGCCACCACGCCCGGCGCCACCGCAGGCCCCGCCTGGGGCACGTCCTGGTTCTTGCGGATGGCGTCCAGCGCCGCGTCCAGGTGGCCCAGGTTGGCGTCCGCGGCCTCCTTGGGCGCCCCGGCGGCGTCCAGCTGGGCCTTCACCTGGGCGTGGATGGTCTTCGCGTAGCTGAGGCTGGGCATGGCCAGCAGCAGCACGGCGTCGGCCTCCCCGGCCGCCAGCAGGGAGAGCAGCGCCCCCTCGCTGTGGCCCACCAGGAGCAGCTTCTTCCCCTTCGCCTCGGGCAGGGCGCGGGCCGCCCTCAGGGCCGCCTTCACGTCGCCCAGCTGGGCGTCCAGGGACACGTCCAGCTTCGGATCCTTGGACCCGATGAAGCGCTTGTCGTAGCGCAGCGAGCCGATCCCCTGGGCCTGGAGCCAGGCGGCGAAGTCCCGCCCGCCATGGCTGGCCCCGGGGATCAGGGGATTGGACCAGTCCCGGTCCGTGGGCCCCGAGCCCGCCACCATCACGGCGAAGCAGGGATGGACGCCGCCGGCCTTCACACTGCCCTTCAGGGGGAAGGCGTTGAAGCCCGAAAAGGCGAGCTCCCGCTCCGGCGCGACTTGAGTCTGAACCGGCGTCTGGATCGGCGTCTGGCTCAGGGCCGGGGCCACGACCTGGGCAAGGGCGAGGGGGATCATCAGCGCGACACGCGGCATGGGCACTCCAGGTGAGGTGGGATCCGGCTGAGGCGGGGAGACCCTTCCGACAGCCCCCGCAAGACCAATGGAGGGAAACCCGGGAAGGTTCGAGGCCGCGGTGGAAGTGGGGAAAGGTCCAGCCGGTTGACGGAGACGAGGATAGCGCATACATTACTGCCTTGACAGTGATTGCTTAGGCATTGAATCAGGAGTCCCCCCGTGGCCAGCGATCCGGACGGCAGCGAGCCGCTCTACACCGCCGAAAACTACAAGCCGGAGGAGAGCATCGGCCGCCTCATTGCCGATGTCTCCGGCCGGATGCTGGCGGCCTTCGACGAGGAGATGACCGGCATGGGCATCACGGGGGCCCAGTGGGTGATCCTCATGCGCATCCACAACGGCTGCGGCTCCACGGCGGCCGAGCTCTGCCGCTTCAGCCGCTACGACACCGGGTCCATGACCCGCATGCTGGACCGCCTGGAGGAGAAGGGCCTGATCCGCCGGGTCCGGAGCAGCAAGGACCGCCGGCTCATCCACCTGGAGCTCACGGAGGCGGGACGGGATCTGTACCCCCTGCTGCCGCCCGTGGCCGTCAAGGTGCTGAACGCCCACCTCAAGGGCTTCACCCGCGAGGAGCTGGACCTCCTCAAGGGGCTCCTGAACCGCATGCGGGACAACAGTCAGGCGGCCCTGCAGCCGGTCCCCGAAGGCGGTGGCGAATGATCCGGCGAAGCGCGATTTCAAGATGGATGGAGGCTCCCATGTTCCGCATCACCCTCCCGGCACCCGGCGCCATGGGCCGGGTTCCGGTGGCCGCCCTGGCCCTGCTGGGCGCTGCCCCGACCCGGGCCCAGGCCCCCGCGCCCGTCGCCGCCACCGCCCAGGTGCGCACGGTGCAGCTGACCCTGGCCCAGGCCATTCGCACCGCCCTGGAGCAGAACCCCAGGGTGCAGCAGTCCCTCCTGGCCATCGCGGAGAGCGGCGATGAGCGCCGCTCCGCCGCCGCGGCCCTGATGCCCTCGGTGGCCGCCCAGGCCATCGGCGTGCGCAACAAGTACAACCTGAACGCCCAGATGGGCATGACGGTGCCGGGCTTCCCCCCGGTGGTGGGCCCCTACAACTGGCATCAGGCCGGGGTCGAGGCCCAGGTGCCCCTATTCGACCTCAGCCTCTGGAAGCGGTGGCGGGCCTCGCAGCACGCCGAGGCGTCCACGCGCGCGCAGGGCCGTGCCGTGCGTGAGGAGATCGCCGCCATCGTGGTGGGCCAGTACCTGCGCGCCCTGCGCGCCGCCGCCGCCGTGCAGGCCGGCGAATCCCGCGTGGAGCTGGCCGAGGCCCTGGCCAAGCTGGCGGAGAACCAGCAGAAGCAGGGCGTGGGCACCAGGCTCGACACCCTGCGCTCCCAGGTGCAGCTGCAGACGGAACGCCAGCGGCTCATCCAGGCCCAGACCCAGCGCAGCACCGCCCTGGCGGGCCTCGGCCGGGCTCTGGACCTGGAGCCGGGCACCCGCATCGAGCTGTCGGATTCGCTGGCCGCCCCGACCCTGCCCGAGACCGCCTTCCAGGAGACCTTCCAGGCGGGTCTGGCCCAGCGCCCCGAGCTGGCGGCGCTGGACGCCCGGGAGAAGGCCGCCGTGAGCCTGCGGGAGTCGGCCCAGAGCCTGCGCCTGCCCACCCTCGTGGCCACGGGCTTCCTCGGCTCCACGGCCCTGCAGTCCCTGCCCTCGACCACCACCTACCAGATCTCCCTGGGCCTGCGGGTGCCGCTCTTCACGGGCGGCCTCGTCTCCGCGCAGGTCTCCCGCGCCCAGTCCGAGCAGAGCCGCGTGCAGGAGGCCCGACGCGAAGTGCGCGCCCAGGTGGGCTACGAGATCCAGGTGGCCCGGGCCGAGCTGGACGCCGCCTCGCATGAAGTGGAGGTGGCCAACCTGGCCGTGTCCCTCTCCACCGAGGCCCTCACCCAGGCCCGCCACCGCTTCGAGGCCGGCGTGAGCAACAACATCGAAGTGATCAACGCCCAGGATGAGCTGGCCAAGGCCAACGACAACCAGATCAGCGCCCTCTACCGCCTGAACCAGTCCCGCGCGGACCTGGCCCGGGCCACGGGGCAGCTGGAAACCTTCTTCGCACGCTGATGGAGCCACCGATGAATCAAGATGCCACCTCCCAGCCCGCCCCCTCCCCCTCGGGAGCGCCCGAGGCCAACGGATCCCGGGCCCTGCTCGCCCTGAAGTTCGGCACGCCCATTGTTCTGCTCATCGCGGCGGGCTTGTGGTTCTATTCCCGCAACCGCGTGAGCACCGATGACGCCCAGGTGGACGGCCAGCTCGTCCCCGTCTCCTGCCGCGTCTACGGCACCGTGGACAAGGTGCTCGTGGAGGACAACCAGGCCGTGAAGGCCGGGGATCCCCTGGTGGCCGTGGACCCCCGCGACATCCAGGCGCGCCTGGACCAGACCAGGGGCACCCTCGCCCAGGCCCAGGCCCAGCTGGAAGCGGCGAAGGCGGATCTGGAACGGGCCCAGGTGGCCTACCAGCAGGCGCGCAGCTCCGACATCGAGACCGCCAAGGCCAATGTGGATTCCAAGAAGGCCAGCCTCGACAAGGCCAGGACCGACCTCCAGCGCATGAAGCCCCTGGCCGAGCGCGAGGAGATCTCGGCCCTGCAGTTCGACGGCTTCCGCACCCAGGCCGAGATCGCCGACAGCGAGTGGCGCGCCGCCCAGCAGCGCCTCGCCTCCATCCAGCGGGAAGCGGACATCCGCCGGGTGGCCGTGGGCGCCGCCGAGGCCCGCCTGGCCTCGGCCAGGGCCCAGGTGGACACAGCCCGCGCCAGCCAGGAGGGCCTGGATCTCCAGCTGGGCTACACCAAGATCCTGGCGCCGGTCGATGGCGTCGTGACCCGCAAGCTCGTGGAGGCGGGCCAGACCATCCAGCCCGGCCAGGGCCTGCTCACGCTCATCCCCCTGCACCGCACCTGGGTCACCGCCAACTTCAAGGAGACCCAGCTGGCCCGCATGAAGCCCGGCCAGGAGGCCGAGGTGAAGGTGGACATGAACGGCATGGTGCTGAAGGGACGCGTGGATTCCATCGCCGGCTCCACCGGCTCGCGCATGAGCCTGATGCCGCCGGAGAACGCCGTGGGCAACTTCGTGAAGGTGGTCCAGCGCATCCCGGTCAAGATCCGCATCGACGAAGCGGAGGCCCAGAAGGTCACCCTGCGCCCCGGCATGAACGTCGAGGCCACGGTCATCGTGCAGTGAAGCCGGGAACCGCCCAGTGACTTCTTCCCACCGCCACATCAACCCCTGGGTCATCGCCCTCACGGTGATGATCGCGACCTTCATGGAGGTCCTCGACACCAGCGTGGCGAACGTGGCCCTGCCCCACATCGCGGGGAACCTCTCCGCCACGGTGGAGGAGACCACCTGGGTGCTCACCTCTTACCTGGTGGCCAATGCCGTCGTGCTGCCCCTGGGCGGCTATTTCTCCAGCCTCATCGGCCGCAAGCGCTTCTACCTCACCTGCGTGACCATCTTCACGGTGGCCTCCTTCCTCTGCGGCATCGCGCCCTCGCTGGGCTGGCTCATCTTCTTCCGCGTGCTGCAGGGTCTGGGCGGCGGCGGCCTGCAGCCCATCTCCCAGGCCATCCTGGTGGAGACCTTCCCGGCCGAGAAGCGCGGCGCGGCCATGGCAGTCTACGGCATGGGCGTTGTGCTGGCCCCCATCATCGGGCCCGTGCTGGGGGGCTGGATCACGGACAACTTCAGCTGGCACTGGATCTTCCTCATCAACATCCCCGTGGGCTTCCTGTCCTTCTCGCTCACCAGCGCGCTGGTCCACGATCCGCCGGGCTTCCACCGCATCTCGCTGAAGGAGGGCGCCCGTTTCGACTACCTGGGCATCGGTGTCATCACCCTGGGCCTTGCCTCGCTGGAGATCGTGCTGGACGAGGGCCAGCGCAAGGACTGGTTCAGCTCGGGCTTCATCGTCTTCTTCGCCATCACGGCCGTGGTGGCCCTGCTCTACGCCGTCTACCACGAGCTGAAGAAGGACCGGCCCATCGTGGACCTGAGGCTGATGAAGGACCGCACCTTCGCCGTCTCCATCCTCATGCTCTTCGTGCTGGGCTTCGTGCTCTACGGCAGCCTGGCCCTGCTGCCCATCTTCCTCCAGACCATGCTGGGCTACACGGCCCTGCTGAGCGGCTGGGTGCTGAGCCCGGGCGGGCTCGCCGTGATGCTGATGATGCCGGTGGTGGCCATGCTGCTGAAGAAGACGGACACGCGCTGGCTCATCGGCGTGGGCTTCTTCTTCTGCGGGCTGGGCCTCATCCAGATGGCCGGCTTCAACCTGCAGGTGGACTTCCGGACGGCCATGTGGTCCCGCGTGGTGCAGAGCCTGGGCTTCGCCTTCCTCTTCATCCCCATCAACGTCTCGGCCTTCCAGCACATCCCCCACGAAAAGACCGCCTATGCGGCGGGGCTCATGAACCTGGTCCGCAACATCGGCGGCAGCACGGGCATCGCCATCGCCACCACGCTGCTGTCCCGCCGCTCCCAGTTCCACCAAGCCAACCTGGTCGGGCACCTGGTCCCGGGCGATCCCGCCTACCAGGGCTTCCTGGACCGGGCCACCCAGCTGGGCGTGCTGCGGGGCGGACTGTCCCCGGCCGACGCAAGCCACCTGGCCCAGGGCGCGGCCTACGGCACCATGGTGAAGCAGTCCAGCATGATGGCCTTCGCCGACACGTTCTGGTTCATGGGCGTGCTCTGCTTCGCCCTCTTCCCGCTGATCTTCCTCATGCGGAAGACCCGGGCCGCCGGGCCCGTGGCCGTGGACTGACGCAGGAAGGCCGCCCGTCCGGGCGGCCTTCCTGGAGTTCCCGGGCGGCTACTGGGCGGCCGGCTCGTCCACGAAGTCGTCGTCGGAGAGGCCCTTCTCGGGCGGAAGCTTGGCCAGCTCGATCTTGACGAGGTGCTGGTGCTCGATCTCCTCGTCCCGCAGCTCCTCGAAGAGCGCCCGGACCGCCACGTCCTTCAGGGCGGGCAGGGCCGCCACGAAGAAGGCGTGGGCCTTGATCTCGGAGGCCAGGGCGGCCTCCATGGCCTTGCGCGGGGTCATGAAGGCGCGGGCGGCATCGTAGTCCGGCGCCTCCACGTCGAAGATCATGGCCCGGGTGACCTTCCTCGGCACGTCGCCGAAGCGCTGGGCGCGCCGCGCCGCGAGCTCACGGCCGTGCTTCGCCTCGTTCTCGACCATGTACCGGAAGAACTTCGCCGCGTCGGGCGTCCGGTGCTGGTCCATCTGCGCCGCGAACTCCTCGTAGCGCTCCTGGGCCTCGTCCTCGATGAGGATGGCCAGGTCGAGGGCGTCCATCAGGGAGAGGCTCGCGAAATCGATGCCGCGCATGGCCATGGTGTCCTCCACTCACTTCTTGATGAAGAGATCCAGGATGCGGTCCCGGCTGGGGGCGCCCTTGGACAGTTCCGCCTGGCGCTCGCGGAGCATGGCGTCGTAGGTGGGCGGCGGCTCGGGGTTCCGGTAGAACACACCCAGGTGCATCTTCTGGCCGTACTGCTGGGCCAGGTCCATGGCGGCCAGCCGGTCGGCCGGGTCATGTCCCAGGGCGGCCAGGCTCTCGCTGATGGCCTTGAGGCCCTTGATCTGCTGGGCCTCCTCGCCGTAGGTGACGCAGGGGGACTGGATGTTCACGAAGGCGAAGCCGGGGTAGCGGATGGCCTCCTCGATGATGGACGCCATGCCCACCAGGTCCGTGGGCGAGGCCTGGGCCACGAAGCCCGCGCCGTAGGCCAGCACGTAGAGCAGCGGGTTCACCGGCTCCTCCAGGCTGCCGTAGCGGGAGGTGCAGGTGACGCGGCCCTTCTGGGAGGTAGGCGAGAGCTGGCCCTTGGTGAGGCCGTAGATCTGGTTGTCCATCACGATGTAGGTGATGTCGATGTTGCGGCGGATCAGGTGGGCGATGTGGCCGCCGCCGATGGAGAAGCCGTCACCGTCACCGCCGGCCGCCAGCACCAGCAGGTCGGGGTTGGCCAGCTTGATGCCCTGGGCGATGGGCAGGGCCCGGCCATGCACGGTGTTGAAGCCGTAGGCCGTGGTGTAGCCGGGGATGCGGCTGGAGCAGCCGATGCCCGAGATGAAGGCGATCTCGTGGGGCGGGCGGCCGATGGCGGCCAGAGCCCGGTAGATGCCCTGCACCACGGAGTAGTCGCCGCAGCCGGGGCACCAGATGGGCTTGAGGTCGCTCTTGTAGTCCTTGGCCTGGAATTCGGGGGTCATGGTGGCGCTCATGGTGGACCTCACTCCTGGGGCTGAAGCTTGCCCTCGTGGCTGCGCTGCAGTTCCGCGAGGAGGTGGTGGAGGGCCGCGACGATCTCGCCGGGCAGGAAGGGGTTCGCGCCGCTGCGGGCCAGGGACTGGAGGCCCTTGGGCAGGTCGAGGTGCATGCGCAGGACCTTGAAGGTCTGGGCCAGGTGGGACTGCTCGACCACGAGGCCCTTCTGCACGGAGGCGAAGAAGTCGCGGTAGGTCTGCTCGGCCACCGGGTAGAGCAGGTAGGGCACCATCAGCTTCACGTCCAGGCCCTGCTCGCGGGCCATCTGCAGCGCCTCGCGGCAGATGCCGGCCACGCTACCCCAGGCCACCAGGGCCAGGGGGGCGTCGGGGTTGCCGGAGATCTCGAAGAGGTCCTTGCGCTCCTTGAGCGGGTCCAGCTTCTTGATGCGCTTGTCGTTCATGCGCTGGTGGACGTTGCCGCTGTTGGTGGGGGCGCCGGACTCGCTGTGCTCGATGCCCGCGGCCAGGTAGGCGCCGCCGGCCATGCCCGGATGGCTGATGGGGCTGATGTGGTTCTCGGTCTGCTTGAAGCGCTTGTAGTCATGCAGGTCCGCGGCCGTGGGGCGCAGGCGCTCCTCGAGCTTGAACTGGGTGGTGTCGATGGGATCGAGGGTCTCCTTGCGCTGGGAGATCTCCTGGTCCGACAGGATGATCACCGGCGTCTGGTAGCGCTCGGCGATGTTGAATGCCTCGACCGTGATGCGGAAGGTGTCGGCCACGGAGGTCGGCGCCAGCACGGGGCGGATCACGTCACCGTGGGCGGAGAAGGCCGCCGCGAAGAGATCGGACTGCTCGGTCTTGGTGGGCAGGCCCGTGGAAGGGCCGCCGCGCTGCACATCCACGATCACCAGGGGCAGCTCGGCGATGCTGGCGAGGCCCATCATCTCGGACTTCAGCGAGAGGCCCGGGCCGCTGGTGGCGGTCATGGACTTCTTGCCCGCGAAGGAGGCGCCCACGGCCGCGCCGATGCCCGCGATCTCGTCCTCGGCCTGCAGCACGGCGCCACCATACTTCCAAACGTGGTTGGTGAAGAACTGCATGATCTCGGTGGACGGCGTGATGGGGTAGCCGCCGAAGAAGTCGCAGCCGGCGAAAATGGCGGCGGCGGCGCACATGTCGTTGCCATCCGTGAGCAGCTTCACCGCACCCTTGTTGGCGGAGGGCACCACGGTCATGTCGGACTTGAGGGGGTGCGCCTGGGCGAAGGCCACGCCCGCGTCGAAGGCGCGCTGGTTGGCGTCCACGAGTTCCTGGCTCTTCTTGAGCAGCTTCTTGGAGATGCCCGCCATCACGGCCTCGCCGCCGATGCCGAACCAGCCCGCGATGAGGCCGAGCACCACGGTGTTCTTGGCCCGCTCGGTGCCCGCGGTCTCCTTCGCCATCTGGGCGATGGGCACGGCGATCACCTGCAGCGGCGTCACGCCCACCAGGGGGATCTGGTGCTCGGGCACGCCCGTGGCGGCCTCGTAGATCACCACGGTGGTGCCGCTCACGGGCAGCTCGGCGCCGAACTTGAGGAAGTCCTCCCAGTTCAGGGCCACGGCCACGTCCAGGTTGCCGCCGGGGTTCAGGATGGGGTCGGTGCTGATGCGCACGCGGCAGGAGGACTCGCCGCCGCGGATCTGGGAGCCGAAGCTCTTGGTCATCACGCCGTGGTAGCCCTCGGCGGCGGCAGCCTGGAGCAGGGAGTCGCCGGCGGAGACGATGCCGTCCCCCCCTGATCCGGCCATTCCGAAGACGAGATCCTTGCGCATGGGCACCTCCGGGCGGAGTGGATGGGGAGGGATGGACAGAGCGCCAAGCCTGGCTCCCGCACCCGAAAAACTGGGGTCGCAGCGTTCCTTCCTACCCTATCCGCACCGGGGGCCGTCATTCATCACACTTTGCCCGGGGCGAGCCGGTTCCGGCGACATTGACGATGCATGGATCCGCATGGAGCCTGGCACTCCACGCCTCGGTCAACTGCGGTGATGGCCTCAGCCCAGCTGGGCCAGGTCCTCGGGCGCGCCCAAGCTGAAGGCCACCACCTCGATTCCCCGCTCCTTCGCCTGGCGCTTCACGAGACCCGCCAGCACCTTGCCGGGGCCCAGTTCCACAAAGGTGGAGACCCCCTCATCCAGCAGCAGGTCCAGGGTGGCCTGCCAGCGCACGGCGCCCGGAATCTGGCGCACCAGGCCGTCCAGCAGGGCCTCGGGACTGGAGGCCTGGGTGGCGTCCACGTTGTTCACCAGCGGGCAGATGGGGGCCTTGAAGGCCAGGGCGCGCAGGATGGGCTCCATGCGCGTCTGGGCGGGCTCCATCAGGGGCGAGTGGAAGGGGGCGCTCACGGGTAGCTTCATCATCTTGCGCCCACCCCGGGCCTTGGCGGCCTCCATGGCGGCCTCCACGGCCTCCGCATGGCCGGCGATGACGATCTGGCCGGGCCCGTTGAAGTTGGCGGGGACTACCACCTTGCCCGTGGCCGTGGCGGCCTCGGCGCAGGCGGCCTCCACATCCGCCTGGCCCATGCCCAGCAGGGCCGCCATGGCGCCCACGCCCACGGGCACGGCCTCCTGCATGGCGCGGCCCCGCTCTCGGACGGTCCGGACCGCATCCTGGAAGCCCAGGGCGCCCAGGGCCACCAGGGCGCTGTACTCGCCCAGGGAGTGGCCGGCGGCGAAATCGGGCTTGGGCAGGCGGTGCCCCCAGGCCCGCACCACCATGGTGCTGTGGGTCAGGATGGCGGGCTGGGTGTGCTCCGTCAGCTTCAGGGTCTCCTCGGGGCCCTCGGCCATGAGTCGCGACAGCGGGAACCCCAGCGCCGCATCGGCGTCCTGCAGCACGGCCCGGGCGGCCGGCTCGGCCTCGGCCAAGGCCACGCCCATGCCCACCGCCTGCGATCCCTGCCCCGGAAACAGCCAAGCCACTTTGCTCATCGGATCCTCTGGAAGAAATAGCCAAAGATGAACACGGATGAACTCAGATAAAGGCCTATCCGTGTTTATCCATGTTCATCCGTGGCAAATGAAATCAGTCCTGGGGCAGCAGCAGGGCCACGCGCTCCTGGATGCGCTCGTGCAGGTGGTGCTCGGCGGCCCGCAGAGCGGCGCGGATGGCGTTGCGCACGGCCTTGGCGTCGCTGCGGCCGTGGCCGATGATGCTCACGCCCTTCACGCCCAGCAGCGGCGCGCCGCCGTATTCCGCGTAGTCCAGCTTCTTCTTGAACCGCTTCATGGCGGGCTTCGCGAGGAGGCCGGCCAGCTTGGTGATCGGGGTGGCCATGAAGCTCTCGCGCAGGCCGCCGATGATGCCCTCGGCCAGAGCCTCGCTGGACTTCAGCACCACGTTGCCCACGAAGCCATCACAGGCGATGACGTCGAAGCTCCCGTTCCAGATGTCCCGGCCCTCGGCGTTGCCTTCGAAGCGGATCTCCATCTGGCGGAGCATGGCGGAGGCTTCCTTGGTCACGTCCGTGCCCTTGCCGTCCTCCTCGCCCACGCTGAGGATGCCCACCCTGGGGCGTTCCAGGCCCAGCACCTGCTCGGCGTAGACCGAGCCCATCACGGCGAACTGGGCAATGTGCTCGGCCCGGCAGTCCACGTTGGCGCCCACGTCGAGCAGCACCGTCGGACCGCCCTTCATGTTGGGCAGGACGCTGGCCAGGGCCGGCCGGTCCACGCCCTCCAGCTTGCCGATGACGAGGCTGGAGGCCACCATGGCGGCGCCGGTGTGGCCCATGGAGACCACGCCGTGGGCCCGCCCCTCGCGGACCAGCTGGGCGGCCACGCGGATGGAGCTGTCCTTCTTCTCCTTGAGGATGCTGGTGGCCTTGTCCTCCATGACCACGGTCTGGGAGGCGTGCACCACCTCGGCGCGGGTCAGGAGTTCCGGCGTGAAGCCGTACTTCGCCAGCTGCGGGCGCAGCACGGCTTCGTCGCCGACGAGCAAGAGGTGCAGCCCGGGCCAGGCCTCGAGAGCCTCCCGGGCGCCCTGCAAGGTGGCATGGGGGGCGTGGTCGCCCCCCATGACATCCAACGCGATGCGATGGCCGTCCACCGGCCGACTCTTAAGCCGTTTCTGCGACGCGGACGGCCAGCTTGCCGCGGTAGAAGCCGCAGCTGGGGCACACGCGGTGCGGCAGCTTGGGGGTCTGGCAGTTCGGGCAGGTGCTGGCGCTCATGACTTCCAGCGCGTCATGGGTGCGCCGGCGGTCGCGGCGGGCCTTGGAATGGCGGCGCTTGGGATTCGGCATGGCTTGCTCCTAGGAGTAGAACGATAGAACGCAATGTTCCAGGTTAAGGGTTTCAGGATTCCGGGTCCAGCTTGATTCCCGCCAGAGCCTTGGTCAGGGCCCGGTTGAGGGCCGAAGGCACCTGTTCGGATTCGGGCCGGCAGTGGCAGGGGCCCTTGTTCCAGTTCTTGCCGCAGGTGGGGCAGAGGCCCTTGCAGTCTTCGGCACAAAGCGGGTGCATGGGGGCCTGGAGCTCGAACTGCTCGCGAACCAGCTCCGCCTCGTCGAGGTGGTCCTCCGGGAGGAAGACCACGTCCAGATCCTGGGAACCCAGCTGGTGCGAGCCGCGGCCTACCAGGTCGGCGTCCTTGCTGCCCAGGAACTGGCTCTCCACCGCGAGGGGGCGGTCCAGGGGCGCGAGGCAGCGGCTGCAGCTCCCCTGCCACAGGGCCTGGCCCTTCACCTCGAGGAAGACATCGCCGTCGGAGGCCAGGGCGAAGACCGACCAGGCCAGGTCGCGCAAGGAGGCATCCCCTTCCAGGGCCAGCTCGGCGGTGGTGCCGTTCAGGCGCAGGCCCTCCGGGGGCAGGTGGTAGAGGTCGATCACTTCTTCGCTCCGGCATCGCCCGCGGGGAGGTCCGCCTTGGGGGCGCCCGTCGCCGAGGGGCCATTGCCCGTGACCTGGCCCTGGCCCGGAGTCCGGGTGATGGGGCCGTAGTCCTCCTGGTTGTCGGGATCACCAAGGCACTTCAGCTCGTAGGTGGCGCGGGAGGACTTGCCCTCGTAGGGCTGCTTGAAGGGGTCCTGGGAGGACATGCTCATCTTGATGAGGCTTTCCTTCACCAGGACGGAATTGGCGTCCACCATGGCGTCCCAGCTGCCGAAATCCGGGTAGGTCCCGTGCTTGAGCCAGTACTGGTCCAGCCCCTCGGCCACGATCTTGAGCTCGTCCTGGGCCTTAAGGTAGCGGGCCTGGGCCCCCTGCTTGCGGTACTGGGAGAACCCCAGGGTGCCCAGCACGGCGATGATCATCATCGCCACCAGCAGTTCCAGCAGGGAGAACCCCCGGCTCGCTCGGCGGGCATGGGTGGGGGCCTGGTTCGAATGGGGGGTCATGGGCGGGGTCCGAAATGAGGGCGCGGATGGGTCGCATCCGAGCGTTCCAGTGTGCCAGAAAGGGCCGTAAACGCAAGCATTCATGGGCATCATGCCTCCTTGGGGCCTTCGGTTCCGCCCCCTTCGTCCACCGCCTGGGCCGGGTAGTCCGCCGGCCAGGGGAATTCCCTCGGAAGGGCCTCCAGCCCGCCCAGTTCGGCCAGCCAGTACCGGTAGGCCCGGAAGGTCATGCCTAGGCGCTTCCCCGCCTTGGTCTTCACGCCCCCGACCTCGTCCAGGGCGCGCCGGAGGAAGTGCCCCTTGAGCGCCTGGATCCAGGCTTCGAGATCGAACCCCTCCGGGGGGATGACCAGGGGCGCAAGGCGGCCCGGCCCCTGGGCCGGCCCGGACTGGGCGAACCCCTCCGGCAGCAGGTCCTTGGTGATGGGCCCGCCGGGGTTGAGGGCCACGCAGCGCTCCATGAGGTTCTCCAGCTCGCGGACATTGCCGGGGAAGCGGTGGCAGAGCAGCTGGGACATGGCCTCGGGATGCAGCTGCATGGGCGGCTTGGCCAGCTTCTGGCAGGCGCGCCGGATGAAGTGCTCGGCCAGCACCGGCAGGTCCTCGGGCCGTTCCCGCAGCGGCGGCAGCTCGATCTGGAGGATGTTCAGGCGGTAGTAGAGATCCTCGCGGAAGTCCCCGGTCTCGGCCCGCGCCCGCAGGTCCCGGTTGGTGGCGGCGATGACCCGCACATCCACGGCCCGCTCCTCCGTGGCCCCCAGCCGCCGGAAGCGGCGCTCCTGCAGCACCCGCAGCAGCTTCACCTGGAGCGAGGCGGGCATCTCGCCGATCTCGTCGAGGAAGAGGATGCCGCCGCCCGCCTCTTCGAAGAGGCCCCGCTTCATGGCGCCGGCGCCGGTGAAGGCCCCCTTCTCGAAGCCGAAGAGTTCGCTCTCCAGCAGGGCCTCGGGCAGGGCCCCGCAGTTCACGGCCACGAAAGGCCCCTTGGCCCGGTCCGAGTAGCGGTGGATGAGCCGGGCCACCACCTCCTTGCCCGTGCCGCTCTCACCCGTCAGCAGGACGGTGGTGTCCGCCCGGGAGACCTTTCCGATGAGGGCGTTGATCTTGCGCATGATGGGCCCCACCCCCACGAGCTCACCCAGGTCCGCCGGGGGGGCGGCCTGGGGCTCGGAGGCGGCGAGCAGGCCCTTGAGGGAGGCGATGAGCTCCTCATGTTTGAAGGGCTTGGTGATGAAGTCCACGGCGCCCTGGTTCAGGGCCTGCACTGTGGTCTCCGTGGTGGCGTAGGCGGTCATGATGACCACCGGGGTCTCCAGGCCCTGCTCCTTCATCCAGGTGAGCAGCTCGATGCCGGAGCCGTCCTTGAGCTTCAGGTCGGACAGCACGCCATCGAAAGTGGTCTCCCGGAGGGCCCGCTGCCCCTCCTCGATGCCCGCCGCCGCCTCGCACTTGAAGCCGGCCCCCTCCAGGGCCAGGGTCAGCACCTCCCGAAGGCCGGGTTCATCCTCCACCAGCAGGATCCGTTGGGTCGAGGCAAGGGACATGGCAACCTGTGAATGTGACGCGTTAGGTCAGTCATCCTATCCTGAACCAAAGGGTTTGAATTCAGAATGGGGTGTGGCCGCGGAAGGGGTGCCGCCCAAGCGAGACAAGGAAAGCGACGATGGCAATAGCGGCACTATTGACGAGGAGCTTGACGCAGCATCGCGCCGGGCGCCGCCCCTTGCCCTCCGGGACGGGGCCAGCCGCGTGCCCAGCTGCGTTAGCGGCCTTGAACGATGCACCACATCGCCCCGCGGCCGCTGCCTTGCTGGATCTCGCGGCTGGACCCGCCGCGGCCCGCAACCATTCTGAATTCAAACCCTTTCCGGGAGTCCCGTGAAGCATGTCGTGTTCGCCCACCGGAAGCTGTCCTTCGGGGGCGGCGAGCGGGTGCTCCTGGAACAGGTGGCCGCCCTGGCGCCCCTGCCGGTCAAGGTGTCCGTCCTCTTCCGCAAGGAGCCCGGGAAGCGGGACATCGAGCCCGAACTGCGGGAGCGGAATCCCAATGTGGTCCAGGTGCTCCACCTGCCCGGTGCCCTGGGCGCCTTCCAGTGGCTGAAAAGGGCTCGGCCGGATCTGCTGGTCCTCTGCAACCACAAGGGGGTGCAGCGCGCCCTGCCCTGGCTGGCGCGGTTCGGGTGCCGGATCCCCACGGTCCTCACCCTGCACGAGCACTATGAGCGCCACCTGCGGAAGTACCGCGGGGTCCGGAACTTCGTCGACCGCTGGATCTGCACCTACGACTTCACGGCCGCCGTGCGGCAGCACCTCAGCCCGGCCCCGTGCAGCATCATCCACCCGCTCTACCCCAGGAAGGCGGCCGAGCCCGTGGAGGCCGTGGCCCGGGCGATGGCGCGGCGCGGGCTGGGCCTGCCCGAGTCCGGGCCCCTGGTCGGCTACGTGGGCCAGATCGACGGCCGGAAGGACCCCGTGTCCGTCCTGCGCTTCGCCGAGGCCCTGGGAGGACAGACCGCCCTGCTCTTCGCGGGCCGTGAGGAGGCCGAAACCGCCGCGGCCCTCCAGGCCGCCCTGGAGGCCTCGCCCCTGAAAGCGCGCACCCGCCGCCTGGGGCCCCTGCCCGACCTGGCCCAGGCCTTCGCGGCCCTGGATCTCTACGTCATGACCAGCCGCAACGAGGGCTTCTTCCCCCTGGCCCTCATCGAGGCCCTGGAGCGGGGCGTCCCCGTGCTGGCACCCTCCGTGGGCGGCATCGGCACCGTGCTGAAGGACGGCGAGGGGGGCTTCCTCATCTCCAAGCCCGACGACCGGAAATCCATCGGGGGGGCCCTGCTGCGCCAGGCCGCCACCCGCATCGCCCCCCTGCTCGCCGACCCGGCCGCCTGGGAGGCCCAGCGGGCCAAGGCCCACGCCCTCGGCACGGCCCTCACCCGGGACTACGACGCCGCGGCGAAGTTCCGTGAGGCGGTGGCCCCGTGGCTGTGATCCCGGAGGGCGCCACCTGGGTGCGCCTGCCCCGCTTCGTGGGCGACACCGCCATGCAGCTTCCCGTCCTGCGCCTCCTGCGCCAGATCGACGCGGGCCCGCTGGTGGTGTGGGGTCCCCGGGCCATGGTGGGCCTGGTGGAGGGCACCTGGTTCTGCGATGCCGCGCTGCCGGACGAAGGCAAGCCCGGCCCCTGGGCCATGGCCCGCACCTTGCGCAGGCACCGGGCCGCCCGCAGCATCCACTTCCCCAAATCCTTGCGCCCCGCCCTGGCGGCCTGGCTGGCCCGGGTGCCCGAGCGCATCGGCGTGGACGAGAGCCTGGCCGGCCCCTTCAACACCCACAGCGGCCCCTTCTGGGACGCGGAGGGCCCCTTCCTGCTCCGGTACCACGCGGTGCTCGCGCGGCGCTGGCCGCAGCTGCCTCCCATGCCCTTCGCCGACTTCGATCCCGGGGTGGCCATCGAGAGGCCCCCGGGGCGCTACCTCTGCCTGATGCCCGGCTCCACCTGGCCCTCCAAGGCCTGGCCGGTGGAACACTACCGGTCCCTGCTGCTGCGGGCCCGCTCGGAAGGCTTCGCCGTGGCCGTGCTGGGTTCTCCGGACGAGGCCACCACCTGCGCGGCGGTGGCCGGCACCGAGGGCATCGACCTCTGCGGCCGGACGACGCTCAAGGAGGCCGCCGCCTGGATGCGGGGCGCCGCGGGCGTGCTGGGCAACGACTCGGGCCTCAGCCACCTGGCCGCGGCCACCGGGGTCCCGGCCCTGGCCCTCTACGGCGCCACGGATCCGGGCGGCTCCACGCCATGGGGTCCCCGCAGCAAGGGGCTCCGCCAAGAGGGCATCCCCTGCGCCCCCTGCTTCAAGCCGGACTGCTTCACCCCGGGGCATCCCTGCCTCGCGGAGATCGGGCCCGACCGGGTCTGGGATGAACTGGCCGCGCTCATCTCCGTATAGAATCCAAGTCTCCGCCGAGGTCCCGCATGTTCCGTCGTCTCCTCCTCGCCTGCGCCGCCGCCACCCTCATGGCCCAGGCGCCCGCCATCAGCTTCGACAAGACCCACCACGACTTCGGCCGCATCACGCCGGACCGGAAGGTCGCGGCGAAGTACAAGGTGACCAACACCGGCAACGCCTACCTGAGCATCACCCAGGTCCGTCCCAGCTGCGGGTGCACCTACACGATGCTCGGCAAGTGGTCCATCGCCCCCGGGGAGTCCACCGAGATCGAGGCCATGTTCGATCCGAAGGGCCTCAGGGGCGGTGTGCGCAAGTCCATCGAGGTGGTCTGCAATGATCCGAAGACCCCCAACGTCAGCCTCACCCTGGAGGCCGAGGTGGTGATGGAGATCATGCCGTCGGTGGAATCCGTCTATTTCTACCAAGCGCCCAAATCGGCCACCACCCGCAGTCAGGTGCGATATGCCAGCGGAAACGGCGAGCCGGTCCAGATCGTGGAAGTGAAGGCCCCGGGCGCCCCCTTCCTCGCCTTCACCATGCGGCCCGAGGGCAAGGACCTCGTGCTCGAGGTCGCCTTCGACGGCCGCAAGGTCCCCGCGGGCCACTACCGGGGCGTGGAGCAGGCCACCGTCCGGTTCACCAACCCCCGCCTGAGCCAGCTGCCCCTGAACATCCAGTGGGACCTCAAGCCCGCCATCCAGGCCAGCCCCGTGGAACTGGTCTTCCAGGACACGGCCGGCAAGGACCTGCGGCAGAAGCTCACCCTCAAGCAGGCCGAGGGCCGTCCCTTCCGCATCACGGGCACCCGTCCCTCCCTTCAGGGCATGCGGGTGGAAGGGGCCGATCAGAAGGCCTCGATCCAGGATCTGACCGTGGTCTTCCCGGCCACCGCGAAGGCGGGCCGCTACAGCGAGGTCCTGGCCCTGAGCACCGACGATCCGGACCAGCCGGAATTGACGATCCGTGTGGTGGCCCTGCTGAAATAGGGCCCGCCAGCCCATCCGCCGGAAGTTCCCCTCGGAGTCCCTTCCCCCGGGGCGATAGCCTGGGGGGATGCCGCAGTCCCGCGCCTCCCACCTCTTCGCCGTCGTCTCCATGGCGGCCATCGCGGCCATCTGGGGAGGCGGCTTCCCCGCCACCAAGTACTGCCTCCAGGCCGGGATGTCCGTGGGGGCCATCCTCGCCATCCGCTTCGCCATCGGCACGGCGGGCCTGGGCCTGATGCTGCTGCTTCTGAAGGTTCCGCTCCGCCGGCGGGACGTGCTGGACGGCCTCTGGCTGGGCTTGGTGCTGGCCACCCTGTTCTGGCTCCAGACGGACGGCCTGCGCTTCACCACCACCTCGAAATCCGGCTTCATCACCGGCCTCTACGTGATCTTCACCCCGGCCGTGGCCCTCCTGGTCGGGGACCGCCTGCGCCCCTCCCACGGCCTGGGCGCCCTGGTGGCCCTCCTGGGCCTCGCCCTGCTGGTGCGGGAGCCCGGCGCGGCCTGGGGGGGCTGGAACCGCGGTGACACGGAGACCTTCCTCACCTCGGTGCTCTGCGGCTTCCACATCGTCATGACGGCCCATTTCTCCCGGCGCTCCTCAGGCTGGGTGCTGGCCTTCATGCAGGTGGCCGTCACGGGCCTCATCTCCCTGCTCATCACCCTCGCCCTGCCCGCCCCGCACGGCTTCCAGGGCGTGGGCGCGGCCCTGTCCCGGGGCGGCACCTGGGTCTCCCTGGCCTTCATGGGCCTGCTGGCCACCACCCTGGCCTTCTACGTGCAGAGCACCATGCAGGCCCGCCTGGGCGCAACCGAGAGCGCCATCCTCTTCAGCACGGAGCCCGTCTGGACCGCCGGCATCGCCCTCAGCGGCTGGATCCCCGGCATCAAGGAGCACCTGGCCCCCTCCCAGCTGGCCGGCGGCCTCCTCCTCCTGGCCGCCACCCTGGTCGCGGAGCTGGGTCCGCGGCTGCTGCGGCGCCTTCAGGGCTCCGAGGCGGAGGAGGCCATCGGATAGCCGCTATCCTGGAGACGGAAGAGGAGTCGGGCATGTTCATCGTCACGGGCGGCGCGGGATTCGTGGGCAGCAATCTGGTGCGAGAGCTGAACCGCCGCGGGCACACGGACATCCTCGTGGTGGACAACCTGGCCCGGGCGGAGAAGGCCCGGAACCTGTCGGACCTGACCCTGGCCGACTACATGGACAAGCGCGAGTTCCGGGCCCGCCTGGACGCCGGCACGCTGGACCTCCGTCCCGAGGCCGTGTTCCACAACGGGGCCTGCTCCGACACCATGGAATCCGACGGGCGCTACATGATGGAGAACAACTACGGGGACTCCAAGGCCCTGCTCCACTGGTGCCTGGCCCGCAAGACACCCCTGGTCTACGCCAGCAGCGCCGCCACCTACGGCGCCAGCGCGGACTTCGAGCCGGTGCCGGCCAACGAGGGCCCGCTCAACGTCTACGGCTACTCCAAGCTGGCCTTCGACCAGCACGTGCGCAGCCTGATGCCCGCCATCCAGAGCCCCGTGGTGGGCCTGCGCTACTTCAATGTCTTCGGCCCCCGGGAACACCACAAGGGCCGCATGATGTCTGTGCTGCACCAGCTGCTGCGCCAGCTGAAGGAGACCGGCGCCTGCCGGCTGTTCAAGGGCACCGACGGCTTCGGCGACGGCGAGCAGCAGCGCGACTTCGTCTTCGTGGGCGACATCGTGGCCATCAACCTCCACTTCGGCAGCGCGGGCATGGCGAAGACCATCGTGAATGCCGGCACGGGCCGCGCCCGCAGCTTCAACGACATCGCCAAGACCCTTATCGCCCACCTCGGCCAGGGCCGCATCGACTACATCCCCTTCCCCGACGAGCTGCGCGGCAAGTACCAGAGCTTCACCCAGGCTGACGTGCGGAGCCTGCGCGCCGCCGGCTACACGGCCCCCTTCACCGAGCTTGAGGCCGGCATCGCGGCGACGCTGGCGGAAATCTAGGCCATCCGGTCGAGGATCACCAGGGTCACGTCGTCCAGGAAGGGCGCGGGATGGTTGTAGGCGCGGGCCTGGGTGATGACGGCCTCGGCCGCCGCCTCGGCGCCAGCGGGCAGCTCCGCGCAGATGCGGCGCAGCCCGGCCTCCTCGAGCATGGTGCGGTCCTCGCGCTCCACTTCCACCAGGCCATCCGTGTACAGCACCAGGCGGTCCTCGGGCAGGAACTCGGCGTCGTGCTCCATGAAGGGCAGCTGCTCGTCCAGCCCCAGCATGAAGCCCTTGCCCCGCAGCACCTCGGAGCGCTGCAGCCCGCCCCTGGCGCCGCCCACGATCCGCAGGGGGGCGCAGTGCCCCGCTACCACGTAGCGCAGGCGGTTGTTCACGGGATCGAGCCGGCCCAGCCAGGCCGTGGCGAACTGTTCAGCCAGGGTGGAGCGGCAGAGATCCTCATTCATGCCCTGGGCCCAGGCAAGCGGCTCGCCGCCCAGGCGCACGCGGTTCTCGAAGGAGGTCTTCACCATGGCGGAGATGAGCGCCGCGGTGACGCCGTGGCCGCTCACATCGGCGATCATCATGGCGGTGCAGCCGTCCGGCAGGGGCAGGATCGCGTAGATGTCCCCGCCGATGCCCGCGGCTGGCAGGTAGCGGTGGGTGTAGCGGGAGCCCGGGGCCTCGCCGGGCAGCTTGGGCAGCAGGCCCATCTGGAGGGCGGCCGCCAGCTCCATCTCCTCCTGCACCTTCTGCTGGAAGGTCGTGAGCTCCTTGTTCTGCCGCTTGATCTCCTTCTGCATCTCGATGAGACGGAAGGTGGAATCCACCTTGGCCAGCACCTCCTGGGCGTGGAAGGGCTTGGGGATCATGTCGTCGGCGCCCAGGGCCAGGCCGCCGATGCGCGAGGCGGTGCCGTCCAGGGCCGACAGGATGATGAAGAAGATGTCGCGGGTGGCGGGGTCGCTCTTGACGCGCTTGCACAGCTCATCCCCGGGCATCTCCGGCATGCGGAGGTCCGAGATGATGAGATCCGGCCGGGAGCGCCCCATCTCCTCGAGGGCCTGCAGGCCATGGGCCGCGGTCAGGACCTGGTAGCCCGCCCGCTTGAGGTAGAAGCTGAGGATGTCCCGGATGGGTGCTTCGTCATCCACCACCAGGACGGCGCCCTTGGCCATGCCGAGGGCCCCGGATCAGGCGCCGCGGAGGGCGTCCTGCTCCGTGGCGAAGATGGAGAAGTAGTTGGTGAGGTTGGTCTGGTCGAAGGTCTTCTTCACCGGCGCCGGGAGGCAGCACAGGTGAAGCTTGCCGCCGGACTTGTCCACGCTGTTGCGGGCGGCGACCAGGAGTCCGAGTCCCGAGGAATCGATGAAGCTGACCCCTTCGAGGTTGATCGCGAGCAGCTTCGGCTGGGCGGTCGCCACCGTTTCGCGGATCACGTCCCGCAGCTGGGCGGTGACCTCGAAATTGACCTTGCCCTGGATCGACACCACGGAGGCGGTGCCCTCCTGGCGGGTCTGGATGTTCAGCATGGTTCCTCCTGAAGGATTCCCTGAAGCACTCTTCGCCTGGCGGCATCCCGCTGGCGCTGTTTGTATTCGGAATGGGATGCGGGACCAGATCGTGAGCTTTGAAACCCCGATTGTTCCATCACTTGGACTTCGTGTGCGAAGAAGAAAGTAAACTCCTCCTGATCCTGGATCAACTCCGGAATGCAGACCAGGTCTGAGAGTTCCGTGTCGCCCATGGTCTGAAGGCGCTCCTGGAGGGTCTCCAGGGCCCGGGTGGCGGGACTGGGCAGCCGCACCAGGGTTCTTGCCGTGAACTGGATGGCCGAGTAATCCTTGCTGGAAAAGGGGTTCTGCTCCTTTCCAGGGCTCTTGATGGCCAGGGTCTGGCTCAGGGCCTGCCGCTCCTCGGGCCCCAGGTCCTGGATCCGGAAGAAGGGCGGTGCCGCCTCGCTCCAGGCCGCCAGGGCCTCCATGTCGATCATCAGGTTTCGGCTCCGGCTGGGCTTGATGTGGGTCGGCATGAGCACGTGATGGTCCAGCAGGAACCGGATGACCATCAGCACGCCCAGTTGATCCTCGGCCACGAGCCGGATGCCGATCTGGTCGTAGATGGTCTCCGCCACGTTCTCGGGCTTGTGGAGCATCTTCAGGAGCATGGAGACGCGGTCCTTGTTCTCCTTGCGCTCCACGGCCACCAGGGGCACCTCGTAGGCCCCCCGCAGGAACCAGCGGCCCTCTTCGCAGACCAGGTACTGGTCGTAGCGGCCGAAGACCTGGCGCTGAATCTCGGGCAGGAAGCGCAGGTTCACGTTGTGGTCCACGTGGAAGAGCGTGTGCATCACCCGGAGGATGGCGCAGGACCAGCGGCCCCGGATGTTGCGGGGACGGTCGGAGGCCCAGACCAGGAGGTCTAGCGGATCCTGGAGGTCCCGCACCTCCAGCGGCACATGCAGGTTCGTGCCTTCCAGGACCACCGCCTCCAGGAAATCCACGGCATCGTCGTAGACCCGCATCACGGCCGCCCGCTGGACGGGCACGTCCATGTCATAGCCGTAGTTCAGGGCGAAATTCCTGGCCTCGCCCGGGGAGTGGATCCGCAGCGAATCCAGGTCGATGGGCGACCCGCCCCCCAGGATCACCTGGGTGACTTCGGGGGGCATGGGGAACAAGGTGTGGGGAGTCATGGCGGCTAGAACCTACATCGGCCCGTCCGTGGAGCACAATGAAAAACGGGGCGTCCAGGTCGTGGACGCCCCGCCCGGAACAAGGAGCGCCTACTTGATGGCGAAGGCGGCCACGAGCACGTAGATCACGAGGGCTTCGATCAGGGCCAGACCGATGATCATCGTGGTGCGGATGGCACCGGCGGCCTGGGGGTTGCGGGCGACGCCTTCGCAGGCGGCGACCACGGCCTTGCCCTGGCCCAGACCGCAGCCGGCGGCGGCGATGGCGAGGGAGAGGTGGGCCACGAACTGGCCTTCGAAGAGGCTCTTCTGGGCGGCGACGGGGGCGCCCTGGGCGAAGGCGACGGCGGCCAGGGTGAAGAGGAAGGCGGTGGTGAGGAACTTCTTCATGGTGGTGCTCCTTGGTGTTACCCGAAGGGTTCGGAATCCGCCGGGCGGTTGAATGCTTTCCATATGTGAAAACGTGAGCGGACCCGCCCGCTCACGTTTTTCGTAGGCTCAATGCTCGTGGGATACCGCGCCACTCAGGTAGATCGTGGCCAGCATCGTGAACACGAAGGTCTGGATCAGGCCGAAGAAGAGGCCCAGGAACATCATGGGCACGGGCAGCAGGATGGGCATCAGGCCGAAGAAGATGCCCGCCACCACGTGCTCGCCGGCGATGTTGCCGAAGAGACGGAGGGAGTGGCTGAGGATGCGGCTGAGCAGGCCCAGGATCTCCAGGGGGAACATCAGAGGCGCCAGCCACCAGATGGGGCCGGCGAAGTGGGCCCAGTACTTCACGAAGCCCTGCTCCCGCATGCCGTGGAAGTTGTAGTAGCCGAAGACCACAAGAGCGGCGCCCAGGGTGACGTTCCAGTTGCTGGTCCCGGGGCTGAGGCCGGGGAGCAGGCCGAAGAGGTTGTTGAAGAAGACGAACAGGGCCATGGTCCCGATGAAGGGCAGGTACCGCTCACCGTGGTGGGCGATGTTGTCGTTGATCATCTCCTTCAGTCCGCCGACCACGCCTTCGAAGGTCTGCTGCAGGCCCCCGGGGATGCGGGCCAGGTTCTTCCGGACCAGGCCCGTGATGAGCATGGCCAGCAGGGCCGCCAGGGCCGCGTTCAGCAGGTGGTCATAGCGTTCCAGCACGGACAGGGCCGTCCCGTGGGCAAAGCCGGGCCAGGGATGCTGGGCGAGACCCAGCACATGGGTGAGCCACTGGGCGAGCAGCGATGCGTGGTGTTCCATGTCGGTCAGACCTCACTCGGGTGGCGGGGCTTCAGGCTTCCGGAACATCAGGCGCAGGGCCTCCAGAAGGATGCCGGCCACGAAGAGGAGCACTCCCAGGGCCAGCGGCAGGGCTTCCGCCGGGTAATTTCCCATCATCCCACGCAACACCAGGGCGATCAATGCCAGTTTGCCCAGGGACAGGAATCCGTAGAGCCAGCGCCGGCGCACGGAGGGCGTCAACATGCGGGCCGTGAGGACCCGGTGCAGGGCCCAGAAGGCCAGGCTGGTCAGGGCCCCCACGGCGAAGACCAGGGCCGCCGTCCAGGAGCGCAGGAAGCCCCACAGGGGGATGCCCAACAGGCCCAGGGCCACCATGCCTCCCGTCACCCGCCCAAGGTGCTCCTCGCCATCGTCTTTCGACTCAGGCATGGGGGTCCTGCTTGTCCTGGAAGCGCTTCAGGTCGGCCTCGTCCCGGCGGGTCATGCGCCGGCTGACCTTGTAGAGCTCGTAGAAGGCCGTGGCGATGCCCCAGACCAGGCCCACCCACTGGCCCAGCACCGGCCGCCCGAACCAGCCCCCGATCCAGCGTCCAAGGAAGAAGCCCAGGGTGATGGCAATGGGAAAGACGAATCCCAGGGACAGGAGGTCCCCCCAGAGGGCCCGCTCCCCGGGATCGGCATCCACCTTCCGCTTGAAGATCACGCCCACTCCAAAGAAAAGGCGCGGGTCGCCCCGCGCCCCTGAGTGTAAGCCCAGAGCTAGGTAGAGGCCGAACCCATGGGAGCAGAAAAGCAGAAGCCCGGCTTCGCCGGGCTTCTGCGCGGGGGGCCGGGGGTGTTCGCGCAGCGGAGCGAAGCGAGAAACCCCCGGAGAGGATTAAACCCAGAAGATCTTGCCGGCCCAGCCCAGCAGCCAGGGGCCGAAGGCGGTACCGACCAGGACCAGGATGCAGGCCAGGGTCACGATGAACACGGAGGCGGCACCCATCGGGGCTGCCTCGCCTTCAGGCTCCTTGAAGTACATCTCCTTCACCACGCCCAGGTAGTAGTAGGCGCTCACGGCGCTGGTCAGCAGGGCCAGGACCGTCAGGGTGACGAAGCCCTGCTCGATGGCCAGCTTGAAAAGGTAGAACTTTCCGAAGAAGCCCACCAGGGGCGGGATGCCCGCCAGACTCAGCAGGAAGACCATCATGGCGAAGGCCAGCACGGGGTGCTTGCGGCCCAGGCCCTTGAAGTCCTCGATGCGCTCCCCCTCGCCCTTGCCCTGGAGGTAGATGACCACCGCGAAGGCGCCGGTGTTCATCACCACGTAGATGAGCATGTAGAGCCAGACGGCCTGGGCCCCGGCTTTCGGGTCGCCCGAAAGCACGCCCAGCAGCATGTAGCCCACGTGGGCGATGCTGGAGTAGGCCAGCAGGCGCTTCATGCTCTCCTGCTTCACGGCCGCCACGTTGCCCAGGATCATGCTGGCGCCGGCGATGTAGCAGAGGGGCAGCACCCAGTCACTGGACACGCCGTGGAACCCGCTGCCGAAGACCCGAAGGAAGGCGGCCAGGGCTGCGGCCTTGGGGGCCGTGGCCATGAAGGCGGTGATGGGCGTGGGGGCGCCCTCGTAGGCGTCCGGCGCCCACATGTGGAAGGGCACGGCCGCCACCTTGAAGGCCATGCCCACCAGCACCATGAGGACGCCAGCATAGACCAGCAGGCTGCTGGTGGTGGGGGTCAGGGCCAGGGCCTGGTTCAGATCCGCCAGGTTGGTGGTCACTCCGCCGGCGGCGCCGTAGAGCAAGCTGATGCCATAGACGAGGATGCCGCTGGAGAAGGCCCCCAGCAGAAAGTACTTCATGCCGGCTTCCACGCTGGTGGCGCGGTCGCGCAGGTAGGCCACCAGGATGTAGATGCAGATGGCCATCAGCTCGATGCTGAAGTAGACCGAGATCAGGTCCGAGGCGCCGCAGAGGAAGAGCATGCCCGCCAGGGAGAACAGGATCAGGGCGTAGTACTCGACCGTCTGCTGCTTGAGGCTGTCCAGCAGGCGGACGCTGAGGGCCACGGCGCCTGCCGAGGCGAGGATGCAGAGCAGCTGGAAACCGCGGGTGAGGCCGTCCATGCGGAACATGCGGGAGAAGCCCTCGCCATCGGGGACCCGGGTCACCAGGAAGGCCGTGACGGCCAGGATCACCAGGGTGATGGGGGCCCACTTGTGTTTCTCGTTCCGGCTGAAAAAGAGGTCGCCGGGCCAGAGCATGAGCGTGGCCACGGTCATCAGGAAGAGTTGGGGCGTGATGAGGGGCGTGTCCCGGAGGAGCGCCGCCAGTAGCCCCTGAGCGAAGCCGGTCATCAGTGGCCTCCGCCGTGGGCAGGAGCGTCATGGACGGGAGCACCGTGGACCGCAGTGGCCTCGTGACCGGCGGGAGCCGCCTCATGGTGGGCCGGAGCGGCCATGCCCCGCATGCCGAGCTTGGCGGCGGCGGCCTGCTTGGCGGCCAGCTGCTCGGCGGCATGGAAGCCGGGGCGTACCTGCTCGACGAGCTTCTTCACCGGAGCATCCATCACGTCCATGACCGGCTTGGGATAGAGGCCGATCCAGAATGCCGCGGCCACCAGAGGGGCGAAGTAGAGGATCTCGCGCAGTTCCAGGTCGCTCATCTTCTCGTTGACGGGGGTGATGGGTCCGAACATGACGCGCTGGAACATCCAGAGCATGTAAGCCGCGCCGAGGATGATGCCCAGGGTGGCGACCACGGCGGCCCAGGGGAAGGCTTGGAAGGAGCCCATGAGGATGACGCCCTCGCCGATGAACCCGTTGAGTACGGGAAGGCCGATGCTGCTCATGGTCATGATCATGAAGATCGTGGCGTAGACGGGCATGCTCTTCGAGAGGCCGCCGAAGTCCGCGATCATGCGGGTGTGCCGGCGCTCGTAGACGATGCCCACCGCGAGGAAGAGGCCGCTGGTGCTGATGCCGTGGTTGATCATCTGGAAGAGGCCCCCCTTGATGCCGTAGGGGTTCAGGGCGAAGAGGCCCAGCATGCAGAGGCCCAGATGGCTCACGGAGGAGTAGGCCACCAGCTTCTTCATGTCCTTCTGGATCATGGCGACCAGGGCGCCGTAGATGATGCCGATGAGGGCCAGGGCGATGAACCAGGGCATCAGGTCCTTGGTGGCGGTCGGCAGAATCGGCAGCAGGAAGCGGACGAAGCCGTAGGTGCCCATCTTCAGGAGGATGGCGGCCAGGATCACGGAACCGGCCGTGGGGGCCTGCACGTGGGCGTCAGGCAGCCAGGTGTGGAAGGGGAACATCGGCACCTTGATGGCGAAGCCGATGAAGAAGGCGAGCGCCATGAGGTGCTGGTAGGTCTTGCTCTGCTGGGCGATGACGGGAGCCATGGCCTGGAAGCTGGCCAGGGAGAAGTCGTAGCTGCCCGTGGTCTTGTGCTGCAGGAAGTAGATGGCCAGGATCGCCACCAGCATCAGCACCGAGCCGGCCAGGGTGTAGAGGAAGAGCTTGATGGCCGCGTAGAGCTTCTGGGGGCCGCCCCAGATGCCGATGAGGAAATACATGGGCACCAGCATCACTTCCCAGAACAGGTAGAAGAGGAACATGTCCTGGGTGATGAACACGCCGAGCATGGCGGTCTGGAGCACCAACATCCAGATGTAGTACTCCTTGTGCCGCTCCTCGATGGACTTGAAGGAGCAGGCGACGGCGATGGGGCCGATGAAGGTGGTCAACAGCCAGAGCAGGAGGCTGATGCCGTCCATGCCCACGCTGAACTTCACGCCCAGGGCCGGGATCCAGGACCAGGCCCCGGCCCATTGGACCGCGTCGCTGGCCCGGTCGTAGGCGAACCAGAAAGGCAGGCTCAGCAACAGGCTGGCGATCATGACGAGGAGCGAGCCGATCTCGAAGACGCGGCGCTGGTCCTTGGGCACGAAGAGCAGGACCAGCGCGCCCAGGACGGGCAGGAAGGTCGCCACCAGCATCAGTGTCGTGTTTGCGGTGAACATGGGGACTCCAACCAGGGAATGACTAGACGAGGAATTTCACGACGGCGAAGGCGAGGAAGCCGAGGAACATCACGAAGGCGTAGTGCTGGACACGGCCGCTCTGCAGGCCGCGGAACACGCTGCTGGTCTCCTGCACGATGTATTCGGTCAGGTCGACGGCACCATCGACCAGGTACTCATCCACCCAGTGCATGAGCTCGGCCCAGATGAGGGTGACGCGGGCCGCGCCGTTGACCATGCCGTCCACCACCCAGGTATCGAAGCTCCAGAGCTGGGCCGAGAAGCGCTTGATGGGTTCGATGATCGCGGCATCGTAGAACTCGTCCACGTAGTACTTGGCATTCACCCAGCGGAAGAGGTTGGGGAAGCGCGTCACAAAGGCTTTCGCGCGGCTCCAGCTGGGATCGACCTTGTAGATCCACCAGGCCAGGGCCATCGCACTCAATGCCCAGACATTGGCGAAGACCTGGAGGAAGGTTTCGATCCCCGGAACGACATGCGCTCCATGGTGAGGCGCGGTCGCCTGGTAAAGAATGGGCTCGATCCAATGAGAGAAATGCTCGCCTGTCCACCCCATCAGCGGCCACTTGGAAGTGATGCTGGCAGGGACATTCAGGAAGCCGCCCACCACTGCCAGGCCAGCCAGAACGGCCACAGGCAGCCACATGCGCCAGGACACTTCCGTGGGGCCGTGGGAGCCATGGTCATCGTGGCCATGACCCGCATGCGTGTGAGCATGCGCATCATGGGCCGCATGGCCGTGGTCATCGTGGTCATGGGCATCACCGTGGCCGTGGGCCTCGGAAGGAACGGCCAGATGATAGGGGTCATTCCCCGCCCCGCGATAATCGCCATAGAAAGTCATGACGACGAGGCGGGTCATGTAGAAGGCCGTGCAGAAGGCGCCCAGCAGTCCCAGGATCCAGGCCACCAGGTTGAGGACGGGCCCGTTGTAGTGCCCATGGTTGAACCAGCCCTCGAAGACCTTCCAGAGGATCTCGTCCTTGGAGAAGAAGCCCGAGAAGGGGAAGATGCCGTTGATGGCCAAGGTTGCCATGCCCATGGACAGGAACGTGATGGGCATGACCTTGCGCAGGCCGCCCATGTTGCGCATGTCCTGCTCGTGATGGCAGGCCGCGATGACGGCGCCGGACCCGAGGAAGAGGCTGGCCTTGAAGAAGGCGTGGGTGAAGACGTGGAACATGCCGGCGGTGAAGGCCCCGGCGCCCATGCCCATGAACATGAAGCCCAGCTGGGACACGGTGGAGTAGGCCAGCACCTTCTTGATGTCGTACTGGGCGAGGCCCATGGTGGCGGCCACGAAGGCCGTGAGTGCACCGAAGGCCAGCACCACCGAGAGCGCCACGGGAGCGTTCACGTAGATGAAGTTCAGCCGCGTGATCATGTAGAGGCCGCTGGTCACCATGGTGGCGGCGTGGATCAGGGCGGAGACGGGCGTCGGACCGGCCATGGCGTCGGGCAGCCACACGTAGAGGGGGATCTGCGCGGACTTGCCCATGGCGCCCACGAAGAGGCAGCAGCCGATGAGGTTGAACCACCAGGTCGCGGTGTGGGTCATGCCGAAGAGCGTGATGGACGGCAGGTTCGCGATTTCGCGGACCGAACCCATCAGGGTGTCGTAGTCGAGGCTGCCGAAGACCTGGAAGATCAGGAAGAAGCCCAGCATGAAGCCGAAGTCGCCGATGCGGTTGGTGACGAAGGCCTTCTTGCCGGCGATGGCCGCGGATTCCTTGTCGAAGTAGAACCCGATGAGCAGGTAGGAGCAGAGGCCCACGCCCTCCCAGCCCAGGAACATCATCATGATGTTGGCGCCCAGCACCAGGTTGAGCATGCTGAACACGAAGAGGTTCAGGTAGGCCATGAAGCGGTAGTAGCGGCCGTCGTTGCGCTCTTCAGCCATGTAGCCGGTGCTGAACAGGTGGATCAGGAAGCCGGCTCCGGTCACCAGCAGGGCCATGCAGCCCGAGAGCACGTCGAACTTGTAGGCCCACTCGATCTTGTAGGTGCTGAGGCCGCCCAGGACGCGGGCCCCGCCCACATCGAACCAGGTCCAGAGGCTCTGGTGGATGGAACGGCTGTCGGCAGGCAGCCCGATGAGCTGCACGAAGTGCCAGAGCGTCAGCAGGAAGGCCACGCCAACGCTGCCCAGGGCGAAGGTGTCGACGATGGCGGTGTTCTTCAGCTTTTTGCCGCTGAGTCCATTGATGAGGAACCCGAAGAGGGGCAGGAAGGGGATCAGCCAGAGGTAGCTGCTGGCCTGGGAGGCGGCGGTCATTGCGTGTTCCATGGTCGTCGTCATCCCTTCAGCAGGTTGATGTCGTCCACCTGGACGGTGTCGCGCTTGCGGTAGAGGGCCACCACCAGGGCGAGGCCCACGGCGACTTCCGCGGCGGCGAAGCCCATCACCAGCAGGGCGAAGGCCTGGCCGGAGACGGAGCCGCTGTGGCGGGCGAAGGCGATGAAGTTCAGGTTGGCCGCGTTGAGCATCAGCTCAACGCACATGAGGATCACCAGGGCATTGCGGCGGATGAGGACGCCGATGATGCCGATGGAGAACAGGAGGAAGGAGACGAGGAGGACCGCGTTCATGCTCACCATCACACACGCTCCGTCTTCTCGGTATCCACTTCGTGGATACGCGAGACTTCAACACCTATGGGGTTCACGCCTGTAGAGTGAACGGAAGTTTGGTTGTCCGTTCTCATACACGCTCCGTCTTGGCCAGCACCACGGCTCCCACCAGGGCCACCAGGAGGATCACGCTGAGGATCTCGAAGGGCAGGAGGTAGTCCGCGAAAAGCCCGCGGCTCACGGCCTGGGCGTTCTGCTTGGCCACGTCCAGGCCCTGGGTCAGCTCGGGGCGCAGGACGAGCGCGTCAGGAGAAGCCGCGCCGAAGAGGGTCTTCCGGAAGACACCCAGGAAGGTGGCGGCTCCGAGGAGGACGGCCAGGATGGCGTAGCGCGACTGGAGCTGGAAAACCTCCTTCTCCTTTTTCTTGCTCATCTCGACGAGCATCACGACGAAGAGGAAGAGCACCACGATGCCGCCGGCGTAGACCAGGATCTGGGCCATGCCCAGGAACTCCGCCTCCAGGGACAGGAAGCAGCCCGCGATGCACAGCATGGCGAAGAGGAAGCCGAGCACGCTGTGCACGGCGCTCCGGGAGGCCACCATGAGGGCGGCGCCGCACAGAGCCATGACGCCGAAGATGGCGAACATGTTCCGGCCGATCATTTGGATGAAGTGTTCCATGGGGCTTCCTCGGAGATGCGCGAAGGGGTGGGGATCAGTCTTCAGCCACGCTGAACTTGCCCACGGGCGAGGGCTCGAACATGTTCTGGCCCAAGCCTTCCATCCCCAGGGAGAAGTCCTCCCGGTTGTAAGCAGCCAGCTCGAACTGGTGGTTGAGGATGATGGAGTCGAAGCCGCAGCTCTCCACGCAGAACTCGCAGAAGATGCAGCGCTCCATCTCGAAGTCGTAGCGCACGGGGAAGGGCATCTTGCGCCCCTCCTTCTTGCCCTTCTCGATGGTGATCACCTGGGTGGGGCAAATCTTCTCGCAGGCCAGGCAGCAGACGCACTTGATCTCGCCCTGCTCATCCTTCAGCAGGGTGAGCCGGCCACGGTAGCGGGGCTGCACCTTGGCCGGCACCTCGGGGTACTCGGACGTGATGTGGAAGGGCACCTTCCGACGGTTGGCCGTGAAGAAGACCTTGGTGAAGTGCTTGCCCGTGATGGACAGGCCCTTGGCGATGTCGAAAGGGATGAGGGTCCTGAGGAGTTTGTTCATGGTCGGCCCCTAGGCGGCGAAGCAGCGGACGACGGCCGCCAGCAAGAGGTTGAACAGCGCCATGGGGATCAGGTACTTCCACGCCACGCTCATCACCTGGTCGTACCGGTAGCGGGGGATGGTGCCGCGCACCCAGATGTAGGTGAAGAGCAAGAAGATGATCTTCGCCACGAAGAAGATGGCGTGGGGCTCGCCGAACCAGGACAGGAAGGCGGGCAGGAAGGGATTCACCAACCCCTGCAGGCCGAAGGGCAGCAGCCAGGGGCCGCCCAGGAAGAACCCGGCCGCCAGCGCCGCCACCACGGTCATGTTGATGTACTCGGCCAGGTAGAAGAACCCGAACTTCATGCCCGAATACTCGGTATGGAAGCCCGCCACCAGCTCGTTCTCAGCCTCGGGCATGTCGAAGGGCAGCCGGTTGGTTTCCGCGAAGCCGCAGGTGAGGTAGATCAGGAAGCCGAGGATCTGTGGCACCAGCCCCCAGAAGGGGAGGCCGGTCGCCATGCGGGCGGACATCTCGCCGAAGTTCAGGCTGGCGGACAGCACGACGGGCGCGAGGAGGCTCAGGGCCAGGGGCACCTCGTAGCTCACCATCTGGGCCGCGCTGCGCAGGCCGCCCAGCAGGGGGTACTTGGAGTTGGAGGCCCAGCCGGCCAGCACGATGCCGTAGACGCCGACGCTTGCCACCCCGAGGATCCAGAGCAGGCCCACGTTGATGTCGGCGATGCCGCCGGAAACAGGCAGGCCGCCCACGAAGGGGAACCAGGTCGGGAAGGTGAAGAAGACGCCGGGCACGAAGGAGACGGCCGCGAAGACCACCACCGCGGCCACCATGCTGAGGGCTGGGGCGATGAAGAACACGAACTTGTCGGCCTTCGCGGGGAGCACGTCCTCCTTGAGGATCAGCTTCAGCACGTCGGCAAGGAGGCCGGGGATGCCCCGCCAGTAGGACAGGACCGGCACCTTGCCCCACTTCCACATGCTCTTGTTGAGGAAGCCAGAGAGGCCCACGTGGCCGCTGGCGATGCGGGTGGAGCCCAGGCGCTGCTGGAGGTAGCCCAGCACCTTGCGCTCGGCGAACACGGTCAGGGGCACGACGACGAAGACGAAGATCACGACCAGCAGGCACTGGATGAGCGTGATCACGATGGACTGGGAAAGGGTCGGGATGGGCATGGTCGGATGTCCTCGTCGCCTAGCGGTCGATCTCGCCGAGCACGATGTCCAGGGTGCCGATGGCCGCGACGATGTCGGCGATCAGGCTCCCTTCGGCCATCTTGGGCAGGGCCTGCAGGTTGATGAATCCGGGCGCCCGCACATGGAAACGGTAGGGGTTCCCGCTGCCCTTCTCGCCCACCAGGTAGTAGCCGATCTCGCCCTTGGGGGCCTCGGTCGCGTGGTAGACCTCGTTGACCTCGGCCTTGAGGATCTTGGGGATCTTGGCCATGACGGGGCCTTCGGGCATGCCGTCCAGGCACTGCTGGATGATGCGGGCGCTCTGGCGCATCTCGTCCATGCGGACCAGGTACCGGGCATAGGTGTCGGCCTCGGTGCGGGTCGGCACGTCGAAGTCCATCTCGGCATAGGCCGCATAGGGGAAGGCCTTGCGGATGTCGTAGGGCACGCCGGCCGCCCTCAGGACGGGGCCGGTCACCCCCAGGGCGATGGCGTCCTCGGCACTGAGCTTGGCCACGCCGATGGTCCGCTTCTTCCAGATGCGGTTCTCATTCAGCAGGTTCTCGTACTCGGCGATGCAGTCGGGGAACTTGGCCAGGAACTTCTTCACCAGCTTCTCGAAGCCCGGGGGCAGATCCTCGCGCAGGCCGCCGATGCGGAAGGCCGTGGTGGTGAGGCGCGAACCGCAGAAGGCCTCGTTCATGTCGAGGATGTCCTCACGCTCGCGGAAGGCGTAGAGGAAGACCGTCATGGCCCCGATGTCCAGGGCGTGCGTCGCCAGCCAGATCAGGTGCGAGGCCAGGCGGTTGAATTCGTTCAGCATGGTCCGGATGTACTGGGCGCGGCGCGGCACGGTGATACCAAAGAGCTTCTCGTTGGCCTCGGCCCAGCCGAGGTTGTTCGCCACGGCGGAGCAGTAGTCCATGCGGTCGGTCCAGACCTGGCCCTGGAAGAAGCTCTGGTTTTCGCAGATCTTCTCCACGCCCCGGTGCAGGTAGCCGATCATGGGCCGGCAGTGGGTGATGGTCTCGCCGTCGAGCCGCAGCTTCACCCGGAGCACACCGTGGGTGGAGGGGTGCTGCGGGCCCAGGTTGACTTCCATTTCCTCGTTCTTGAACACCGTCCGCTCCTACTCAGCCTTGGGTTGCTTCAGGTTGATGCCGAGCTGGCCGGCCTTCTGCATGGCGATGAGCTCAAGCCTGCCGCCGCGATCCTCGCGGAAGGAGATGTCGCGCTGGCCCCAGCCCACGGTCGGGTAGTCCTTCCGCAGCGGGTGGCCCTCCCAGTCCTCCGGGCAGAGGATGCGGGTCATGTCGGGGTGGTTCGTGAAGCGGATGCCGAGCATGTCGTAGATCTCGCGCTCCATCCAGTTGGCGCTGGGATAGACGGCGCAGGCGCTCTCGGGCTGGAAGCCCTCGGGCACCAGGATCCGAAGACGGAGGCGCTTCCGGCGGCTGATGCTGGTCAGGTGGTAGACCACGCTGAAGGCGAAGTCCTTGGCGGCGGGATAGTGCGTGGCCGTCTGGTCCGCGAGCATCTCGTAGTTCAGGGCGATGTCCTGGCGGCAGAGTTGGAGGGCCTCGAGGATCGCCTCCTTGGAGACCTGGCAGGTCAGTTCGCCGGCCTGTTCGAAGATCTCCTCGACCTTGTCGCCCAGGCGCTCCAGCAGCCGGTGGAGGTCGTCATCCTTGGCCTCCTGGGGCCAGGGGGTCTTGAGGTCGTTGTCGTCCTTCCGGGGAACGGGGCGGACAGGGGGCTTGGGAGCATCCTTGCCCTCGGCCTCGGCCTTGGCCTTGGCCGTTTCGTAGTCCGCGAGCATCTTCTGCCACTTGGCCTCGTCCGCGGCCGCGGCGGCCTTCACCTCGGCCTGGTAGGTCTTCAGGCTGGGCAGGGGCACGGTCTTGGGCAGGACGACCTGGCGCTGGGGGGACGCGGCGTAGTCGTAGACGTAGGGCCCGGCGGGCGCTTCGGGCGCGGGCTGCTGGGGGAGGGTCTCGTCCGACATCAGCCCACCTCCTCGAAGATGTCCTTGTACCGGTCGGCCAAGCTGCTGGTCATGATCTTGTCCTGCAGCTTCATGAACCCGTAGATGAGGGATTCAGGCCGCGGCGGACAGCCGGGAATGAAGACGTCCACGGGGATGACCTTATCCACACCCTGGATGGTGTGGTACGAGTCGAAGGGCCCGCCGGCGGTGGCGCAGGAGCCCATGGCGATCACCCACTTGGGCTCGGGCATCTGGTCGTAGAGGGTCTTGATGACCGGGGCCATCTTGTAGGTCACGGTGCCGGCGATGATCATCAGGTCCGCCTGGCGGGGGGTGGCGCGGAAGATGCCGGCGCCGAAGCGGTCGAAGTCGAAGCGGCTGGCGCCGGCGGCCATCATCTCGATGGCGCAGCAGGCCAGGCCGAAGGTCACGGGCCACACGCTGGTGGCGCGGGACCAGTTCATGACCTTTTCCACCTTCGTGGTGATGAGGATGTGCTCAAGGGTGGAAGGCTGGTGCATGCTCATTCCCATGTGAGGGCCCCCTTGGACCAGATGTAGCCGTAGCCGAAGAGCAGGAGGAACAGGAAGAGGCCCAGTTCGATGGCGCCGAAGACCGCCAGTTCCTTCATCTGGATGGCCCAGGGCATCAGGAACACCGTTTCCACGTCGAACACGAGGAACATCACGGCTACCAGGTAATAGCGCACGGAGAACTTCTCGCGCGCCTCGCTCGTGGTGGTGATGCCACACTCGTAGGATGCGTACTTCGCGGCGCTGGGCCAGCTCGGCCGCAGGAGCCACGACAGATTCCAGATGATGATCGGCAGGGCCACTGCTACCAGGATCAGCAGCAGGATGGACGCGTACCCGCGCATGGAGCCTCCAGGACAGGTCATTGTGGAGTGCCGGTCCCGCGCAGGTCAACGCTCGAAGCCGATCCTTGCGTCCTTTGTGACCCATGTCCGATTCTGGCCACTCGGGCCCCCAGCCCGTTCCGTTAGGATGCTTCCATGTCCACCCTTCCCCCCCCGGTTCCTTCGGATGCCCCCGCCGCCGGCGACCCGTCCCTGGTCGACTTCAGACCCGCCAAGGAGCTCTACCCCACGCTGGACCTCACGCGGGAGCCGGTGGATTTCGCCCTGTTCCAGGCCCTGCCCCTGGACCTGATGTTCAAACACCACTTCGTCCCGGTCCAGGAGCGCGATGGGGTGCTCTGGCTGGCGATGGCCGATCCCCTGGACATCCCCACCCAAGACATGCTGCGGCTGGGGTTGAAGCGCCCCCTCCGCTTCGCCGGCGCCCCCCTGGCCCAGATCCAGGAGGTGCTCAAGAAGTCCGAGAGCGGCCAGAAGGTCATGGACGAGGCCGGCGAGGCCCTCAAGGTCCAGGTGCTCCATGAGGAGGACTGGGACGACGAGGTGCTCGACCTGGAGCGACTGACCGACAAGGACGAGGCCCCCATCGTCCGGCTGGTAGACACCACCATCTTCAACGCCCTCCAGCGCCGCGCCTCCGACATTCACCTGGAGACCATGTCCACGGGCTTCCAGATCAAGTACCGCATCGACGGCAGCCTCTACCCGGCGGCCGATCCCATCGACCGGCGCTTCGCCTCGCCCATCATCAGCCGCGTCAAGGTGATGTCGGAGCTGGACATCGCCGAGAAGCGCAAGCCCCAGGACGGTCGCTTCAAGCTCAAGGTCCGCGGCCGGGCCATCGACTTCCGCGTGAGCATCATGCCCACCATCCACGGCGAGGACGCGGTGATCCGCATCCTGGACAAGGAGAACCTCACGGAGGAGTTCCAGTCCCTGTCGCTCGAGATCCTCGGCTTCTCCGATCACGAGCTGAAGCGCCTGCGCCGCTTCTCCCGGGAGCCCTACGGCATGTTCCTGGTGACGGGCCCCACGGGCTCGGGCAAAACCACCACCCTCTACGCGGTGCTCAGCGAGATCAAGGCCCCCGAGGACAAGATCATCACCATCGAGGATCCGGTCGAGTACCAGCTCGAGGGCGTCACCCAGATCCCCGTGAACGAGAAGAAGGGCCTCACCTTCGCCCTGGGCCTGCGCTCCATCCTCCGCCACGACCCCGACAAGATCCTCGTGGGCGAGATCCGCGACCCCGAGACCGCCCAGATCGCCATCCAGTCCGCCCTCACGGGCCACCTGGTCTTCACCACCGTCCATGCCAACAACGTGCTGGACGTGCTGGGCCGCTTCCAGCACATGGGCGTCGAGGTCCACAACTTCGTCTCCTCACTGAACTGCATCCTGGCCCAGCGCCTCGTCCGCGTGCTCTGCCCCAAGTGCAAGCGCCCCGCCCCCGTTCCCACCCCCCAGGAGCTGGAGGAGAACGGCGTGGACGAGGCCTGGCTCCGCAGCGCCTCCCTGTTCGACAAGGTGGGCTGCGTGGATTGCCACGGCACCGGCTTCCGGGGCCGCCAGGCCATCATCGAGTTCATGGGCCTCAACGACGAGATCCGCGAGCTGCTCATCCAGCGGGCCCCCACGCGCGAGGTGAAGGCCGCCGCCCGGCGGGGCGGCATGCAGTTCCTGCGGGAAAGCGCCGTCGAGAAGGTCCGCGCGGGCATCACCACCTTCGCGGAAATCAACAAGGTGACGTTCAGGGACGGGGTCTGACCGGATCAGGCCCCCCGCACCAGCTCCCGCTCCAGGCTCTGCAGCCGCTTGAGCCGAGCGAACAGGCCCGGCTGGGTGGCCAGGGCCTCCGGAGTCCCCACCTGCAGCATCCGGCCCTCCTCCAGCACCAGGACGCGGGCGCAGGTCTCGGCCACGAAGACCCGGTGGGTGGCGAGCACCAGCGTGGAGGTGCCCAGGAAGCCCCGGAGGTTCTCCAGGATGCGGCTTTCCGTCTCGGCGTCCACGGCGGAGAGGGCATCGTCCAGCAGCAGGAGCCGTGGACGGCGGAGGAGGGCCCGGGCCAGGGCCGTGCGCTGGCGCTCGCCGCCGCTGAGGATCACGCCCCGTTCGCCCACCACGGTGTCGAGGCCGTCAGGCAGCCGACGGATCAGCTCGTCCATGGCCACCACCCGGGCGATCTCCCAGATCTCCTCCTCCGTGGCGTCGGGCCGTCCCATGGCCAGATTCACCCGCAGGGTGTCCGAGAAGAGGAAGGCCTCCTGGGGCACCCAACCCAGCCCCGCCCAGTGGCGGCGGAGGGTGCGGTCCGTGAGGGGCTCCCCATCCACCAGCATCCGGCCCGACTGGGTCTCCCGCAGCCCGGCCAGCACCTGGAGCAGCAGGGTCTTGCCCGAGCCGATGCCGCCCACCACCGCCAGGCTGTCGCCGGGGGCCAGGCGGAGGTCCAGGGGGCCGAGGCCGCGTCCGGTCTCGAAGCGGTGGGCCACCGCTTCGAGTTCCAGTGAGGCCGGGACCTCCGGCAGGGTGACGGTTTCGGCCGGCGGCAGCGGGGCTTCCGGACTCTGCAGGAGCTGGTCCAGGCGTTCCTGGCCGGCCTTGGCCCGCTGGAACAGGTTCGCCGACCAGCCCAGGCTCATCATGGGCCAGGCCAGGGCCACCAGGAAGCCGGTGAAGGCCGTGAGGTCGCCCAGGTTCAGGGTTCCCCGCACCACCAGGCTGCCGCCGTAGGCCACCAGCACCAGGGCCGACACGCCGCCGATGAAGGCCGACAGGGGCGCGTAGGCGCTGAAGATCACCGACTGCTTCATGCTCAGCATGGCGTGGCGGCGGCTGAGGGCGCCGAACTGGGCCACCCGGGCCTCCTCCAGCCCGAAGGCCTGCACCACCCGCTCGCCGCTGATGGTCTCGTGGCTGAAGGTGGAGAGGGCCGAGAAGGCCAGCTGGAGCTTCTGCTGCACCATGTGGCTCCACTTCCCGATGATGTAGAAGCCCAGCGCCAGGAAGGAGAAGGGCAGCATCACCGCCAGGGTGAGCCGCCAGTTGGTGTGGAACATCAGGCCCAGCGTGACCGGCAGGATCGACAGCACCTGGAGGAAGCTCATGAGGCCCGGCCCCGTGGCCATGCGGACCGTGCCCACGTCGTCGCCCACGCGGGACATGAGGTCGCCCACCCGCTGGCGCTCGTAGAAGGCGAAGGGCCGGGCCAGGAGGAAGCTGTAGAGCGATTCCCGCTGCTCCCGCTCCACCACGCGGCTGAGGCCGATGAGGGTGTTGCGCATGAGGTACCGCCCGATGCCCGCGGCCGCCGTGAAGGCCAGCATCCAGGCCAGGAAGACCCTCGATCCGTGCCAGTCGCCCCGCTCCAGGGCGTTCACGGCACGGCCGGACCAATAGGGCACCACCGACGCCGCCACGCTGCACCAGATTGTGGCCGCCAGGCCCCCGTAGAGGGTGCGCCGGTGGCGCGCCATGAGGGGCCACCACCACCAGAGCTTCGACTTCGAAAGATCGGCCAACCCAGCCCCCCGGCAATCAGAGTAGCAACACCAATCGGCTCCTGGCGCCAGGATGCATCTTTCTCGATGCCGCCTCCCGTCGCATCCTGGAGGAAACCCCACGGAACCCCCATGCGCCCCCTGCTGCTGGCCCTCAGCCTCGTCCTCCCATTCGGTCCCGCTCCGGCCCCCCTGGCCGCCCAGGTGGTGGAGGAGTCCCTGCCCCGGGATCCCGGCCCCCTCGACTTCATCCAGGGGGACGGCTACGAGCAGTGGATCCTCCAGTCCCTCGCGGGAGACAGCCTGGTGGGCCTGGGAAGCGATGGCAAGGTAGTCCCCAGGCTGGCCGCCAGCTGGAACCTCCGGAAGGACGGGGCGCTCCTGTTCACGCTCCGGACCGAGGCCCGGTTCACGGATGGGGCCAAGGTGGAAGCGGAGGACGTGGTCTGGACCGTCCGCGAGCTGCTGCGTCATCCCCAGGCCAGCCCCACCAAGCGGGCCATCCTCGAAGGAGCGGAAGCGGGCGTGGAGCAAGGCCGGCCCTGGATCCGCTCGAAGAAGCCGCTGGGCCGCCTCCTCATGGAGCTGGCCCGGGTGCCCATCGCCCAGCGGGGCCATCCGGATCGTGGCTCCGGCCCCTTCGCCTTCCGCAAGGAGCCGGCCGCCTGGGTCTTCACCCGGCGGGACCACTTCCTGAAGCCCCGCATCGACGGCATCCGCTTCCGCCTCCTTCCCGATGCCGCCGCGGTCATGACCGCCCTCCAGAAGGGCTGGCTCCACATTGGCGCGCCGGCCACCCGGCGCCAGGCCGAGGTCCCGCCCACGCACCGCCTGCTGACCCAACCCATGCACGCCCAGCTGGTGGTCTGGAGCCAGGCCGGCGTGGGCCCGCTCCAGCTGCTGGAGCGGTGGCGCAGAGATGCTTTTCCGCCCCAGCTCCTCGCCCAGAATGCCCGTCCCAGCCGGGGCCTCTGGCCCGAAACCCTCGGCTTCGAGCCCCAGGCCATGAATCCGGACACGGCCCGGCCCCGGGGCCCGGCTTCGTGGCGGCTGCACTACCCGTCCGGGGAGGAGGCCGTGGAAAAGCTCCTGCTCGCCCTCCGGGAGCGGGCCCGGCGGGACGGCTTCGACCTGCAGCTGCATCCCCTCGAGCAGGGCCTCCTGGTGGAACGCCTCCAGAAGGGGGACTTCCAGCTGGCCTGCACCACGGTGGTGTTCGACCCCCACCCCTGGACCGTGCTGGAGTACCTGGAACCCCAGGGCCCCATGAACTTCACGGGCTGGAAGCATCCCCGGCTGGCCGAGCTCAGCGCCCGTCTTCAGCAGCCCGATGGCCCCGCCTGGCGTGACCTCCAGTCCCTCTGGGCCCGGGGTCCCGCCGCCCTGCCCCTGCTGGATTTCCGAAGCGTGATCTGGGTGGACCGGAGGCTCCAGGTGGAGCCCAGCCCCCTGGGCCTCTACCTCCACACGCCGGGGGCCGCCGGCTGGCGCTGGAGCCGGTGATGGCGCGCACCGCCATGGGCCTGGCCGTCTGGGGCATGGGGCTGGCCCTGGCCCTGGGCCTGCCGGGCTCCGTCTGGAAGCAGGCCTCGGCTCCGGGCTTCCCCTGGGCCGCCGTGGGGCCCGCCCTCCTGGCGGTGGGGGCGCTGTCCCTGCTCGCTCCCCTGCTGGCCTGGCGGGGCGGCCCCGGCCTGGGATCCCGCCGCTCCCTGGCCCTGCTGGAAGCCCCGCCCGACCTGCTCTGGGCGGCTCTGACGCTGGCCCTGTGGCCATCGGCCTGGGGGCCTCCGGGCCTCTGGGGCTGGCTGTTGGCCTTCCTGGCGGCCGCCCTCCCCGGAGAGGTCCGCTGGCTGGCCCAGGCCATGCCTCCCGAACTCCCCTTCCCGCAGGCCTGGGGCCGGGCGGCCGTGAACCGGGTGCGCGGGCGGGTCCTGCTGCGACTCTGGGGCCGGTGGACTGCCGCACGGCTGCCGGTCTGGCTCACGGCAACCCTGGTGCTGGAACGCATCCTGGGCGTGCCCGGCCTTGGCAGCGACTGGATGGCCCGGGTGGCGGTGCGGGACCGCCCCGGAATGGCCGCCTGGATCCTGGCCCTGGCCCTGCTCTGGCTGCTCTCCCAGAGGCTGGAGGGGGAGCCGGCATGAGGTGGCGCCTCGCCTTCCTCGGGGCCCTGCTGCTCCCCGACTTGGCCCTGGATCCCTTCCGGGGTGGGCTGGCCGCGACCCTCCGGCACCCGCTCGGCACGGACGATCTGGGCCGCGACGCCCTCCTCCGCCTGCTGCTGGCCTCGGCCCGCAGCCTGGGGTTTGCCAGCGCCTGCGCCTTGCTGGCCCTGGCCCTGGGGCTGCTGCTCGCCTGGCGCGGACGGCGCCTGCTGGGGCTCTGGTCCGCCCTGCGCGGCCTCCCGCCCCTGCTCTTCCTGCTGCCCCTCGCCGCGGCCCTGGGCGGCCTGCCCACCGTGCCCCTGGGCCTGCTGCTGGGCCTGATGATCGCCCCCCACCTAGAGCCGCCGCTGCGGGCCCGCCTGGAGCAGTTCCGGCACTCGCCGGCCTGGGCCGCCGAACGCACCCTGGGCGCCCCCTGGCCCTCCATCCTGCGCCGCTGGTCCCCCTGGGCCTGGCGGCAGGCCGCGGCCCTCTTCCCGAGCGCCTGGCTGTCGGCCCTGTGGGGCGAGGCCACCCTGTCGGCCCTGGGGCTCGGCCCGGGCCCCGGCCGGGACAGCCTGGGCCGTCTGCTGGCCGAGGAACTGCCCCGGCTCGGCTCGGATTCCTCGCTGCTGGGCTGGTCGGCCCTGGCTGTGGTGCTGGCGCTGGCGTGGGTTTCGGCGCCGGGGCGCGGCCCCCGGAGCGCGGAGGGGGCCCCTGCGCTACCCTGAGCCCATGAGCCCCCTACTCGGACACCCCCTCCCCGCCTTCTCCCTCCTGGACGACCAGGGCGCCACAGTCAGCGCCGAAGATTTCCGGGGCCGCTGGACGGTGCTCTACGCCTACCCCAAGGACAGCACCCCGGGTTGCACCACGGAGGCCTGCGACTTCCGCGACAACATGGCCCGTGTGCAAGCCCTGGGCGCCCAGGTCTACGGCATCAGCCGCGACAGCCTGAAGAGCCACCAGACCTTCATCGGCAAGCAGAACCTCCCGTTCCGCCTGCTCTCGGACCCCGACCTGGCCCTGCTGAAACCCCTGGGCGCCTTCGGAAAGAAGGTGATGTACGGCAAGGAGGTCGAGGGCATCATCCGCAGCACCTTCCTCATCGACCCGAAGGGCCTCGTCCGCCACGTCTGGCCCAAGGTCCGCGTGAAGGGGCACGTGGCGGAAGTGCTGGAGACCCTGGAAGGCCTGTGGGGCTGATGAGAGGGATTCCCGGTCCACGTCTGGCCGGACCCCTGAGGCCGCCCCCGATGACCTCCAACGTAGAGACTGCGAGCTTGGCACCGCCACAGGAGGACGGATGTTCATGGAATCCACAGCACCAGACCTGACCAAGCCCCGGTTGACCTTGCTGGCCCTCATCCCGGTGTTCTTTCTCTCGGGGGCCTCGGGCCTCCTGTTTGAGACCCTCTGGCTCTATCAGGCGGGGCTGGCATTGGGCAACAGCACCTGGGCTGTCGCCGTGGTACTCAGCGCGTTCATGGGCGGTCTGGCACTTGGCAACCTGGGAGCCATGCTTCGCTGGACCCGGCCCTCGAACCCCGTGCGGACTTATGCCTTGCTCGAAGGAATCATCGCCCTCTCCGGCCCCCTGCTCGTGCTCCTTCTTCCGGGTGTCGGGCGCGTGGTAGCCCCCCTCCTGGGCCCCTGGGTGGATGTGCCCGGCTTTCTCAATCCCATCCGGTTCCTCGCGGCCTTCGTCCTGCTCCTGGTGCCGTCGGCGGCCATGGGCTACACCCTGCCCGTGCTGACAGAAGCGTTGACGGCTGAGCTCCCGGATTTCCGGAAAGCCCTGGGACGCCTCTATGGCTGGAATACCCTGGGTGCCGTGGCCGGGGCATTGGTCGGCGAAGTTTTCTGCATCAAGCACCTGGGGATTCTTGGCACGGCCCTGGGAGCCGCCCTGCTCAACCTCCTCGCCGCGGGCTTGGCGCTTTACATCTCCCGTTCATGGGAAGCCAGGAGCATGGCCCCCGCGGTCGCCTGGCGCGGACTCTTTCCGCAGGGCATGGTGCCTTGGTGGTGCGCGGTGGCCTTGGGTGGCGCCGCACTGCTCGGTCTTGAAGCCATCTGGATGCGATTCCTATCACTCTTCGTGCGAGTCACCTCGCTGGCCTTCACCACCATGCTCGCCCTGGTGCTCTCGGGCATCGCCCTTGGTGGGCTTTTCGCATCCCGCCTGCCGGCACGAATGGCCTGGGTCCACCGGAAGGTGAGCCTCATCCCCTTCCTCGCCGGGGCCGCATGCGCGCTCTCCTACACCCTTTTCCCCCTTTACCATCGGGCTTTCGAGGCCCGAGAAATCTACCGTTTCGTGGATGTGGCGATCCTCGCCACTCCCCTGATGCTCCCGGTGTCTTTCCTTTCCGGGGCCTTCTTCACCCTGGCTGGTTCCGGATTTCGCGACCACTACCCCTCCTCTCAGGCCGCCACAGGAGCTCTGACGCTCTTCAACACGTTCGGCGCGGCCCTGGGAGCGCCCCTCATCACCTTCCTGGCCATTCCGCACCTGGGAATGGAACGGTCCTTATTCCTGCTTGCACTGGTCTACGGGATCATCGCCCTGCTCTGGTGGTGGAGGGCGAATGAAGGCCCAATCGCCTTGGCCCTGGGAGCTGGCCTCTGGCTGCTGAGCTTGGCCTTTTTTCCGTTCGGCAGCATGACATCCCGCCACCTTCCCTTGGCCGTCGCCCGATGGGCACCTTCCGCCGAAACCCGGATCGTGAGCGTGAAGGAGGGGATCAACGAGACGGTGGTGCATCTCGAGTCCAGGGTGTTCGGGCAGCGCGCGGCCGTGCGCATGATCACCAATTCGTTCTCCATGTCGGGGAACAACATCGCGGGCCGGAGGTATATGAAGGCCTTCGTCTACTGGCCAATGGCCTTCCACCCCGATCCCCGGAAGGCCCTCCTCATCTGCTACGGCGTGGGCCAGACTGCCAAGGCGTTCACGGATTTTCCGCAGCTCGAGACCATCGATGTCGTGGACATCTCCAGGGATATCCTCCAGCTCAGCGACCTGGTCTATCCCGACCCAAAGGAGCATCCCCTGAAGGATCGACGGGTCCGCGTCCACGTGGAGGACGGCCGATTCTTCCTTCAGGCCACCCCGGAGCGCTACGACATCATCTCCGGCGAGCCCCCCCCACCCATGGTGCCGGGTGTCGCGAGCCTCTATTCCAGGCAGTATTTCCAGCTGCTCCATGATCGACTTCGGGAGGGCGGCATGGCCACCTACTGGCTGCCCATCAACCAGATGGGAGAGCCCGTGGCCTGCAGCATCATCAAAGCATTTGCTGATGTGTTTCCGGATTGCTACCTCTGGCATGGTTCTCAGAACGACTTGGTCCTGGTGGGCATTCGAGGACAGTCCTCGACACCCTCCATGGCCCAGTTCACACGGGCGTGGCAGGACCCAAAGGTCCTGACCGAACTGGCGAATCTGGGATTCGAGACACCTGCCCAGTTCCTTTCAGGATTCATCGGGGACGGTCCTTACCTCAGGGACCTGACCCGGAACAGCCCTCCCCTGGTCGACGACTTTCCAAAGCGCATCGTCGGCGAGCCCCAGAAGGATGCCCCCCTCTTCCTGAACTGGTTCGACCCCGTGGCCTGCCGAGAACGGTTCTTAGCCAGCGAGTCCATGAAGAGGCTAGTGCCTGGAGATTGGTTCGAGAGGTCCTTGTCCCATTTCGACCTCCAGCCCCTGCTGGTGTCCATGGGGCACTCGAACCGAACAGGCGATTTCCCCTACTTCCCGCCCCTGCTCCCTCTTCTCACCAAGTCCCAGCTCCGGACCCCCATCATGTGGGCCCTCGGCAGCAACGAGGACATCCAGCGCGCCCTGCAGGCGGCCCCGCCCGCCCTGCAGGAAAGCCCCGAGGGCAGGTTCCACACAGGGATTCGCCAGCTCTCTGAACGGAACGTCCAGGGTGCCTTCGACAACCTCAAAGCGGCCTCCCGGGATCCCAAGTTCCGCCGGGTGAGCGTGGCGACCTGCGCATTCATCCTCTGCCTGACGGGCCAGCAAGGGGAGGCGGAGGGTTACCTGAGCCGGCAGGCAGACTTCAAGGAAGTGCGCAGCATCCCACCCGAATTCTGGGGATGGCTTGAAGGATCTTTCCGCCTCAGGGTTCCACCGCGGCTCAAGGAACCAACCTCCTGAATCGAGAAACTCCTGACAGGTGGGGCAGCCCTGCTTCACCTGGGCATGCGTGGGTGTTGGAGGATGCAAGGCGCAGGCGCGCAGCACCCTCGGACTGACCGAACCTCCCTGGGACACGCCACCCGCGCCTCTGTCGCAAGTTGAATTCTCCTCTCAGAGGAGCATCACCCCGCCATGATGCTGAAGCCACCGTCCACGTAGATCACCTGGCCCGTGATACCGCGGCCCATGTCGCTCAGCAGGAACACACCCGCGTCGCCCACCTCCAGCTGGTCGGTGTCCCGCTGCAGGGGGGTGTGGGAGCGGTGCTGCTTCAGCTTGGAGCCGATGCCAGGAATGGCAGAGGCGGCCAGGGTCTTGATGGGCCCCGCGGAGAGGGCGTTCACGCGGATGCCCGCGGGACCCAGGTCTGACGCAAGGTAGCGCACGCTGGCCTCCAGGGCCGCCTTCGCCACGCCCATGACGTTGTAGCCGGGCACCACTCGTTCGGCGCCCAGGTAGCTCAGGGTCACGATGGAGCCGCCCTCGGTCATGAGGGGCTGGGCCGCATGGGAGACCGCCGCCAGGGAATAGGCGCTGATGTCGTGGGCCACCCGGAAGTCCTCCCGGCTGGTGTCCACGAAGCGGCCCTCCAGGGCCTGGCGGGGCGCATAGGCCACAGAGTGGACCAGGAAGTCGATCTTTCCCCATTTCTTCCGGATCTCGTCGAAGGCCATGACGATCTGGGAGTCGCTGCCCACATCCATCATCTGGAGCAGGGGGTGCTTCAGTTCGGCGGCCAGCTCGCGCACATTGTCGCCCAGGCGCTCGTTCTGGTAGGTGAGGCAGAGCTGGGCGCCGGCCTCGTTGGCCCGCTGGGCGATGCCCCAGGCGATGGACCGCTTGTTGGCCACCCCGATGATCAGGCCGCGCTTCCCTTCCAGCAGTCCACCCTTGGTCGCCATGCGATCTCCTCCAGAGTCGTGTCGGAACAATCACTTAGGATACATCAATCCCATCGGGTTCCGCCAGATCGGAAGCCGGATGGCCGGCACCCTGAATCCTGTTCACCCCACCCGGCATCTCTGTTAATCCTGTCCTGCCATCCTCCCCAGGGGCCCCGTGAACCGCATCGCGCCTGCCATCCTCGTTGTTTCCGTCCTCCAGGCCCAGGCCCCGGCCTTCCGCGCCGATCTGGAGGCGGGCCGCTACCTCAGGGTGCTGGCCGAGGCCGAACAGCGCCTTCGGGACCGCCCCGGCGAGGCGGCCGCCTGGGCGGCGAAGTCTCAGGCCCTCTCTGCCCTCCTGCACTTCGGGGAGGCGCTCGCAGCCGCCGAGCGTGCGGTGGCGCTCAAGCCCGATCTGGCGGATGCCCTCCTGGCACGGGGCCTGGCACGGGCCGGCGAGGCCATCAAGCAGCGGGATTTCGGGGCCCTGCGCAGCGCCCTGGACGCCATGGACGACCTGCGCGCCGCCACGGTGGCTGACCCCACCCTCGTCCCGGCCTGGACCAGCCTGGGCCTGGCCTATGAGCTGCTGCCCGGCCTGCTGGGCGGCTCCACCCGCAAGGCCCTGCAGTGCGCCGAGCGCCTGCGCGCCATCGCCCCCGCCCGGGGGGACCTGCTGCAGGCCCTCATCCTCGTGGAGGAGGGCAAGTGGGGGGAGGCCGAGCCCTGGTTCGGCCGCGCCCTCGCCAAGGCGCCCCAGGATCCCGAGGTGGTGGGCCAATGGCTGGACGCCCTGGACCGCAGGCCCGCCAAGAAGGCCCTGGGCGAGGCTGGGAAGAACGCCCGCCTGCTGGCGGAGGCCCCGCACCTCCTGCCCGGGGTGCAGACCCGGGCCCGGGGCGTGGCCGCTGTCAGCGACGCATACCTCCACGCCGGCCAGCCCGAGACCGCCTGGAAGGTGGCCCAGAACCACCTGGCCCAAGTTGAGGCGCCCAGCCTCCTGCGCCTGCAGCTCGGCAAAGTGGCCGCCATCAGCGGCCTCCACCGCCAGGAAGGCCTCGCCGCCCTCGACCAGGTGCTCCGCGAACCCCTTGAGGGAGGCTCCTCCGGCTACCCGGGCGCCTGGTGGCGGAAGGGGCAGATCCTCCTGGGCCTGGGCCGGAAGGATGAGGCGCGGCGGGCTGCGGAAGCTGTTCTCAAGCTCGACTCCCGACACCGGGGGGGGAGGGCATTGATGGACGCATTGGAGCAGGGCCAGTGACCCAACGCGTCAGTCGAGTTGGCACAATTCTGAGCCGACCTCTCCGATTCTCTCGGAAGGATCCAATCCTCAGTCTTGCGGCACCAAGGCGACAATCCTTTCTGGCCAATTGGCACAGGGATTGATAACTTGTCTCGCGGCCATCGCCCACAGGAGAACTCATGAAGAACCAGAAGGGCTTCACCCTTATCGAGCTGCTGCTCGTGCTTGCCATCATCGGCATCATCAGCGCCATCGCCATCCCCGCTCTGCTGGGCCAGCGCTCCCGCGCCCGTGACAAGAGCTGTCAGGAGAACTCCGTCAGCATCGTGGGCGACATCATCTCCGCCTACGACAAGCTCCGCGAGAATGGCGTCGATGTCTCCACTGTGGCCAACTTCACTGCCAACATCGTGGGCACGGATGCCGCCACCAGCCAGATCCCCGTGGTCTGGAACGCCAAGAATCCTTGGAACACCACTGGCGCCCTGCCCGCCTACAACACGGCCACCATCACCGAAACCGCCGCCATCGGCACGGCAACCAAGGCTGCTGCCACCGCCGCCAAGAAGGGCCAGGTCCAGATCGGTTACCTGCCCGCCACTGCCACCACGCCTGGCGTGTGCGTGACCGCCTCCTACCTCAACAATACCTTCAAGGACTCTACTGGCACCGACACCCAGGTCTTCCTCAAGGTCAGCAACGTCGAATAATCCCTGCCGGGATCCAGAAAGGGGGCTCAACGGCCCCCTTTTTTTGCCCCTTTGGATTCATGCGCCACCCCCGATCATCCGATGCAGGGATGGCGCGGAAAGCCAGGATCCGGCGTCTTGGCCGATGGGCCGTTCAAACCAACTGGCACGAGTCTTGAAACCATAGACCCGGCCTGTTTCCCAAAGGAGTCGCCATGAAGAACCAGAAGGGCTTCACCCTCATCGAGCTGCTGCTCGTGCTTGCCATCATCGGCATCATCAGCGCCATCGCCATCCCCGCTCTGCTGGGCCAGCGCTCCCGCGCCCGTGACAAGAGCTGTCAGGAGAACTCCGTCAGCATCGTGGGCGACATCATCTCCGCCTACGACAAGCTCCGCGAGAATGGCGTCGATGTCTCCACTGTGGCCAACTTCACTGCCAACATCGTGGGCACGGATGCCGCCACCAGCCAGATCCCCGTGGTCTGGAACGCCAAGAATCCTTGGAACACCACTGGCGCCCTGCCCGCCTACAACACGGCCACCATCACCGAAACCGCCGCCATCGGCACGGCAACCAAGGCTGCTGCCACCGCCGCCAAGAAGGGCCAGGTCCAGATCGGTTACCTGCCCGCCACTGCCACCACGCCTGGCGTGTGCGTGACCGCCTCCTACCTCAACAATACCTTCAAGGACTCTACTGGCACCGACACCCAGGTCTTCCTGAAGGTCAGCAACGTCGAGTAGCTCACCCTGCTTCAGCAAAGGGGCCTACGGGCCCCTTTTTTGTTGCTCTCGGAGTAGGGGATGACGACCTCACCCAGGTTCAGATAACCTCAAACAAGTCCACCCTTGGGGAGCACCAATGGAACATGCCATCCGTTCCCAAGACCTGACGCGATCCTTCGGAAAAATCACGGTCGTCCATGGGCTGAATCTCCAGGTGAGACCTGGTGCCATCACCGCCTTCCTGGGACCCAACGGCGCGGGCAAGACCACCACCATCTCCCTGCTGCTGGGCCTGATCAAAGCAACCAGCGGTTCCTGTGAGGTATTGGGCCTTCCACCGGGTCATCCCCTGGCCCTGGCTCAGATCGGGGCTCTGGTGGAATCCCCCTCGCTCTATGACCACCTTACAGGCATGGAGAACCTTGAGATCACGCGCCTGATGCGGGATCACCCAAAGGTGGAACTCGACCGGGTCTTGAAGCTGGTGAACTTGACCGGGGATGCCAACCGGCCTGTACGGGAATACTCCCTGGGCATGCGGCAGCGCCTCGGCATGGCCCTGGCTCTGATGGGGCAACCCAGCCTGCTGATTCTGGATGAGCCCACCAATGGCCTGGATCCCGCCGGCATTCAGGACATGCGCGAATTGATCCGAGGCCTGCCGAAGGAAACCGGCGCCTCGGTGTTCCTCTCCAGCCACCTGCTGGCCGAAGTGGAACAGGTCGCCGGAGATCTGGTAGTCATCCACAAAGGGAGGCTCCGGTACCAGGGGCCCATGGAGCAACTGGGCGCCGCCGACCAAGCCGACCTCATTCTGCGCGTGGGCAACACCGCCTTGGCCCAATCGATTCTGGAAACGGAGGGCTACCGATGCCGCGAGGTCGAGGACCGGATCTGGGTCCGGGCCCAAGCCGCTGAGGCTCCGCGGGTTGCGGCTTGCTTGGTTGGTGGAGGCTGCGACCTCTATGAGCTGACCCCCCGCAAGGCGAATCTGGAGGCCCGCTTCCTGGCCTTGCTGGAGGAGGCATGAGATCCACCGGCGCCTTCTTCGCAGCGGAGCGGATCAAGTGGCGCAGGAGTTGGCCGCTGGTCATCGCCTTGCTGGCGCCACTTTGTCAGGCCGGATTCCTCGCCATCATCTTCTGGTTTTCCGAGAACAGGGTCCGCATGTTCCAACCCGGATTCCAGTTCTGGCTGGAGCTGAATTTCGTTGTCTGGAACCTGATGGTGCTGCCCGTGATGACGGCGCTGCTGTGTGAACTATCCTGGGAACAGGAACGGGAGGCCCGGGCCTGGAACCTCCTGCTGGTCCAGCCAGTGCCTCGCCACACCCATTTCCTGGTGAAGGGCTTAGGCCACTTCACCCTGGTCTTCCTGTCCCAGTGTGTGCTGGCCTTGGCGCTTCCCCTTCTGGGATTCCTGTTCCGCTCGAAACCGGACCTTGGCATGGGGCCGCTTCCCTTGGTCCTGCTGCTGCAATTCCTGATGTATTCGATCCTGGCGTCAATTGGCCCAGTTGCATTCCACACGTGGCTGTCCATGCGGATACCCGGCATTTGGATGGCCCTCGCGGTGGCTGTGGCCGGCACTTGGCTAGCCTTCCGGCTGGTCGGAGCCTCTTCTCTGGTTCAGGCCCTGCCTTGGGGTCTGGCGGCCCACATGTCCATCGTGTTCGAACGCTGGCGGGATCTCCCGTGGACGCAGGTCCCCATGGGCTTGCTGCTCGGGGGTGGTCTCCTGGCGCTGGGCACATTCGATTTCACCCGGCACCGCGAGACCCGCAGTTAAGGAGGAGACCATGGGAGCCTTCTCTCGATTGGTGACCGCCGAGGGATTGAAGTTACGAAGGGGCCCGCTCCTTAGGGTCGTCTGGCTCCTGCCCTGCCTGTTTCTCGCCGTCGAATTCCTGGTCTTCGAGCGCCCCTTCCTTGGACTCGCCGCCGTTCCCCCAGAGCTCCAGTCCACCCTGGACACGCTGCAGCTGAAGATGGTGGTGTCTTTGTGGGCAGGTTTCCTGCACCCCTTGCTGTTGGCCCTGCTTCCGGCCCTGATCTTCCGCCCAGAACATCGATTCAAGACCTGGCGTCGATTGCACAGCATGCCCACTTCCAGGCGAGGCATCTATCTGGCAAAGGCTGTCTGCACATTCCTATTCATTGCCGGGGCCCTGGTCCTGCTGGGAGGGTTGCTTTGGGTGGAGCGCCACGCGTTGAGATGGGCCAATCCAGCCCTGACGGTGCCATTCCACGGCCTTCAGATGACTAGGCTGCTGAGTTGGCTCTGGCTTGGAAGCCTGCCAGTGACCGCCCTCTACCTGTGGGTATCGGATCGCATCAACAGCCTCGCGATACCCGTGGTCCTGGGTTTGGTGGGTCTCCTGCTAACCATCGCCCTGGCGGGCCAAGAGCTGCCTCAGGCCTGGCGACGCGACCTCATCCCCTGGGTGCTGCCCTATGCCGCAGCGGAACAGGTGATCCACACCGGGCTCAGTCAACAGGAGGCCCACCAAGCTGGAGCGCTCTTTCAGCAAGAACCCAACGTCGTCCGGCTACCCAACGGGAGGAAGGTGAAAACCTGGCAGAACATTCCCGATGAGATCCTCTTTCCTCCCCCAAAGCCGACGCCACCCTGGATCATGGGCGTCTTCAGTCTGGTAACCGGCCTGCTGCTGCTCACCTTTGGGTGGCTGGATGCAGGGCGAAACCGAGTCTAGGCCCCTAAAAGGGGAGGGCCGAGGCAGCAGGCAGCGAAATGAGATCGATCAGTGCAGGCGGGCCAGTTCCTGCCCGTTCTGGTTCGTCTGGTAGGCCGTCACACCTGATCCGATGGAGGGATCGGTCACGGTCAGGACATAGGTGAGCCCGCCATTGGCGACGACCACACTGTAGTTCATCTTGGAGGAGCCGGTGGGCTGGAAGGTGGGGATCAAGGCAGGCCCGGTGGTCGCGGAGCCGTCGGCGGTCCAGTCGTAGGTACCGGGCGCCCCGTAGACGCCCCCATCCGCTTTGCGGGCTTCCAGACCCATCTGCAGCACCTTGGCGTTGGACATGGCATCGCCAATGACCCGGGCCCTGCGGCGTTGGCCCAGGAAGCTGGGAATGGCGATGGCGCTGATGATGCCAAGAATGGCCAGGACCAGCAGAATCTCAACCAACGAAAAACCTCGGGTACGTCTCGGAGACGGCATCGGATCCTCCTGGTGTTCCATTCACTTGCAAGGATCGTGCGATCAATCCTTGCCGAAGACGTTGGCCAAGTTGAAGATCGGCAGATACATGGCGATGACGATGAAACCGATGATGCCGCCCAGCATGGCGATCATGACCGGTTCCATGAGGCTGGTGAGGTTGGCCACGGCATTGTCCACCTCGTCCTCGTAGAAATCAGCCACCTTCGCCAGCATCGCATCCAAGGCCCCCGTGGCCTCGCCGACGCCCACCATCTGCACCACCATCGGTGGAAAGACTTTGGTTTCGGCCAGCGGAGCAGAGATGTTTCGGCCCTGTTCCACTGCGTCCTTGGACTTGAGGATGGCGTTCTGGATGACCATGTTTCCGGCCGTCCGGGCCGTGATGTCCATGCCCTCGAGAATGGGCACGCCCGAACTGATGAGGGTCCCAAGGGTGCGGCAGAACCGGGCCACGGCGACCTTCCGGAGCACGTCGCCGATGATGGGGATTTTCAGCAGGAGTGCGTCGATCTGAAGACGCCCGGCCGGAGTCTTGTAATACTGGCGCAGACCCACAACCACCAAGATGGCGCCGAGGATGATGAGCCAGCTGTAGTTGATGAGCGCGCTTGAGAGGGCCATGCACACCAAGGTTGGAAAGGGCAGCTTGCTGCCCAACCCGTCATACATGGCCGAGAACACGGGGATGACCTTCACCATGATGATGACCACCACGGCGATGGCGATGGTGATGACCGCCACGGGATAGGTCATGGCACCCTTCACCTTGGCAGTCAGCTTGACGGCCTTCTCGATGTATCCGGAGAGCCGTTGGAGGATGATGTCCAGGATGCCGCCGCTTTCCCCGGCCCCCACCATGTTCACGTAGAGGTCGTTGAAGGCCTTGGGATGCTTGGACAGGGCCGCCTGGAGGGTAGACCCCTTCTCCACATCATCGCGCACAGCCTCGATGATGCGCTGGAAGCCCTTGTGATCCTGCTGGGCGCCCAGGATTTCGAGGCATTGCACCAGGGGCAGGCCGGCGTCGATCATGACGCTGAACTGCCGGGTGAAGATGGCCAGGGCCTTGGGGGGAACTTTACCCAGGGACTTGCCCCCCTCCGCGGCCACGACACGGATGTTCATGACTTCGATACCGTTGCGCTTCAGCGTCGAGGCAGCGGCATCTCGGGAATCGGAGACCAGGACGCCTTCCTGGACTTCTCCCATTCGGTTCTTGCCTTTCCAAGCATAAGCGGGCATGCGGACCTCGGAGAGCGGCTGGGAGCGGTGGTGCTTTCAGCATAGGCAGGAAAGCCCGGGCGGAGAAGTCCTAGGTGTACTTGATGTTGGGGTTCCTGCCACCCAGGACGGGGCTGGCGGGCTGGGCGGGGGCGCCGGTCCGACCTCCGGCGGCGCCCACACCCACGCCGCGGTTGATGAGCTCCCGCAGCTCGTCGGTGTTGGAGGAGTAGTCGAAGGCCTGCTCCTGGCTGATCTCCTTGCGGAGCACCAGGTCGGACAGGCTCTGATTGAAGGTCTGCATGCCGAACTTCGACTGGCCCGACTGCATCACCCCATAGATCTGGTGGATCTTGTCTTCCCGGATGAGGTTCCGGATGGCGGAGTTGGGGATCATGATCTCCAGGGCCAGGGCCCGCCCCTTGCCGCTGGCCTTGGGGATGAGGCTCTGGCAGATGACGCCCTCCAACACCAGGGAAAGCTGGGCACGGATCTGGGGCTGCTGGTGGCTGGGGAACACGTCGATGATGCGGTTGATGGTCTGCACGGTGCTGCTGGTGTGCAGGGTGCCGAAGGTCAGGTGGCCGGTCTCGGCGATGGTCAGCGCCGATTCGATGGTTTCCAGGTCACGCATTTCGCCCACCAGCACCACGTCGGGGTCCTGGCGCAGGGCGGAGCGGAGGGCCTTCTTGAAACTGTGGGTGTCGGCGTGGATCTCCCGCTGGTTCACCAGGGCCCGCTTGTGCTTGTGGACGTACTCCACCGGGTCCTCGATGGTGAGGATGTGGAGGGGCTCCTCGGTATTGATCTTGTCCACCATGGCGGCCAGGGTGGTGGATTTACCGGAGCCGGTCACGCCAGTCACCAGGACCAGGCCGCGGGGCTTGGCACAGAGGGACTGGACGGAGGGCGGCAAGCCGAGCTGTTCGAAGCTGCGGATCTGCTCGGGGATGGTGCGGAACACTCCGGCCGTGGCGCCCCGCTGGTTGAACACGTTCGCGCGGAAGCGGGCCACGCCCTGCAGGCCAAAGGAGAAATCCACCTCGAAGTCCTCCTCGAGGCGGTGCTTCTGCTGATCCGTCATCACGCCATAGCAGAGCCAGCGGGTCTGGGATGCGTCCATGGGGGGAAGCTTGAGGGGCACCATGCGCCCGTCGATCCGGATCTGGGGTGCCGACTCCGTGGTGATGTGGAGGTCCGTGCCTCCGTACTCCACCATGGTCTTCAGCAGCTGCTGGAGCGGGGCTACGTAGTTGGCGCCGACTTCACTCATGAACCACCTCGCCTAAAGCACGGTCTCTCGGATGATCTCTTCAATGGTGGTGACGCCGTCCAGCACCTTGCGGCAGCCGGAGCGCCGGAGGGTGATCATGCCCTCCTTCTGCCCCTGTTCCCGGAGTTCGATGGCGGAGGCGCCCGTGAGGATCATGTCCTTGAGCGTCTCGGACATCTCCAGGACTTCATAGAGGCCCACGCGCCCCTTGTAGCCGCGCTTGTTGCAGGTCTCGCAGCCCACGGGCTTGTAGAAGGTGATGCCCTTCTGCACCTCCTCGGGGGTGAAGCCCACCTTGTAGAGGGCCTCCTCGGGCTGGTGGTGCGTATCCACCATCTTGCAATTGGCGCAGAGGCGGCGCACCAGGCGCTGGGCGCAGATGATGTTCACGGAGGTCGCCACCAGGAAGGGCTCCACGCCCATGTTCATGAGGCGGTTGATGGTGCTCGGGGCATCGTTGGTGTGCAGGGTCGAGAGCACCAGGTGGCCCGTGAGGCTCGCCTTGATGGCGATCTCCGCCGTCTCGAAGTCGCGGATCTCGCCCACGAGGATGATGTTCGGGTCCTGGCGGAGAAAGGAGCGCAGCGCGGCCGCGAAGTTCAGGCCGATCTGCTCCTTCATCTGCACCTGGTTGATGCCCGGGAAGTTGAACTCGACGGGATCCTCTGCCGTCATGATGTTGGTGTCGACGGTGTTGAGCTTGGCGATGGACGAATACAGCGTGTTCGTCTTGCCCGATCCCGTCGGGCCCGTCACCAGCACCATGCCGTAGGGCTTGGAGATCTGCCGGTCCCAGCGCTCGAGGCTCTCTGGCTCAAAGCCCAGCTTGGTGAGGTCCAGCATGAGCTTGTCGCTGTCCAGCAACCGCAGCACGATCTTCTCGCCGAAGAGGGTCGGCAGGATGCTCACCCGGTAGTCGATGACCTTCTGCTTGCCCTGCATGTTGACGCGCAGCTTGATGCGGCCGTCCTGGGGCAGCCGCCGCTCGGCGATGTTGAGCTTGGCCAGGATCTTCACCCGGGAGGTCAGCGGATCCTTCAGCTTGAGGTTGGGCCGCATCACCTCCATGAGGATGCCGTCGATGCGGAAGCGGATCCGGTAAGTCTTCTCGTAGGGCTCGATGTGGATGTCGGAGGCGCCCCGCTTGATGGCGTCGATGAGCACCATGTTCACGAGTTTCACGACCGGTGCATCCTCGCTGCCCCGCTTGAGGCTGCCGACGTTGACGCTGCTGTCATCGTCCTCTGTCGCGTCGAACTCGGCGTCCGCGTCGAGTTCCTGCTCCAGTTCTGCGAGGTCGAAATGCTCGTCCTCCTCGCTGTAGTGCTGACCGGCGTCGGTCTCCGTGGGGCCGCTGGCCAGGGGGCTGCCGGTACTCTGCGTGCTTCGGACCCGGGTCCCGTCCGCCAGGCGGACGGCGCTGTTGCCCCCGTAGTACTTCTCCACGGCCCGGGCCAGCCCCATTTCGCTGGAGACCACGGGGTCCACGTTGTAGCCCGTGTGGAATCGCACATCGTCCATGGCGAAGATGTCCGTGGGATCGGACATGGCCAGGGTCAGGACGTTGCCGGTGCGCTGGAGGGGGAGCACCTTGTGACGCTGGGCCAGGTCCCTCGGGATCAGGGCGATGACGCTCGCGTCGATGGGCGGCCACTGTTCCAGGTCCGCGGCGGGAACGCCGTACTGCATGCCCAGGAAGCTCACGATGTCCTGATCCGAACAGAAGCCGGAGCGGACCACGATGCTCCCGAGCTTGCCGCCCTCCCGGCGCTGGATTTTCATGACCTCATCCAGCTGGGCATCCGTGATGAGCTGGGCCTTGACGAGCATTTCCCCGAGCTTGCTGACCACTGGCTGCCTCCAGATTGGGGTGAAGCGATGGTATCACCACCAGCAGGTTCCGAAATCCTAACCATTGTATGCTTTTGCCATGTCATCCCCAGGCACCCAGCCCCAGCGACTGCTGCTGGCCCGGCAGCTGATCCGGGAGAAGGGTCTGTCCAAAAGCGACCTGACCCTCCTTGAGGACATCCTGCGCGAAGGCGCCAGGGATCTCGAACCGCTGGTGGAGGCCACCCCGCATCGGGCCGCGGGCGGCGAGGAGTCTCCGGCCCAGGCCACCCTCCGGCGCAGCCTGGGGTACTTCCTGGCCTTCCTGCACACCTTCTCCCCCCGTCGGCTGGGGGAGGCCCGGAACGCCATGGGCCTGGTCCTGCTTCACAGCCTGGGTCGCCTGGGCGACCAGGCCGAGGCCGCCCACCGCGAGCTGCTGGTGGAGCAGCAGCAGCCCGAGTGGGTAACCCAGCTGCTGGATCTGCTCGCCTCCCTGCGCGCCATGTCCCTGGCGCCCGCCGAGGAGGATGGCAACCTGCGCCAGATGTGGTCCTCCTTTCTGGCCGAACACCGGGATGCCTTCCGCGACATCCTGGCCGCCCTCCAGCAGGCGGAGCCCGGCCCGGCCGCCGTAGCGCGGCTGAACGCCCAGATGAAGGCCGTCAACCGGGCCTTCCAGGGGCAGGGTCGCCTGGAGGAGTCCCTGAGCCGCCTGGCCGAGCAGTTGGAGGCCTGCATCCCCGCCGAGATCCACGCCCGCGTGGAGCCCCTGCTGCTCCTCGAGCACGTGGTGTCGAACCTCCGCCTCAGCCTGGTGCGTCCGCTGGATCGGGGCATCCACTGGCCCGCCGTGGAGCAGGTCCGGGGCAGCCTCCGCTGGCTCTGGGACCACCTGGGCTGGGCCCTGCCCCGCATGGACGCCGAGCTGTTCCGGGACAGCATGCCGCCCGAGCTGCGTCGCCTCCTCCAGCAGATCCGCCGGAGCGACCGGCCCGCCTTCTCGGTGGTGGCCCGGGCCCTGGCCAGCCACGTCTCCCTGCTCGGCCTCCTTGAGTCCCTGGAATCCGCCACCAGCGCGGGCCTCCGCGAGCGGTACGCGGCCGTCCCCACCTTCCTGGTGCTGGAATCGGAACTGGGACGTCTGGCCGAACGGTCCTACGAGCCCGCCCGGGGCGAGCTGCTGGATCCCTCCCGGGCTGAAACCCATCGCCTGCGCGCCTTCCTGAGGCAGGCCGTCCTGAGCCTCCAGCAGGATCAGGGGACCCTCCGGAGCCTCCTGCAGCAGGCCCTGGCGGGCCAGGACGCGGACCAGCTGGCCCAGACGCTCGACAATCTGCGAGGTCTCCTCATCAATCACCAGAAGCAGCTCATGGGGGAGCTGGTGGGGATCTTCTCCCCCGACGTCCAGCACCGCCTCTTCCCCGAGTCGCCCAGCATGATGGAGGAGGGCGAGCGGCTCCGGCTTCGGATCCAGCGCCTGTGGGAGCAGGTCCCCCCCCTCCACGGGCAGCTGCAGCTCCACCTGGAACTGCAGGATTGGCCCCGGCTGGCCCTGGGTCTTTCCCTCACCTACCGCCACCTGCTGGCCTTCCGGCGGAGCCCTGAGTTCCCCCTCATGCGGCGCCCCGACCGGGAGGAGGCCGAGCGCCTCATCCAGGAGCTGGGGACCCTGCTGGAGGCGCCCCAGGACGTGGCCCAGGCCCTGCGCGACGGCATGGACGTGCTCGGCGAGCTCCTGCGCTTCCTCGAGTTCTTCCTGCTGCGCATCAACGCCCGCGTGCCCCTCATCCGCCAGGACCTGGAGGTGGCCCAGGAGGCCCTCAAGCTCACCGCGGAGCTGCGTGAGAACCCCTCCGGCCCGGAGCGGACGCGGCTCTCCCACAAGCTCATCCAGACCGCCAAGCGGCTGGGTGTGCGGGATCCCCAGTGCCTGGCCCTGCTCAAGCGCTGGGTCCGGGCCGAGCGGAGCCTGCGGGAGGCCGCGCCGCCGGCCCTGGACCAGCTGTCGGCCCACCTGCGGCAGCTCTCCCTGCGGCTAGAGGCCGCACTCGGCTGAGCCGTGTCAACCGGGGCCGATCCCCTGCCGAAGAACTGGTCATCAGGACTGCCCATGCCCCGAATCCACTGGCTGGAAGTGCATCCCTCCCCCGCGGGGGATGCGCTTCGCGCGGCCCTCTCGGCCTGGGCCGATGAGGTGGTGGACGGCCCGGGCCCCGGCTCCCTGGTGCTGGTGGCCGAACACCCGGATCCGCGCCTCATCCCCCCCGAGGGCACGGAAATCCTCTGGTGGGTGCAGAAAGCGGACCCGGAGGAAGTGAGCGCGGTGCTCAACCTGCGCCCCGGCTGGGTGCTCCTCCAGAACCGCCCCCTCGAGGCGGCGAGGGAGGCCCTGCACCATCTGCGGCAGCGGGATCTGGGCAGCGAGGGGTGGCTCCGTCAGATGATGCACCTGGCCTCCCTGGACGAGCTGCTCCGCCTGGCCCTGGCCCGGGCCATCCGCCTGTCCGGAGCCGAGGGCGGCGCCATCTGGCTGCGTCGGGACGACACTTTCTACCAGCGTGTGGGGGACAGCGCCTTCACCGAGGCCCCCCTGCCCCGCCACGAGGCGGCCGAGCTGGTGCGCCGGGGCGAGGCCTTCCTCCTGGCCCCTTCCGAGCAGCTGGGCATTCTGCGGCTGGCGGCCCCGAAGGAGAAGCCGGAGCGGTTCCTGCGGGGCTTCGACGACATGGAGCCCCTGCTGCTCAACGCCTGGCACCTCGAGGAGAGCCGGGCGCTCTCCTTCAAGGATGACCTCACGGTGGCCCAGAACCGGCGCTGCCTGGAGGCCGAGCTGCCCCAGGCCGTGCGCTCCGCCGCGGCCAAGGCGGAGCCGCTGGCCCTGCTCTTCATCGACGTGGACGACCTCAAGCGGGTGAACACCAGCCATGGCCACCCCGTGGGCAGCCTGCTCCTGGAGTCCGTGGCCTCCACCGCCCAGCGGCTCTGCCGCGCCCACGACCGCCTCTACCGGTACGGCGGCGACGAGTTCTGCATCCTCATGCCGGGCACCACGGCCCTGGGTGCGCGGAAGCTGGGGGAGCGCCTGATCCAGGTCCTGCAGGAACACCCCCTGGACCTGGGCCGCGATCGCCTCGCCGTCTCCCTCAGCGCTGGCGTGGCCGCCTTCCCCGAGCACGCCGATGGCGCCGGCCACCTGATCGAGCAGGCTGACCATGCCCTGTTGCAGGCCAAGCAGGAGGGCAAGGGGCGGGTGATGGTGGCGGGATAGCAGGCTGGAGGCACGGGCCCTCGGCCGCTAGGCTGGAGTCTGGAGTCCGGAGGTACGACTTCCTGTTGCGACGCTGCGCGCCACGCCAATCTTCAGTTTGGTTCCGGCACGTCCGAGGCTCCGAGCCCAAAGGTAGAAGGAGAGCTCAACCGAAGGCCGCCACATGGATCTGTGCCTCCAGCCTCCAGACTCCAGTCTGAATCCCTACTTTTTCTTCTTCTTGCCGCCCTTCTCCGAGCCGAACACCTTGGCGAGGAAGCCTTCCTCCTCGCCCGCCTCCGTCTCGCCATCCAGGCTGCGCCGCAGCTGCTCGACCAGCTGACGCTGCTCGGCGCTCAGGGATTTCGGCACCGCCACCCGGAGATGGAGGTAGAGGTCCCCGCGGCCGCTGCCCTGCAGGCGGGGAACGCCGGCGTTCACCAGCTTCACCACATGGTCCGCCGGCGTTCCCGCCGCCAGTTTCACCTTGTCGGGGCCATAGGGCGTCTCCACCTCGAGGGTCCCGCCGGTGACCAGCAGGGGCCAGTTCACTTCCAGCCGCCGGTGCAGGTCACTGCCGTCCCGCTCGTAACGGGCATCCGGCTCCACGTCGAAGACCACGTAGAGATCTCCGGTGCGACCCCCGAAGCGTCCCGCTTCGCCCTGGTTCTGGAGCCGGAGCCGGGTGCCCCGGTCCACGCCGGCCGGAACCTTGAAGCTCACCTTGGACTTCCGGTGGACGCGGCCCTCGCCGTGGCAGCTGCGGCAGGGCTTGGGGATGATGCGCCCCCGCCCTTCGCAGCGCGGGCACTGGGCCAGCATCTGGAAGAAGCCCTGGCGCACCGCCACCTGCCCGGCGCCGCGGCACTGGGGGCAGGTCTCGGCCCGGGTGCCGGCCTCGCAGCCTGAACCATGGCAGGTGTCGCAGGCCTCGAGGCGCGGGATGGAAAGCTCCACTGCCTCCTTGCCGCTGATGGCGTCCTGGAAGCTGAGCTTGAGGTTGTACTGCAGGTCGGAGCCCCGCTCCTCGCCGGTGCTGCGTCGGCGGCCACCCCCGAAGAGGTCGCCGAACATGCCGCCCCCGAAGAAGCTGCCCAGGATGTCTTCGAAATCCGCGAACTGGTTCGGGTCGAACTGGAACTGCTGGCCGCCGCCCCCCGCCCCGCCCAGCCCGGCGTGGCCGAACTGGTCGTAGACCTTCCGCTTCTCGGCGTCGGACAGCACGCTGTAGGCCTCGGCGGCCTCCTTGAACTTCTCCTCCGCCTCCTTGTTGCCCGGGTTGCGGTCGGGGTGCAACTCCATGGCCAGCTTGCGGTAGGCCTTCTTCAGCTCATCCGCGCCAGCCTCTTTGGAAACACCCAGCACTTCGTAGTAGTCGCGCTTCATCATCCCATCCTGAGGTTCCAGGATAGCCGATGAGCGGGCGGACTAATTGGGCGGAGCCGCGCCTTCACCCTCGCCGTCGAGGGAGGCCATCATGGCCTCGCTGGCCGCCAGCACCGCGTCGGTCAGCAGGTTCTGGGCTTCCAGGAGCTGGTTTTCGCAGGAGCGGAGCGCCTCCGGATCCTGGGAGGCCACGGCCTGCCGGGCCCTCGAGAGCACGTCCCGCACCAGGGACTGCTGCTCGTCCGTCAAATACTTGCCACACTCGATGAAGCTCTTGTCGCAGGAGAAGATCAGCCCCTCGGCCGAGGCGATGTACTTCATGGCGTCGCGCTTCTTCACGTCGCCCTCGGCATTGGCCAGGGCCTCGCGGATCATCCGCTGGATCTCCAGCTCGGAGAGGCCGGAGCTGGGGCGGATGCTCATGCTCTGCTCGAGCCCGGTCATGAGGTCGCGGGCCGATACCTTCACGATGCCGTTGGAGTCGATGTCGAAGGCAACCTCGATCTGCGGCACGCCCTTGGGCAGGGGCGGCAGGTTGATGAGGTCGAAGCGGCCCAGGCTCTTGTTGTGCTCGGAGAGCTCCCGCTCGCCCTGCAGCACGTGGATCTCCACGCGGCTCTGGTTATCGGTGACGGTGGTGAAGGTGCGGGCATCCCGGGTGGGGATGGTGGCATTGCGCTGGATGATCTTCACGAAGCCGCCGCCCTGGGTCTCGATGCCCAAGGAGAGTGGCGTCACATCCAGCAGCACGAGGTCCTTGATGTCGCCCTTGAGGACGGCGCCCTGGATGGAGGCACCGACGGCCACCACCTCGTCGGGGTTGATGCTGCGGTTGGGTTCCTTGCCGAAGAAATCCCGCACCAGCCGCTGCACGAGGGGCATGCGGGTCTGGCCACCCACCAGGATGATCTCGTCGACCTGCTTGGGGGTCTTGCCGCCCTGCTCGAGGGCGTCCTTGATGGGGACGAGCGTGAGGTCCACCAGCTCCCGGACCATCTCCTCGAGCTGCTCCCGGGTGAGGGCTGCTTCCAGGTGCTGCGGCCCGCTGGGGCCCTGGGCGATGAAGGGCAGCCGGATCTCCACGCGGTCCAGGGTGGACAGCTCGCACTTGGCCTTCTCGCTGGCCTCCTTCAGGCGCTGGAGGGCCATGCGGTCATTCGTGAGGTCGATGCCCGTCTTCTCGCGGAAGTGGTGGACCAGCCAGTTCTGGATGACCTGGTCGATGTCCTCGCCGCCCAGGAAGGTGTCGCCGCTGGTGGCCAGCACCTCGAAGACGCCGTCGTTCATTTCCATCAGGGTGAAGTCGATGGTGCCGCCGCCGAAGTCATAGATGCCGAGAATCTGCTTCACGCCCTTCTTGTTGAAGCCGTAGGCCAGGGCCGCCGCCGTGGGCTCGTTGATGATGCGCTGGACGTTCAGGCCGGCGATCTTGCCGGCGTCCTTGGTGGCCTGGCGCTGGGCATCGTCGAAGTAGGCCGGGACCGTGATGACGGCATCGGTGACTTCCTCATGCAGGAAAGCCTCCGCGGCCTGCTTCAGGGACCGGAGCACGATGGCGGACACTTCGGGCGGAGCGTAGTCGCGCTCGCCCACGCGGAGCCAGGCGTCGCCATTGGGCGCGGCCACCACCGGGAAGGGCAGACGGGTCACGGCCTCCTGCACCCTCGGAGACTGGAACCGCTGGCCGATGAGCCGCTTCACGGCGAAGAGGGTCCGCTGGGGATTGGTCACGGCCTGCCGCTTGGCGATGTGGCCCACCAGGACATCGCCCTTGTCCGTGAAGGCCACCACGGAGGGCGTGGTGCGGCTGCCCTCGCGGTTGGGAATGACCCGGGAATCGCCCCCTTCCATCACGCAGACGCAACTGTTGGTCGTGCCCAAATCGATGCCGATCAGTTTGCCTGCCATGAGTGGAACTCCCTGGGGTCGCTTCAATTATCGTATTCGACTTCCCAATAGCAAATCCAGCACAAGCGTGGGGTGGACTAGGATTTTCCCGGGTCCTGGAGCCGATTCACCACCACCCGCGCCGCCCGCAGGAGCTGGCCCTTCAGGTTGAAGCCCTGTTCGTAGATGGCGGCCACCGACCCATCCGGAAGGTTCGGATCGCTGAAGGTGGTCAGGGCTTCGGAGGTCAGGGCATCGAAGGGCTCGCCCACCTGGAGGGGCAGCTGCTCCACGTTGAGCCGGCGCAGGGATTCGAGGAACTGCTTGCGGATGAGCTCCACGCCGGCGCGGAAGGATTCCACGTCCTGGTACGAGGCGCTGAGCCCCCGCTCGAAGTTGTCCAGGACGGGCAACATCTCCAGGAGGATCTTGCGCTCGGCCTGCTCCACGGCCAGGGCGATGTCGCGCTGGGCGCGGTTGCGGAAGTTGTTGAAGTCCGCCGCCAGCCGCCGGTGATGTTCCATGAGCTCCGCCTCCCGGCGCAGCATGTCCTCCATCTGGCGCTCGGCTTCGGTGAGGGCCGATTCCAGATCCACCGTGGCCTCCGGTCCGGCGCCCGTGTCGGGCAGGTCCGGAAGCTCCATCTCGGGGACCATCTGGGTCCGGTACTCCGACGCCACCTCGTCGGCGACGGACTGGAGGTCCCCTTCCAGTCCCTCGTCCAGGTTGAGGTCCACCAGATCCTCAGATTCCGCGGGAGGAACGGTGGGTCGGGCGTCCGGCTGGTGAGGAATATCGGTAGGCATCGCAGCAGTATAAGCACACCTGGCAACCGCGGGAATGCCTAGCCCCTCCCCTGCCGGCTCTGGACCTGGCGGGACCACCAGCGCAATCCACCCAAGACCCGGCCGTAGTCCATCCGGAGCGGGCCCACTAGGGCGAAGGTGACGAAACCCGCCGGCCCCAGCTCCACCGTCCGCACCGCCGTGGCCAGGGGCCAGGCTTCGAAGTAGGGGTTCTCGGTACCCAGCAGGAGCTGGACGTCCTCCGAGGCGCGACCGGCGAAGGCGTTGAGGAGGTGGGCGAGCCGCCCGCGCTCCTCGAAGGCCGCGACCAGATCCCGGAAGCGGGAGACATCCTCGAACTCAGGCAGGCCGCCCAGCTGACCCAGGCCCGAGACCAGGACCGGCGGGTCCATGGCCTCGGAATCCTCGGGCCACCGGGCCGCCAGCTCCTGGAGCCGGAGGCGGAGGGACTCCCCCTCCTGGGCATCGGCGCGCAGCGCCTCCAGCAACCTCGACCGCATCTCCACCAGCGTCAGCCCCGCGAAATGCGCCGTGGCGTAGTTCCCCAGTTCCGTCAGGACGGCCTCCGGATGCCGCCAGGGGTTCTCCATGAGCCGGTGCTCGACCTCCCCCAGGCTACCCACCCAGATGGCCACCAGCCGATTCGAACCGACTGGGACGAACTCCAGCCGCACGAGCCGGCTCTGGGACAGGGGCATGGGCAGGGCCACGCAGACGCCGCCCATGACCTCGGCCAGCGTGCGGCTGGCGTGGCGCGCCCAGGCCTCGGGATCCAGGTCCAGGCCCTCGAGGGTGGTGGACAGGCGGCCTTCGACATCGGGCCCCGGCGGCAGGGACTTGAGCCACCGGTCCACGTAGTAGCGGTAGGCCCGCTCCGTGGGGATGCGCCCCGCCGAGGTGTGCGGCTGGGCCACCAGGGACTCATCCTCCAGGTCCGAGAGCACGTTGCGGATGGTGGCGCTGGACAGGGGCTCGGGATAGCGCTTGGCCAGCAGACGGGAACCCACAGGCTCCCCCGCCTCGAGGTAGGTCTCGATGAGGGTGCGCAGGACGGATTCGCCGCGGGGATTGAGGTTGGGTCGGGCCATGGGAGGGATCCCGGTCGGGATGCCATACTATACGGCACCCCACACCGAGGAGGCCCCATGCGCCCCGTGCTCCCCCAGACCATCGCCCTGGCCGCGGTCCTGTCCCTTGCCCTGGCCTGCAACCACAAGAGCGAGGCCGCCCTCCAGGCCGAGGAGGCCGCCAAGGCCGCCGAAGCCAAGGTCGCCCAGCTGGAGCAGCAGCTGGCCGAGGCCAAATCAGGCAAGGCCACCGGCGACGATGCCGAGACGGTCCAGCAGCTCACAAAGTCCCAGGTGAAGGCCCTGGAGCGCCAGGTGGCCGATGCCAAGAAGCGGGCCGAGGCCAAGAAGCAGGAGGCCCTCACGCTGGCCCAGGCCCCGGCGGCCAAGGAGGCCCCCAAGCCTGTGGTGGTGGAGGTTCCTGTCGGCACCAAGCTCGAGATCACCCTGGCCCGGGAGCTGACCACGGAGAAGGACCAGGCGGGTGATGCCTGGGAGGGCAGCCTGGCCTCGGACGTGGTCCAGGATGGCAAGCTGGTCTGGAGCGCCGGCAGTCCGGCCCGGGGCGTTGTCACCCAGAGTGCCGCCGCCGGCCGCCTGAGCAACGGCCAGGGGGCCCTGGGCATCCGCCTCACGGAGATCGCAGGCGTGGGCATCGACACGGACACGCACGTGGTGGTCGCCACGGCCCGCGGCGAGCGGAACGCCAAGTACATCGGCGGCGGGGCCGCCCTGGGCGCCCTCATCGGCATCCTCTCCGACAAGAAGAACAAGAATGACCACGCCCTGGGCGGCGCCGCCCTGGGCGCCGCCGCGGGGACCGCCATCGCAGCCGGGACCGCCGACACCATCATCCGCATCCCCTCCGCCAAGCCTGTCGCCTTCAGCCTGACCGCGCCGGAAAAGGTGACGCTGAAGAAGTAGTTTTCAGCCATCGGTAAAAGCAGAAGCGGGAGGCTCGCCTCCCGCTTCTGCTTCCCAGGCAGCCGATGGCTGAGCCGCCTCTCAGGCCTCCAAGGCCTGCAGCCGCTCGGCCTCGAAGGCGGCACGCAGGGGCTCGAGGATGGGTTCGATCTGGCCGCCCATGAAGCTGTCGATCTGGTGGATGGTGACGCCGATGCGGTGGTCCGTGACGCGGCCCTGGGGGAAGTTGTAGGTGCGGATCTTCTCGCTGCGGTCGCCGCTCCCCACCTGGGACTTTCGCAGCGCCGAGTGGGCCGCGTCCGCCTCGTCCTGGGCCTTCTGGAGCAGACGGGAGCGGAGCACGGTCATGGCCTTGGCCATGTTCTTGATCTGGCTGCGCTCGTCCTGGCAGCTGACCACCGTGTTCGTGGGCAGGTGGGTGAGGCGCACGGCGGAGTAGGTGGTGTTCACGCTCTGGCCGCCCTTGCCGCCGGAGCAGAAGGTGTCGATGCGCAGGTCCTTCTGGTGGATCTCGATGTCCACCTCCTCGGCCTCGGGCATGACGGCCACCGTGGCGGCGGAGGTGTGGATGCGGCCCTGGGTCTCGGTCTTGGGCACCCGCTGCACGCGGTGCACGCCGCTCTCGAAGCGGAACAGGCTGTAGGCGCCCTCCCCCTGGATCTCCGCAGTGGCTTCCTTCAGTCCGCCCGCATCCGCGCCGCTTTCATCCAGCACCGAGACCTTGAAGCCCCGGCGCTCGGCGAAGCGGAGGTACATCCGGAACAGCTCCGCGGCAAACAGGGCCGCCTCCTCGCCGCCGGTGCCGGCGCGCACTTCGAGGATCACGTTCTTGGCGTCGGCGGGATCCTTGGGAATGAGCAGGCGCTTGATCTCGGCCTCGCCCTCGGCGATGGCCTTCTTCAGGTCGGGGATCTCCAGCTCCGCCATCTCACGGAGGTCGGCATCCATGGACTTGTCGCCCAGGATGGACTCGGCCTCCTCGAGCTGCTTCATCAGGTTCCGCTGGGTCTGGAAGGCCAGCACCACCGGCTCCAGCTCCGCCCGGAGCTTGGACAGCTCCCGCAGGCGCTTGGAATCCGACACCACGGCCGGATCCTGGAGCTGCGCCTCCACTTCCTGGAAGCGGGCCTCCACGGCTTCAAGCTGGTCGAGCATGATCCCTCCCTTCTGCGCCTACGAAAAAGGACGGGCCGATCGCTCGGCCCGTCCTCGGGAACATCGCAGCTAGGCTTCGGGGGTGGCCGGAGCGGCTTCGGCGGGGACCACCTCGGCGGCGGCAGGAGCCACCTTCTTGGCGTACTTCTTGTTGAACTTGTCCACGCGGCCCTCGGTGTCCATCAGGCGCTGCTTGCCCGTGAAGAAGGGGTGGCAGTTCGAGCAGATTTCCACGCGCAGCTCCTTCTTGGTGGAGCGCGTCATGAACTCGTTGCCGCAGGCGCAGTGGACCTTGACGTCGTGCAGCTCGGGGTGGATTTTCTCTCGCATCATTTTCCTCCTGGGACCGACCGGATGCCCCCATGAGCGGGGTATGTGCACGCGGCTTGTCCACGCAAGAGGACCAGTCTACCGCCCGAACCCTTCCAGCTCAAGGGGGATTCCCGGAGATGACCGGGACGATCCAGGGGTATGTGCGCAACGCGGCATCCCCCGGGCAGCCTTCACCCCTGCTCTTGCGGGGTGAGCACCCGCCGCTCCGCCAGGAGCCGCCTGAACCGGTTGGCCAGCATGACGCTCAGGAGAAGGGTGGCGTTGAAGCTCAGTTCCAGGGGCACCTTCCACCACTGGAACCGGATCCGCCCCAGCACCCCCGCCTCGAGGATGAACATGAGGGCCGTGAACACCACCGGCTCGAGCAGGGTCTGCCAGAGCGGGCGCTCCTGGCTGTGCCGCTCCAGCAAAAACCCTGTGAAGGCGCCATAGAGCAGGCGGGTCGGCTTGAAGCCGTGGTGGGTGGTGAAGCCCAGGGGAATGGACAACAGGGTCGTGATCAGCACGGCCACCAGGGTCCGGGCCCAGGGATTCAGCCGCAGCCAGTGTCGGCGCACCCAGAAATAGCCCGCCCCCACGGCCAGGCCCTGGGCCGCGGCGAAGGCCAGGGCGATGTACCAGCGCCAGCCCTCGAACCACATGTGGCCGCCCGTGGCCAGGCCGATGATCATGCCCGCGGCCAGGGCGGTGCCGCCCCGGTGGTTGGCGTCCTGGCCCTCGCCGGCGGCGAGTTCCTCGGCCAGCAGGCTCGGATGTTCCTTCTCCGAGAGCAGGGCCGCCCAGGCCGGTTCAGATTCGATGCCGCGGGCCTCGGCCTCATCCAGCAGGTGCGCTTCCAGTTCGCGCAGGAGGGTCGCCCGGCGGCGCCGCGTCAGCCCCTTGAGGCCTGAGCTCACCTGAGCGAGATAGGCCTCCAGTGCCCGGGACATGGGGGACCCGCTAGGCCTTCGGCCCCACGAAGGCCTGGACCATGTCCACAAACTGGTTCCATTCCTTCTTCTTGGCCGTCAGGAAGGCCTCGCCCGCGGGCTGGATGGCGTAGTAGCGCCGCTCCCGGCCGTTCTCCTGGGTCTCCCAGTAGGAGGCGATGAACTCGGTGGCCTCGAGCTTGTGGAGGGCTGGATACAAGGCCCCCTCTTTCAGCGTATAGCTTCCGCCCGTGCGCTGGCGAACCGTCTCGATGATCTGGTAGCCGTACATGGGCCCCTCGCAGAGCAGCGACAACAGCAGCAGCGGAGTGCTGCCCTTCAGCAATTCACGGTCCACGAGGCCCTCCGGGTTAGGAGAAATCAGCACCTCCAATCTGCCTCGCAAAACGATGGCTGTCAAGGTCAGCCCCCCTTCATCGCCTCGGTCAACGGGATGCGGCTGGCCCGCCAGGGCGAAGCCCAGCCGGGTGGCGAGGGACGCTGCAGGGCAGCGTTCCGAGCCGGGCACCCGGCGGGCTGAGCATCACGCCGGCCTCCGCAAGGCCAAGCCGCAGGCGCCGGCTGCGCGGAAGGGCCCGCCGCCTCAGCCCCCCTTCATGGCCTCGGTCAACGGGATGCGGCTGGCCCGCCAGGCCGGCAGGAAGCCCCCCAGGAGCCCCATCACCAGGCTGAAGGCCACGCCTTGGGCCATGAGGCCCGGGGTGATGGTGAAGGCGAAGCTGACATCGCTGAAGGTCTCGAAGCTGGTGGTGCCGGTCTGGATGCCATTGGCGAAGAGGGCCAGCCCCGAGCCCAGGAGGCCTCCGGTGAGGCACAGGAAGATGCTCTCCCATTGGAAGCTGGCCAGGATCTCCCGCTGGCGGAAGCCCAGGGCCCGCAGGGTGCCGATCTCCTTGGTGCGGCCGGCCACGGCGGCGTACATGGTGTTCATGGCCGCGAAGATGGCCGCCCCCGTGAGGATGAGGGTGATGAGGTTGCCCAGGATCTTGATGGGATCCCCGGCCTTGGTGAGTTCCTTGAAGTAGGCCGTCTCCCGGATCACCTCCAGCTTCAGGCGCTTGTCGTCCTCGACGGCCTTCAGGAAGCCGTCGATCCGCCCGGGGCTCTCCAGGCGGGCCAGCATCGCCGAGTAGGACTCCCGCCGGAAGGCCTGCATCACGTCATTCACATCCGACCAGACCTCGCTTTCGTAGCTGGCGCCGCCGGCGTCGAAACTTCCGACGATCTGCCAGTCGCGCCCCCCCATGCGGAGGCTGCGACCCACCTCCATGCCCGGGAAGCGCCCCAGCATTTTCCGGGGCACCACCACCTCACTGAGGCCGGGGCGGAACCAGCGGCCCTGCACGAGGCGCACCTGGGGACGCAGGGTGAGGCCCCGGCCCTCCAGCCCGCGCACCGTCACGTTGGTATCGGTGCCGTCCGCCATGGGGAAGAGCTTCACCACCACCACCTCGGCGCTGGCCATGGGCCCCTCCGCATCCCGCTTCAGCAGGGGATGAACCTTGAGGATGCGCATGCGGTCCCGCTCGATGGAGCTGTTCAACTCGAACCGGGCATTGGGCCGCAGCACGAGGGCCTGGTCCGGGCGACCGCTGCTGGCGAAGGCCACCGAAAGCCCCTGGGCCAGGCTCAGCACCACCACGAAGATGCCCACCACCAGGGCGATGGCCGCAGCCGTGCTGAAGCTGGACAGCTTGCGCTGCCACAGGGACCGCAGGTTGTAGCCCAGGGGGATGGGATAGGCCACCAGGGCCCAGATGAGCCAGGCCAGGTAGGCCAGGAAGGGCGTGGCGAGCAGGAGTCCCAGCATCAGCCCACCGCCTTCAGGCCTTCGGTGATGGGCCTGCGGGTGGCCGCGTAGGCCGGGACGAAGGTGGCCAGGACGCCGATGCCCAGGGCCCCCGCGAGGCAGGCCAGGACCGTGTCCGGCAGGATGGCGAAATCCGCGAAGAAGGGCATGGCCATTCCCAGGGACTCCCGGACCCCTCCCGCGGCCAGGTTCGCCAGCAGCACGCCGAGGCCGCCCCCAGCGCCCACCAGGAGCACGCCTTCCGCCAGCAGCAGCGCCAGCACACGGCCCGCCGAGAAGCCCATGGCCCGGAAGACGGCGATCTCGGTGGTGCGCTCACGGATGGCCGTGGCCATGGTGTTGCCCGTGACGATGAGGATGGCCACCACCACCGCGGCCGTGATGCCCTGGATGATGGCGCCGATGTTGCCCAGCATCTTCACGAAGCTGAGGTTGAAGGCGTTTTCCGTCTCGGTCAGTGTCTCGTAGGCGCTGTTGGCGTAGTGCCGGTCCACCCGCTCGGTGAGGCGGGGGATGTCCTCGGGCCGGTGGGCCCGCACCCAGAAGGAGCCGCAGAGGCCCTTCATCCGGGCCACGCCCTCCTCCAGCACCTTGTAGTGGAAGTGCAGGACGTTCTCGTCCGAAGGCTTGGGGCTCTTGAAGATCAGCCGGATGGTGAGACGGGGATTGATGGGGAAGATCGTGCCCGTGAGCGGGACGACATCGCCGACCTTCCAGCCGTTCTTCTTCGCGAGGCTCTCGCCCACGATGCAGCCGGTGCCGTCCCGGATGTACTCCTTCATCTGCGCCTCGGTGATGCCGGCGACGCCGAACTCCTCCTTGAACGTGGCGAACAGGGTGGTCTCGTCGCTGGCGAAGTTCGCGAAGAAATTGCGCGGATCCTGGTAGTAGCCGCCGAACCACTGGAGGGCGCAGACCGTCTCCACCTCCGGCTGCTGGCGCAGGTAGGCCTCGTAGCTGCGCGGCAGCATCTGCGTCAGGCCGCTCTTGTGCCGGACCACCAGACGGTTGCTGGAGTTGGGGTTGTTCGTGACGGCGTCCAGCGTGGTGAGCAGGCTCTGGAGCACCGCCACCGTGAACACCGACAGCACCAGGCTGCCCACGATCAGGAGCGTGCGCCGCTTGGAGCGCATCAGGCTCTTCCAGATGAGCGCCAGCCAGCGCATCACGCGGCCCTTCCTGGGCCGCGCCCTTCAAGGGCGGCCCTGCGGGCCGTGGGCCTACGCTCCTGCTCCGGCCTCACCGGTTCACCTCGACGGCCTTATCCAGCACGCCCTTCTCAAGATGGATCTGGTGCCCTCCACCTATCGCAGAGCGCCCCGCGCTCTGCTCCCGCTCGCCGCTTGGCGGCTCGGCGGAGGCGGAGCCTCCATGATGCTCACGCGCGGCACTCGGCCTCACCGGTTCACCTCGACGGCCTTGTCCAGTACGCCCTTCTCAAGATGGATCTGGTGCCGCGCGTGATGGGCGGCCTTGGGGTCGTGGGTCACCATCACGATGGTCTTCTGGTACTCCGAATTGAGCCGCGCCATGAGGGCCAGCACCTCCTCGGCGTTCTTCGCGTCCAGGGCCCCCGTGGGCTCGTCGGCCACCAGGAGGTCGGGGTCGGTCACGATGGCCCGGGCGATGGCCACCCGCTGCTCCTGGCCACCGCTGAGCTGGCGCGGATAGTTCCACATCCGGTCCTTGAGGTTGACCAGCGCGAGGGCCTCCTCCACGCGGTCCCGGCGCTCACCCCGGCCCGCGCCCGTGAGCAGCAGGGGCAGCTCCACGTTCTCGAACGCGTTCAGCACCGGCACCAGGTTGTAGTTCTGGAAGATGAAGCCCACGTGGGCATTGCGCCAGGCGGCCAGCTGGTCGTCATCCAGGGCGTTCAGCTCGTGGCCGCAGACCTCCAGCGAGCCGCCCGTGGGCCGGTCGATGCCCGCCACCAGGTTGAGGAGGGTGGTCTTGCCGCTCCCGGAGGGGCCCATGAGGGCGATGTAGGCGCCCCTGGGGATCTCCAGATCGATGCCCTGGAGCACCGGGATCTCCAGCGCCTCGCGCCAGTAGCTCTTGGCCACGTCACGCAGGGTGATGATGGGCTCGCCCCCGCCCAGGTCGAAGCGATCCGCGTTCATCCGCGCTTCACCACGACCTTGGCGCCGGGCTTCAGGGATTCGGGCGGCGCCACGATCAGCATGGCGTCCGCGGGCAGGTCCTTCACCTCCAGGCCGACGGGGTTCTCGCCCTGGACGGTGACGAACTTCTGCACCGCCAGGCCATTCTCCACCACCCAGGCGAAGGCCCTGCCCTCCTGCTTCTTCACCTGTTCCCGCCCCAGGACCACCACGTCCTGGGCATAGGCCTCGCCCAGGAAGGTGACCTTGGCGCCCATGTCCGGCACGAGGAGGGGGTCCTTCTCCACGAAGGCCACCCGCACCACCACCACGGCCTTCTGACGGTTCGAGCTGGGGTAGATCTCCCGCAGCCGCCCCTTCAGCACCGAGCGCGGGCCCTGTCCGTCCAGGGCATCCACGCGGATCTCGGCGGGCATGCCCCGCTGCAGCTTGGCGATGGAGGCCTCGTTCACCTCGACCTCCACCTCCAGCGTCTCGAAGTCCGCCATGACCAGGATCGCGTTGATGGCATTGGCGCCGCCGGCGCTGCCCGGGGCGACGGTCTCGCCCACTTCGGACAGCTTCTGGGTGACGACGCCGCTGAAGGGCGCCTTCAGCTCCATGCTCTCCAGCAGGGCGTTCTGGTAGGCCAGCTGGGCCTCCAGGGTCAGCTTCTGGCTGCGCAGCCGGTCCACGGTGGCCTCGTCCTGGATGCCCAGGGCGCGCAGCTTCTCCGCCCGGTCCAAGTCCACCTTGGCCTGATCCAGCTGGGCCTGCACCTGGTCCCGGGCCGCGGCCAGGTCCGGCGATTCGAGGCGGGCCAGGATCTGGCCCTTGGCCACGCGGCTGCCCTCCTGCACGCCCAGCCAGCTCACGCGGCCCAGCACCTTGCTCGAGAGGGTGGCGCGAGTGCGGGCCACCAAGTAGCCCGAGGCCGTCACCAGCGGATTGCGCTCCCCCGCCTTGAAGACGGTGGGCGCGGAAACGGACACCGCCACGGGGCCGCCCCGGGCCGCCATCATGGCCCCCAGGGCCCCCACGGCCAGAAGCCCGAGCACCGCCCAGCCCCAGGGGAACCGCCTCTTGATCACGGAGGGCTTGCGGGTGCGCGACTCGCTCATGCTCAGGGCTCCAAATATCCAGGTGCTGACAGGCTATCCGGGGATCAGGGGCGGCGGAAGGTCCTCAGCGTGGTCCGGAAGACCGGGGCCAGGCCCCAGGCCAGCAGAGCCGCCGGCAGGGGCACCACCAGCAGCCACGCGACGCTCGCATGCCACAGGCTGGTCCAGAACTGGCCCAGCGCCGCCCAGGCGTCCTGCCTCAGCGCCTCCTGGAGGACCGGCAGGGAGAGGGGGAGGCGGGGCGCCCCGAAGAGGCCTTCCCCCATCCGGATGAAGGGGATGAGCAGGGCCAGCTGCAGGGGATAGGCCAGGTAGTTGGCCAGCTGCATGGCGGGCTGGTTCAGGCGGAAGGCCAGGGCCGCTCCGGCGCACAGGGCCGTGGCGGTGCCCCAGAGTGGGATGATCCCGAAGGCCAGGCCCACGGACAGGCTCCAGGCCAGCCTCTCAGGGGTGAGCCCTTCGCGCAGCAACCGCTGGATCGGATCCCAGATCCGGCGCCGGAACCAGGCCATCAATCCTCCGCGGCCCGGATGGCCGGCGCGTCGACACCCTTGGACATGGACCTCCCCCGGAGCAGGGCTTCAGGGTAGCCCGGTCGCGGGTTCAGGGTCAGCGGCGCGCCACTTCGGCCGCCTTGACGGAGCGGAAGGCGGCCTCGTTCTCCTTGAGGTAGGCGGCCAGGGTCCTCGGGGCGCGGCCTGTGAGCCGCTCCACGGTTTCCAGGGCCTGGGCCGTGGGCCCGTTGGCCTTGAACAGCTGGTAGAGCGAGATCAGGCCCTCGGCCAGCCAGGGGGACATCCCCGATCCCACCATGGACAGGCGGGCGGCCCCTTCGGGCACGTTCACATAGGTGATCTGCCGCCCCATCTGCTCGCTGAGCCGGGCCGCGATCTCGCCGTAGGTGAGAGACTCGGGGCCCGTGAGGTCGTACACCAGGCCTTCGTGCCCCTCGGTGGTGAGCGCGACCCCCGCCACGGCGGCGATGTCCCGGATGTCGATCCAGGGCATGCGGGCCTCCCCCGCCGGGGCATAGAGGGTGCTCTCCCTGGCAATGCTGGGCCCCATGAAGGGCACCAGGTTCTGCATGAAGACGGTGGGCCTGAGGTGGGTCCAGTCGAGGCCGCTCTCCTCCAGCTGGGACTCGCAGCGCCCGTGGTTGCGGAGCAGGACGGAGCTGGCCCCCGGATGGGCCCCGGCGGCCGAGATGCGGACGATGTGCTGCACCCCCTGGGCCTTGCAGGCCGCGAGGAAGGCCCTTTCCAGGGCCGGGCCATCGGGCCGCGGGGTGGTGAGCAGGAACACGGACTCGATGCCCGCCAGAGCCCCCGCGAAGGTCTCGGGTCGTTCGAAATCCCCTTGGAACGCCTTGATCCCCTTGGATTCGAAGGCTTTCACGGCCTCGGTGGAACGCGCCATCACCTTGAAGGTGCTGCGCCTCCCGCTGAGGTCGAGGACCAGTTCCCTGCCGATGGTGCCCGTGGCGCCGGTGATGAGGATCATGGGACCTCCTTGTGGTTGGACGGGACTGCGGAGGGTTGGATTCCTGGATCCGCCCCCCGTGACGGCCCTGCCCAATCCGTCGATTCCTCAGGCCCGCCTCATTCGATTCGAATCATTCGAGCCGGCCAGCCCTGTACCGGCTCGGTTCCAAAACCAGAATTCATTCAGGATCCTCCAGCGGCCGATGGCCTTCGTACCGACCGGCCCACCTCCATCGCCAAGAACCGGCCAGAATCAAGGGCACCCACCCCATTCCCCTGGAAGCGCCATGGATCGAATCACCCGACGCGTCAGGCGGCATCCCTCCCTGGCCCTGCTGCCGCCCCTCCTGGCCCTCGGGGCACAGTGGGCCTTCTGGTCGGGCATCAAGCCCTTCGTCTGGTTCCTCTTCTATCCGGCGGTGTTCCTCTCCTCCTGGATCGGCGGGCTCTGGTGGGGCTCGGCCGCCACCCTGCTGTCCACCCTGCTCGTCTGGTGGGTCTTCATCCCGCCGGGGCACCACCCCGGCACCTACGTGTCGATGGTGGTGTTCGCCGGCACCGGCATCCTGTTCAGCCGCTTCCACCAGACCCTCCGGCGGGCCCAGGAACAGGTCGAGCGGTCGCTGCACGTGAGCGAGGACCGCTATCGGGGCATCTTCGAGAACATGACCGCTGGGTTCGCCCGGTGCCGGATGATCTTCGAGGGGGGCGAACCCGTCGATTTCATCTACCTGGAGGTGAATCCCGCTTTCACCCACCTGACGGGGCTGAAAGAGGTGGTGGGACGCCGGGTGTCCGAGGTGATCCCCGGATTCCAGGATGCCAATGGGGAGCTCCTCCAGGCCTACGGCCGCGTGGCCCTCGCCGGCCCCCCCGAGCGCATCGAAACCCAGGTGGAGAGCCTGGACATCTGGTTCTCCATCAACGCCTACTGCCCGGCCCTGGGTGAATTCATCGCCATCTTCGACACCATCACCGAGCGGAAGAAGGCCGAACTGGCCCTGCGGGAGGTGGGCCAGCGCCTGGAGCTGGCGACCCGTTCGGGCGGGCTGGGCATCTGGGACTGGAACCTCGAGACCGGCGCGATGATCTGGGACAGCCGCATGATGGAGATCTACGGCTACGGGCCCGGGGATTTCCCCGGCGGCCTGGAGGCCTGGGAACGCCGGCTCCACCCCGAGGACAAGAACGCCGCCTCCGCCGACAGCCAGGCAGCCCTCCGGGGCGAGCGCGACTACCACAGCGAATTCAGGATCCTGCTTCCCGACGGGAGCACGCGCCACGTCTCGGCGGACGGGATCGTCCAGCGGAACGCGGAGGGCCGGCCGATCCGCATGATCGGGCTCAACCGCGACGTCACCGCGCAGTGGCTCGCCAACGAACAGCGACGCCGGATGGAGGCCGAACTGCAGCAGGCCCAGAAGCTGGAGAGCCTCGGCAGCCTGGCCAGCGGCATCGCCCACGACATGAACAACGTCCTGTCGGCGATCCTCAGCATCGCCTCCACCATGCAGGTCAAGTACCAGGCCGATGCGTTCCTCCTGAAATCGATGCGGACGCTGGAACAGGCCGCCCTGCGGGGCCGGGACATGGTCAAGCGCCTGACCAACTTCGTGCGGAAGGATCTGGAGACGCCCCACCTCATCGACCTGAATGCGGTGGTGGCCGGCGAGGCGGACATCCTGCGCCAGACCCTGCGCCACAAAATCGCCCTCGAGGTCGACCTGGATCCCCACCCCGGCTGGATCATGGGTGAGACCAGCACCCTGGGCAGCGCCCTGATGAACCTGTGCGTGAACGCGGTCGATGCCATGCCGGAGGGAGGCACACTCCACCTGGAGACGCGCCGCCAGGGGACCCAGCACATCCAGCTGATCGTCTGGGACACCGGCCAGGGGATGAGCCCCGAAACCCTGGCCCACGCCACCGAACCCTTCTTCACCACCAAGCCGGTGGGGAAGGGCACCGGGCTCGGCCTCGCCATGGTCCAGAACATCGTGCGCGCCCATCAGGGCGAGCTCGACATCCAGAGCCACCCCGGGACCGGGACCCGGGTTTCCATGCGGTTCCCCTTGGTTCAGGCCGAGCCCGACCAACCCGGGGACACCTTCCAGGCCGGCCATCCCCTCTTCCGCCCCCTGAGCATCCTCGTGGCCGACGACGACGCCCTGGTCCGGAGCACCTTCCCGCCCCTCCTGCGGGAGCTGGGCCACCGGGTGGAGGTGGTGGAGGACGGACCTTCAGCCCTGCGCCTGGTGGAGGAGGGGCGGAGCTTCGACCTCGTGCTCCTCGACCACAACATGCCCGGCATGACCGGGGCCCAGGTCCTGGACCGGATCAAGGAGCAGGACCCCAGGCAGCCGGTCCTCGTCGTCACCGGCTTCCGGGACGGCGAACTCGACCAGTCCCTGGCCCGGTGGCCGAGCACCGCCGTGCTCATCAAGCCCATCACCCAAGACGAAGTGACCCGCTGCCTGGACTCGCTGACCTTCAAGCCGAGGTAGGGGCCGGGAACCGGACCGGGCGGCTTCCTGGACATCCACAAAGCCAGGGGGGCCATTCGGCCCGACCGGGAATCGAACCGTGCGGCTCCGCCGCCCCGCCTCGCTTCGACGCGCCTTTGTGGCGCGTCTCGGGCGATGCACTCGCTGGTTCGCGTCCAGGATGCCAACAAAGCCAGGGGGGCCATTCGGCCCGACCGGGAATCGAACCGTGCGGCTCCGCCGCCCCGCCTCGCTTCGACGCGCCTTCGTGGCGCGTCTCGGGCGATGCACTCGCTGGTTCGCGTCCAGGATGCCAACAAAGCCAGGGGGGCCATTCGGCCCCCCTGGCTTTGTTGGTGCACCCGACTGGAATCGAACCAGCGACCTTTGGCTTCGGAGGCCAACGCTCTATCCAACTGAGCTACGGGTACTGCGGCCTTCCATCATCGCTTCGAAGGGGCATTTGTTCAAGGTCGGCCTCCGGCCAGCGCTCCTCCACCGAACGGATGGCCTTTGGCTTCGGAGGTCAAAGGTCTCAGCCTGGCCCGCCCACCGTCCGCCGCCTCACGGTGCCGTTGGTCTCGGCGAAGTAGCGGCGGACGCCCAGGGTGATGGCCTCGGCCACCTTGGCGCGGAAGGCGGCGTCCTTCAGCTTCTCCTCCTCCTTGGGATTGGAGATGAAGGCCACCTCGACCAGCACGGCGGGCATGGCGGCGCCGCGCAGGACGATGAAAGGCGCCTGCTTGACCCCGCGCTCCTTGATGCCCGCCAGGCGGTTCAGCTGGCCCTGGATGGCCACGGCCAGCCGCTCGGAATCCTGCAGGAAGGCCGTCTGGGCCAGGTCGTCCAGGATGCTGGCCACCACGCTGTCGGCGGTGCCAGGGTCCGCGCCGGCGCCGGCATTCTCGGTGGCCACCACCTCCTCGTCGTCGCCCTTGCCCAGGCTCAGGAAGAAGACCTCGGAGCCGCGGGCGGCCTTGGCCCGGGCGGCGTTCAAGTGGAGGCTGATGAAGAGATCGGCCCCCTGGGCATTGGCGGCCTTGGCCCGGTCCCAGAGGGGGACGAAGGTGTCGTCCTCCCGGGTGAAGACCGGCTCGAAGCCCGCGGCCTCAAGCTTGAGGCCCACGGCCTTCGCGATCTCAAGGGCCGCGGCCTTCTCCTTCAGGCCCTTGGGGCCTTTGGCGCCGGCGTCGTCGCCGCCGTGGCCCGCGTCCACCATGACCTTCAGTCGGGACTGGGAGGCGACGGGTTTGGGAGTCTGGCCCCATGCCAGTAGGCTGAAGGTGAGCCCTAGGATGCTCGGGAGTCGGATCATGGCCCAGTCGGTGAAAGGAATGCGGGATCTCTTCGGGGCGGAGCTGCGCTGGTTCCAGCATATCGAGGAAACCGCCCGCCGCGTGTTCGGGCGTCACGGCTACGGCGAGATCCGCACCCCGATCCTCGAGGAGCTGGATGTCTTCAAGCGCAGCGTGGGCGAGAGCTCCGACATCGTGAACAAGGAGATGTACGAGTTCACGGACAAGGGCGGCCGCCAGGTGGTCATGCGCCCCGAGAACACCGCCGGCGTGGTTCGGGCGGCCATCCAACACAAGCTGCTCCAGAACAACGACCCGGTCCTGTTCTATTACATCGGCCAGCAGTTCCGCTACGAGCGCATGCAGACGGGCCGCTACCGGCAGTTCTGGCAGATCGGCGCCGAGAGCTTTGGCGTGGCCACCCCTGAGAGCGAGGCCGAGTCCCTGCTCATGCTCCACAGCTTCCTCACGGAGCTGGGCCTCAAGTCCCTGGTGTTCTCCATCAACAGCGTGGGCACGCCGGAGTCCCGCCCCGCCTTCCATGCGGCCTTCCGCGCCTTCTTTGCGGAGCGGGCGGACCGCTTCTGCGAGGACTGCCACCGCCGCATCGAAACCAATCCGCTGCGGGTGCTCGACTGCAAGAACGAGCGCTGCCAGGCCGCCCTGGAAGGCCACCCCGTCATCACGGACCACCTGGACGAGGCCTCCGCCAAGCACCACGCGCGGCTCAAGGTCCTGCTCACGGAGCTGGGCATCCCCTTCGAGGAGAACCCGCGCCTGGTGCGCGGGCTGGACTACTACACCCGCACGGCCTTCGAGGTGCTCAGCTCAGACTTGGGCGCCCAGAGCGCCCTGCTGGGCGGCGGGCGCTACGACCTGCTGGTCAAGCACCTGGGCGGCCCGGACGTGCCCGCTTTCGGCTGGGCCATCGGCCTGGACCGCCTGGCCATGGTGCTGCAGCAGGTGCGCGGAGAGGCGCCCGCCGCCGCCCCCGCCCTGCTCATCCCCCTGGGCGAGCGGGCCACGCTGGAAGCCCTCAAGCTGGCCCGGAGCCTCTGGGACGCGGGAGCGGCCCTGCAGCTGGAGACCCGGGGCGGCGCCCTGAAGAAGGCCATGGCCTCCGCCAACCGCCTGGGCATCCAGACGGTGCTCATCCTGGGCGAAGGGGAGTTGGGCAGCGGCACCGTGACGGTGAAGCGCATGGCCACGGGCGAGCAGGAATCCTGGCCCCTGGGCGAAGTGGCCCAGCGCCTGGCGGGCCCTGTGTGACCGAGGTCCGCACCCTCCGGACCGAAACCCTGGGCCGCTACCTGGTGGAGCCGGCCCGCAGGGGCGGCGCGGAGGCCGGCCTGCTGGTGGGGTTCCACGGCTACGGCCAGCACGCGGAGCACCTGCTCCGGGACCTGCGCCGGATCCCCGGAGCGGAGGCCTGGACCCTGGTCTCCGTGCAGGCCCTCCACCGCTTCTACAGCCGGCAGACCCAGGAGGTGGTGGGCTCCTGGATGACGAGCCTGGACCGGGAGCAGGCCTTCGCGGACAACCTCGCCTATGTGGGCCGGGTGGTGGAAGCCTTGCGGGCCGAGGGGCACCGGGGCCGGCTGGTCTTCGCCGGCTTCTCCCAGGGGGCCGGCATGGCCTGGCGCGCCGCCGCCTGCGGGCCCAGCCAGGGGCTCCTGGTCCTGGGCGGGGACCTGCCTCGGGACGTGGCCGACCTGCCCGCCCTGAACCTGCCGCCCACCCTCCTGGGCCGCGGGGACGGGGACACCTTCTACTCCGCCCCCCAGCTCGAGCTGGATCTGGCCAGGCTGGCCGCCCGCGGGTTCACCCCGGAGGTGGTTCGGTTCAGCGGGGGCCACGAGTGGGCCCCGGCCTTCCTGGGCGCTGCCGGAACCTTCCTGGAGGGCCTGGAGGCCTGATCCGGGGCTGGCATTCGATTGTTTCAACAATTTTCAATTAAACGGCATGGCGAGGGGATCAAGGCCGACCTAGTCTTGCGGTCTCTCCCGGAGGAGGCCATGACCCAAGCCACCCTGCCTGCCCTCGGCACCTTCTGCTGGCCCGAGCTCTCCACCACCGACCTGGAGGGCGCCCGCGCCTTCTACGGCGACCTCTTCGGCTGGAAGGCCCGCGAGGTCCCCACCGCCATGGGCAACTACGTGATCCTCAGCGTGGAGGCCCGCGAGGCCGCGGCCTTCTGCGCCCAGGGCGAGGACCAGCGGAACATGGGCATCCCGCCCCACTGGCTCTCCTACATCTCGGTGTCCGATGCCGACGCCGCGGTGTCCAAAGCCAAGGAGCTGGGCGGCCAGCTGCTCATGGGCCCCTTCGACGTGATGGAGGAGGGCCGGATGGCGCTCCTCCAGGATCCCACCGGGGCCACCTTCGCCCTCTGGCAGGCCCGGAACCACAAAGGCATCACCGCCTACCAGGAGCCCGGCGCCCTCTGCTGGACCGAGCTCGCCACCCAGGACGCCAAGGCCGCCGCCGCCTTCTACACGAAGCTCCTGGGCTGGACGGCGGTACCCCCCAAGGACCCCGCCATGCCCTACACCGAGTGGACCCTCGAGGGCGCTCCCTTCGGCGGCATGATGGAGATCAGTGAGTACTGGGGCCCGGCCTGGCGGGAGATCCCCTCGCACTGGATGGTCTATTTCCAGGTGAAGGACGTGGACGACCGGGCCGCCCGGGCCACCGCCCTGGGCGCCAACACCCGCGTCCCGCCCCAGGACATCCCCGGGGTCGGGCGCTTTGCGGTCCTGGAGGACCCCCAGGGCGCCGTCTTCTCCATCTTCCAGGGCAAGCCCTGAAGGCGATCCGGCCGGCAGGACCCTCACCCCGAAACCGTCCTGGTCAAATCCCGACCAGGACGGTAGACTATTCCCTTCGTGATCGCAGGCGACCCCCGGTCTCCGCCTCTTCTCAGTCCGAACGTCCCTTTTCGCCCTGACCGGGCCCCCGGAATCCCTCCGTGGGCGGGCCCCTTCAGGAGCGACCATGTCCTTCGAATCCCTCGGGCTGCTGCCCGAGCTCCTGCGCGCCGTCCGCGAGCAGGGTTACGAGCACCCCACCCCTATCCAGGCCCAGGCCATCCCCTTGGTGCTGGAGGGCCGCGACCTCATGGGCCGCGCCCAGACCGGCACCGGCAAGACCGCCGGCTTCACCCTCCCCCTGCTGCAGCGCCTGGCCCCCCAGGCCAGCAGCTCCGCCTCGCCCGCGCGCCACCCCATCCGCGCCCTCATCCTCACGCCCACCCGCGAGCTGGCCATGCAGGTGGAGGAGAGCGTCCGCACCTACGGGAAACACATCCCCCTGCGCTCCACCACCATCTTCGGCGGCGTGAACATCAACCCCCAGACCAAGGCCCTGCGTGCCGGTGCCGAGATCCTCGTCGCCACGCCGGGCCGCCTCCTGGACCACCACCAGCAGGGCAATCTGAACTTCAGCCAGCTGGAGATCCTGGTGCTGGATGAAGCCGACCGCATGCTGGACATGGGCTTCATTCGCGATATCCAGAAGATCATCGCCCTGCTGCCGAAGCAGCGGCAGACCCTGCTCTTCTCCGCCACCTTCACGGACGAGATCAAGCAGCTGGCCGCCCAGTTCCTGAGAAACCCCGCCTCGGTGCAGATCACGCCCCAGAACACCGCCGCTGAGCTGGTCCGCCAGGTCGTCCACCCCGTGGACCGGGAGCGCAAGCGGGCCCTGCTCTCCCATCTGATCACCAGCCGCAAACTGGAGCAGGTGCTGGTCTTCACCCGCACCAAGCATGGCGCCAACCGGCTCTCCGAGCAGCTGGACAAGGACGGCATCAGCTCCATGGCCATCCACGGCAACAAGAGCCAGCCCCAGCGCATCAAGGCGCTCGAGGACTTCAAGAAGGGCGCCGTCCGCGTCCTCGTGGCCACCGACATCGCCGCCCGGGGTCTGGACATCGACCAGCTCCCCCACGTGGTGAACTACGAACTGCCCCAGGTGCCTGAGGACTACATCCACCGCATCGGCCGCACGGGCCGCGCCGGCAGCGAGGGCGAGGCCCTCTCCCTGGTCTGCGTGGACGAGAAGGCCCTGCTGAAGGACATCGAGAAGCTGCTCCGCAAGGAGCTGCCCAAGGACATCGTCCCGGGCTACGCCCCCGATCCCGCCATTCCCGCCGAGCCCATCCAGAACGGACGCCAGGCCGGCGGCCGTGGCCGGGGCCCGGCCCGCGCACCCCGCGCCGGCGCGGGAGCCCCGCCCCGGGGGGAACGGGGCCGCCACCCCTCCCGACCGGGCGCCCGCGGGAAATAGGTCTGACCGCTATACCACTTGACGCGAGGCTTGAAAGCCTCCAGGATTCTTGCTTATGCAAGAACCCATGCCCGATACCCTCACCCAGGCCAGTCTTGGCACCCTCGCCGCCGCTGTGCGCCGGCGCCTGAAGCACGTGGTGGGCGCGCGTCTCGTCCCCTACGGACTCACGATCCAGCAGGCCTGGGTCATGCTGGTCCTCCTTGAGCACGGCCCTTCCTCCCTCCACCCGCTGGCCCAGCAGGTGTGGATGGACGACCCCACGGCCAGCCGGGTGGTGAAGGCCATGGTGGGCCGGGGGCTCCTGCGCACCCAGCCGGATCCCAGGCATGGCCGCCGCATCCTCATCAGCCTGACACCCGAGGCGCAGCCCACGGCCCTGGAACTCCAGAAGATGGTGGCCGGGGTCCGGGCCAGCATCGTGCGGGGCATGAGTCCGGATCAGCAGGAGCTGCTGCGGGAGGGCCTGCTCACCATGATCGCCAACCTCGACGAGATGGCGGCCGACTCCGCCGATCCGGCCGCCGCGGCCTCCTGACCCCACCCCCGTTTCCCTTTTCCGCCCGGAGGTGCCATGCGCGTCCCAGCTGCCCTCGCCCTCACGATGGCCCTGGCCATCCCCCTCTCCGCCCATGCCCAGCATCAGGCCGCGCCGGCGGAATCGGCCAGGATCCACAAAGTCGAGAAGGTCGCCGAGAACATCTACTGCATCTTCGGCCAGGGCGGGAACATCGGCCTGATCGTCACCGCGAAGCACGCGGTCCTCATCGACGACCAGTTCGAGCGGCTCGTGCCCGGCCTGCTCGAGGCCGTGCGCTCGGTCACGGACAAGCCCATCAAGTACCTCGTGAACACCCACGGCCACCCGGATCACGTGGGGGGCAACGTGGTGCTGGAAAAACAGGTGTCCGCCATCATCGCCCACGCCAATGTCCGCAAGCGGATGGTGCTGTCCCAGGCCAAGGTCGAGCCCGCCAAGCGGGGCGGCCTCCCCGAGCTGGCCCTGGGTTCCGAGGATGCCAAGGAGCGGGCCCGCCTGAACCTCCACCTGGACGACGCCGAGATCCACCTGCTGCACCTGGGGCCCGGCCACACGGACGGCGACGTCATCGTGGGCATCCCCTCGGCACTCGTGATGCACATGGGCGATCTCTTCTTCCTGGGCATGCTCCCATACATCGACGTGGAGAGCGGCGGCAGCTTCGACGGCCTCGCCGCCCAGATCGCCTCGGTGGCCTCCTGGCTGCCGGAGGGCGCCCGCATCATCCCCGGCCACGGTCCCGTGTGCGGAACGAAGGAGCTGCGCCGCTACCGCGACTTCCTCCAGGCCGTGCAGGCCCACGTGAAGGCCCACCCCGCCAAGGACGCCGCCACCCTGGCCGCCACCTTCGACGGGAACGCCTGGCCGGAATGGAAGCCCCGGCCCGATTTCGTGACCTGGGAAACCCTCTTCGCCGTGGCCTCGGGCAAGGGCCCCGGCCGTGTCCCCCGCCCCTGAACCCCTGCTCGCCGGAATTCCCATGACCGCCCTCGACGCCCCTTCCACCGAACCGTCCACCGGCCGCCCCCCCCTCCTCCGAGGCTGGCGGCCCTGGGCGATCGGCGGAGCCCTCCTCCTCTTCGGCTGGTTCCTCTTCGGCCGCAACGGGAAGAAGGACCCCGCCGCGAATGCCGCCGGGCGTCCCGTCCCCGTGGCCGTGGCCGTGGCCCGCCAGGGCGACATGGCGGTCCACCTCACGGGTCTCGGCACCGTCACGGCCCTGAACAGCGTCACCGTGAAGAGCCGGGTGGACGGCCAGCTGGTCCGCATCGCCTTCACCGAGGGCCAAATGGTCCGCGAGGGCGAGCTGCTGGCCGAGATCGACCCCCGCCCCTTCCAGGTCCAGCTCATGCAGGCCGAGGGCCAGTACGCCAAGGACCAGGCGGCCTTCCAGAACGCCCAGGCCGATCTGAAGCGCCTGCAGGGCCTCGTGGCCCAGGGCATCATCTCCCGGCAGCAGCTGGACACCCAGACCAGCGCCGTGGCCCAGTACGAGGCGGCCCTGAAATCCGACCAGGCCCAGGTGGAGAGCGCCAAGCTCAACCTCGTCTACAGCCGCATCACCGCGCCCATCTCAGGCCGGGTGGGGCTGCGGCTGGTGGATGCCGGCAACATGGTGAGGGCCTCGGACGCCAACGGGCTCGCCACCATCGCGCCGGTCCAGCCCATCAACGTGATGTTCTCCGTCCCCGCCGACAACATCCAGAAGGTGCTGAGCCAGAATGCCAAGGCCGGGAAGCTGCCGGTGGAGGCCTGGGACCGCGATCTGAAGTCCCGCCTCGCCGCCGGTTCGCTGGCCGCCATCGACAATCAGGTGGATACCGCCACGGGCACCGTCCGCCTCAAGGCCCTCTTCGCCAACGAGGACCGCGTCCTCTTCCCCAACCAGTTCGTGAACGCCCGGCTCCTGGTGGACACCCTGAAGGGCGTGGTCATCGTCCCCACGGCCGCCATCCAGCGCGGCCCCCAGGGGGCCTTCCTCTATGTGGTGAAGGCCGACAGCACCGTGGACCTGCGCATCATCGAGGTGCAGGGCACGGACGGCGACGACTCGGCCGTGACCAAGGGCCTCGCGGGCGGGGAAACCATCGTCATCGACGGCCTCGAGAAGCTGCGTCCCGGCAGCAAGGTCGCCCTGCCCAAGCCTCCCGCCGCGAAGGGCTGATCACTTGAATCCTTCGAAGCCGTTCATCCTCCGGCCCATCGCCACCTCGCTGCTGATGGCGGGGCTGCTGCTGGTGGGCCTGCTGGCCTTCCGCCAGCTGCCAGTCTCGGCCCTGCCCCAGGTGGACTACCCCACCATCCAGGTGGTCACCTTCTACCCCGGCGCCAGCCCCGACGTCATGGCCTCGGCCATCACGGCCCCCCTGGAGCGCCAGTTCGGCCAGCTGCCGGGCCTGAACCGCATGTCCTCCACCAGCTCGGGGGGCAGTTCGGTCATCACCCTGCAGTTCGTGCTGGACCTGAACATCGACGTGGCCGAACAGCAGGTGCAGGCGGCGGTGAACGCGGCGGGCACCTACCTGCCCCGCGACCTCCCCAATCCGCCCATCTACAGCAAGATCAACCCGGCGGACGCGCCCATCCTCACCCTGGCGCTCACCTCGAAGAGCCTGCCCCTGTCCAAGGTCGAGGACTTCGCCGATACGCGGCTGGCCCAGAAGATCTCCCAGCTGCCCGGCGTGGGCCTGGTCAGCATCAGCGGCGGCCAGAAGCCCGCCGTGCGCATCCAGGCCAATCCGGCGGCCCTCGCCGCGAAGGGCCTCACCCTGGGCGATGTGCGCACCGCCGTGGCCCAGAGCAACGTCAACCAGGCCAAAGGCAGCTTCGACGGCCTGCGCCAGGCCTACGCCATCGGCGCCAACGACCAGCTGCTCTCCAGCGACGACTACCGGCCTCTCATCGTGGCCTACAAGAACGGCGCCCCGGTCACCCTCGCCGAGATCGCCACGGTCAGCGACGATGTGGAGAACGCCCGCCTGGCCGCCTGGATGGGCACGGGCCAGCCCACGGAGAAGGCCAGCCCCTCCATCGCCGTGGACCAGACCGTCCAGGTTCCGGCCGTCATCCTCAACATCCAGCGCCAGCCCGGCGCCAACATCATCGCCGTGGTGGACCGGGTGAAGGACCTGCTGCCCCAGCTGCGGAACTCCCTGCCCGCCGCCGTCGAGCTGAACGTGCTCACGGACCGCACCGTCACCATCCGCGCCTCCGTGGAAGATGTGGAGTTCGAGCTGATGCTCACCATCGCCCTGGTGGTGATGGTGATCTTCCTCTTCCTGCGCACCCTGGCCGCCACCGTGATCCCCAGCGTGGCCGTGCCGCTCTCCCTGGTGGGCACCTTCGGGGTGATGTACCTGCTGGGCTACAGCCTGAACAACCTCACGCTCATGGCCCTGACCATCTCCACTGGCTTCGTGGTGGACGACGCCATCGTGATGATCGAGAACATCATGCGCTACATCGAGGAGGGCGAGTCGCCCCTCCAGGCGGCGCTGAAGGGCTCGGAGCAGATCGGCTTCACCATCCTGTCCCTGACGGTCTCCCTCATCGCCGTGCTCATCCCCCTGCTCTTCATGGGCGACATCGTGGGCCGCCTCTTCCGCGAGTTCGCCGTCACCCTCAGCGTCACCATCCTGGTCTCCGCGGTGGTCTCCCTGACGCTCACGCCCATGATGTGCGCCAAGCTCCTGAAGCACACGCCACCCGAGCAGCAGGGCCGTTTCTACCAGTCCTCGGAGCGGATCTTCCAGAAGATCATCGCTTTCTACGGCCGGACCCTCTCCTGGGTGCTCCAGCACCAGACCGGCACCCTGCTCGTGGCCGTGGCCACCCTGGCCTCCACGGTGCTGCTCTACCTCGCCGTGCCCAAGGGCTTCTTCCCCGTGCAGGACACGGGCGTCATCCTCGGCATCTCCGAAGGCCCCCAGACCGTCTCGTTCGCGGCCATGGCCGAGCGGCAGCAGGCGCTCTCCGCCGAGATCCTGAAGGATCCCGCCGTGGCCAGCCTCTCCTCCTTCATCGGCATCGACGGCACCAACACCACCCTCAACAGCGGCCGCATCCAGATCAACCTGAAGCCCCTGGACGAGCGCGGCCTCAGCGCCAGCGAGGTCATCCACCGGCTCCAGCCCCAGCTGGCCAAGGTCGAAGGCATCCGGCTCTACCTCCAGCCCGTGCAGGACCTCACGGTGGAAGACCGGGTCAGCCGCACCCAGTACCAGTACACGCTGGAGGACGCGGATGCGAAGGAGCTGGGCGAGTGGGTGCCCCGCTTCGTGGCGCGCCTCTCGGCGCTGCCGGAGTTGCGGGACGTGGCCAGCGACCAGCAGAACGCGGGACTCCAGGTGCGTGTCACCCTCGACCGCACCACGGCCTCCCGCCTGGGCATCACGCCCCAGATGCTGGACGACGCCCTCTACGACGCCTTCGGCCAGCGCCAGATCTCCACCATGTTCACCCAGCTGAACCAGTACCGCGTGGTGATGGAGGCCCGCCCCGGGCAGTACCAGCGACCCGAGGACCTCCAGAACATCTACGTGCGCTCTGCCTCCGGCGGCTCCGTGCCGCTCAGCGCCTTCACCCGCATCGAGACGCTCACCGCCCCCCTGGCCATCAACCACCAGGGACAGTTCCCCACAGCCACCGTCTCCTTCAACCTGGCCCCGGGCACCTCTCTGGGCGACGCCGTGAAGGCCGTCAACCGGGCCCGCCAGGAGCTGGACCTGCCCCCCAGCATCAAGGCCGGCTTCCAGGGCACCGCCCAGGCCTTCGGGGCCTCGCTCACCAACACTCCGCTGCTCATCCTTGCGGCGGTGCTGACGGTCTACATCCTGCTCGGCGTGCTGTACGAGAGCTACATCCACCCCGTCACGATCCTCTCGACCCTGCCCTCAGCCGGCGTGGGGGCCCTGCTTTCCCTCATGCTCTGCCGCACGGACTTCAGCGTCATCGCCCTCATCGGCATCATCCTGCTCATCGGCATCGTCGAGAAGAACGCCATCATGATGATCGACTTCGCCCTGGAGGCCGAACGCAAGGGGGGCCTGCCCCCGGAGGAGGCCATCTACCAGGCCTCCCTGCTGCGCTTCCGGCCCATCATCATGACCACCATGGCGGCCATGCTGGGCGGCGTGCCCCTGGCCCTGGGCAGCGGCGTGGGCGCCGAGCTGCGGCGCCCCCTGGGCATCGTCATCGTTGGAGGCCTCCTCTTCAGCCAGGTGCTGACCCTCTACACGACGCCCGTGATCTACCTCGCGTTTGACCGCCTCGCCCGGCGCGCGCGCCGCTGGCGGGGCGCCCGCGAGGCCGCCCCGGCGGCCCAGGAATCATGAGCGTCTCAGCGCCCTTCATCCGCCGCCCGGTGGCCACCACGCTGCTGACGGTGGCCCTGGCCCTGCTGGGCGCCATCGCCTACCAGTTCCTGCCTGTCTCGCCCCTGCCCCAGGTGGAGTTCCCCACCATCCAGGTGTCCGCCAACCTGCCGGGCGCCAGCCCGGAGACCATGGCCTCCTCCGTGGCCACGCCCCTGGAGCGCCAGTTCGGGCGAATCGCGGGCATCACCGAGATGACCTCCGCCAGCTCCCTGGGCGGAACGAACATCACCCTCCAGTTCGACCTGGGCCGCAACATCGACGCCGCCGGCCGCGACGTGCAGGCGGCCATCAACGCCGCCCGGGGCGACCTGCCCGGCAACCTGCCCAACAACCCTTCGTACCGCAAGGTGAATCCGGCGGACTCGCCGATCATGCTGCTGGCCCTCACCTCCAAGCTGATCCCCCGGGAGCGCATGTACGACATTGCCTCTTCGGTGCTGCAGCAGAAGCTCTCGCAGGTCCAGGGCGTGGGCCAGGTCTTCGTGTGGGGCGGCGCCCTGCCCGCGGTGCGGGTGGACGTGAACCCCGCCCTCCTGAATGCCCAGGGCCTGGCCCTCGAGGATGTGCGGGTGGCCATCGCCGCCGCGAACCTCAACCGGCCCAAGGGCGACGTCTCCAGCGCCACCTCGACCTGGTCCCTGACCACCACCGACCAGCTGATGACCGCGGAGGACTACCAGCCCCTCATCCTGCGCTACCGGAACGGGAGCGCGGTCCGCCTCTCGGATGTGGCCCGGGTCACCGACTCGGTGGAGAACGTCCGGAACGCGGGGCTGTCCAACAGCCTGCCGGCCATCATCGTGCCCATCTTCCGCCAGCCGGACGCCAACATCATCGAGACCGTGGACCGGGTGAAGGCCATCCTGCCCCAGCTCCAGGCCTCGCTGCCCCCCACCATCGACCTGAAGGTGCTCATCGACGCCACCCGCACCATCCGTGCGTCGGTGAAGGACGTGCAGCTGGCCCTGACCATCTCCATCCTGCTGGTCATCCTCGTGGTCTTCGTCTTCCTGCGCAGCGTCCGCTCCACGATGATCCCCAGCGTGGCCGTGCCCATCTCGCTCATCGGCACCTTCGGCGCCATGTATCTCTTGGGTTACACCATCGACAACCTCTCGCTCATGGCCCTCACGGTGGCCACGGGCTTCGTGGTGGATGACGCCATCGTGGTGGTGGAGAACATCACCCGGCACCTGGAGAACGGCATGAAGCCCATGGAGGCCGCCCTCCACGGCGCCAAGGAGATCGGCTTCACCGTGATCTCCATCAGCATCTCCCTCATCGCCGTCTTCATCCCCATCCTGCTCATGGGCGGCATCGTGGGCCGGCTCTTCCGCGAGTTCGCCGTCACCCTCTCGGTGGCCATCGTCATCTCCATGGTGGTCTCCCTCACCACCACGCCCATGATGTGCTCGCGGATCCTGCGCCCCCTATCGGAGGAGAAGCACGGGCGGGTCTTCCAGGCCAGCGAGCGGATCTTCCAGTGGATCATGGGCCGCTACGAGGTCTCCCTGGCCTGGGTGCTGCGCCACCGGCGCCTCACCTTCGTGACCTGGATCGCCACGGTCGCCACGACCATCGCCCTCTACTGGTTCATCCCGAAAGGCTTCTTCCCCCAGCAGGACACGGGCCGCGTCACCGGCTCCATCCAGGCCGCCCAGGACATCTCCTTCGCGGGCATGGAAAGGCTCATGACGGAGTACGTGGCCATCGTGCAGGCCGACCCCTCCGTGGAGAGCGTCACCGCCTTCGTGGGCGGGGGCAACACCGGACGCATGTTCGCCTCGCTGAAACCCAACGACCAGCGGAAGGACACCGCCGACCAGATCATCGCCCGCCTGCGCGGCAAGACCGCCCACATCGCCGGCGGCACCCTCTTCATGCAGCCCGTGCAGGACTTGCGCCTGGGCGGACGGCCCTCCCCCACCCAATACCAGTACACCCTCCAGGGGGACGACGCCCGGGAGCTCTTCGAGTGGGCCCCGAAGGTGCTGCAGAAGCTCCGGACCGTGCGCGAACTCACGGACGTGAACTCGGACCTGCAGAACAAGGGGCTGGAGGCCTCCCTGGTCATCGACCGCGTCACGGCCTCGCGCCTGGGCATCACCCCCCAGGCCATCGACAACACGCTCTACGACGCCTTCGGCCAGCGCTTCGTCTCCACCATCTACACGACCCTGAACCAGTACCACGTGGTCATGGAGGTGGATTCGCCCTTCATGCAGACGCCCGACGGCCTGCGCCACACCTATGTGCGCTCCTCCACCGGCAATCTCGTGCCCCTGAGCGCCTTCACCACCCTGGAGCGGCGCAACACCGCCCTGTCCGTGAACCATCAGGGCCAGCTGCCCTCCGTGACGCTCTCCTTCAACCTGCCCCTGGGCGTGGCCCTGGGGGACGCCGTGGCGGCCGTGGACAAGGCCGAGCAGGAGATCCACCTGCCGGGCACCATCCGGGGCAGCTACATGGGCACGGCCCAGGCCTTCCGGGCCTCCCTGGCCAACCAGCCCCTCCTGGTGGTGGCGGCCCTGCTGGTGGTCTACATCGTTCTGGGCATGCTCTACGAAAGCCTCATCCACCCGCTGACCATCCTCAGCACCCTGCCCTCGGCCGGCGTGGGCGCCCTGCTGGCCCTGCTGGCCTGCCGCACGGAACTCAGCGTCATCGCCTTCATCGGCATCATCCTGCTCATCGGCATCGTGAAGAAGAACGCCATCCTCATGATCGACTTCGCCATCGAGGTGGAGCGGCGCGAGGGGGTCACGCCCGAGCGGGCCATCTTCCAGGCCTGCCTCCTGCGCTTCCGGCCCATCACCATGACCACCATGGCGGCCCTCCTGGGCGGCCTGCCCCTGGCCATCGGCATGGGCACGGGCGCCGAGCTGCGGCGCCCCCTGGGCATCGCCATCGTGGGCGGCCTCCTCGTCAGCCAGCTGCTCACCCTCTACACCACGCCCGTGATCTACCTCTACATGGACCGGGCACGGCTGCGATGGGAGCGGTTCCGGGCGGCCCGGCGCGCCCCGGTCCCCGCCCCCGGAAGCTGAGGCCGCCTTGTCCGGCTGGTCCGCAGACGCGCCACCGCCCGCCCGCCGGGGCGCGTCCCTGATCTTGAAGGTGGCCCTGGCGATCCTGGCCCTTCCCTTCGCGCTGGTGCTGTTCCTCCTGGGCCAGTCGAAGACGGTCGAGGGCCGCGCCTGGTCCGTGATCCGGAAGGTCGCCCTGCGCCTGCAGACCGATGAGGAGGTCCGGCGGCTCTACCAGGCCAATCCCGCCCTGGCCCGGGTCTACGGCGACGAGGAGGCCTTCCTGGAGCAGGTGCGGGCCCACCGCGCCCAGCTAGCCGACCTGCCGGACCTGCCCCCCGGGAACGGCCGCTACGAGTGCTTCGCCGGACCCAATGGCTTCCGGGCCTCCCTGCAGGGCTCCGGCGGGATCTGGGCCACCGTCGAAGTGAGGCAGGACATCCTCCTCGAGAAGGTGCCGGGGGAGGGCCTCCTCCGCCTGGAGTTCTCGCCCACCAAGGAGGCCAGCGGCCGGGAGCTGCGGGCCCAGCGGAAGGCCCGGGCCCAGGCCGACTGGCGGCGCTACCGGGAGGTCTGCGGACGGCTGGCCACGGACGGGGCCGCCCGGTCTCTCTGGGAGCAGGAGCCCGGCCTCCACCGGGACTTCCCGGACGCCGGGCCCCTGCTGGCCCTCGCGGCCCGGGTGCGGCCCCACCTTTCGGCCCTGCCGGAGACGCCGGGGCCCTTCCAGGGGCGTCTGCGCCGGCAGATGGTGAACGGAGGCCCGGGCGGGACCGTCCGGCTGAGCTACACCTTCCCCTGCGGCACCCTCACGGCCACCTGGTCGGAGGAGCGGCTCAGCGGCCTGCGCCTCGCGCCCCGGTAATCCCGGGCTGGCCCCGCCGCTTGAGCCCCGGCCCCCCGGATGCGATCCTGGAGGGCTATGAAACTCGATCGGCTCGGCGACTTCCAACGCACCCACCGCAACGGCGACCTGCGCCTCGACCACGCGGGCCAGACCGTGCGCCTGCTCGGCTGGTGCCGCCGGGTGCGCAACCTCGGCTCCCTGGTCTTCCTGGACCTGCGCGACCGCTGGGGCCTGGTGCAGCTGGTGGCCAACGAGGAGACCGCCGACCCCGACCTGCTGGCCAAGCTCAAGGCCGTGCGCAGCGAGTTCGTGCTGGCCGCCGAGGGCGTGGTGGCCGAGCGCGAGAGCAAGAACCCCAACATGGCCACGGGCGACATCGAGATCCGCCTCACGGGCCTGCGCATCCTCAACACCGCTGCCACCCTGCCCTTCCCCCTGGAGGACGGGAACGTGGGCGAAGACCTGCGCCTCACCTACCGCTTCCTGGACCTGCGCCGGGAACAGCTGCAGCGCAACATGATCCTCCGCAGCGAGGCCTCCAACACCATCCGAAACTACTTCCGGAAACACGATTTCGTCGAGTTCGAGACGCCCATCCTCGGCAAGTCCACGCCGGAGGGCGCCCGCGACTACCTGGTGCCCAGCCGCGTGCACGCGGGGGAGTTCTTCGCCCTGCCCCAGAGCCCCCAGCTCTACAAGCAGATGCTCCAGGTCTCGGGCTTCGAGCGCTACGTCCAGATCTGCCGCTGCTTCCGGGACGAGGACCTGCGCGCCGACCGCCAGCCCGAGTTCACCCAGGTGGACGTGGAGATGAGCTTCGTGCGCCAGGAGGACGTGCAGGGGCTCATCGAGGGCCTGATGGTGGAACTCTGCCCCCTGGCCGGCCAGCAGGCCGTCACCCCCTTCCAGCGCCTCACCTACCGGGACGCCATGGAGTGGTACGGCTCCGACAAGCCCGACCTGCGCTGCAAGGTCAGGATCCAGGATGTGACGGGCCTCTTCGCCGGCAGCGAGTTCAACCTGTTCCGCGCCGCCGCCGACTCCCAGGGCCAGCGGCGGGTGCGCGGCCTCTTCCTGCCCGGCGAGGCGGCCGGGGCGTACAGCCGCAAGCAGCTCGACGAGCTGCAGGAGACGGCCAAGCAGCTCGGCGCCGGGGGCCTGCCCTATGCCAAGTGGGGCAAGGACGGCTTGGCCTCCAGCTTCAAGAAGTTCATCACGCCTGAGCTGGAAGCGGAGCTGAAGGCGACCCTGGGCGTCAGCGGCGAGGGCCTGGCCATCTTCGCCGTGGGCACGGACGACCAGACCTCCCGCGTGCTGGGCGACCTGCGGCTGCGGCTCGCGCGGGCCCTCGGCCTCCTGGACACCTCCGCCTTCGAGTTCCTGTGGGTCGTGGACTTCCCCCTCCTCCAGTGGGACGGGGACGAGCAGCGCTTCGTGGCCTGCCACCACCCCTTCACCAGCCCCCATCCCGACGACCTGGATCTGCTGCAGTCCGATCCCGGCGCCTGCCGGGCCGTGGCCTACGACCTGGTGCTCAACGGCTACGAACTGGGCGGCGGCAGCATCCGCATCCACGACGCCGAGACCCAGAGCCTCATGTTCCGCACCATCGGCATCAGCGAGGCCGAGGCCCGGGCGAAGTTCGGCTACCTGCTGGACGCCCTGGCCTTCGGCGCCCCGCCCCACGGCGGCCTGGCCCTGGGCCTGGACCGCCTGGTCATGCTGCTGGCGGGCGAGGACAACATCCGCGAGGTCATCGCCTTCCCCAAGACCGCCCAGGCCCGCTGCCTCATGACGGACGCCCCCAGCCCCGTGGACGAGCGGCAGCTCCGCGACCTGCATCTGCTGCAGGACGCCAAGCAGACCTACCGCGTGGGCGCGGTCTTCTTCGAGAGCGCCGAGGGAGGCAATGCCGAGCTTCGGGGGCAGGCCCTGCAGCAGCTCAGCCAGATGACCCCCCGCCAGACCCAGGGCCTCGTCACCCTCGACGGGCAGGGCCAGATCCTGGACGCCCAGACCCTGAGCGGCCCCACCTTCGAGTTCTGACGCCCCATACGCAAGGGATCCCATGAGCACGCCCGGCAATGCCCCCAAGAAACCCAAGGAGAAGCGGCAGACCCCGGCGGAGCGCCAGGAGGCCCTGCGCTACAACCAGATGATGTACGGCCCCACGGCCGGCGAGCGGCGCGCCATCGCCCGCAAGGTGCATCAGGGCACCGCCTACCTCCAGCACCCCAAGTTCCAGGCGCTGATGTCCGCCTTCCGGAAGGGCGCCGCCTTCCGCTTCGAAGTGACCGAGAAGGCCAAGACCTACGCGCTGTCCACTGATGGCGCGAACCTCTGCGTGGACGGCAAGGTGCTCTTCTACTCGCGGCCCTCCAACCGCCACGAGGACCACCTGCTGCTGGACCGCGCCGTGCTCCTGCAGTACCAGACCGTGGACGCCGTCCTGCAGTTCGCCGCCGCCGTGATGCGCAGCCAGCCCGACCTCGAGGCCCAGCCCCTCTCCTCCCTGGGCTCCCAGCTGTTCTACGGCCCGGACGCCCTCGACGCCGACCTCGACTCGCAGGGCTCCAACCTCATGATCGGCGCCTATCGGCACGGCCGCATCGTGGAGAAGCCGAGGAAGTAGCCCGTGGAGCCAGGTTCCGGCGCTCCGAAAGCCCCTCCCGTCACGCTCCGGGCCCGCGCCCGGGCCATCCTCCGCTCGGCGGGCTGGGAGCTGCTGCCCCCCCCGGTGATCTGGTCACCGCGCATGGCGCGCTGCGCGGGGCTCTTCGTCATCGAAAAGGACGCCCGCGGCACGTGGCATCCGGAGATCCGCCTGAGCATCCCCCTGCTGCGGCGCCGGGACCGGCCCTGGCCGCAACAGGTCTGCGGGATCAACTGCCACGACCCGGAGCAGGTGCAGCAGCGCATCCTCGAGCACGAGCTGATCCATTTCAAGCTGTGGGCCGACGGGGCGAAGGACTGGGGCCACGGCGAACAATTCCGGCGCCTGGCCTTCGAGGTGTTCGGGCACCAGAGCATCACCCATGGGATCGGGACTGAGCCGGATTGACCCTCCGGGGCTGGCGTGCCGAAGTACACTCTGGCCATGACCGCCCGGGATTCCGCCTTCCTCGCCGCCCCGCCCCTGGCCGAGGGCGAGGACCGTCTGGCGCCGGCGCACAAGCTCTATGCCCTGCGCACCCTGCCCATGGGCGAGATCCGGGCCATCGGCTTCGACATGGACCACACCCTGGCCCGCTACCGCAGCCCGGAGATCGATGAGCTGGCCTTCAAGAAGGCGGCCCGCCTGCTGGTGCGGGACCGGGGCTACTCGCCCTGGCTGCTGGAGCGGGGCTACGATCCCGATTTCGCGGTGCGCGGCCTGGTGCTTGACGGCCTGCGGGGCAACCTGCTGAAGCTGAACCGCGAGCGCCAGGTGGTGCGGGCCTGCCACGGCAGCGTGGCCCTGTCGCGCCCGGAGCTGGACGCCGTCTACGGCCGGCGGCGCCTATCCACGGCGGCGAAGGGCTTCCGCAACATCGACACCCTCTTCGAGATCCCCGAGAGCCACCTCTACGCGGTGATGGTGGATGGCCTCGACCGGGGCCTGCTGAAGGCCGAGAACTACCTCCAGCTCTTCCAGGATGTGCGCTGGGCCATCGACACCGCCCACCGCAACGGCGAGATGAAGGCCGAGATCCTGGAGCACCGGGACTTCTTCATCCTCCAGGATCCCCAGCTGGCCCTGGCCCTGGACCGCCTGAAACGCGAGGGGAAGAAGCTCTTCCTGCTCACCAACAGCGAATGGAGCTTCACGGACGGGGTGCTGGGCCACCTGCTCAATGGCCAGGACGAGGCCCGCCCCCACTGGGTGGACTACTTCGACCTGGTGGTGGTGAGCAGCCGCAAACCCGCCTTCTTCCTGGAGACGCCGGAACCCAAGCCCCTGGGCCCCCCCCGCTGCTTCAGCGGCGGCCATGCCGCCTGGCTGGAGGCCCAGCTGGGCGCCCAGGGCGAAGAAGTGCTCTACGTGGGCGACCACATCTACGGCGACGTGCTGCGCTCCAAGAAGAACGCCTCCTGGCGCACCCTGCTGCTGGTGCCCGAGCTGGAGCGGGAGCTGCGCCTGCTGGAGGCCCGGGCCGCGGATCTGCGCGAGGGCTACCGCCTGGAGACGGCGCGGCGGCGCACCCTGCGCCGGGCCTCGGTCCTCCAGGACCAGCTGAAGCGGAACCGGGCCCGCCGGCACGTGCTGGGCCCGCGCCTCAGCACCGAGGCCATGCAGGCCCTGGACCACGAAGCCGCCCAGCTGGCCCTCAGCACCGAGGCCCTGCAGCGCCGGGCCGAGGCCCAGCAGCTGGAGCTGGAGAGCCTCACCCGCTCGGTGGAGGCCGCCTTCAACCCCATGTGGGGGCCAATCTTCCGGGACCGGGATGAGCTGACCCGGTACGCCGACCAGATCCAGCAGTTCGCCTGCGCCTATACGGGGCGGGTCGGCAACCTCTACATGTACGATCCCCAGGCCACGGTCTATGCCCCGCTCCCGACCCTCCCCCACGAGCGGAGGATGTAGGCAACTCGCTGGCGGCTAGCTCATCCGCGCGCCCAGCACCCGGTCCAGGAGGACCTCCAGCTCAGCGCTGGTGAAGGGTTTCTTGAGAAAATCCGCGAAGCCCTGGGCGATGGCCTGGTCCCGGGACACCGGCAGGGCATAGCCACTGCAGAGAATCCCCGGCAGGCCCGGACGCAGGGCCCGCATGGCGCGGAAGGCCTCCACGCCGCCCAGGCGGGGCATGGTGGCATCGAGGATCACCAGGTCGAAGGCATCGGGCCGCTGCGTGAACACCTCGAGGGCCTCCTGGCCATCCGCCGCGGGAACCACCTCGAGCCCGAACCAGCCCTGCAGGATCTCGGTCATGACCTCCCGGAGGTCCAGCTCGTCATCGGCGAGCAGGACCACGTTCCGCGCATGGACCTGCTCGGCCGGCGGCGGCGCCGCGGAAACCTGGCCCTCGGGGGCCGGGAAGTAGACCCGGAACACGCTGCCCACGCCCGGGATGCTCTCCACCTGGATGCCCCCGCGGTGGCCCCGCACGATGCCCAGGGCCGCGGCCAGGCCCAGGCCACGGCCCAGGTCCCGGGTGGTGAAGAAGGGATCGAAGACCTTGGCCAGCATCGGGGCGTCGATGCCGTGGCCCTGGTCCGAGACCTCCAGCACCGCGTAGAGGCCCGGTTCGATGGGCTCGGGCCAGTGGCCGCTGCCCAGATCCGCTGCCGTGACGGTCCGCATGCAGGTCCGGACCCGGATGGCCCCCATGGCAGAGTCGGCCTCCAGGGCATTGGTCACCAGCCCTTCCACCACGCGACCCACCAGCACCGGATCGGCGAGGATCACCGGAAGGTCCCCGGCGAGGTCCCGGAGCAGGGGCAGCCCCAGGCGATCCAGGGTCTCGGCGATGAGGGCAGAGAGGGACAGCGGCTCGGGCCTGCGCAGGTCCCCGCCGGAGCTGTAGAGGATGTCCCGGCTGAGGCGGGTGGCCCGGTCCAGGCCCGCCTTCAGGCGCAGCAGGTAGACCTGCGACTTCGAGTCCTCCGGCACGGCGGCCTGGGCCATCTCCAGGTTGGCGACCATGGACTGGAAGATGTTGTTGAAGTCGTGGGCGATGCCCCCGGAGAGCATGCCGAGGCTCTCCATCTTCTGGGCCTTGGAAAGCGCCTCCGCCGAGCGGTGGCTGTCCGTGATGTCCACGGCGCAGCAGACGCTGCCATGGATGCGGCCCTCGGGATCCCGCAGGGGGGTGGCGTAGAACATCAGCCGGCGGATCTCCCCCCCAGAGGAGACGAGGTCCAGGGGCAGGTCGTGGATCCGTTCGCCGGCCAGGGCCGCCCGCCGCAGGGGCATGTCGTCGGGGCCCAGCTCTCGGCCCTCCTGCTGCAGGATGAAGCCCGGAGCCTGGCGGGAGGCCGGGTCCATGAGGTGCAGCCGGGAGGCCGCCGGATTCGCGTGGACCACCTGGCAGGCGGGATCCTCGGAGATCCAGAGCGGAATGGGCGTGGCCGCCATGACCGCCGCCAGCTTGTCGGCCTCGGCCCGGGCCTGGCTCCGGGCCTCCTCCAGCCGGGCGGCCTCGACCGCCTTGGAGCGGAAGACATCCTGGACGAGGATCATGCCGGCGAGGAGCATGCCGGAGATCAGCAGGCCCAGCACCTCGTAGGACAGCAGGTGGTTGGGCAGGCCCCGGAGCACCAGGTCCTCGAGGGCCATGAGCCGCCGGACCGCCATCAGGACCAGGGCCCCGGACAGGAGCAGCCAGACCAGGCTGCGTCCGGCGATCCGGTTGATGCGGATGGCGAACCCGGCCGCCGCGATCTGGAGCAGCACCGACAGGAGGATGACCAGGAGGTTGATCAAGCAGACCTCGTCCTGCCCAGCCTATCGGCACCTGGCTTCGTCTGGTTAAATCCCGATCAAATCTGGGTGCGATTGGCGGCCCTGGCCCGGGCGATGACCTGGCGGATGGCCGCCACGGTCTGGTCCTGGTCCGCCTCGCTGAGGCCCGGCCACAGGGGCAGGCTCAGGAGGCGCTCGCCGCTCCACTCGCTGTGGGGCAGGCCGTCCTGGGGCAGATGCTGGGGATGGGCGGCGTAGAAGTCCCGGTACCAGGGGTGGACATGGGCCGGGCGGTAGTGGATGCCCGTGCCGATGTTCTCCTCCTTGAGGGCCGCCACGAAGGCGTCGCGGTCCAGGCCCAGCTTCTCCGGGTGGATCCGCAGCACGAAGAGGTGGAAGCAGTGGCCGTGCTCGCCGTCGCCGGGCCAGGGCAGCATCACCTCATCCATATCCTTCATGAGCTCCAGGTAGCGGTGGAACAGCACGCCGCGGCGGACGTTGAAGCCGTCCAGCTTGTCGATCTGGTGCAGGCCCATGGCCGCCTGCAGGTCCATGAAGTTGGCCTTGCGGCCGGGCTCGAAGACCTCCGTGTGCGGGCTGCCCTCCTTGGCGAAGCGCTTCCATGCGTCGCGGTCGATGCCGTGGAAGCGCAGGCGCTTGATGCGGCTCTCGAAATCATCGTTGAAGAAGGCGATGGCGCCGCCCTCGCCCGTGGTCATGTTCTTGTTGGGGTGGAAGCTGTAGACGCTCATGATCGAGCGGCGGTCGCCGCCGATCTTGGTGCCCTTGTAGTGGGCGCCCATGGCCTGGGCCGCATCCTCGATCACCCAGAGGCCGTGCTTCTCGGCGATCTGCCAGATCGCCTCCATGGGGCAGGGCAGGCCCGTGAGGTGCACGGGGATGATGCCCTTGGTGCGGGGCGTGATGGCGGCCTCGATCCTAGCGGGATCGATGTTCATGGTGAGGGGATCGATGTCCACCAGCACGGGCACGCCGCCCTGCAGCACCACCGTGCTCAGGGTGCTCACCCAGGTCAGCGAGGTGGTGATGACCTCGTCACCGGGCTGCAGGCCCAGCACCTGTAGGGTGATCTCCTGGGCCGTGGTGGCACTGTTCATGGCCAAGCAGTGGGGCACGCCGTTGTAGGCCTTCAGCTTCTCCTCGAAGGCCGCGGATTTCGGCCCGGTGGTGATCCAGCCGCTGTGGATCGAATCGATGATCTCCGCGATCTCCTCCTCGCCCACCATGGGGCGGGTGAAGGGAAGGAACTCCGGGCGGCGCTGGTAAGTCATGGAAGCTCCGTGCACAAACCCCCATTTTCACACATCGCGCCGCGAAGCCCCGCGCCGGAACGCAGACCGCCCTTCCCTCAGGCGATGGGCATCGTGATGCGCAGGGTGCTGCCCCGGCCCAGCCCCTCGCTGGCCAGGCTGATGGTCCCCCCCATCATCTCCATGAGGTGCTTGCAGATGACCAGGCCGAGGCCGGTGCCGCCGAACTCGCGGCTGTGGCCGCCTTCGGCCTGGGCGAACTTCTGGAAGAGCCGCGCCTGGGCCTCATGGCTCACGCCGATCCCCGTGTCCATGACCAGCAGGGCGATGTGGCCGGGATGGCGCTCCACCTGGACGGCCACGCTGCCCTCCTTGGTGAACTTGAGGGCGTTGGAGAGCAGGTTGAGCAGCACCTGCTTCAGGCGGCTCGGATCCACCAACACTTCGGGGAAGTCGTCCAGGCCGGGCCAGAGCAGCTCGACAGAGGCGCGGCGCGGATAGGCCTCGGCGATGGGCCTCACCTCCTCCAGCAGGCTGGAGAGGCTGGTGGGCTCCGGATGCACCTCGAGCTTGCCCGATTCGATCTTGGCGAGGTCCAGGATGTCGTTCAGCAACCCCAGCAGGTGCTGGCCGGAGGTGTAGCTGTCCTGGAGCATGGACCGCATCTCCTCCGCGTCGTCGTAGAGCCCGTCCATGACCAGGCGCGTGAAGCCGAGGATGCCGGTGAGCGGGGTGCGCAGCTCGTGGCTGGTGAGCGCCAGGAACTCGCTCTTCAGCTGGTCCGCCTCCCGCAGGGCGTCGTTGACGCGCTCCAGCTCCAGGGCCTGCCGCTGCAGCGCGTCCCGCTGCTCGGAGAGGTCGCGGAACAACCAGGCGTTGTAGAGCGAGATGGCCGCCTGGCGCTGGAGGATGGTGATGGAATCGAGGTCCTCCTCCTCCCAGTGGCGGTCCGCCGGCAGGGCCAGGATGGCGAAGCCCAGCAGCAGGAGCTGGTGCTCGAAGGGGATGAAGAAGAGCTGGGCGCCGTCCACGCCGCGCAGCGTCCCCAGGGAGGATCCGTCGCAGGAAGGGTCCAGCCACTGGCTCTGAAAAAGCACCAGGGGCGTGCCCGGGAAGGGGTTGGGGGCCGGGAGGCGCAGGGGCGACCACTCGGCCCGTGGGAGGCCGGTCCCCTCCTTGGGGACGTAGCCGATGCCGCCGTCCTCGAGGATCCAGACCACCGCCCGCTGGCAGTGGAACTCCTGGGCCAGCACGTCAAGGACCACGCTCACCACCTGCCCGCCCTTGGAGGTGGCGGCCAGGATCTCGGACACCTGCTGGAGCACCTGCATCTGGTGGGAGCGACGCCCCAGCTTGGCCCTCAGCTCCCGGGCCTCGTGCATGGCCTGGGTGAGCTGGCGCTGGGTCTGCATGAGCTCGGCCAGCATCTCCGCCCCCTGCGGCCGCTGGGGCTGCGTGGCGGCCACCGGCTTGGGACCGGAGCTGGCCTTCGTGGCAGGAGGAATCGGCTTGGGGCCCGAGGACTGGTTCGCACTGGACATGGACCTCCAGGATGGCCCTGCCCGCCCGCGCTGCCAAGGGCCCTGTCGCATGACCCAAGCGGCACGGTTTGCCTCAAGATAGGACCATGGCGAACCGCGCCCCCACCATCTCGCTCCAGCGCATCATCTTCCTGGCCGTCTCGCTGGTGCTCTGCATCCAGGTGGGCTGGTGGATCAACGTGCAGATCCGGGAGTCCGGCCGCCTGCTCCAGGCCCGGGCGCAGGCGCTCAACGCCAGCCGGGCCGAGGCCTGGCAGATGGACAGCCTCAGCATCCTGGCCTTCATCCACGCCCGGCCCGATCCCTCCTCGCGCACGGGGGCCGTGGAGGGCCGCATGCCGGCCCTGCCCAGCCTGGAGCAGCGCCGCGAGGCCATCCAGCGGAACTTCCCCCACGTGGCGGTGGTCCCGTCCCGGCACTCCCCCGACGATCCGGCCCTCCTCGATGGCTCGGCCTTCCTGGCCCTGCGGCCCGAGCCCATGATCGAGCTCCAGAACCAGCGCTGGCACTCGGTCTTCCGGGCCGCGTCCGAGGGCGCCTTCATGGTGGTGGCCGTGCTCCTGGGCTTCGTGCTCATCTACCGGAAGCTGGCCGAGGAGCTGGACCTCAAGCTGCGGCAGCGCAACTTCACCTCGGCGGTGACCCACGAGCTGAAGACCCCCATCGCCTCCCTGCGCGTCTGGACCGAAACCCTCTTCACCCGCACCCTGCCCGAGGAGCAGAAGCAGCGCATCCGGGGCCTCATGGAGAAGGACATCGAGCGGCTGAACGAGCTGGTGGGCAACCTCCTGGACGTGGCCCGCGCGGAATCCGGCAGCCTCGTCCTGCACCTGGCGCCCATGGAGCTGGCGCCCTGGCTGCGCGGCGTCTGCGAGGCCATGGACCTGCGCCTGGGGGCCGGCGCCCTGGGCCTCCGGCTGGAGTTCGCCTCGGAGCCCCTCTGGGCCCATGCCGACGCCAAGGCCCTGGGCACCGTGATCGAGAACCTGCTGTCCAACGCATTCAAGTACGCCTCGGAGCCGCGCCAGACGACGGTCACCCTGGACGGGGACGGCGAGGACGTGCTGATCGTGGTCAGCGACCTCGGCCAGGGCATCGCGCCCAAGGACCTGCCCCGGGTCTTCCACCGCTTCTTCCGGGTGGGCGACGAGATGACGCGGCAGGTGGCCGGCACGGGCCTGGGCCTCTTCCTGGTCCAGGAGATCGTCACGCGCCACGGGGGCGACGTCAGGGCCTCCAGCCGCGGCCCCGGACTGGGCTCGGCCTTCACGGTCCGCCTGCCGCGCATCGCCAGGCCCAAGGAAGGGCCCCCGGATGCCTGATCCCGGCCTGGCCCGGGACGCGCGTCCCGAGGCCGCCCTGGTCCAGGCCGCGGCCGGGGGCGACGCTGCGGCTTTCGAGGCCCTGGTGCGCCCCCACCTGGGCATGCTCTTCCGGGTGATCGACCGGATCCTGGGCAACGAGGCGGAGAGCCAGGACGCGCTGCAGGACGCGCTCCTGACCCTCCACCGGGAGCTGCCGGGCTTCCACGGCGCCAGCAAGTTCAGCACCTGGGCCTACCGGATCTGCGTGAACCAGGCCCTCATGGCCCGCCGCAAGCGGGTCCGCCGCCGGGAGGATGCCATCGAGGATCTGATGCCACGTTTCGGGAACGAGGGGCATCACATGAACGTGGACACCATCCTCGACTGGAGCGAGGACGCGGAGGCGTTGATGAAGGTCGAGCAGGATGAGCTGAGGGCCAGGGTCCGGTCGGGCCTGGATCGGCTTTCCGACGACCAGCGCGCCGTGTTCGTCCTCCGCGACCTGGAGGGCTGGAACACCGACGAGATCGCCCGGCACCTGGGCATCACCCGCGAGCTGGTGCGGCAGCGCGTCCACCGCGCCCGCCTGGCCCTCCGGGCCCTGCTGCCTGAGTTCGCACCCGTCCGGGAGGGCCGATGACCTTCCTGATCCCCTCCTGCCAGCGGGTCACGAGCCTGCTCACCGCCTACGAGGAGGGGGCCCTGGGGCCCCTGGACTGGCTCGGCCTGAAGCTCCACCTGGCGATCTGTCCGCCCTGTCAGACCTTCCTTGATTCCTTCGAACGGACGCCCGCCCTGCTCCGCCGGGCCTGGAGCGACGAACCCACCACGCCCGCCGAACAGGCCCTCTCCGGCGCGCTGGCCGCCCTGCGCGAGGGGCGCATCCCCCGGGGGCCCCAGCACCATCCCGAACCCGAGGCCTGGTCGGCCTTGGAACCGGGTGGGGATCCCCTCCATGCGCTGCTGCTGCGGGTCCACCTGGGCCACTGCGAGCCCTGCCGCGAGACCCGGGGCGGGGACCAGGCCATCTCCCTGGCCGAGCACCCCCTGGAGGCCCTGCGGCCCCACCTGCCGCCGGATTCGCAGTGGCGCTGGGTTCGCCATGGCCTGGGGGGTGGGAAGGTGGCGATCCTGCAGGAGGACGCCCGGACCGGGGCCAGCCTCAGCCTGGCCTGCCTGCCCGGGGGCCGCACCAGCCCGTACCACGACCATCGGGGCGTGGAGCGGGCCCTGGTGCTCTGCGGCGCCATGCAGGACGGGCCGGCCCACCTGCGGGCGGGTGACTGGATCGAGCACCATCCCGGCCACCTCCACGGCCCCACGGCGGACCCCGGAGGAGAGTGCTGGGCCCTCATCGCCCTGGAGCGCCCCGTGCAGTTCCTGGGCTGGCGGGGCCTCGTGGAGTGGTTCTCGAGCCGGGCCCCGGGGCCCGCCCCCCGCTGAGGCCATCGAGACAGGACCCCCCATCGGCCCATGCTCCAATGGGGGGATGAACCGATCCGCCGACACGACCCGGGGTGTGGCCCTGGTGGCCTTGGCCGCCCTGCTCTGGAGCTCCAGCGGCCTCTTCATCAAGGTGCTGCCGCTCGGGGCCCTGCAAATCGCCTTCGTGCGGAGCCTCGTGGCCGCCCTCACCATCGCCGCGGTGGTGCGGCTTCGCGGCGGACAGCCCTTCCCGCGGCCCGACGGGCTGGCCCTGGGCTGCGCCCTGGCCTACGCCGGCCTGCTGATCCTCTTCGTGGCCGCCACCAAGCTCACCACGGCGGCCAACGCGATCTTCCTCCAGTTCTCCGCACCCATCTACCTGGTGTTCCTGGAGCCCTGGGTGACCCGGCGGCCCCTGCAGCGCCGGGACCTGGTGGCCGTGGTGGTCTGCTTCTCCGCCATGGGCCTGTTCTTCGTGGGGCGGCTCGGCGCGGGAACCCTCGCCGGCAACCTCCTGGGCGTGGCCTCCGGCGTGTGCCTGGCCCTCTTCTCGCTCACCCTGAAGCTGCAGAAGAGCAGCCACCCCCGGGCCGATCCGGTGACGGCCATCATCCTGGGCAACCTCCTGGTGGCCCTGCTCTGCGCGCCCCTGGCCCTCCGGGACTTCCACCCGACGCCGCCGCATCTGGGCATCCTGCTCTACCTGGGCGTCTTCCAGATCGGCATCGCCTACCTGTTCTTCAGCGCTGGCATGAAGCGCCTCTCAGCCACAGCGGCCGTGGTGACGGGCACGCTGGAGGCCGTGCTCAACCCCGTATGGGTGTTCCTGGGCCTGGGCGAGCGGCCCTCCGCCTGGGCCCTGGCGGGCGGCCTGGTGATCCTGGGCACCATCGCGTGGTACACGCTGGGATCGCGGCGCCCGGCGGTCCAGTTGTGACCAAGGCCCGGAGGATCGGGGTGGCCCTTAGATTACCCATGGGTTATTTTTTATGCGCACCACTCCCCCGTGGAGGTCACTTCGATGCGCGGGCCCTCAGAAACCTTCCCCCTGGCTGAAGCGTCCATCCGGTCCGCGCTGGCGTCGACGCCCGCCGAGGACCCCGTCCGGATCCGCGAGCTGCTGGCCAAGGCCCGGGGGATGAAGGGCCTCGCGGACGAGGATCTCCCACCCCTCATGGCGCTTCGGGATCCCAGGCTGCTGCTGGAGCTCTTCGATACGGCGAAGTGGGTGAAGGATCAGATCTACGGCAACCGTATCGTGATGTTCGCGCCCCTCTACGTGTCGAACCTGTGCGGGAACGAGTGTCTCTACTGCGCCTTCCGCGCCTCGAACCGCGAGCTGCCCAGGCGGGCCCTGAACCAGGAGGAGATCGCCGCGGAGGTGGGCCACCTGCTCGCCCAGGGCCACAAGCGCCTGGTGCTGGTCGCGGGGGAGGCCTACCCCAAGGAGGGCCTCGACTACATCCTGTCGGCCATCCGGACCGTGTACGCCGTGCGCCACGGCGACGAGAACATTCGCCGCGTCAACGTGAACATCGCCCCCCTCGAGGTCGCGGATTTCCGCCGCCTGAAGGAGACGGAGATCGGCACCTACCAGCTCTTCCAGGAGACCTACCACCGGGAGACCTACGCGCGGATGCACCCGAGGGGGCCCAAGGCGGATTTCGACTGGCGCCTGGGGTGCATGGACCGGGCCATGCAGGCCGGTATCGACGATGTGGGCATCGGCGCCCTCTTCGGTCTGTACGACTGGCGCTTCGAGCTGCTGGCCCTCCTGCACCACGCCCGCCACCTGGAGGCGCGCTTCGGCTGCGGGCCCCACACCATCAGCGTGCCGCGCATCGAGCCCGCCGCGGGCTCCGGCACCAGCGAGGCGCCACCCTTCGCCGTCAGCGACGCCGACTTCCACAAGCTCATCGCCATCCTGCGGCTGGCCGTGCCCTACACGGGCCTGATCCTCAGCACGAGGGAGCGGCCCGAGGTTCGCCGGGACGCGCTCCAGCTGGGCATCAGCCAGATCAGCGCCGGCAGCCGCACCAATCCGGGCGGCTACGAGGAAGACGCCCTCGAGGGCGGCGCCCAGTTCTCGCTGGGGGACCACCGCAGCCTCGACGAGGTGGTGCGCGACCTGGCCCAGAGCGGCTTCATCCCCAGCTTCTGCACCAGCTGCTACCGCATGGGCCGCACCGGGGCCGACTTCATGGACCTGGCCAAGCCCGGCGAGATCAAGGCCCACTGCCATCCCAACGCCCTCGCCACCCTCCAGGAGTACATGGAGGACCACGCCAGCCCCGCCACCCGTCTGGCTGCGGAGCGGCTGCTGGCGGACAGCCTGGAGGACCTGGACGGCCATGCCCGCACCCTGGCCGAGGGGATGGTCGCCCGAGTGAAGGAAGGAGCGCGTGATGTGTTCTGCTGAGATGAGACCCTCGCCCCGGAACCTCCGCCTGCACATCGGCCTCTTCGGGCGGCGCAACGTGGGCAAGTCCGCCCTGCTGAACGCCCTGACCCGCCAGGAGGTCTCCATCGTCTCGCCCCAGCCGGGCACCACCACGGATCCCGTGGAAAAACCCATGGAGCTGCTGCCGCTGGGTCCGGTGCTCTTCGTGGATACGGCCGGCCTCGATGACGAGGGCACCCTGGGCGAGGTGCGCACCGGGCGCTCCCGGGCCGTCCTGGATCGCGTGGACCTGGCCATCCTCGTGGCCGAGCAGGGCCGGTGGGGGGCCTTCGAGGCGGGCCTGCTGGCGGACCTGAAGGCCCGGAACATCCCCACGGTGGTGGCCCTCAACAAGTCCGACCTGCCTCATCCGGAGCCGCTGGTCAGCCCCGAGGGCGTGGCGGTGGTGCCGGTCTCCGCCCTCCAGGGCCACGGCCTCGACGGCCTGCGGGAGGCCCTCCTGCGCGCCGCCCCCGAGGGCCACTTCGACTCCCGCCACCTGCTGGCGGACCTGGTGCCGCCGGGCGAGGTGGCCGTGCTGGTCATGCCCATCGACAGTTCCGCCCCGAAGGGCCGCCTGATCCTGCCGCAGGTGATGGCCGTGCGGGATGTGCTGGACGGCTCCGGCCTCGCCCTGGTGGTGCAGGCCCAGGACCTCTCCCGGGCCCTGTTCGCCCTGAAGCGCCTGCCCGCCCTGGTGGTGACCGATTCCCAGGCCTTCCAGTCCGTGGCCCAGGATGTCCCCGACTCGGTGCCCATGACCTCCTTCAGCATCCTCATGAGCCGCTTCCAGGGCGACCTGGCCGCCCAGGTGCGCGGCACGTTCGCCATCGAGGATCTGCGGGAGGGCGACCGGGTGCTGGTGGCGGAGGGCTGCACCCACCACCCCACCGGGGAGGACATCGGCCGCGTAAAGCTGCCCCGCTGGCTGGACCAGAAGGTCGGCGCCCCGCTGCGCTTCGACACGGTCCAGGGCCGGGAGTTCCCCGAGGACCTGTCGCCCTACCGCCTGGTGGTGCACTGCGGCAACTGCATGGGCAACCGCCGCGAGATGCTGTCCCGCATCCACCGCTGCGGGGCCGCCGGCGTGCCCATCACCAACTACGGCCTCGCGATTGCCCACTCCCTGGGCATCCTCGAGCGGGCCCTCCATCCCTTCCCAGAAGTCCAGGCGGCCCTGCATGCCTACCAGGACTGAGCTCCGCAGCTTCTGCCTGGACCATGCTGGCGTGAAGGCCTGGCTGCTGGAGCTGGATCCGGAGGTGCTGAAGCGCCTCTGGTCCGAGGCTGACCGCGTCCGCCAGGCCCAGGTGGGCGACGCGGTCCACCTGCGGGGCCTCATCGAAGCCTCCAGCCACTGCATCCGGCACTGCCTGTACTGCGGCCTCCGGGCACCCTCCGAAGGACTGCAGCGCTACCGCATGGACGCCGCCGAGATCCTGGACTGTGCCCATGAGGCGGTGCGGCTCGGTTATGGCAGCGTGGTGATCCAGGCCGGCGAGGACCCGGGCCTGAGCGGGGCCTTCATCGCCGGCGTGGTGCGGGCCATCAAGGAGACCACCCCCCTCGCCGTCACCCTCTCCCTGGGCGAGCGCAGCGACGCGGACCTGCGCGCCTGGAGGGAGGCCGGCGCGGACCGCTACCTGCTCCGCTTCGAGACCAGCGATCCCCTGCTCTACCGGCGCATCCACCCCAGCCTGCCCGGCATCCCCAGCGACCGGGTCGCCCAGCTCCTCCGCATGCGGGGCATGGGCTACGAGATCGGCAGCGGCGTGATGGTGGGCATCCCCGGCCAGACCTGGGACGCCCTGGCCTTCGACATCCTGCGGTTCCGCGACTTCGACATGGACATGATCGGCGTGGGGCCCTTCCTCCCCAGCCCCCGCACGCCCCTGGGCGGGCCCGGGGCCCTGGCCTACTCGGCGCCGCCCGGGGAGCAGGTCCCCAACGACGAACTGACCACCCTCAAGGCCGTCGCCCTGACGCGCCTCGTCTGCCCCGATGCCAACATCCCCAGCACCACGGCCCTCGCCACGCTGGACCGGGCCCAGGGCCGCGAGCTGGCCCTGACCCGTGGCGCCAACGTGGTGATGCCCAATGTCACGCCGCTCCGCTACCGGGCCCTGTACGAAATCTACCCCGGGAAGGCCTGTCTCAGCGAAGCGCCCGCGGCCTGCCAGGGCTGCCTGGAGGGCCGGCTCCGGGCCATCGGCCGGACCGTCGCCAAAGGACCTGGAGGGCGGGTGAAATCGCACTGTAAAGATTCTGTTCCATGTGATTTCCATCACTGACCAATCGGTCATCAATACTCAAAATTTTCCAGCAGTTGGCGCCCCGGCGCGCGGCGAACCCTCCCCCCTAGCCGCCGCCGGGAGCCCTTGAAGCCGCCCGCAGCATGCCGGGTGACAGGAGATGCCATGTCTCTTCCCGTGCGCGATTTCTACCGGTCCATGGCGGACCGCGTCGCCCAGAAGCTGGCCGAGCGGGACCTGGGGAACAAGATCATGATCCAGGTGGGTTCGGCCACCTGTGAGCACGCCGCCGGATCGCAGGCCGTGGCCGAGGAGTTCCTGCGCCACATCAGGGCCTCGGGCCGCAAGGACATCGTCATCCACCCCACCGGCTGCACGGGCCGCTGCTCGCGGGAACCCATCGTCGGCATCCAGGTGCCCGGCCAGATCCCCGTGAAGTACGAGCGCGTCAACCGAGACCTCGTGCACCGCATCTTCACCGAGCACGTGCAGGGCGGGGCCGCGGTGATGAAGCACGTCCTCGACCACAGCACCGAGGTGCTGCCCGAGCGGGAGTTCCTCTTCTGTGAAGGTTCCCGCTGCCAGCAGCCGGGGCCTGGCCTGCGGGACCGCTTCAAGGCCCTGCTCGAAGCCCGGGGCATCGAGCCCCACCGCGTCCACGTGGCGGCGGCCAGCTGCTTCGGCGGCTGCAGCCTCTCCGGCGGCGCCCCCGCCACCTACGTGCTGGCGCGCCCCGAGAAGGTGCTCTACCGCGTGGCCGGAGAAGAAGACCTGCTGGCCATCCTGGATCACCACGTGCTCCAGGGCGAGGTGGTCGAGCGCCTGCGGGTGCAGGAGGAGCCCATCGCCCTGGAGTTCCTGGAACGCTACGGCGACGTGGCCTTCTTCAACCGCCAGAGCCGCATCGCCCTGCGCAACGCGGGGGTGGTGGATCCCGAGAGCCTGGACGAGTACATCGGCTTCGACGGCTTCAAGGCCCTCACGGACGTGCTGGCCCGCCGCGATCCCGACTGGGTGATCTCCGAGCTGACCAAGGCCCGGCTGCGGGGCCGGGGCGGTGGCGGCTTCCTCACGGGCACCAAGTGGACCCTGGCCCGCAAGCAGGCCGACCCCATCCGCTTCATCATCTGCAACGGCGACGAGGGCGATCCCGGCGCCTTCATGGACCGCTCCATGCTGGAGAGCGATCCCTTCAACATCGTCGAGGGCATGATCATCGGCGGCTACGCCATCGGCGCGCAGAAGGGCTTCTTCTACATCCGCGCTGAGTACCCGCTTGCCATCAAGCGCATCCAGCACGCCATCGACACCTGCCGGGCCAACGGCCTGCTGGGCCAGGACATCATGGGCTCGGGGTTCGACTTCGACCTGGAGATCCGCCTGGGCGCCGGGGCCTTCGTCTGCGGCGAGGAGACGGCCCTCATCCGCTCCATCGAGGGCGAGCGCGGCCAGCCCAAGGTGCGTCCGCCCTACCCCACGGACCGCGGGCTCTGGGGCCACCCCACCTGCATCAACAATGTGGAGACCTTCGCCAACGTCAGCGCCATCCTGCGCTACAGCGGCGACTGGTACGCCCGCATCGGCACGGAGAAGAGCGGCGGGACCAAGGTCTTCGCCCTGGCCGGCAAGGTGCGTCACACGGGCCTGGTGGAAGTGCCCCTCGGAACCACGCTCTCCCGCGTGGTGAACGACATCGGCGGCGGCGTGTCGGGGGGCAAGCAGCTCAAGGCCATCCAGACCGGCGGCCCCGCGGGCGGCTTCATCCCGGCCTCCATGCAGGACATGGAAGTGGATTTCGAGCCCCTGCAGAAGGCGGGCTCCATCATGGGATCGGGCGGCATGATCGTCCTCGGCTAGGACGACTGCATGGTCGACATCGCCAAGTTCTACATGGCCTTCAGCCAGGAGGAGAGCTGCGGCAAGTGCACGCCCTGCCGCGAGGGCACCACCCGCATCCTGGAGATCCTGGAGCGCATCACCCAGGGCAAGGGCGAGCTGGAGGATCTGGACAAGCTGTACCGCCTCTCGCGCCTCTGCCAGCGCACCAGCCTCTGCGGCCTGGGCCGCGCCGCGCCGAACCCCGTGCTCTCCAGCCTCAAGCACTTCCGCGAGGAGTTCCTGGCTCACATCGTGGACAAGCACTGCCCGGCCAAGAAGTGCGTGGCCCTGATCCGCTACGAGATCAATCCCGAGAAATGCATCGGCTGCACCATCTGCGACCGCAACTGCCCGGTGGAGTGCATCACCGGCTCCCGCAAGGAGGCCCACGTCATCGACCAGGCCGCCTGCATCAAGTGCGGAAACTGCTTCGACGTCTGCAAGTTCGCCGCGATTGACCGAGTTTAATGCTGTCCGGGGGGACCGCCTGCTCGCTTTGCTCGCGATGTCCCCCCGGGCCCCCACTGCGGGGGCGAGTCGAACCCGCCCCCGCAGTCAAGGAGCCACCGATGTCCCAGATGATCAGCCTCAAGATCGACGGGGAGCCCATCCTGGTGCCCGCCGGCACCACCGTCATGGACGCCGCCGAGAAGATCGGCATCCACATCCCCCGCCTCTGCTACCACCCGGACCTCAGCCTGGAGGGCAACTGCCGCGTCTGCGTGGTGGCCGTGGAGGGCTTCGACCACGGCCTGGCCTCCTGCGCCACCACGGCCTGGGAGGGCATGGAGGTGCAGACCAACAGCCCCATGATCCGCCAGGCCCGCCGCGACATCGTGGAGCTGCTGCTGGACAACCACCCGAAGGACTGCCAGACCTGCGACCGCGACGGCAACTGCGAGCTGCAGAACCTCTCGTACCGCATGGGCGTCCGCGAGCGGCTCTTCGAAGGCAAGCGCAAGCGCTTCCCCGTGGACGATGCCGGCGCCTCCGTGGTGCGCAACGCCGAGAAGTGCATCCTCTGCGGGCGCTGCATCCGCGTCTGCGGGGAGGTGCAGGGGGTGTTCAACCTCAGCCAGCACGGCCGCGGCTTCACCACCGTGGTGGGCCCGGCCAACCTGGCCCCCATGGACGAAAGCGCCTGCATCCAGTGCGGCCAGTGCGTGAGCGTCTGCCCCACGGCGGCCTTCCTGGAGCAGGACCACACCGAGCGCGTCTGGAAGGCCCTGGGCCACCGCCGCTCCGAGAAGCACGTGGTCGTCACCACGGCCCCGGCCATCCGCGCCGCCCTGGGCGAGGCCTTCGGCCTGCCCATGGGCACGCCCGTCACGGGGAAGATGGTGACCGCCCTGCGCCGCATGGGCTTCGACGCCATCTTCGACGTCAACTTCAGCGCCGACCTCACCATCATGGAGGAGGCCCACGAGCTGCTGAAGCGCCTGGAGGGCGGCGGCCCCCTGCCCCTGCTCACCAGCTGCAGCCCGGGCTGGGTCAGCTTCCTGGAGAAGTTCTACCCCGAGCTGATCCCCCACATGTCGAGCTGCAAGAGCCCGATGCAGATGCAGTCCACCCTCATCAAGACCTACTACGCCCAGCAGAAGGGGATCGACCCCAAGGACATCTACGTGGTCTCGGTCATGCCCTGCGTGGCCAAAAAGTTCGAGGCGGCCCGGCCCGAGCACGTGCTGGACGGACGGCCCACCACGGACGCGGTCATCACCACCCGCGAGCTGGCCCAGATGATCAAGTCCTACGGCATCGACTTCCAGCGCCTGCCGGACAGTGAGTTCGACCACCCGCTCGGAGCCTCCAGCGGCGCCGCCGACATCTTCGGCGCCACGGGCGGCGTCATGGAAGCCGCGCTCCGCACGGCCGCCTTCAAGCTGACCGGGCTGAACCTCGGCAACCTCGACCTGGAGATGGTGCGCAGCGCCAATGGCGAGATCCGGGAGGCCTCGGTGAGCCTGGCCGGCAAGACCCTCAACGTGGCCGTGGCCGACGGCCTGCAGAACGCCAAGATCCTGCTCGATGCCGTCAAGCGCGGTGAGAAGGAGTACCACCTCATCGAGATCATGGCCTGCCCCGGCGGCTGCATCTGCGGCGGCGGCCAGCCCTACCCACCCATCGGCACCTACACGCTGAACCGCAACCTGCGGTCGGCGCGCGCCAAGGCCCTCTACGACATCGACACGGCCAAGACCATCCGCTGCAGCCACGACAACCCCGACCTCCAGAAGCTCTATGCCGACTTCCTCGGCGAGCCCCTGGGCCCGAAATCCCACGAACTGCTCCACACGCACTACACCGCCCGCACTCCCCGGGGGATCCGATGAGCGCCTGCTGCCACGCCACCCACGACAACTGGCCCGAGCTGGAGCGGGGCTACCGCGCCATGCTGCCCGAGCCCATCCTCGCCTTCATCGACGCCAACCGGGCCCAGGAGCGCAGCGAGAGCATGCTCATCGCCACCCTCCACATGGTGCAGGACCACTTCGGCCACCTGGGCCCCGGCCACCTCGAAGCCGTGGCCCAGCTCATGCAGATCCCCCTGGCCAAGGTCACGGGGGTGGCCACCTTCTACCACTATTTCCGCCTCCAGCCCCGGGGCAAGTACCTCATCAACGTCTGCCTGGGCACCGCCTGCTACGTGAAGGGCGCCGAGAAGCTGGCGCAGAAGCTCACCGACGAGCTGGGCATCCGCTTCGGCGAGACCAGCAAGGACGGCATCTTCAGCCTCGAGAGCACCCGCTGCGTGGGCACCTGCGGCCTGGCCCCCGTGGTGATGATCGGCGACGAGGTCCACGGCCCCCTCACCCCCAACCAGGTGCCCAACCTCCTGGAGAGCTACCTCGCCCGCGCCGCAGAGGAGCTGGCTGCCACCTAGGATCCCCGCCGGGCCGCCCGTCTCGCCAGTGCCCCGTTCCGAGGGGACCCGGCCGGCAACACCGTCCCTCGTGAGCCCTTCACCCGCCTGGGCACCTCTGCCCGTCAACGGGTGACCGGAAGGAGCCCGGAGCGACTTCGGCCTTCCTCGCGATCCGTACCACCCTCGCCGCGTCCGACCGATTCGGTACACTGGCACCGGCTCACCAGCTCATTCTTTAATTCAGATCACGCATCCGCAGCATCAAAGACCTCCGGCAGCCGGCCTGATTCCTGCAACTGGGACCTTTGACCCTTCACCCTTGCTGGATGCAGGCTGCCCGCGGCCCTCCACCATCCACCGCTCAGTCCAAGGTGGGTTCTCACACCATCCTGGCTTCTTTCCAATCGTCCAGGCCAATGCTCATGCTTCCAATCAAACTTACAGCCGTGACTTCTCATTCACGATTTGCACTCGTGGCAGAACTCACCACCCTTTTGAACGAGCTAGGTTCAGTTCTCGATTCTCATCAATTCTCCAATCTTGCTCTTGCCATCCACTTCGAGATCTCAGCTCGCCATGTTTCAAGGCTCAGACCAGCACTTCTGGCACTTCCCATGTCTCTTTCGAATTCCAGCCTCGAAGTTCTAAATTCAATCGAGGCAACCGAATTGGACGCATTTTCATCAGAAGTCCCCGGCAGTTTAAATATCACCTTTGTTCACAATGAACCGGACTTTCACATGCACATCCCAGCGGTCCCGGGCTAACGCATGTGCCGATGAGGTCCTCAGGGGTTCTCATCGGCCACTTGACCACTCGCTCACCGCGGACCCAACCGCACTTGCCTTGCGCTCTCCCACATTCGTTCGGATTCCCGTTCCCCTTCGCCGGTCCGCTGGCGCAGTAGAATGGGTGGCATGAATCCATCCAAACCATCTCTTGATGAAATTGTGGCGGTGCTTCATCGAACGCCAGCCAGTCTCACAACGCTGCTTGGAGGGCTGTCTGATACCTGGGTAACCGCCACCGAAGGCCACCATACTTGGTCCCCCTACGACGTCATCGGTCACCTCATCTACGGCGAACGAGTGAATTGGATCCCCCGAGCACGTCACATCCTGTCGGGAGACGCACGACCGTTTGAGCCATTTGATCGAACCGCGCAATTCGCCCAAAGCCGTGGCAAACAGCTATCGGAATTGCTCACGACCTTTGCAGAACTTCGGCGGGATAATGTTGCTGTTCTGCTTGGAATGAACCTGACGAAGGGTGACCTGGATCGAGTCGGACTCCACCCGGAATTCGGCAAGGTAACCTTGGCGCAGCTATTGGCAACGTGGGCAGTCCATGACCTCGACCACCTCGGACAAATTGCTCGCACGATGGCAAAGGTCTGTACCCGTTCTGTAGGGCCATGGGTGACTTACCTGTCGATTTTGAAGGATCATCAGCATTAATCGGCAACCACGGGCAGGGTCGATCTTGGCCTGGCCCTCCGCTCGACTCGGCCACTGCCTGCCCTGCCTTTCGCTCTCTCTCAACGTCTCGGTTCCTCGGCTCCGCTCGGCGCCATGGCGCAGGAGAGGCCGGTTCGCCTCATTCCTTAAGTGTTCTTCCATTCAAGGAGATTCTTTGAGAATCCCGTTTGCTTTGCTCTTGCCTACTTTCCTGGTTGCGCAGGCTACCGTGAAGTCACCACAGAAGGAGCACATCCAGTTTGGCGTGCTTCCCGGCAGTGCACCTTGGACGGAGGTCACCAACAAGCGAGGGGCGGATGCCGCGATCCAGGAGTTCATTCCAAGGGGCCAAAATCTTGAAGATTTCCGCGATATGTGGACTTTTCAAACCTTCAACTCCCTCAAAGGAAAATCGCCAGCTGAATTCATCAAGGTGTTCTTCACCCGGTTTCCTGGAGCCTGTGAATCAGTTCGCGTGAATGGCCCAAAGGAACAGGTTGAAGGTGGATTGCAGGTGGCCTATGCCCAGATCTATTGCGGCAGACAAAAAGGTAAAGATTACGGCGTCAATATCTTTATCAAAGCGATTGCCGGCAAAGAGGCCTTGTACCTTGTTCAGCGCGAATTCCATATACCGCCGAGCGAACGGGGCGGCGTCACGTCCTTTTCCAAAGATCAGATGACAGAAGTCTTGGCCCTCATGAAAGCCCAGGGCGAATCCAATAAATTCATGGTCGAGCAGGTATTCGTATGTGGCCCGGACTCGGTCGATCCACGCTGCACCGAAGGGTCGGCTTCTTCCGCACCGGCACCCGGCCTCCAGGCGAAAGAGCACCCATGACTTGCTCCACCTGCGTCTAATCCTCTCGCTCTCGCCTCTCGCGCGCCCCCATGCCTCGCCTTCACCACCTCGAAAGGGCCCTCTCATGATTCCGGAAAAGCTCCTTCAGGTCCTGAAACACGAAGGCGTGGTGGCCATTGTCACCATGGGTGAGACGGGCCCGCATGTCGTCAATACCTGGAACAGCTACCTTCTGCTGACTGAAGACAGGCACCTGCTGATCCCGGTCGGGGGCATGATCCAGACGGAGACCAATGTCCAGAGGAACCCCGACGTTCTGATCACCCTCGGGGCGAGGGAGGTGGAGGGATTCCGCGGCCCCGGGACGGGCTTCCTGATCAGCGGCACCGCGTCCTTCCTGGATTCGGGTGCATCGTTCCACCTCGTCCAAGGGAAGTTCCCGTGGATTCGGGCGGTCCTCGAGGTGTCGAACCTCCATGCCACCCAGACCTTGTAAGGGGATTCCCCGGTTGGTTCCCGGCGCCTGGTCCTCGACCCGGGCCGGTTTCGCCCGGCCCACCCCCTGGGTGCGCCGCCCCTACAGCTCCGCCACCAGGCGGTACAGCTCCGAGGCCGACACGCCCAGGTGCTTGGCCAGGGGCTTGACGGCTTCGCGCAGCGTCATGCCGCCTTCGCGGGCCGCGGCGAGGTAGGCGCGGGCCCAGTCGGGCAGGTCGCCGTTGAAGGCGGCGTCCACTTCAGTGACCAGGCGCTTGGCGCCGGCACCAGCCAGGACCAGCACCATCTCGCCCCGGTCCTCGGAGCCCAGCTGGGCCTTCACCTGGTCGGGCGTGCCGCGGTACCAGGTCTCGTGGAGCTTGGTGAGCTCACGGCCCAGCGCCACCTCGCGGTCCGGCAGCAGCTCTGCCAGGTCGGCGAGGGCCTCGTGGATGCGGTGGGGCGTCTCGAAGACGACGACGGTCTCCTCCTCGGCCCCCAGCTTCTTCAGCAGGGTGCGGCGGGGCTCGCTGCGGTTGGGCAGGTAGCCCCAGAAGCTGAAGGCGTGGCTCGGCAGGCCCGAGGCCACCACCGCCAGCAGCACAGCGGAGGCGCCGGGCAGCACGGTCACCCGGGCGCCTCCGGCCCGCGCGGCGCGGGCGATCTCGAAGCCGGGATCATTGATGCCGGGCATGCCCGCGTCGCTGCAGTAGGCCACGGTGCGGCCCGAGCCCAGCTCCAGGGCCAGGCGCTCGTAGGCCGCGGCCCCGGCGTGGTCGTCGAAGCGCAGCAGGGGCTTGTCGATTCCCAGGTGCTTCAGCAGGCCGCCCGTGCGCCGCGTGTCCTCGCAGGCCACCAGGTCGGCTCCAGCCAGGGCCTCCTTCGCGCGGTCCGTGAGGTCGCCGAGGTTGCCGATGGGCGTGGGGACGAGGATGAGATGGCCGGTCATGATCCCTCCAGTCTGGCAGCCCTCGATCGGACGCGACATTCAGTCGCGTCCTCCCACTCAGCCTGCGCGTTCGCTTGGCTTCGCGGAGAGGGGCCCCCGGTTGCCGATGGGCGTGGGGACGAGGATGAGATGGCCGGTCATGATCCCTCCAGTCTGGCAGCCCTCGATCGGACGCGACATTCAGTCGCGTCCTCCCACTCAGCCTGCGCGTTCGCTTGGCTTCGCGGAGAGGGGCCCCCGGTTGCCGATGGGCGTGGGGACGAGGATGAGATGGCCGGTCATGATCCCTCCAGTCTGGCAGCCCTCGATCGGACGCGACATTCAGTCGCGTCCTCCCACTCAGCCTGCGCGTTCGCTTGGCTTCGCGGAGAGGGGCCCCCGGTTGCCGATGGGCGTGGGGACGAGGATGAGATGGCCGGTCATGCCCCCTCCAGTCTGGCAGGCCGGGACCGCTCAGTCCTCGTCGACCGGCACCTTGGGCGTCACGGGGCCGGGCCGGCTCCCGGGGCGGAGCGTCTGGATCTGCATGGGCTGCCAGGGCTGGGGCTCCGAGGGCGCGCGACTCTCAGGCTTCCGGGCCGGAGGCGCCTCCGCGGGCGCACCCTCGGGCAGGTGCCATACGAGGGCCGGCGGATTCTGGGCGGCGCTCTCGGCCAGGGCGGCGTCCAGGCGGGGCTGGCAGGCGCCCAGGCCCTGGCCTTCCCGGCCCGGCAGCCACAGGGTGGCGCCCATGGGCACGCCGCCCAGCTGCAGGCGCAGCCGGAGCAGCAGGATGTGGGCCACGCTGCGGGGGGTACGCTGGAAGATGACCAGGAAGCGGCCCGGACCGGCCCGCACCACCAGGTCCCCGGCCCGCACGCCCTCGGCGGCCTTGAGCAGGCGGGCGGCGTCCTTGCGGCCCCGCAGGCCCAGGTGGAACTCGGCCACCACCAGGCTCTCGGGCCGCTGCTCACTGCCCATCAGGGCCCGCTGCCAGACCTCGAGGTAGCGGAGGTTGGGCAGGTCCGTCTCTGTATCGCGGATGGAGCTGTCCTCCATGACGGCCCGGGTGATGGCCAGGGATTCCTCCAGGCGGTGGAGGGAGAGCTTCAGGTCCTCGATCTCCACCACCCGGCCCATGAAGCCCGCCACCGCGTCCAGCAGGGCGAACTCGGCGCGGGGGAAGGCCCGGGGCTGGGCGAAGAAGGCGAAGAGCAGGGCCTTCACGCCCTCCCCCTGGCGCAGGGCGCAGCCCAGGGCGGCCCGGTGGGGGATGGCGCCGCGGTCCACCAGGAAGGGCACGTGGGGCCCCTCGTCCATGTCCTTCACCACCAGGATCCGGTCCGGGTTCTCCAGCAGCCACTGGCAGAAGGAGGGCACGGCCGCGGGCGGCTCCTCGTCCTCCTGTTCCGGGTGCCACCAGCGGGTCTCCGGCACGTCGCCGTTCAGCATGACGAGGGCGGTCTGGGCGGCCCCCAGGTGGGCGGCCAGCAGGTCCAGGCAGCGGGACAGGAAGAAGGGATCGCCGGCGCCGCCGGACTGGTTGAGCACCCTCAGGGCCTCCGCCAGGCGCTGCAGGGAGTCGCCCCCGCGTGGGAGGTGCTTCGCGTAGCGGTGTTTCAGACGCTGGAACCCCAAGCTTCCCCCCGGCCTTCTCCCCGTGCTTCCCCTGCGGGCCTGCCCTTCCCGTTTCGGCCCCGGGCGCAGCCAGGATGAACTCCGGCGGGGCGCGGGAGGCCTCAGGTGACGCGCTCGAGCTGGGCCCGGCGGCCCAGCAGGCGGCTGTAGAGCATGCCCGTGTGGTACCAGTGCAGGAGAAAGCTCTCCAGGGCGGCCCGGCGCCACCAGCCCAGGGAGCCCCGGGCCGGGGGGGCCCCCGCGGCGGGGCTGCAGCGCGCGTCCCGGCCCAGGCCCGGGGCGGGGGCCCGGGCCCGGGCCAGGTGCAGGGGATCCGAGACCAGCACGAGGTGGCGCCAGCCCTCGGCCCGCATGTGGGCGCGGACATTGAACAGGTTCTCGAGGGTGTGCTGGCTGTGGTCCTCCAGGAGGATGGCCGACTCCGGCACCCCCCGGGCCACCAGCCAGTCGCGCCCGGCCTCGGCCTCGCTGCGGGTGGCGTTCCCCGTGAGCCCCCCGGCGATGACGAGCCTGGGGGCCAGGCCCCGCTCCAGGAGGGCCTGGGCCCAGGCCAGGCGCGCCCGGAACACCTCCGTGAGGGCATCGCCCTCCAGGCGGCGGCCCAGCACCAGGATCAGGTCCACGGGCCCGGGGGGATCGGCTTCGGCGCCCCGGAGCACCTGGCGCAGGCGCCAGACCACGGGCAGCAGGGCCCCGCCCAGGGCCGTCAGCAGGGCCAGGAGCAACGAGACCGCCCCGCCCGGTCCCAGCTTCTGGAGGAAGCTGGCGCGGGGCGGGGCGTGGAAGGGGGCGGTCATCCCCCCAGGTTAGGGCTTCAGGTGCTTCCCGAGGAAGCGCTCCATGGCGCCGTAGAAGGCGAACCGGTTCTCCTCGTTGTGGAAGCCGTGGCCCTCGTTCTCGCGGACCAGGTATTCCACCTCGACGCCGCGCTTCTTCAGGGCCTCCACCATCTGGTCGCTCTCCGCCTTGTTCACGCGGGGATCCTTGGCGCCCTGGGCGATGAGCAGCGGGGTCTTGATGCGCTCGGCCAGGAAGACGGGGCTGGTGGCCTCGAGCTGGGCCTTGTCCTTCTCGGGATCGCCCACCATCTCGTGCATCATGGCCAGGAAGGGCTTCCAGTAGGGCGGGATGGTCTTCATGAAGGTGAAGAGGTTCGACACGCCCACGTAGTCCACGGCGGCGGCGTAGAGGTCCGGCGTCACGGTGATGCCCGCCAGGGTGGCGTAACCGCCATAGCTGCCGCCGTAGATGGCCACCCGCTTGGGATCGGCGACACCCTGCTTCACCAGCCAGGCCACGCCGTCGGTGATGTCATCCTGCATGGCGCGGCCCCACTGCTTGAAGCTGGCCTCCCAGAACTTCCGGCCGTAGCCCGTGGAACCGCGGAAGTTCATCTGGAACACGGCGTAGCCGCGGCTGGCCAGGAACTGCACCTCGGGGTTGAAGCCCCAGACATCGCGGTGCCAGGGGCCGCCGTGGGGGTTCACCACCACGGGCAGGTTCTTGGCGGCCTTGCCCTTGGGCAGGGTGAGGTAGCCGTGGATGGTGAGGCCGTCCCGGGAGGTGTAGGTGACGGGCTTCATCTCGGCCAGGTCGGCCTCCTTGAGCCAGGGGGCCACTTCGGCCAGCAGGGTGAGCTTGCCGGTGGGCTTGTCGTAGAGGTAGCGGCGGCCCCGGGTGCGGTCGCTCATGCTGACGACGATGTACTTCTGTTCGGCCTTGTCGGAGGCGCTGAAGAAGACCTCGTAGCCCGGCAGCTGGGCCTGGACCTTCTCGAACATGGCCTTGGCCTCGGCGTCCAGGAAGTGCCGCTGCGCCTTCCAGGTGGTGAAGGCCGCGGCCAGCAGGACCTTGCGCTTGCGGGAGAACACCAGCTGATCCACGTCCACCTCGGGGTGTTCGAAGATGAGCTTGCCCTCCTTGGCGGTGGCGGGATCGAACTCGAAGAGGGCGGCCTTGTCGCGGCCCCGGTTGGAGCTCACATAGAGCTTCTGGTTGTCGAAGGTGAAGAAGAGCGGGGTCACCGACTCCTTGAAGTTGGTGGTGAGGATGGGCTTGAAGGGCTGGTCCTCCTTGTCGCGGTAGAGCATCGAGGTGCTCACGCCGTCCGTGGTGGTGGCCACCCGCACCCGGCCCGCATGGTCCGTCAGCCAGCCGGTGATGTTGCCGGGGTTCTGGGCCACCAGCGTCTCCTTGGCGGTCTTCACGTCCACGCGGTAGACGTCGAAGACCTGGGGATCCCGGCGGTTGTGGGAGACCAGCAGGTGCTGGTCGTCATCCTCCAGGGCATCGACCACCTCCGCCCGCAGCTTGTCACCCGGGGTGAGGTCCTTCAGGTCCTTGCCGGAGAGGTCCACGCTCACCACGTGGAAGTTCTCGTCGCCGCCGAAGTCCTTCACGTAGAGGATGCGGTCGCCCTTCCAGAAGTAGCCGGAGATGTCCCGGGCGGTCTCGGAGGTGATGCGGGTCTCGGCACCGCCGGCCAGGGGGCGCACGAAGACGTTCAGGCGGCTCTGGTAGGGGGCCACCCAGCTGAGGTAGCGGCCGTCAGGAGAGATGGCGAAGCCGGTCTTCTCCGGGTTCCGGAAGAAGTCCTGGAGGGTGGGCGGTGCGGCGGCGGCCGGAAGCGGCGCGAGGGCGGCGCCCAGGGCGAGCCCAAGGAAGAGGTTCCGGATGAAAGCCCGGGACATGGGACCTCCGATGTCAGGAAAGGGGCTTGCCGACAGGGCGGCGCCCGGATTGGGGACGGTCGCCCCAGCCTACGGCCCAGCAGCCGACCTGGTTAGTGGCCGGTGGCTGGCTCCTGTCTCCGGACCCCGGACGGGTTTAAGCGTCCGCCCGCTTTTCCGACTTCCTCTTCGCATCCTGCGGATGCTCAGACGCCTGGCTCAACCGGGCTGGTCATCACACCCTGAGGTCCGGGCTCAGCCTTCCGCCCGCTTTTCTGACTTCCTCTTCGCATCCTGGGGATGCTCAGACGCCCGGCTCAACCGGGCTGGTCATCACACCCTGAGGTCCGGGCTCAGCCTTCCGCCCGCTTTTCTGACTTCTTGCGCTCGTTGGTGTCCAGCACGCGCTTGCGCATGCGGATGAAGTTGGGGGTCACTTCCACCAGTTCGTCGGCCTCGATGTACTCCAGGGCCTGCTCCAGGGTGTGCTCCCGGGGCGGGGTGAGGCGGGTGGCCTCGTCGCTGCCGCTGGCGCGCATGTTGGACAGCTTCTTGCCCTTGGCCACGTTCACCACAAGGTCGTTCTCCCGGGCGTGCTCGCCCACGATCATGCCCTCGTAGCACTTGGTCTGGGGGTGGATGAAGATGACGCCGCGCTCCTCCAGGTTCATGAGGGCGAAGCCCACGGACTCGCACTGCTCCATGCTGATGAGCACGCCGTTCTTCCGGCCGGGCAGCTCGCCCTTGTAGGGGCCGTAGTGGCTGAAGAGGCTGTGGAGGATGCCCTCGCCGCGGGTGTCGGTCATGAACTCGCTTCGGAAGCCGATGAGGCCGCGGCTGGGGATCTTGAAGTGCAGGCGCAGGCGGCCGCCCTCGTTGCCCATGTCCTGCATCTCGGCCTTGCGGTTGCCCATGTGCTCCATGGTCACGCCCATGTAGGCCTCGGGGATGTCGATGGTGACGTCCTCGTAGGGCTCCAGCTTCTCGCCCGTGACGGGATCCGTGTGCAGGATCACCTCGGGACGGCTCACGCAGAGCTCGAAGCCCTCGCGGCGCATGGTCTCGATGAGCACGGAGAGGTGCAGCTCACCGCGGCCGCTCACCTTGAAGGAATCGGGGCTGTCCGTGTCCTCCACGCGGAGCGCCACATTGTGCTGCAGCTCCTTCTGGAGGCGCTCGCGGATGCGGCGGCTCTGGACGTGCTTGCCGTCCTGGCCGGCGAAGGGCCCGGCGTTCACCATGAACATCATGGAGATGGTGGGCTCGTCGATGTCCACGTACTCCAGGGCCCGGGGGTCGGCCGCGTCCGCGATGGTCTCGCCCACGCGGATGTCGGAGATGCCCGCGATGGCCACGATCTCGCCGGCGGTGGCCTCCTGCAGCTGCACGCGGGTGAGGCCCTCGAAGCCATAGAGCTGGGTGATCTTCTGCTGCTGGATGCTGCCGTCGCGCTTCACCAGCGCCACACTGTCGCCCACCTTCAGCCGGCCATTGACGATGCGGCCGATGCCGATCTGGCCCACGAAGTCGCTCCAGTCCATGAGCGTGACGAGCATCTGGAGGGGGGCGTCGGGGCTGCCGGTGGGGTGGGGGCAGTGTTTGACGATGGTGTCGAAGAGGGGGTCCAGGTTCTCGCTGGCGTCGTTCATGTCCAGCATGGCGTAGCCCTGCTTGGCGGAGGCGAAGACGCAGGGGAAGTCCAGCTGCTCCTCGGTGGCGCCCAGCTCGATGAGCAGCTCGAAGACCTGGTCCTGGGCCCAGACGGGGCGGGCGCCGGGGCGGTCCACCTTGTTGATGACGACGATGGGGCGCAGCCCGAGCGCCAGGGCCTTGCGGGTGACGAACTTGGTCTGGGGCATGGGGCCGTCGAAGGCGTCCACCACCAGCAGCACGCTGTCCACCATGCTCAGCACGCGCTCCACCTCGCCGCCGAAGTCGGCGTGGCCGGGGGTGTCCACGATGTTGAAGCGGTAGCCGCCCCAGTGCAGGGAGGTCGTCTTGGCCAGGATGGTGATGCCGCGCTCCCGCTCCTGGTCGTTGCTGTCCATGGCCCGCTCCTGGACGCGCTGGTTGTCCCGGAACATGTGGGCGCCCTTGAACAGGGCATCGACGAGGGTGGTCTTGCCGTGATCGACGTGGGCGATGATGGCCAGGTTGCGGATCTTTTCGAGAGGCGTCATCAGGAGTCCTGGTGGGGCCCAGGCAAAGGCCGGGCAGAACCCTCGATTTTACCAGAGACGGCGACCATTTCCGAGAACTAATCGCACCCCCTTCCATTGTCAGGGCAGGGGTCTAAGATAATCGAACCCTCCCGGGGAGAACCTCATGCACATCAACGAACTGCTCACCGTGGTCTGCGAGCAGGGCGCCAGCGACCTCCACCTGAAGGTCGGCAATCACCCCATCGCCCGGATCCGGGGCAAGCTCACCCCGATGACCCAGTTCAAGCGGATGGTGCAGGAAGACACCATCGCCATGGCCTACGCCATCATGGCCAGCGACAAGCAGAAGGGTAAGTTCAAGGAGAACTTCGACATCGACATCGCCTACTCGGTGCCGAGCCTGGGCCGCTTCCGCTGCAACATCTTCAACCAGCGCGGCACCGTGGGCCTGGTGCTCCGCGTGATCCCCCGGAAGATCTACACCATCGACGACCTGATGCTTCCCAAGGTCCTCAAGACCATCTGCCAGGAGCAGCGCGGCCTGGTGCTGGTGACAGGCACCACGGGCTCGGGCAAGTCCACCACCCTGGCGGCCATGATCGACCTGATCAACGCCACCCGGACCGAGCACATCCTCACCATCGAGGATCCCATCGAATACCTGCACCGGGACAACCTCAGCATCGTGAACCAGCGCGAGGTGGAAGCGGATTGCCGGACCTTCTCCTCGGCCCTGCGCGCGGCCCTCCGCCAGGATCCCGACGTGATCCTGGTGGGTGAAATGCGCGACCTGGAGACCATCGAGACGGCCCTGCACGCCGCCGAGACCGGCCATCTGGTCTTCAGCACCCTGCACACCCTGGATGCCACGGAGACCATCAACCGCATCATCTCGGTCTTCCCCCCCCACCACCAGAAGCAGATCCGCCTCCAGCTGGCCGCCGTGCTCAAGGGCGTCATCTCCCAGCGCCTGGTGCCCCGGGCCGATGGCCAGGGCCGCGTGCCGGCCGTGGAGGTCATGGTCGCCACCGAGTCCGTCCGCAGCTGCATCGAGGACAAGGACAAGACCAAGATGCTGAAGGACGTCATCGCCTCGGGCACCGCCCAGTACGGCATGCAGACCTTCGACCAGAGCCTCTACTTCCTGCTCAAGCAGGGGCTCATCACCGAGGAGGAAGCCCTCCTGCGCGCCACCAACGTGGGCGAGTTCAAGCTCCGCCTGGAGGGCGTCATGGCCACCGCCGACCTGGCCAAGGCCAACATGGAGCGGGGCATGTCCATCGCCCAGGGCGGCGGGCGCGAATCCGGCGGCCCCCCGCCCCTCCAGCCCCCGGCCCCGGGCATGCCCATGGCCATGCCGCCCACCACCGACGTGAAAATCACCCTGGCACGCTGAGCGTCCTTCTCCTATTCTGGCTCTCCCACCCACGGCCCGAGGTTGCAGATGATCAAGATCGACATCGCCAATTCGCTGATGAAGGTGCATCCCTGCTCCCGCGCCACCGCCCTCCAGGTGGTGGACCTCCTCACCGAGCGGCTGAAGGACGCCCTTCTCAACGGCCACCGCATCGAGATCCGCGGCTTCGGCGTCTTCGAGCCCCGGCCCCGCAAGCGCGGCATGGGCCGCAACATCAAGACCGGCGCCAGCGTCCAGATCCCCAAGGGCAAGAGCATCCGCTTCAAGCCCGGCAAGGACCTCCGGGAGATCGAGGTCGGGTGAGCCTCTCGACGCTTCGCGTTGAGAGATCGGGAAAAGACGGGGACAATGGGCGGATGGATGAAGCCTGCCGTCGGCCTGAAGTCACCTATCCCGCCCGCGTGCCCATGAAGATCATCGGGCGCCAGGAGGAACTGCGCCCGGACATGGTGATGGAGCTCATCCTCGCCCACCTGGGCCCCCAGGCCGAGGGCGACGAGCAGCACTCTGCCAACTGCAAAGGTGCCTTCATCAGCTACACCTTCTGGATCACCCTGCCCCACGACCGGGCCGAAACGCCCCTGCGGGAGGCCATCCAGAAGCTGCCGGGCGTGGTGATGCAGCTGTAGGAAGACTGGAGGCGCAGATTCCTGAGATGGCCTTCGGCCATACCTTTGGCTTGCCGTTGGGCTCAGAAGCTCGGGTGGGCCGAAGCCAGATCGAAGATCGGCGCGGCGCATCGCGCGGCAACTGGAAGCGGTACCTCCAGCCTCCAGACTCCGGTCTCCAGCCTGTCTAAGGCCTCAGCGTCGCCATCATGCGGGGATACGGGATGGTCTCGCGCACATGCAGCGAGGGTCGAAGCTGGTCGCAGAGTGGGCTGCATAGGCAGCCCACGGCGCGGGGCCCCCGCCGACCCGAGTCGGAGCAGGGCGCAGCCCTGCGGAGGCTGCCGCCCGCGATCGCAAGCCGTCGGCGCAGCGGGAGCGGCGTCGTGACCGATACCTACGGCCGGAGCGTCCCCATCATGCGGGGGTACGGGATGGTCTCGCGCACGTGCGGCAGCTTGCAGATCCACGCCACGGCGCGTTCCAGGCCCATGCCGAAGCCGGCGTGGGGGACGCTGCCGTACTTGCGGACATCCAGGTACCACTCGTAGTCGGCGCGGCTGAGGCCCTCGTGCTCGATCTGGTCCAGGAGGTACTGGAGGCTGGAGGCGCGCTCGCCGCCGCCGATGACCTCGCCGTAGCCCTCGGGGGCCAGCAGGTCGGCGCCCAGGGCCAGGCGGGGATCCTGGGGATCGGGCTCCATGTAGAAGGCCTTGAACGCCTTGGGGAAGCGGTGCACCCAGAGCGGCTTGTCCGTGGCGTTCATGAGGATGGTCTCATCGTCGTTGCCGAAGTCCTCGCCCCAGTTGATGTCGCTGCCCAGCGTCTTCAGCTTCTCCACCGCCTCCGTGTAGGTCATGCGGTCGAAGGTGGTGTTCAGGGCCGTCTCCAGGGGCGCGAGGTCGCGCTCGAGGATCTTCAGCTCCTCCTGGCGGCCTTCCAGCACGCGCTGGATGAGGAACTTGGTCATGCGCTCGCCCAGGACCATGACGTCGTCCAGGTGGGCGAAGGCCACTTCGGGCTCCACCATCCAGAACTCCGTGAGGTGGCGCCGGGTCTTGCTCTTCTCGGCGCGGAAGGTGGGGCCGAAGCAGTAGGTCTTGCCGAAGGCGGCGATGCCGGGCTCCTGGTAGAGCTGGCCCGACTGGCTGAGGAAGGCCATGCCCTCGTGGAAATACTCGGTGCCGAAGAGCGTGCTGGTGCCCTCGCAGGCGCTGGGCGTGAGGATGGGCGCGTCCAGCAGGGTGAAGCCGTCGCCGTCGAAGAAGTCGCGGATGGCCTTCACCAGGGTGTGGCGGATGCGGAGGATGGCCCACTGGCGGCGGCTGCGCAGCCAGAGGTGGCGGTTCTCCATGAGGAACTCGGTGCCATGCTCCTTGGGGGTGATGGGGAAATCAGTGCTCCCGCCCACCAGCTCCAGCGACTTCACCAGCAGCTCAGGCTGGCCCGTCTTGGGGTGCTGCTGCACCAGGCCCGTCACCGTGATGGCGGCCTCCTGGGTGAGCTTCCCGGCCAGCTCGTAGCTCTCAGGATCGGCCTCGGCGGCGCCCACCACGCACTGCACGAAGCCCGAGCCGTCCCGCAGCTCGATGAAGCGCGTCTTGCTGGTGCGGGCATTGCGGACCCAGCCCCGCAGCCGGACAGTCTCACCGACCTGGCCGGCGAGGAATCGGACTTCGGTGAAGGGCTGGCTGGTCACGGGGGCTCCTGGGCCTAAACCTCCATTGTGCCCGGGGGCGCCCTGCGGCTCCAGGGCAGGTCAGCCTTATTCCGCCTTCTTGGCCCGGAACTTCCCCGAGATGGCCACCTGCATGCCCTTGAGGTGGGCCATGACGCGCTCCAGCTTCTGTCGGGCGATGTCCTGGAACTGCATCTGCTGGATGAGGGCGAAGACCGCGTCCTGCATCTCCTGGTTCGTCCGCTCCAGGTCCGCGATGTCGCGCTCATGCCCCTTGAGCCGCCCCAGCCCCGCCTCCTGCTTGAGGTAGCCAAGGCCCTGGAAGACCCGGTCGGTGCTGGCCAGCATGGCCTCCACCCGCTCGAGCACCTTGGCCATCTCCTGCTCTGTGTAGGAAATGGACGTTTCGATCTGGGGCAGGACCCGGTGCTCACCCTGCTCCTTGGGGGGCGCCATCTCGATGAGCCGCCGCAGGCCGTCGTCGAGCCGTTCCTCGAGGCTGCGGGCGGCGAGCGCCTCCCGGCCCTGGGTCCGTCCCATGCCCTGAATGGCGATCAGGGCGGCATCGAGCAGGGTCACCACCCGCTCCCCCTGGACGATGAAGCCCTCGCACCAGGCGCCATCCAGTCCCGCCAGCAGCGGGCTGGCCGGGACCAGATCCGAGTCGGGGATGCTCACCACGGCGTCCACCGCATCCACCAGCAGGCCCGTGGCGGTTCCGGCCAGGTCGAGGACCAGGATGGTCCCGGTCTTCGAGGGATCCAGGGGCGGCAGGGACATCCGCACCCGCAGGTTCACCACGGGGACCACGCGGCCCCGGAGGTCCAGGATGCCCTCCACGGACCGGGGCATGTGGGGCAGCTTGTTCAGCTCCCGGAACGGGGTGATCTCGGCCACGTGCTCCAGGGGGAGGCCATAGGCCCGGTCGTTCAGGAAGAAGGTCATGAACCGGTGCTGGAGGCCCTCCCGGCCGTGGGCGCGGGCCTCGGGCGCGGGCGCGGAACCGAGGTTCACACGGCCTCCTGGACGGCGAGCTGCAGCAGTTCAGCGGGATCCAGGATCAGCACCACTCCCCCGTCCCCCATGATGGAGGCGCCACTGATGCCCGGCAGGCTGGCGAGGTAGGGCGCCAGGGGCTTGATGACCACTTCCTGGCGGCGGACGAAGCTGTCGACGATGATGCCCATGCGCCGTCCGGCGGCCGACACCACCACCACGGAGTGGCCATCCACCTCGTCGGCGGGATTGTCCGGGGCGGCCGACTTGAGGAGGTGCTTCAGGCGGCAGACACCCAGCACCTCGCCCCGCAGGTTGATGGCCTGGCGGCTGGTGAGGTGGGAGATGCTGTCCGGCGGCACGATGAGGGTCTCCTCCACGGCGGTGCCGGGGAGCGCGAAGACCTGGTTGCCGCTCTTCACGAGCAGGGCGTCGATGATGGCCAGGGTCAGCGGGAGCTTGATGGTGAAGACCGAGCCCTTGCCCACCGTGGACCGCACGCCGACCCGGCCATTGAGCTTGCGCACGTTGGAGCGCACCACGTCCATGCCCACGCCCCGCCCGGAGATGTCCGTGACCTTGGCGGCGGTGCTGAAGCCCGGCGCGAAGATCAGTTCGATCACCTCCTCGTCGGGCATGGCCTCGGCCTTGTCCTGGCTCATCAGCCCTTTTTCCACGGCCTTGGCCCGGATGACCTTCGGGTCGATGCCCTTGCCGTCGTCCTCGATCTCCACCACCACGCTATCGCCCTCGTGGCGGGCCCGGAGGATCACGGTGCCCGTCTCGGGCTTGCCCGACTTCACGCGGGCCTCGGGGCTCTCGATGCCGTGGTCGGCGCTGTTGCGGATGAGGTGGATCATCGGATCGCCGAGCTCCTCGATGATGCTCTTGTCGATCTCGGTGTCCTCCCCGACCATCTGCAGGTCGATCCGCTTCCCGCTGGCCTTGGCCAGGTCGCGCAGCATGCGGGGGAACTTGGAGAAGATGGTCTTCACGGGCACCATGCGGATGCCCAGCACCGAGGCCTGGATCTCCTTGCTCACGTGGTCGAGGTAGACCGAGGCGTGGGCCAGCTCCTTCGCCACCGCCGAGGCGGGGTGGCCGTTGACCTGCGGCACGAGCCGCTCGACCAGGTGGCTGATCATGGTCTTGCTGATGATCAGCTCGGCCACGATGTTCATGAACTGCTCGAGCTTGGCCTGGCTGACCCGAATGGTGTCGGAGGTGGCCTTCTCGTCGGTGTTCCGGCGGCCGGCCTTGCGCCGGTCCTCGGCCGCGGGGAGGCCGTCCTCACTGGCGGCCTCGGCTTCGGGCGCACCCCCGAGGCTCAGGGGGTGGAAGGTGATCGTGGCGTTCGACACCGCGCCGAACACCTTGCGCACCTCCTCGATGGGCTCGGTGGCCTCGATGAGCAGCACCATGTCCAGGTGGAAGGCCTTGGAATCGAAGGATTCCAGGTCCACCAGGGGCTGGCGGGGGACCATCTGCCGGTGCAGCAGGCGGCCCACCAGTTCCACCATCTGGAACATGGAGAAGGGGTTGAAGGCCGTGCCGTAGATCGCCCCGGCCAGCTCCACATGGATCCCCAGGACGCTCTTCCCATCGGCCAGGGCCTCGGTGGCCGCCTTCCGTCCCGCGGCGTCCACGCCGGCGAGGCTCGCGGGGAGGTGGAGGTCGCCCTTGGGCGCGGGGGGCTTGGCGACCTCCGCGGAGGCGCCGCCGGTCTTCAGGGATTCGAGCCGGCGGATCAGGTCGCTGGGATCGGGATCCTCGGCCTCGCCCTGCTTCCGCACCTGGACGCGCACATCCTCGACCAGGACCTTGAGCATGTCCACGGTCTCGAAGAGCAGTTCCATGACCAGGTCGCTGAGCTCCATCCGCGACTTCCGGAGGTCATCCAGCACGTTCTCGCCGATGTGGGCCACCGCCTGGACCTTCTGGAGGCCCAGGAAGCCGGCGGCGCCCTTGATGGTGTGGACGCTGCGGAAGATGGCGTTGAGCAGGTCCAGATCGCCCGGAGCCTCCTCCAGGGCCAGGAAGTTGGTTTCGATCTGCTCGAAGTGCTCCTGGGCCTCGATGAGGAAGTCCTCGTAGAAGCTGGGATCGTCGAGGGCGAAATCGCTCATGGCTCACCCGTCCTGTTGGCCGCACCCCGCCTGCCCTGCAGGCCCTGGAGCTGCTCGGTTTCGGCGTCGGTCAGCAGCTGCTGGAGTTCCAGAAGGAAGATCATCCCCTGGTCCAGGCGGGCCACCTTCTCGATGTATCGGTTGGCGCCCACGGCCGTGACGGCCGGCGGGGGCCCGAACCGGTGCAGGTCCACGGGGCGGACCTCGTCCACCGCGTCCACCACCAGGCCGGTGAACACGCCCCCGATGCTGGTGATGAGGATGCGGGAAATGCTCGTCGCCTCCACGCGGTCCAGGCCGAAGCGGGTGCGGAGGTCCACCACGGGCATCACCTCGCCGCGGAGGTTCAGCACGCCGTCCACGAACTGGGGCGCCCTGGGCACGGGCGTGATCTGGCCGACCATGATGATCTCGCGAACCTCGTGGAGGCGCAGGCCGTAGCTCTCGGGCCCGAGGCGGAAGACCACCAGCTCCAGGCTGGGCACGGTCTCCTGCGCCCGGGTGTCGGCGAGGCCGAGGCCCTGGCCCATGGCGGCGATCTTCTCCTGGTCGTCGCCGGTGATGATCTTCAGCACGTTGATGAGGCTCACCATGCGGCCCGGCAGCAGGAGGATGCCCTCCAGGTGCTCCCGTTCCGTCTCGGACAGGGTCTGGGGGGCCGGCAGGACCTGGTCGTCCTGCACCCTGAGGATCTCCTGGATCTCGTCCACGACCACGCCGATCTTCGCCGTCCCGAAGGACAGCAGCACGACCATGTCGCGCTTGCGCTCCAGGTCGCCCTGCTGGATGGAGAGGATCTCCGACAGGTCCACGAGGGGCATGACCTGGTCCCGGAGGCAGATCACCCCCAGCACGTAGTCCGGCGCGTCGGGCACCTTGGTGACCGGGGGCAGCTCGACGATCTCCTCGACCTCATGGAGGGCGATGCCGAAGGACTCGGCCCCCAGCCGGAAGGTCACGAAGGGGCGGCCGTCCTCCTCGAGGGACTCCCCCTCCTCGTCCCCGGCCCCGGTGAAGGTCCCGGCCATGCCGAGGTCATCGAACTCCGCGCGGCGGGTCAGTTCGGAGCTCTCCAGGAGCTTCTCGAGGTGGATCAGGGTGATGAGGCGGGTGCCCACGGTGACCATGCCGGCCAGGTACTCGGCCCGGATGCCGGCCACCAGAGGCGGCGTCTCGCGGAGGGTATGGTCCTCCAGCCGCACCACCTCCGCCACGGAATCGACCTGCAGGCCCGTGGGGCCGCTGGCCAGACGCAGCACGATGATGCGGGTCTTCGGGGTGGGCTCCTGGGGCGCCAGGTGGAAGCGGACCCGGCTGTCGATGACGGGAATGATGAGGCCGCGCAGGTTGATGACGCCCAGGATGAAGCTGGGGCTGCCGGGGACCGGGGTGATGTCGGTGCGGTGGGTGATCTCCTGCACCCGGTCGATGTCCAGCCCGAACTCCACGCCGTCCAGCGTGAAGGTCACCAGCTGGCCCGACGGCACCAGCTCCGTGGCGAGGAGGGCCTGGGTGGACTGGGCGGCGGCCATGGGTTACCCCTTCTTCTGCGACTTGAAGGCCTCGATCACCGCATCCGCGTGGGCCTTGTTCTCGTCAGGCGTGGTGCCGGTCTGGGCGATGGTGTGGCTGATGGAGGGCCGCTCGGCGTCGCTCTTCAGGCCCGTGCCCAGCAGGTCCACGATGTAGTCGTGGATCTGGCGCAGGTGATGGACGATGCGCTCCAGCTTCTGGCGGGTGATGTCCTGGAACTGCATCAGGTCCATGGCCTCGAAGACCTTGTCCTGGATCTCCTTGCTGGCGCTCATGACCTCGTGGATGGCGTTCTGGACGCCCGGGGACTGGGCCCCCTCGTGGCGCATCATGTCCGTGACCAGCTGCTGCTGGCGGGCCACGAGCCGGCTGATCTGGTCCAGCTGGTCCATGACCTTGTTGGATTCGCGCTCGGTCACCGAGGTGACCGTGTCCAGTTCGGAGATCACATGGCCGGCGCCGTCCTTGTGGGGCTCGGCCGAGGAGGCCGCGGCTGGCGCAGGCTGCGCGGCGGCGGGCTTGGCGGCCGCCTTGGGCTTCTTGGGGGCTTTTCCGCCTCCGGCGAGGAGGGCGTCGATTTCGGACTGGTCCATGGCCTGCTCCCTACCCGAGGAGGGACTCGATCTTTTCCTTGAGGGTCTCCGGGGTGAACGGCTTCACCACGTAGTTGTTCACGCCGGCCTGGAGGGCCTCGACGATGTCCTCCTTGGCGGCGTTGGTGGTCACCATGAGGATCGGAATGGCCGCGTTCTGGCCGCGGACGGTCTTCACGAACTCGAGGCCATCCATCTCCGGCATGTTCCAGTCGGTGATGATCATTTCCACCCCGCCCTGGCCGAGCTTCTCCAGCCCGCTCTTGCCGTTCTCACCCTCGACCACATCGGTGTAGCCGATGCGGGACAGGGTGTTGATGATGATGCGCCGCATCGTCGAGGAATCGTCCACGATGAGGATCTTCACGGGGGCCTCCTGGATAAGGGTGGTGTGACTGGGGATCAGAGGGAGGGGGGAGGCGCGGAGGCCTCCAGGAACTTCACCAGGGCTTCCAGATCGTCAGGGTAGACGTTCTGGAACTTGACGCCCAGCTCATAGCCCCCGGCGTCCAGCTGCTCGACGCGGACAACCATGCCCAGGGCCACCAGGGGCCTCACCTCGGCGTCGTGGACCGGGCCGAAGTGGTTCTGGTAGCGGCCCCAGCCCGGAACGCGCAGTTCGAGCTTGAGCAGGGTGCCCAGGGGGTAGGCCCGGGGGGAATCCAGCAGGAGGCCGCCACCAGAGACATCCTTGTAGCTGCTGGTGGCCGGGCTATCGCCCTTGTGGAAGCTCAGCTCCTGGAAGCTCAGGGTGGCTTCCAGGGGAATCCGTTGGTACTGTCGGCGTTCCTTGCTCATGGGCGTCCTCACATGGGGGATCGGAGGGGGGGGGATTCAACTTGAATCCTGCAAAAGCTGCCCCGAGGGGTCCCGGGGCCGGTCCGGGCTGGGCTAGACTTGAAACCGTGCGCGCGCCCCGTGGGGGCGCACCCCGGAGGTTCCATGCCCGCTGCCCCCTGTCCCATGGACCCCGGTCAGATGGAAGCCGCGCTCCAGCGCCTGGCCGCGGACCTCATGGCCCGGGTGGGGCCCCAGGAGGAGGTCGTCCTCCTGGGCATCCGCTCCCGGGGCCTCCCCCTGGCCGAGCGGCTGGCCGGCATCCTGCGCGTCCGCACCGGGGCCGCCATCCCCGTGGGCTCCCTGGACATCACCCTCTACCGGGACGACCTCACCGAGATGGTGGGCAGCCCCATCGTGCGCCCCACGGAGATCCCCTTCACCCTCAAGGAGCGCACCGTCGTCCTGGTGGATGACGTCCTCTACACTGGGCGGACGGTCCGGGCCGCCCTGGACGCCCTGCTGGACCACGGCCGGCCCCGCCGAGTCATGCTCCTGGTCATGGCCGATCGCAGCGGCCGGGAGCTGCCCATCCAGGCCGACCTGGCCTGCCTGAGGGTCGAGGTGCCCCCCGGCCACCGGGTGGCGGTCCGGGTGAAGGAGATCGACGGCGAAGACGGCGTGACCGTGGAGGCCTGCTGATGACCTCCGAGCGTTACGTCTTCCCCCACAAGCACCTTCTGGGCATCGAACCCCTCAGCCCCCGGGACATCACGGCCCTGCTGGACCAGGCCCAGGCCTTCGAGGAGGTCTGCGAGCGGCCCAGCATCAAGATCGTGCCGGCCCTGCGCAAGAAGCTGGTGGTGAACTTGTTCTTCGAGAACAGCACCCGCACCCGCAACAGCTTCGAGATCGCCGAGAAGCGGCTGTCCGCGGAAATCATCAACTTCGACGCCGACACCAGCAGCCTCAACAAGGGCGAGACGCTCATCGACACGGCCATGAACCTGGAGGCCATGCACCCGGATCTCATCGTCATGCGCCACAGCGCCCCTGGGGCCCACGCCCTGCTGGCCCGGCACATGAAGGCCAGCATCGTGAACGCCGGAGACGGCGCCCACGAGCACCCCACCCAGGCCCTGCTGGACGCCTACACCCTGCGCAAGCACTTCGGCCGCCTGGAAGGCCTGAGGGTGGCCATCGTGGGCGACATCCGCAACAGCCGCGTGGTGCGCTCCAACCTCTGGCTGCTCACGCGGATGGGCGCCAAGGTCACCCTGGTGGGGCCGCCCACCCTGGTGCCCCGGGAGATGAAGGCCACCTGGCCTTCCATCGAGATCAGCCACGACTTCGACGCGGTCATCCCCCAGCAGGACGCCATCATGATGCTGCGGGCCCAGTTCGAGCGCGGCACCGGCGCCTACATCCCCGGCCAGGGCGAATACAGCCGCTTCTACCAGTTGAATCCCGCCCGGATGAAGCGGGCCAAGAAGGACGTGGTGGTGCTGCACCCCGGCCCCATCAACCGCGGCCTGGAGATCACCAGCGACGTGGCCGACGGCCCCAACAACCTGATCCTCGACCAGGTGACCAACGGCGTGCCGGTGCGCATGGCCGTCCTCTACCTGCTGTCCCATCCGCATGGAGAACAAGTGCCGTGAGCACCCCCGTGGAGGTCCTCTCCCGTCTCCTCTGGCTCCGCGACACCGCCGCCCTGCCCGACTCGGCCCTCGCCGACCAGCTGGGCCTGGAACCCAAGGCCCTGGCGGGCCTGGTGCAGGCCCATCCCGAGCGGTTCCACGAGTCCCTGGTCTTCGCCCTCAGCGCCGAGGAGCGCCAGAAGATCCCGGATGCGCCGGTCCTGGCCTTCACGGAGGCCGGTGCCGCCCTGCTCACGGGCCTCCTGCCGGGGAAGGAGGCCGCCCTCCTGGGCCTGCTGCCCGCCTTCGCCGAGGCCCGCCACGTGCTGACCGCCCAGGCGGAGCTGTCCGCCCGGGTGACCGCGCTGGAACAGAAGCTCGAGGTGGTCCTGAAGGCCCTCCAGGGCGAGGGGGAGGAGGCCCACACCGAGCGGCCCATCGGGTTCGTGCCGGAAGACCTCCCCAAGGGCCTGAAGGCCAAACAGCGCAGCGCGAGAAAACGATGAACCAGCCCCTGATCCAAGGTCCCGTCACCCTTCTCATCCTCGACGGCTTCGGCGACGGGCCCCGCAATGCCTTCGATGCGACCTTCATGGCCGCCATGCCCCGCTTCAACGCCCTTCGGAAGGCCTACGCCGCCACCCAGCTGCAGACCAGCGGCGAGGCCGTGGGCCTGCCGGACGGCCAGTTCGGGAATTCCGAGGTGGGCCACATGAACCTGGGGGCCGGCCGCGTGGTGTGGCAGGAGCTCACCCGCATCGATGCCGCCATCCGCCGCGGCACGTTCCGGGAGAACGCGGCCATCGCGGCCCTCCTGGCTGAGCTCAAGGCCTCGGGCAAGCACCTGCACCTGCTGGGCCTGGTGAGCGATGGCGGCGTCCACAGCCACCAGAACCACCTGGCGGCCCTGACCCAGTGGGCCCAGGCCGAGGGCGTGCCCACCACCATCCACGCCATCACCGATGGCCGGGACACGGGCCAGAAGAGCGCCGACGGCTACCTGCAGTGGCTCACCTTCCAGCTGCGGAACACGCCCCTGGTGACCCTCGGCTCCGTCTGTGGCCGGTACACGGCCATGGACCGCGACAAGCGCTGGGAGCGCACCGAGCAGGCCTGGAAGCTCTACGTGGATGGCGAGGCCCCCCAGCAGGCGCCGGACGCCCTGGCCGCCGTCACCGCCGCCTACGGCCGGGGCGAGACCGACGAGTTCATCGCCCCCACGCGCCTGGAGGCCTTCCAGCCCTTCGCGGACGGGGATGGCGTGCTCTTCTTCAACTTCCGGGCGGACCGGGCCCGGCAGCTGTGCCACGCCCTGGTTCACCCGGCCTTCGCCGGCTTCACACCGAAGCGCCGCCCCGCCGTGAAGCTCCTCACCTTCACGGCCTACGACGTGGAGTTGGACCCCTTCGTGGCCGTGGCCTACCCGCCCCAGAGCCTGGACCTGATCCTGGGCGAGCTCGTCAGCGCCCAGGGCTGGAGGCAGTTCCGCACCGCCGAGACCGAGAAGTACGCCCACGTCACCTATTTCTTCAATGGAGGCCGGGAGGAGCCCTTCGAGGGCGAGGAGCGCCGCCTGGTGCCCTCCCCGAAGGTGGCCACCTACGACCTGCAGCCCGAGATGAGCCTCTCCGAGGTGAGCAAGGGCCTGGAGGCCGCCATCCGCTCGGGCCAGTACCGCTTCCTGGTCTGCAACCTGGCCAATCCGGACATGATCGGCCACACGGGCGACCTGGGGGCGGCCATCACCGCCTGCGAGGCCGTGGACGCCGCCGTGGGCCGCATCGCGGACGCCACCCTGGCCATGGGGGGCGCCCTCTTCATCACGGCGGACCATGGCAACTGCGAATGCATGCGGGCCGAGGACGGGAAGCCCCACACGGCCCACACCCTGAACCCGGTGCCGGCCCTGCTGGTGGCTGGAGGCTTCGAGGCGCGTCAGCTTCGCAGCGGCGGAGCCCTCAGCGACGTGGCGCCCACCCTGTTGAAGCTCCTCGGGTTGGAGCAGCCCGCCGCCATGGACGGCCGCAGCCTGCTCTGAAGCTCCGGATTCACCCGGGGGGCGGATCCGGCCGATGGGGGGTCAGCCCCTTGCCCGCAGGATGAAGGCCGGATGACCCACGTTCCCCTCCCGATCCAGGGAGCCCCGCGCTCCCAGCTCCGCGCGCTGATCCTCGCCGTGCTGCTGTTCGACCTGCTGGTCATCGGGCTGGCGGCCTGGACCCTGGCCCACAGCCGGCGCCAGTATGCGCTCCACGCGGCCCAGACCACGGACAACCTGGCCCAGGTGCTCGAACAATACCTGCAGGCCTCCATCCGCCAGATCGACCTCGTGCTCCTGTCCGTGAAGGACGAGGCGGAGCGGACCGATCACGCTCTGGGAACCTCGGGCATCGAGGCCCACCTCCAGTCCCAGTTCTCCCGGGTGGCCCTGCTGGATTCCCTGCGCACCACGGATGCCCAGGGCCGCCTGGACCGGCTCGACGGCTCCGGGGGCCAGCCCGAGGAGGACCTCTCCCAGGCCCCCTTCTTCCAGCATCTCAGCCGCAGTCCCCAGGCGGGCCTCTTCATCTCCCATCCCTCCAGGGACGGGGCGGGCGGCGCATGGGTCGTCACCCTGGCCCGCCGCATGGAGCGCCCGGCGGGGGTCTTCCGCGGCATCGTCTTCGCCACGGTCACCCTGGAGCAGCTGACCCGGGAGCTGGCCCAGGTGGACATCGGGAAGCACGGCTCGCTGTCTCTCCGGGGTCGGGACCTCGACCTGCTGGCCCGGTACCCCACCTCCCCGAACCAGGACAAGCTCATCGGCGACCCGAGCATCTCCGGGGACTACCTGGCGGCCGTCCAGTCCGGGCGCCAGGTGAGCCACTTCAGCACCGCCTCGGTGCTGGACGGCCAGGTCCGCACCTACACCTTCAGGAAGATGGTCAACCCGCCTTTCTACATTCTGGTGGGACTCGCGGAATCGGAGTACCTCCAGACCTGGTACCGCGAGGCGGCCCTCTCCGGCTCCGCCGTCCTCGGCCTGATCACCCTTTCCCTGGTCCTGGCCTGGATGGCCCGGACCACCTGGCGGAAGCAGCTGGCCGCCCAGGCCGAGCGGGACCGGCTGATCCAGGACCTGACCCAGGCCCTGACCGAGGTCAAGAACCTCAAGGGGATGCTGCCCATCTGCGGGCATTGCAAGAAGATCCGAGATGACCAGGGCTACTGGAACCACCTGGAGTCCTACATTTCCGAGCACACCGACGCCACCTTCACGCACGGCGTATGCCCCGACTGCGCGGCGGCCATGCGAGAGGAACTGCGCGAACGCCGCGTCCAGGAGCGCCGGAACGCCTGAAGCCGCCCCAAGGTGATCGACCGCACATCCCGCCCGGCAGGGACTCGGCAACACTGGGACCATGATGATCCGGAACCCGATGAGCCCGCAGCAGGAGCGGAGGGCCACCGTCGCGAAGCGATGGCCCGCAGGGCGAGGCACAGGAGGTGCGGCGTGAGCCCGCAGCAGGAGCGGAGAGCCACCGTCGCGAAGCGATGCCCCGCAGAGCGAGGCACAGGAGGTGCGGCGTGAGCCCGCAGCAGGAGCGGAGGGCCACCGTCGCGAAGCGATGGCCCGCAGGGCGAGGCACAGGAGGTGCGGCGTGAGCCCGCAGCAGGAGCGGAGGGCCACCGTCGCGAAGCGATGGCCCGCAGGGCGAGGCACAGGAGGTGCCGAGTGAAGGTCGCATTCATCGGCACCCACGGCGTGGGCAAGACCACTCTCTGCTACGAACTGGCCGCGGTCCTGAAGCGGGAGGGCGTCCATGTGGACATCGTGAAGGAGGTGGCGCGGCTCTCGCCCCTACCCATCAACCAGAAGACCTCGCTGGAAGCCCAGACCTGGATCTTCCTCACCCAGATGGCCGAGGAGATCCGCTCCGGCAGCCAGCATGACGTGCTGGTCTGTGACCGCAGCGTGCTGGACAACTACGCCTACATGATGCTGGCCTTCGGCCGCCAGCTGCCCATCGAGCGCTATATGCACCACTGGATGAAGAGCTACGACCTGCTCTTCAAGGTGCCCTTCAGCGGTCAGCTCGCCGCGGACGGCGTGCGCGACACGGATGCCTTCTTCGCCCAGGCCGTGGATCAGCTGGTGGACAAGCTGCTGGAGGAGCGTTCCCTGCCCCACGAGCGGCTTGAACCCGGAGCCCGTCCCACCTGGATCGAACGGGTCAAGCAAGTGGTCCTGAACCATCCCAAAGGGCAAAAACGGCTTATCTGAGTTGGCTTTTCAAGTTGGGGTCCCTGGCTGCCGACGGGTCGGGCGGCGGAGGTCCGCCCTGGAGGCCTCGTGCTCAACTCGGCGCGCACCATCGGAACTCGACTCTTCCTGGCCACGGGGGTCGCGGGGGCGCTCTTCCTGGGCTCGCTGGCAGTGGCCATCTTCGGCCTCCGGGGAGGCCAGGCCACGTTCCATGCCTATGCCGAGGAATCCGCCCCCGAACTGCTGATGTACACCCAGCTCTATGCCAGCGGCCTTCAGACCGGGCAGGCCATCCGCAACACTGTGCTGGACCCATCCAATCCCAAGGCATTCCAGAACTACGACGCCGCCCTCAAGGAATTCGCCGCGACCCTGCAGCGGGGCCTGGCCCTCACGGCCGACACCCCTGACCGGCAGAAGGCCCTGCGGGAAGTCGGGGGCCAGTGGGAGGCCCTGGTCCACCTCCAGGAGCCCATCAAGGACCGGACCCTCGACCAGGTTGCGGCTACCACCCTCCTGAACAAGCAGGTCACCCCCGCCTGGAGGTCCATCAAGGACCGGCTGCTTAGCCTCATGAAGCAGCAAGAGGAAGGCATGGCCGCCATCAAGGCCGCATCCTCCCGTACCCAGACCAACACCATGCGGCTGGCGCTGGGTGTGGGGCTTCTGGCCGGTGCCCTGGGGACGGCCCTGCTCCTTTTCACCATCCGGAACCTCCAGCGGCGCCTGGGCGACCTGGGCCGGGCCATGGGCCACTTGGCCAGTGGCAAGGGCGACCTCACCCGCCGCCTGCCCATTGAAGGCCAGGACGAGATTGGTGACATCGCACACAAGGCCAACCAGTTGACGGAGTTCTACCAGCAGTTCTTCCAGCGCCTGGGGCTCCACTCCCAGGGCGTCGCCAGCGGTTCCACTCAGCTGTCCGCCACGGCCGACTCCCTCTCGAGCACCGCCACCCAGCTGGACAACAGTGCCCGATCGACCCAGACCAGCTCCCAGACCATGGCCGCGGCCATGCAGACGCTTTCGGCCTCCCTGGCGGACGTGATGAGCCTGGCAGAAGCCTCCCGTCGGCATTCTGCCGCCTCGGAACAGGCGATCCAGCATGGCATCGCCACTGGACAGGACACAGCCAGGGCCATGGAGGCCATCAGCCAAGCCACCGCCCAGATGATCCGGGCGGTCTCCGTCATCCAGGACATCGCCCGTCAGACCAACCTGCTGTCCCTGAATGCCGCCATCGAGGCGGCGAAGGCGGGCCAGATGGGTAAGGGCTTTGCCGTGGTGGCCGAGGAAGTCCGGAAGCTGGCCGAACGGTCCGGCCAGGCCACCCATGAGATCAACGAGCTCATCGCGGCCACGGATGGCGCTTTGGGCAAGGGCACGGTGACGGTCCAGGCCACCACCCAGGCCCTCCAGCAGATCCACACACACATGGGCGAGACCGTCGAGACAGCCACTCGGATCGGCGTGGCCGCAGGCGAGCAGTCCCGCATCAGCCAGGAAGTCGGCTCTCTGGTGGGCCGGGTCTCAGACGATGTCGGCCGCAATGCGGCTGCGAGCCACCAACTGTCCGCGACCATTTCAGAAGTGGCCAGCACCGCAGCGGAATTGTCCCGGATTGCAGAGAGCATCCGGGGGGAAGTGGCCCAGTTCCGGGTTTGAACCTCTTTTGTGACCCAGTTCTCCAGAATAGAGCTGGAGCAGGCCTGACTCCGGGTAGAAGATGTCTGGGATGCATGATTTGGAGGTTCCCATGGCCCAGGACGAGACCCAGCTGGTACGCGGCGGCAGTTTCATGTTCCATCCCGCCGGCACCCTGCCCCAGGCCACCCCGGAGGAGAACAGCGAGGAGGCCCTGGCCATCGCCGAGGCGGCCCGGGATTTCGTGAACGGCGAGATCCTGCCCCGGGACGAGGAGATCGACCACCTGGACCTGGAGCTCACCCGCGACCTGCTGGCCAAGGCCGGAGAGCTGGGCATCCTCGGCATGGAGGTCCCAGAGGCCTACGGCGGCCTGGACCTGGACAAGAAGACGGCCCTCCTGGTGCTGGAGCAGATGGCCAAGCAGGCCAGCTTTTCCACCAGCTACACCGCGCACACCAGCATCGGCACCATGCCCATCGTCTACTTCGGGAGCCCCGAGCAGAAGGCCAAGTACCTGCCCAAGCTGGCCACCGGCGAGTGGTGCGCGGCCTATGCGCTGACCGAGGCCGGCAGCGGCTCCGACGCCCTGGGCGCCAAGGCCACCGCCGTGCTGCAGGACGGTCACTGGGTGTTGAACGGCACCAAGGCCTGGATCACCAACGCCGGCTTCGCCGATGTCTTCGTGATCTTCGCCAAGATCAACGGCAGCCACCTCAGCGCCTTCATCGTCGAGAAGACCGACCCCGGCATCAGCACCGGGGCCGAGGAAAAGAAGATGGGCATCAAGGGCAGCTCCACCCGCACCGTCATCCTGGAGAACTGCCGCATCCCCGAGGACCGGCTCCTGGGCGGCAAGGGCAAGGGCGCCCGCATCGCCCTGGGCATCCTCAACGTGGGCCGCTTCAAGCTGGGCGCCAGCTCCGTAGGCGCGGGCAAGCGCGTGCTGGAGTACACGCTGAAATACGCGCAGGAACGCACCCAATTCGGCAAGCCCCTCAACGCCTTCGGCCTGATCCAGCAGAAGCTGGCCAACATGGCCATGCGCATCTTCGTGGGCGAGGCCATGAGCTTCCGTACCATCGGCTACCTGGATGAGGCCCTGGCCCGGACCAGCTGGGAGAGCGAGACCGGCGGCGCCGACAAGATGAAGGCCATCGACGAGTACGCGATGGAAGCCTCCATGTCCAAGGTCTGGGGCAGCGAGGCCCTCTTCGCCACCGCCGACGACGCCGTGCAGTCCTTCGGTGGAGCCGGCTTCAGCGCCGAGTACCCCCCCGAGAAGATCTACCGCGACTGCCGCATCAACCGCATCTTCGAGGGCACCAACGAGATCAACCGCCTGCTCATCGCCCAGACCTTCCTCAAGCGCTGCAGCGGCCTCGACGGCCTGCCCCTGGTCGAGGGCGCCTCGGCGCCCCTCGACCTGCCCCAGGACGGCCTGCTCCGGACCGTGGCCCTGTCCAAGGCCCGGGCCCTCAAGGTGATCGCCCTGGCCCAGGCGCTCCACGGACCGAAGATCCTCGACAACCAGGAGGCGGCGGCCCGCATCGCCAACATGCTGCTCGAGATCTACGCCATGGAATCCGCCGTGGTCCGGGCCCAGAAGATGGCCGCGGCCAGCCACCGCTGGGCCGACCTGGCCCTGGATCTGGCCACCGCTTATGCCCAGGAGGCCTGGAACCGCATCCAGGCCGAGGCGCGCATGCTGGCCGCCGAGCTGGCCTCGGATGCGGTCCTGGACACCCTGGTGGCCGACCTCCTCGCCATGCAGGCCCCCGCCCCTGTGGCCCTGTCCGCCGTGCGCCAGCGCATCGCCCAGGCCCTCGTGGATCAGGGCCGGTATCCCATCTCGGCGGTCTGACGCCCCCGGAACGCCCAAAACTAAGGCCTGGACGGATCTCCGCCCGATACCTGTCGGGTGGAGATCCCCCCAATGAGTGCCAGACCCCATCCCACCCAGCATGAGAAAATCCTGGGCGAGGACGACTTCATCGTCTCCAAGACCGACCTGAAGGGCGTCATCACCTACGGCAACCGGATCTTCATCGAGATCTCGGGCTACTCCGAACGGGAGCTCCTCGGATCCCCGCACAGCATCCTCCGGCATCCTGACATGCCCCGGGCCGTGTTCAAGCTCCTCTGGGACACCATCCAGTCGAAGCAGGAGATCTGCGCCTACGTGAAGAACCTCGCCAAGGACGGCAGCTTCTACTGGGTCTTCGCCAATGTGACCCCTTCCTTTGATGGTCACGGGAACCTGATCGGCTACTACTCCGTGCGCCGGAAGCCGAGGCCCGAGGCCATCCAGGCCGTAGAGGGCCTCTACCGCGCCATGCTGGAGGCCGAGCGGCGGGCCGGGGACGGCCAGGCCGGCATGAAGGCCTCCTCGGCCATCCTCCACCAGCACCTCGAACAGAAGGGCGTGAGCTATGAAGAATTTGTCTTTGGGCTCTAAGGTCCGGTACCTGCAGGGCGCGACCCTCGGGCTGTTCCTGCTCCTCGGTTACCTGGTCGCCAGCGGCGCCAAGTCCTCCCTCGCGCTCTGGACCCTCTTCGCCGCCGTGACCCTGCTGATGGTGGTGGTCTACTACACGGTCCACCGCATCCTGGTGGCCATCCGCCTGCTGACCTCCACCATCCGGAAGGCGGCCCAGGGCAACCTGGACCAGCGCATCACGGGCATCAAGGCCGGGGCCGCCACCGGGGGTGCCGCCTGGGCGCTCAACGACCTGCTGGACCAGCAGGAGGCCTATTTCCGCGAGGTCATCTCGGCCTTCGACCATGCCACGCGGGGCCACACGTTCCGCCTGGCCATGGACCAGGGCCTGCACGGGGCCTTCAAGGACGCCATGGTCCGCGTGAACGTGTCGGTGGAGAGCCTCGGGCAGGTGCAGCAGATGGCCCTCAAGGAGAAGCTGGTCTCCCGCATCACCGACCTTAATTCCGGAAACCTCATCGCGAACCTGAAGTCCATCCAGGAATACCTGCTGGACATGACGCAGGAGCTGAGCGTCGTGGGCGAGATCTCCCAGGAGACGGCCCGGGACGCGGAAGGGAGCCGCGCGACCATCGAAGCGCTGGTGGTGAGCCTGAACCGGGTGGCCGAAATGATCGCCCGGACCAACGCCCAGACCACCCTGCTCCACGAGAAGGGCGAGGAGATCAACCAGATCGTGCAGGTCATCACGGACGTGGCCGACCGCACCAACCTGCTGGCCCTGAACGCGGCCATCGAGGCGGCCCATGCCGGTGAGGTCGGCAAGGGCTTCGCCGTGGTCGCCGAGGAGGTCCGCACCCTCTCCGAGAACACCAAGGACGCCGCGGCCTCCATCGCCGCCACCATCGCCTCCTTCGGCGAGGCCACCGGCCGGATGATCCAGGACTCGGAGCAGGTGAAGGAGATCGCCGAGGACAGCCGCATCGCGGTCACGGAGTTCAGGGCGCAGGTGCTCAAGTTCGCCGATTCCGCCAAGACCTCCCTCACGCAGATCAACAAGGCGAAGGACTTCAGCTTCGCCTCCCTGGTGAAGGTGGATCACTTCCTCTTCAAGCAGAACGGCTACCGGGTCATCCACCAGGGCGTCCATTCGGCCGAGGCCCGCGCGATCCAGACCGATCATCGGGGCTGCCGCCTGGGCACCTGGTACTACGAGGGCCAGGGTGCGGAGATGTTCGCCCATGTCCCCTCCTTCAACCACCTCGAGGCCCCCCACTCCCGGGTGCACCAGCGGATCCAGGAGGCCATCGGCCTGCTGGCCGGCGGGTGGGAGAAGGACTCCGAGGCCCAGAACCGCATCTTCGGGCACTTCGAGGCCGCCGAGCGGGCCAGCGAAGAGGTGGTGCAGGTCCTGGACCGCATGGTCGAAGAGCGTCACCGCTCACTCTGAGGGCTTCACTCCGGAATGCAGGGCCACGATGCCCCCCGTGAGGTTCGTCCACCGGACCTGGCGGAAGCCCGCGGCCTCCAGCTCCGCGGCCAGGGCCCGCTGCTCCGGGAAGGTCCGGATGCTCTCCGGCAGGTAGGTGTAGGCCGAGGCGTCCCCACTGATCCAGCTGCCGATGCGGGGCAGCACGCGCAGGCTGTACCAGTCGTAGAAGGCCTTGAGACCGGGAAGGACCGGCGTGCTGAACTCCAGGATGGTGAGCTGGGCCCCGGGCCGGAGCACGCGCAGGAACTCGGCGTAGGCCCGGGGGCGGTCCTCCACGTTGCGGATGCCGTAGCAGATGGTGAGCCCGTCGAAGCTGGCGTCCTTGAAGGGCAGGCGCTGGGCATCCGCGTCGCTGGAGGCCCAGATGAGGCCGGCGAGCCCCTTCCGGGCGAACTTGGCGGGCCCCAGGCGCAGCATGGCATGGGTGAAGTCCGTGCTGACCACCTCGGCCCCGCGCCGGGCCAGGGCCAGGCTGGAGTCTCCCGTGCCCGCGGCCACGTCCAGGAAGCGCTTCCCGGGGCCTGCGCCGCTGGCGCGGGCCATGCGCCACCACCACCAGAAGTCCACTCCGCCCGAGAGGACATGGTTGAGGAGGTCGTACTTCCCGGCGATGGCCGAAAACATCTGCTGCACTTGCCTGCCTTCCGGCATCCAACCTCCAGGGACTTTCTCAGGAACCCTCTATTGAACCAGAGTAGGAGGGCGTTGACCGAAGGTAGAGGCTAGCCAAGCGCCGCCGGCCCTTGCATCGTGATCCCTACCCAATCCGGAGGATGAAGATGAGCACTGCTGCCGTCGAGCAGGTCAGGGGAGGCAGCTTCCTGTTGACCCCCATCGGGGCCATGCCCCAGTTCACGCCGGAGGAGTTCGGCGAGGACGCCAAGGAGTTCGCCCGGGCCGCCCGGGACTTCATGCAGGGGGAGGTCCTGCCCCAGGACGAGGCCATCGACAAGCTGGACCTGCCCCTCACGGTCGGGCTCATGAAGAAGGCGGGCGAGCTGGGCCTGCTGGGCCTGGAGATCCCCGAGGCCTACGAGGGCATGGACGTCGACAAGAAGACCGCCATGCTGGTGCTGGAGGAGATGAGCAAGCAGGGCAGCTTCGCCGTCACCTACAGCGCCAACACGGGCATCGGCACCCTGCCCATCGTCTACTTCGGCACCGAGGCCCAGAAGCGGACCTACCTCCCCAAGCTCGGCACCGGCGAGTGGCTGGCTGCCTACGCCCTCACCGAGGCCGGCAGCGGCTCCGACGCCCTCAGCGCCAAGACCACCGCCGTGCTGGACGGCGACCACTGGGTGCTGAACGGCTCGAAGATGTGGATCACCAACGCCGGCTTCGCCGATGTGTTCATCATCTTCGCCAAGGTCGATGGCCAGCATTTCAGCGCCTTCATCGTCGAGGCCACGGATCCCGGCATCACCACGGGCGCCGAGGAGAAGAAGATGGGCATCAAGGGCAGCTCCACCCGCATGGTGATCCTGGAGAACTGCCGCATCCCCAAGGACCGCCTGCTCGGTGAGCTGGGCAAGGGCCACAAGATCGCCTTCGGCATCCTCAACATCGGCCGTTTCAAGCTGGGCCTGGGCAGCCAGGGCGGCATGAAGCGCATCCTGGAATACACCATCAAGTACACCGGTGAGCGCGAGCAGTTCGGCAAGCCGATCAACAGCTTCGGCCTCATCCAGCAGAAGCTGGCGGACATGGCCACCCGGATCTTCGTCTGTGAATCCCTGAACTTCCGCACCATCGGCTACGTGGACGACGCCCTGCACGCCACCAGCTGGGACAGCCCCACGGCCGGCGCCGACAAGATGGCGGCCATCGACGAATTCGCCATCGAGTGCAGCATCTCCAAGGTCTGGGGCAGCGAGGCCCTCTTCTTCGTGGCGGACGAGGCCGTGCAGGCCTACGGCGGCTACGGGTTCAGCGCCGAGTACCCGGCCGAAAAGGCCGAGCGCGACTGCCGCATCAACCGCATCTTCGAGGGCACCAACGAGATCAACCGCCTGCTCATCGCCGGCACGCTGCTCAAGCGGGCCATGAAGGGCGAGCTGCCCCTCATGCAGTTCGGCCAGCAGGTGGCCAAGGAGATCTCGAACCCCATCCGCCCCGAGACCTTCACGGGCCCCCTGGCCCGCCTGAAGCACGGCGTCGAACTCAGCAAGCGCCAGTGCATGCTGGCCGCTGGCCTGGCCGTCCAGGTGCTGGGCCAGAAGCTGGTGGACAACCAGGAGGTCATGGCCCGCATGAGCGACATGCTCATGGAGATCTACGCCATGGAGAGCGCCGTGGTGCGCGCCGAGCGCATGCTCGAGGGTGGCCACCGCTGGGCCCAGATCGCCCGGGACATGACCGAGCTTTACGTGAACGAGAGCTGGCACAAGGTCCACGGCAACGCCCGCATGCTCTGCGCCGACGTGGTGGAGGGCGAGGCCCTGCGCCACGCCCTGGCCGGGGTGAAGGCCTTCACCGAGTTCCATCCCACCAGCAGCGCCCGCCTGCGGGGCCGCATCGCCAGCGAGCTCATCCAGAAGGGGATCTACCCCATCGAACTGGCCTGAGCGCGCCGGGAACAAGGAAGAAGGGCCCCATCCGGGGCCCTTCTTGATGGTCCGGCCGGCCTAGCGCCGGAACTCGCGGGGCCCTTCGCTCTTCCGCTCCTCGCGGGGCTTCTCGGGCTTCGGAGCGGGACGGCTCTCCCGCTCGACGGGCCTGGGGGGGTCCGGGCGGCGCTCCTCGCGGGGCCGCACTTCCGAAGGCCGCTCCCGCGGGACGGGCTCGGGCCGCCGCTCCTCGCTGAACCGCGGACGGTCCTCGCGGGGACGGAGTTCCGTGGGCCGCTCGCGCTCCACAGGCTTCTCGGGCATCGGCCGGGGCTCGGGACGGCGCTCCTCGGGGCGGGGCCGGGGCTCGAAGGAGCGCTCCCGGGGCGCCGGATCGGGACGGCGCTCGTCCACGCGGGGCCTGGGCTCCACGGGCCGCTCGCGGGGCGCCTGATCAGGGCGCTTCTCCTCCGCGTGGGGCCTGGGCTCCATGGGGCGTTCCCTCGGCAGCAACGTGCGGTCACCGGCGCTGGGTCGGCCGCGGTCCTCGAAGGGCCTGCGGACGGGGGCTGGGGCGGGAGAGCCGGGGCGGACTTCCACCGGCCCCGCCGGCCGGGGAGGAGCCCGGCGGAAGATCGCGCGACCCGTGGTCTCCCGGGCCTGGCGCTCGTAGGCCACCAGCCGTTCCCGGTGCACGTCGGGCCGGAAGGCCGTCTGGATCTGGCCGGGGTTCCGGAACTCCGTGTGCGAGACGATCAGGGGCGTGCGCTGCCAGGGGGCCCGCAGGTCGCGGCCGCCGCCGGTCCAGGCGGTTCCGCCGCTGCCTTCGTTGAAGCGGCGCAGCACCGTGACATCGTGGTGCACGTGGCGATGGACATGCCCCACGTTGATGTCGACCACCGCCACCACGTTCCAGGCGTAGCCGCCGCGCCAGGATCCGTAGCCCCAGTGGCAGGGCGTGTTGTAGTAGCCCAGGGGCGCCCACCCGTAGTAGCCGGGGGTGTGGTTCCAGGCCACCCAGGCCGGGCTGTAGTAGACGCCGGGGATCCAGAACCAGCCCACGCCCAGGCTCCAGTGCCAGCGCCCGTGGTGGTAGGCCACGTAGGCCCAGGGCTCGTCGGACACCCAGGTCATGCCGCCCGCGTAGGGGGCCCAGCGGCCCTGGTAGTAGGGACGCCAGTCCTCGGCCACGCCGTTGGGCTGCCAGACCCAGCCGAACTCATCGGAGTGCACCCAGCGGCCCTTGCCGTCCAGCTCGTCGGCGTAGTAGCGGATCTCCTGGGGCACGCGGTCCCAGCTCTCCCCGCGCTGGATGAGGACCGCCCGCTCGCTCCAGCGGTCGAACTCGTCGCCGTCGTAGGTGTTGAAGCTGCGCACGCGGTCCAGGCCGTCCTGGGGGCTGTACACCGTCAGCCGGTCGCCGGCGCTGATGCGGGTCTCGTCGCGCTCGTTGGCGAAGGTCACCCGCCCGCTGTGGACCTTCAGTCGCACCACCCTGTCCCGCTCGGCTTCGATCGTGAAACCGCCCTTGTCGAAGCAGGTGGCCGTGCCCGAGGGCGTGTCCACCCGGAAGCGGGCATCGGACTGCCCGCCCAGCACCACGCGCAGGCGGCCGTAATCCAGGCGGAGCAGCACCTGCTTCTCGCCTTTGCGGTCGGTGAAGAGGGCGGCCACGGTGAAGCGGGTCGCGCCGCCGAAGGCCACGCGGGTGCCGTCGCCCAGTTGCAGAACGCCACGACCGCGGCTTTCCACGACATCGCCCTCGGCGATGGGGGTGCCCCGGCTCAGGGTCTCGTCCAGGTCGCCCTTGCGGATGCGGACCTCGCCTTCCAGGGCCCGCACCATGGCGTAGCGCTCCGGAGCCTCGCCCTGGTAGGTCTCGTCGTCATCGGGAGCCGGGGCCTGCGGGCCGGCCACGAGGATCGCGGCGGGCAGCAGCAGCGCGGCAAGTCGGGAGTAGGAGAAGGTCGATCGCATGGTCCCTCCGCGGGATGGATGCCGGTTCCCAAAGGGTCGGTTCCCGCTTCGCAGACTGCCAGGGTCGTGCCAACTGGCCAACCCGCCCAGGGTTCAGTCCTTCGGGAAGGGGGCCAGGGCCGATCCGGTCCGGGCGGGGCCCGGCTGGGGCCCCAGGGCCGCGAAGCGGGGGAGCAGCCCCATCCAGGGGATGGACCAGCGCCGCGGGGCGCCCTTTTCGACCTCCCCCGCGCTCACCTCGAGGCGATCCGGGAGGAAGGCCAGGTGGAGGTCCCGGCCCGGCGGCAGGGGCAGGTGGATGACCCGGGCCGTGGCCGGGTGCGCCACGGTGAGGACGGCCTCCCCATCCTCGAGGATCCAGAGCAGGCCCCGCAGGAAGGGGCGGAAGTCCGGGGCCCCCCAGAGCAGGCCCCCCAGGCCCTGGCTCAGGGGGGAGTCCGCGGGGAAGGACCAGGCACCCACCGGCGCCGGCAGGGGCAGGCCCCCGTCTCGCCAGGCCCGGAGGGGTCTCCCCGCCAGGCCGGTCTGCAGCCGGATGATGCCCCGGGCATCCCGGATGCGGAGGGTGCCGTCCGCGCTGAGCTGGGCCTCCACAGGCCCGGAGGAGGGCACCGCCTCGTAGGGCGCCGCAGTGGAGGCGCCCAGAACGGCCTGCCAGTCCAGGGGCTGGAGGCCTTCCCAAGGGAGCGGATGGCGGCCCTGGGCCGCCAGCTTCGGCGCGGCCAGGGCCGCGAGGGTCAGGAAGAGGGCGCCCAGCCGCACAGGGCCTCCAGGTTCCGGGTGGTCAGCTCGGCGAGTTTGAGGGAGGGGATACCCCGCAACTCCGCCACGGCCTCGGCCGTGAAGCGCACATAGCCCGGTTCGTTGGGCTTGCCGCGGTAGGGCACGGGGGCCAGGAAGGGCGCGTCCGTCTCCACCAGGATGCGGTCCGCCGGGGCCCAGGCGGCCACGTCTCGCACGACCTCGGCCTTCTTGAAGGTGGCGATGCCCGAGAAGCTCAGGTAGAAGCCCAGGTCCAGGGCCCGCGCGGCGAAAGCGCGATCCTCGCTGAAGCAGTGGATGATGCCCCGCACCGCGTCGGCGCCCTCCTCCTCCAGCACGCGCAGCGTGGCCTCGGGGGCGGAGCGGGTGTGGATCATCAGGGGCTTGCGCAGGGCCTTTGCCAGGCGGATCTGGGCCCGGAAGGCCGCCTCCTGCGCCTCCCTCGGGCTCAGGTCGTAGTGCCAGTCGAGCCCGGTCTCGCCCACGAAGCGCACGGCGGGATGCGCCAGCAGGTCGCGGAGCCCCGCCTCCACCTCCGGCGACCAGGTCTTCGCCTCATGGGGGTGGACGCCCAGGCTGGCCCGGACATCCGGCAGTCGGGTGGCGAGTTCCAGCACCACGCGGGAGTCCTCCAGGTCCGTGCCCACGGCCACGAAGCCCGTCACCCCATGGGCCCGGGCCCGCTGCAGGGTGGCCTCCACCTGGTCTTCGGCCAGGTAGGAACCAGTGAGGTGGCAGTGCGCATCCACGAGCATGGGTCCATCGTCTCACGGCGGGCCCGGGGGCCCGATGGTCACAACCCCTGTGACCCAGCGCACGAACCCCGGTCCCGCGAGGCGGTTCCCTGCATCCTGGAGAGGCCCGGAGCCGCCGTGTCCCCCTTCTTCGCCGCACCGCCCCCGAACCAGCCGCCACGCATGCTCCGCGTGAAGGACGGCCTGAAGGACGGGCTGGGCCGGGGCATCACCTACCTGCGGGTATCCGTCACCGAGCAGTGCAACCTGGCCTGCGTCTACTGCAAGCCGCGCACCGGGGTCGCCGAGCGGGCGCAGCCCCCGGCCATGAGCCGCAACGAGGTGGTGCAGCTGGTGAAGGTGTTCACCAGCCTGGGCATCCGGAAGGTCCGCCTCACGGGCGGCGAGCCCCTGCTGCGCCGCGACCTGGAGACGATCATCGCGGGCATCAGCCCCGAAGTGGAGGGACGCGTCCACCTCACCACCAACGCGCTCCATCTGGCGCGGCGGGCCCGGGCCCTGCGGGACGCGGGCCTCGCCGGCGTCAACGTCAGCCTCGACGCAGCCCAGCCCGCCCCCTTCGAGCGCCTCACCGGAAAGCACGGGCTGGACCGGGTCCTCGCGGGGCTGGAGGCCGCCCGGGCCGCGGACCTGAAGACCAAGCTGAACGCCGTGGTGCTCCGGGGCTGGAACGAGGACCAGATCCTCCCCCTGGCCCGGCTCGCCCAGACCGAGGGCCTCCAGGTGCGCTTCATCGAGTTCATGCCCTACCAGGACAACGGCTGGGGCCGCGACCAGTTCATGCCCGCCGCCGAGATCCTCCAGACGGTCCGGGAGGGCCTGGGCACCGAGCTGGAGGAGGAGCCCGCCCTCGGCCTGGAGGAGGGCCCAGCCCGCCTGTTCCGGATTCCGGGCAGCGCCGGGAAGGTCGGCGTGATCTCCACCCTCAGCGCCGACTTCTGCGACCGCTGCAACCGGGTGCGCCTTACCAGCCAGGGCGCCCTGAAGGCCTGCCTCTTCGGCAACCAGCCCGTGGATCTGCTGGAGCCGCTCCGCCACCACGCCAGCCACGACGACCTCGTGCGGCTCATCCGCCAGGCCCTGACCGAAAAGCTGGACTGCCACCCCATGCGCACCGGGGAGCAGCCCAGGTTCGCCCAGGGCATGTGGCAGGTGGGTGGATGAGGGCCGGGCTGGTGCTCCTGACTGGCGGGCGCGGCGTCCGCATGGGCGCCCCCAAGCACACCCTGCCCCACCCGGAAGGGGGCTCCTGGGGCGGGCACCTGGTCCGGGTCTTCGAGGCCGTCTTCCCGGGCGCGCCCATCCAGGTGCTGGGCGAGGGCCTGCCGGACAACCCGGCTCTGCCGCGCCTCGACGACCCACGGGAGGGTCCCGCCCTGGCCCTGCGGACCTGGGCGAAGGTCCCGGTCCCCCCTGTGGACCGTTGGTGGATCGTGGCCTGCGACCAGGTGCGCTGGACCCCGGAGCGCCTCTCGGAGTGGACGCGGCTCGCAGAAGCCCTCGATCCCGGGGCCGCCCGGTGGGTCCTGGCCCTGCACGGCGGGCGCCTGCAGCCCCTCGGCGGCTGGCTGCCCGCAGGCCTGCGCCTCGCCCTGGCGGGCTCCTCCGCGCGCTCGCTCGTGGCCCTGGCGGAGTCCCTGCCCCACTTGGCCGTCCCCGCGGAGGGCCCCGAATGGCTCGACGCGGACACGCCGGAGGAGCGGCAGACCTTCGAGCGCGAGTAGGCGCTTCAGCCCAGCCGCTTCCGGACCAGGCGCTCCACGGGCACGCCGCCCTTCAGGTGGCTCTCGATGATCTCGGGCACGTCGGCCGGGGTGACGTGGGCATACCAGATGCCGTCGGGGTAGACGAGCACGGCGGGGCCGATGGCGCAGAAGCCCACGGAGCCGCAGTGGATGCACTGCACCTCGCCCTCCCGGTTGCCCTTGTAGAAGAGGAGCTTTTCCTCGATCAACTGGGCCTTGAAGGCCTCCAGCACCGCCTCGGAGCCGTTCGCCGCACAGCTCTTCGAGGTGCAGACCAGCACCTGGCGCCGCAGCGAGGGGCCCATCGCCGGCGTGACGGCCGCATCCTGGTCAGGCGTGGGGAGGGGGGCTTCGTGGTCCATGGCGGCGTCCTTGGAACCCCACCATAGCAGCCCCGCCCCAGCCCCTGAGGACGGCTCTGAATCCGTGCCAGAGGGGTTTCGACCATCAAATTACTTTGTGGTTATTTAATTAATAGTGATCATAGTCACGAACGACTTGACCAGGCTATCCACCTCTTCATCATCAATGTCGAGATCCACCCGCGCGGCTTTCCCTTAGGCCCTCCGCGGTTCGAACGAACCCAGCGCCCACCCAGGCCCGGGATGGCATCGCCCTGCCTCCCATTCCCCCAAGAAAGGACGTGCTCCATGCGGAACACCCTCAGGCTCCTCGCCCTCCTCGCCGCCTTGGTGGCGCCTCTGGCCGCCGAAGGCGGCAGCGACACCAAGGGCAAGTTCTTCTTCAAGAAGACCTGCAAGTCCTGCCACGCCTCCGGCGGGGCGGCCAAGGAAATCACCCCCCTCTCCAAGACCCAGGCCCAGTGGAAGGCCTATTTCGCGGCCGGCAAGCACAAGAAGGGCGCCGAGAAGCTCGACGCCGTCCTGAAGCCGGAACAGGTGAAGGACGTCCAGACCTTCCTGGTGAACCACGCCTCCGATTCCCCGCAGCCCGAAACCTGCGGCGGCTGATCGCCCGCTGAATCCCCCCTTCCCCGAACCCCAAACCTGGAGAACACCCATGAACTCCCGAATCATGCTCACCCTGGTCGCCCTGATGGCGCCGGCGGTGCTGAGCGCCCAGTCCAACGAGGACCTGAAGAAGCAGATCGAACAGCTGAAGGTCCAGCTGAAGGCCGTCGAGGAGAAGGCCAACGCCGCACAGGAGCTCGACACGCGTCTTGTCAAGGTCGAGACCAAGGTCGCCGGCGACAACATCCAGTGGGGCGGCGACCTCCGCACCCGCTTCGAGAGCAGCACCTGGACCTTCAAGCCCTACCAGCAGTTCATGGGCTTCGCGCAGACCGCTGGTTATCCCGGGCCATTGCCTCCGGGCTACAACATGCCCTTCGTGGCGCTCACCCAGCAGGTGCCCGGCCAGGACTACACGAACTCCGTGCAGTGGTCCACCCGCCTGCGACTCAAGATGGGCATCACCATCAACGAACACGCCAAGATCATGGGCCGCCTGACGATGTACAAGGTCCACGGCGGCGCCGACGTGCCCACCTTCAACGGCTCCCCCAACACCGTCCAGAATTCCTTCAATGATGCCAAGGTCCCCGGCACGGACGTGCTCCGCGTAGAGCGCGCCAGCCTCGTCTACGACTTCCCCATGGCCATCCTGTCCATCGGCCGCCAGAACACCTCCGACGGCCCGCCGTTCGAAGTGAAGGATGGCACCGAGCGCCAGGCCACACCCCAGGCCCTGGCGGTGAACGCGCTGGTCGACGGGATCGGACTCAAGTTCCCCCTGGAGAAGCTGGGGCTTCCGGAGGGAACCCTGCTGGGCCTCTGCTACGGCGTGGGCTATGAGTCCGGCTTCGGCGGCGGCGGTAACGTGAAGGCCAGTGCGGCCCCGGTTGGCTTCAACTTCTCGAACGTGAACTGGACGGCCCAAGGCCCCAACGCGGCTGCGGCCACGCTTCAGGTGAAGGGCATTGGCCCCCTGAAAGACAGTACGGTGCTGGGCGCCATGTTCGACATGCCCCTGCTCTTCCAGCTGGGCGAGAGCGTGCAGAGCGCGAACTTCTACCTGGGCTTCAACCGCTTCGGCAACATGACCGACATCCCCTTCGGCAGCACGAACAACTTCCCCGTGCCCGCCATGCCGGGCATGGGCGGGATGCCCGCCATCCAGTACGTGACCGCCACGAACAACCTGGGCGACATGGACCAGTGGACTGTGACCTGGAAGCACAAGATTGGCGACACCTTCACCTACTTCGCCAGTTACGGGCACATCAAGAGCAACCCCAATGGCAATGAGAGCCAGTACGGTGCCTACTGGGACATGCCCGCCAACATGGGCGGCGCCGGCTATCGCGTGACCGGCTTTGGCGGGCTTCTCGGCGATGCCAAGAACAGCCAGACCGCCAGCGCCTACTACGTGGGCATGCGCTGGGATCCCACCCAGACCTTCGGGGTGGGCGTCGAGTTCAACCACGGCTCGCCCCGCTGGTTCACCTACAGCCCCGCCACCGGTGAGGCCACGGAGAAGCTCGGCACCCGCGGCGACGTGTGGGAGGGCTACATCCACTGGCAGTTCGCCAAGAACGCCGCCTTCCGGCTCGGCTACCTCGACTACAAGTACAGCCACGCCTTCAGCGGCTGGCACATCGCTCCTTCCCCCATGTCCGGCAGCTGGGAAGACGCTTTTGACCTGAGCAAGAACCCGATGCTGCAGTACGGGTTCCCCGCGGCCGTGAAGACCACCTACGCCTCGATCGAAGTGAAGTTCTAGCCCCTGAAGCATCCCGGCCGGGAGGACAACCTCCCGGCCGGGTCTCCATTCCACCCCCAGCCGGGAGACACCGATGGGAACCAAGCTCATGGATCGCCGCCTCTTCCTGAAGGCCGCGGGCGCCACCGCCGGGGCCGCCACCACCCTCCAGGTGGGCTGCCTCAGCTACTTCAAGAAGGGCCGGGTCGCCGCGGCGGACAACCGCGAAGTGCCCACCACCTGCGAGCTGTGCCCCAACAAGTGCTCCGCCATCGCCGTGGTGGAGCGGGGGGTCGTCAAGAAGCTGAACCCCAACCCCGAGAATCCGAAGTCCCGGGACATGCTCTGCGCCAGGGGCAACGCCGCCATCAAGCAGGTCTACGATCCCGACCGCCTCAAGCAGCCCATGATCCGCGTGGGCGCCCGGGGCGAGGGCAAGTGGAAGGCCGTGAGCTGGGACGAGGCCTTCGACTTCGCCGCCAAGAAGCTCTCGGAAGTGAAGGCCAAGCACGGCCCCGAGGCCACGCTCTGGTCCTCCACCGAGGGTTTCCAGGAGGTCTTCTTCAAGAACCTGGGACTGGCCTTCGGGTCGCCCAACCTGGTGCGCCACCCCACGCTGTGCCTGGCCTCCGTGAACCTGGCCTACAGTGCCACCTTCGGCACCGTGCCCAGCTTCGACCTGCTCAACAGCAAGTTCGTCATCATGTCTGGCGCCAACCGCTTCGAGAGCATCATCACCCCCGACACCATGGACCTCATCGGCGGGGTGATGGAGCGCAAGGCCAAGCTGGTCTACCTTGATCCCCGCTTCACCGTCACGGCCGCCAAGGCCGACGAGTGGTACCCCATCAAGCCCGGTACCGACCTGGCGTTCATCCTGGCCATGATCCACGTGATCATCAAGGAGAACCGCCACAGCAAGGACTTCGTCGCCGCCTACACCACGGGCTTCGAGCAGCTGGCCGAGCACGTGAAGCAGTACACCCCCGAGTGGGCCGAGAAGGAGACCGAGATCCCCGCGAAGGACATCGTCCGCATCGCCCGGGAGTTCTCCGACGCCGCGCCCCGGGCCCTGTACTACGCAGGCCGGCGCTCCTCCTGGTACCAGAACGACTTCCAGATGCGCCGGGCCCAGGCCATCCTCAACGCCATCGTGGGCAACTGGGACCAGGTGGGTGGCATGGTGCCCAACGCCAAGCTGCCCAAGGGCGAGTTCCTCTTCATGCCCTGGGACGAGCCCAAGGCCCCCCGCGTGGACGAGATCGACAAGCACTTCCCCCTGGCCGCCAAGGGGGACGGCGTCTACCTGAAGCTGCGCGAGAACGTGCTCAGCGGGAAGCCCTATCCCGTGAAGGCCTGGATGGTCTACAAGCAGGACCCCATGAACGCCATGCCCGACCAGGCCAAGACCCTGAAGATGATCGAGGGGATGGACTTCATCGGCGTCATCGACGTCGCCATGAGCGACATGGCCTGGTACGCGGATGTGGTCTTCCCCGAGAGCGCCTACCTGGAACGCACGGATCCCGTCGAAGTGATGCCCGGCATCTGGCCGGCGGTGGTCTACCGCCAGCAGGTGGTGAAGCCCATCCACGACACGAAGCCCAACCTGGAGATCGTGCAGGGCCTCGCCAAGCGCCTGGGGCTTGCCGACTACTTCGACTACACCATCGAGCAGTGGGTGGAGGCCGAGTTCAAGGAGCTGCCCATCCCCATGGCCGCCGAGCACATGAAAAAGCACGGCGTCTGGGCGGCCAGCGGCCAGCCCAGCTACGGGAAGACGCTGAACCCCGACCACCGCTTCGTCACCAAGACCGGCAAGATCGAGCTCTTCTCCGAGCGGCTCCAGGAGGCCGGTGCCGACCCGCTGCCGGTCTACAGCGCGCCGATCCCCCCCCCCGGCGACCGCTTCCGCCTGATCCTCGGCCGCGTGGGCTACTTCACCCACGCCAACCAGACCAACAACGTCTGGCTGAACGAGCACATGAAGGAGAACGACCTCTGGATCAACCCGAAGCCGGCGGAACGCCTCGGCATCCGCACCGGGTCCACGGTCCAGGTCACCAGCAGCGTGGGCACCGTGAAGCTGAAGGCCCGGGTCACCGAGGAGATCCGCCCGGACTGCGTGTTCATGCTCCACGGCTTCGGCAAGAAGTCGAAGATGCAGAGCCTCGTCTACAACGTGGGCGCCAGCGACGCGGTGCTGCTGGAGACGGCCTGGGACAAGGTCTCGGGCAACGCGGCCTTCCACGAAACCTTCGTCAAAGTCGCGAACGCATAGGGAGGCGCCATGGCCATGAAGAAACGCCGCTACGCCCTGGTCATCGACTCCAGGAAGTGCATCAACTGCAAGGCCTGCGCCGTGGCCTGCAAGGCCGAGAACGAGGTTCCGGTGGGCAACTTCCGGAACTGGATCAACGAATCGCACCAGGGCGAGTACCCCAAGCTGCGCATCGATTTCGAGCCCGAGCAGTGCCACCACTGCACGAACCCCTCCTGCGTGCGGGTCTGCCCCACCGGCGCCTCCTGGCAGCGCAAGGACGGGGTGGTGCTGGTGGCCGAGGACGACTGCATCGGCTGCCGCTACTGCATGATCGCCTGCCCCTACGACGCGCGGTACTTCCACGAGGAGAGCGGCACGGTCCACAAGTGCACCCTCTGCACCCACCGCATCGATGGCGGCGTCCTGCCCGCCTGCGTGGAGACCTGCCCCAGCAAGGTGCGGGTCTTCGGTGACCTGGAGGATCCCGCCTGCCGGATCCACGAGCTGCTCTCCACGCGGCGGTACCAGGTCAAGGAACCCCAGACGGGCAACGGCCCCCAGCTCTATTACTTGATCTAGGAGACGGTGATGCACGAAACCAACTGGGGTCTTCTCATCGTGGTCTACCTGTTCCTGGGGGGCCTGTCCGCCGGCCTCTTCTTCGCCGCGGGCCTGGCCAACACCCTGGAGGTGGACGGCCAACCCGCCCATCCCCGCATCGCCCGCACGGGCGCCCTCCTGGCGCCCTGGCCCGTGGCCGTCGGCTCGGGCCTGCTGATCCTCGACCTGGGCAACTGGTACCGCTTCTACAAGCTGTTCACGCACTTCCGGTGGGAGAGCCCCATGTCCATCGGCTCGTACCTGCTGACGATCTTCACGCTCATCGCCTTCGCCTACGCCTATGCCTGGCTGCCCGAGGAGTGGCGGCAGCAGCTCTTCGCCAGGGTGCCCGCCAACTGGAAGCAGCTCCACCGCCTGAACGTGGACCTCTCCGTCCATCGCAAGACTCTCGCCATGGTGGGCTTCCCCTTCGCCATCGGGGTGGGCATCTACACCGGTGTGCTGCTGGGCGCCGTCTCGGCCCGCCCCTTCTGGAACACCAACCTGGTGGCCCAGATGTTCCTCTTCTCCGCCCTCTCCAGCGGCACGGCGGCCCTGCTGCTGGCCCTGGTGCTGGACAAGCGGAACCCCGTTGAGCAGCGGGACCTGAAATTCCTGGTCTGGCTGGACGTGATCTTCATCTCCCTGGAGCTCTTCATCATCCTGCCCTACCTCATCCACGGGCAGCTCTCGGTCCTCGCCGTGAAGCAGGCGCTCTGGCTGATCCTGGGCGGGCCCTACACCTTCGTCTTCTGGGTCTGCTTCCTCGGCTTCGGCCTGCTGGTCCCCCTGGGCATCGAGGTCTATGAGCTGGCCCCCAGCCTGCTCAAGGGACGGCCCTTCCACGGCAGCCGCCACCTCGCCCTGACCGCCGCCGGGCTGGTGCTCTTCGGCGGATTCCTCCTGCGCTACATCTTCGTCTACGCTGGTCAGCTGAGCAGCTTCCACAAGATGGGCCTGCTCCACTGAGGGAACCCCCATGGCCCTGGCCCACCTGGCCGACCTCTCCCAGCTCCTCGCCGAGGTCTTCCTTGAGCCGGACGCGGATCTGGGCGAGGTGCTGGCGGCCCTCGCGAGCGAAGGGCTCGCTCCCGCGCTCCAGGCCCCCCTGCGCCGCATGCTCGACCACCCCCTGGCGGCGGAGGATCAGGCCGTGGAGTACACGCGCCTCTTCCTCCAGGCCCGGGACACGGACACCGTCCACCTGTTCGAGTCCGTTCAGGCCCGGGGCCACCACATGGTCCCCGAGATCCTGGGGCCCCTGGGCGCCCTCTACGACGAAGCCGACCTCAGCCTCCAGGAGGAGGTCAGCCAGCCCCCGGACCACCTGGGTCTTGAACTGGCCTGTCTCAGCTTCCTCCTGGGCCAGCTGGTCGAGGGGGATCCCGCCGAGGGGCCTCGCTTCGCGGACCTGGCCCGGCGCCTGATCCGGGAGCACCTCTCACCCTTCGTGCAGGCCGTGGCCGGACAACTCCCGCAGGTATCAGCCCACGCCTACTACCTCGCGGCCTCGGAACTGGCCGCCGCCCTTCTGCCGGAAGCCGAGAAGGCGCTGGCGGAATTCTAGGCAACCCCCTGCTGGACAAAGGCTTGTCCCGCGTCCAGCATGGATCCATGCGCGCTCCCACGACCATCCTCCTGGTGGATGACGAGCCGGGAATCCGGCGGTCCCTGGGCGAAGCCCTGAAGGACGAGGGCTACCACGTGGTGAAGGCCGAGCGCGGCGAGCAGGCCATCGACCTGCTCCACAACCCCGATGGCGAGAGCCTCCAGCTGATGCTGCTGGATGTCTGGCTGCCGGGCCAGGACGGTCTCGAAACGCTCAAGCAGGCCAAGCAGGTCCGCCCCGACCTCCCGGTGGTGATGATCTCGGGCCATGCCAGCATCGACACGGCCCTGCAGGCCACCAAGCTCGGCGCCTTCGACTTCCTGGAGAAGCCCATCGACCTGGACCGCCTCCTTCTGGTGGTGGGCAATGCCCTGCGCCAGTCGAAGTTGGAGCAGGAGAACCAGCGCCTGCTGGCCGAAGTCGAGGGCGGCCGCTTCTTCCTGGCGGACAGCCCCGCCATGAAGCGCCTCATGGCCGACGTGGCCCTGGTGGCCCCCACCGAGGGGCGGGTGCTGCTCACCGGCGAGAACGGCAGCGGCAAGGAGGAGGTGGCCCGCCTCATCCACCTGCAGAGCCCCCGCAGAGACGCCCCCTTCGTGGAGGTGAATTGCGCCGCCATCCCCGAGGAGCTCATCGAGAGCGAGCTCTTCGGCCACCAGAAGGGCGCCTTCACGGGCGCCGTGCGCGACCAGAAGGGCAAGTTCCGCGAGGCGGACGGCGGCACGCTCTTCCTCGACGAAGTGGGCGACATGTCGCTCAAAACCCAGGCCAAGGTGCTGCGCGCCCTGCAGGAGGGCCGGGTGGAGCCCGTGGGCGGGGGCGGGGCCGTGGGCGTGGACGTGCGCGTCATCGCCGCCACCAACAAGGACCTGGCCGGCGAGATCACCCGCGGGCGCTTCCGCGAGGACCTCTACTTCCGCCTGGCCGTGGTGCCCCTGCGCATCCCCGCCCTGCGCGAGCGCCCTGAGGACATCCTGCCCCTGGCCGAGGCCTTCATCACCCGCATCGGCCGCCAGTACGGCCGGCCGCCCCGGCACCTGGGGCCCGAGGCCAAGGACACGCTGCTGCGCCACGACTGGCCCGGCAACGTGCGCGAACTGAAGAACCTCATGGAGCGGGCCGTCATCCTGGGCCGCGGCACCGAGATCGGTCCCCGCGACCTGGGCCCCCTGGCCGCCCGCCACCTGGCCGAGCCCGATCCCTTCTCCTTCCCCGAGTTCGCCAGCCTCAAGGAGGCCAAGGACTGGTTCGAGAGCCAGTACCTCCAGCGGGAGATGCGCCTCCAGAACGGCAACATGACCCGCGTGGCCGAGCGCGTGGGCATGGACCGCTCCAACCTCTACAAGCGCCTCAAGGCCCTGGGCATCGAGCCCCGGGAGATGCCGTGAGTGAGAAGAAGTGGTTCAAGATCGGCGAAGCCGCAGCCATGGTGGGCGTCGGCCCCAAGGACCTGCGCTACTGGGAGGATGTCATCCCCGACATCAAGCCCCGCCGCAGTCGTGGCAACCTCCGCTACTACCACCTGGATGAGCTGCCCCGCCTGAAGCGCATCAAGGGCTGGCTGAGCGAGGGCCTCACCGTGGCCGACTGCGCCGAGCTGCTGGCCCACGGCCACCTCGTCCAGCGCCTCGACCTGGGCCTGGAGGCCGACGAGCTGCCCGCCGCCCCCGCCGCCAAGCCCAAGCCCACCATCCCGAGGCTTCTGCGCACCAGTTCCGACCTCCAACCCATCCTGAAGTCCGTGAAAGCGCTCTACGAACGCCTCAGCACCCCACCCAAACCTTGACCTGGGCCCCAACCCGTTCTACAGTCAAAGATTCACGGCGCGTGGCGCAGCCTGGTAGCGCACTACCTTGGGGTGGTAGGGGTCGGAGGTTCGAATCCTCTCGCGCCGACCAAAAACACCTAGAAGGGCCAAGACTTAACGGTCTTGGCCTTTTGCCTTTTCGGTGCCGTGTCCAACAGGCGTACAAATGCCGTTCCGAATCCGAGGGACCGTGGGCGACCTTCAGCGAGCGAATCTCTCGATCGGTCTGGCAGACGCAGGTATTTGATGACCGCCTTCCACTGAGAATCCTCGTTCCCTGTGCGTCGCAGGATCGCGGAGCTGGATACCCACCTGACACGGAGGAGTCGGTCACCGATCATTATCAGCCTCCACGCCCGCCACACTGATTGGCAAGCCACGCAGAGGTGGAGAGTTTGTATGCAGCCAGGACGGTGTCAATTGCCTTGAGTCCTTAACCTTGGCACTGATACGGTCCCTCGGGCATTGGTCGCCAAAAGCAGAGGTCAATATTTGGTCAATCCGATTTATTTAATTTCGTTAAATATTTGATTTAATTGCACTTGATTGATTATCGCCCCATAATGATCTGGGGGCACCGAGGTCGACCCCCAGGAGGTGCCGATGGTCGGTACACCCGTCTCTAAAGGAGTGCTGTATGAAAATAAATGAAAAACTGGCTCTTAGTATAAAAGAGTTCCAGGATCTATCAGGATTAGGTAGAACCACAATATACAAAGCAATTGCATGTAAATCCTTAAAAATTATAAAAATCGGGAAAAGAACTCTAATTCCAATCTCAGAAGCAACATCCTTCTTATCCATTCAAAATTAATTGTGTCGAGTGAGAATTTTTCATCCGTTAATTATTCAAACATAAGTAATAAGCATTACTATTTTGATAATAATGAAATAATTAAAGCGTTTAACATAATTCAAATTCAAAAAAACGATGTTCATGAAGTTAGGCTATTAAAGGCCACGACAATAAATTACAACAAACCGCATATCCTAAGCGGTTACTTTGATAACGCACATGATCTCATTAATAGTCTCGCTCAGGTTAAATCTGCTATGGGCGTATTTATCACGTTGAACCCTTGCTTACCCGCACTTCTTGGTCGAAGCAACAATCGCCTGAGCTTTTCCGAAAGAGGCCAAAGCACCAAAGACTCTGAGATCGTCAAAATCAACTGGCTGCCCTTGGATTTCGACGCGGTAAGGCCCACCGGTATCAGTTCCTCTGATCAAGAACATCGGGCAGCCCACATCCGACTTCAGAATGCCCTTGCCTACCTTCGAACCATAGGCATTGCTGGATGCCTTGAAGCCGACAGCGGGAACGGTGCTCACGGTCCTATTCGAATTGATCTTTCAGTGGAAGATTCAGGATTAGTCAGTGATTGTCTCAAAGCCCTAAACGCTAGGTTCTCCGATGCTGATGTGAAGGTTGATACGAGCGTCGGGAATCCGGCACGGATCTGGAAACTTTATGGAACCCTTGCCTGTAAAGGTGATCCACTTCCTGATCGGCCACATCGCTTAGCTCGCGTCCTTGCTGCCCCCGAGACGTTTGTCATTACTCCTAGGGACATCCTGGAGAAGCTCGCCGCTGACACTCCCACGTGGGAACCAACTCCAAAGCCACAGATGAAGCCTGGTTCAAGAGAACCGCTTTCTCCTCCTCCGAACCATCCTATTGATCACGCATTCAACCTCGAAAGCTTCATCAATCAGCACGATCTGGAAGTTGATGGGCCATACCCTTGGGAAGGCGGCCGTCGCTGGGGTATGAAATGCCCTTGGCGCGAAAGCGATGGTACATCGGCTTACCTAATTCAATTCCCGAATGGCGCAATCTCTGCTGGATGCCACCACGATACCTGTCCAGGCAGTCGGGCTACGGGGAACCATTGGATTGATTTCAAGGCGATAGTTGAAGGGTTGGTGCAGGACAGGCTCCATGCGCTTCAAGGCGCGGAATTGGATGCTGCTCTGGCCCGTCTCCCCCAAACGGAGTACGGACTTGCCGAACGCTTCTGGATTCGTTTCGGAGAATGTTGCCGCTACGTCGAGGGCTGGAAATCGTGGATGGTATTCGATGGAGAGCGTTGGGTCCTGAGCCAATGCGCTGCTCAGGGATATGCGATGGAAACCATTCGGAAACTGCAAGACGAAGCCCGTCATTTTGGGGATGGGGCATGAACAGAGCGAAGAATTCTGAGAAGACCCCATATGAGGCTTATCGGGAGTTTGCATTGAAGTCGCAGAAAGCCGACACCACAGCGCATGTGCTGCATCTAGCCAGGTCGAAATCGACAAGCACACCCGCGAACTTTGATATTGATCCATGGAAGTTCAATTGCCCAAACGGCACTGTAAACCTTAAAGATGGGCAGCTATTGGCACACAACCCTCGTGACATGATCACGAAAATCGCGGGATGCAGTTTTTATCCAGATGCTCGCGCCCCTCTGTGGGAGGCATTTCTCCATAGGGTGCTGGGAGGTAGCCACGCCCTAATTGACTTCCTTCAAAAGGCGGTCGGATACGCTCTCACAGGACTAACCACCGAGCATTGCTTTTTCATCCTGTATGGCCTGGGTGCTAATGGGAAAAGCACTTTCACAGGGACCATCCTGGAAATGCTCGGTGGATACGGTGGCATCATCCCTTCAAGCCTACTGACCGCGCAGAAATTCGAGCAGCACCCAACCGTCCTTGCTGACCTATTCCAGGTTCGGATGGCAGTTTCCTCTGAAGTGAAGTCAGGAACTTCGTGGGATGAGGAAAGAGTGAAGGCCCTTACTGGGGGCGACAAGATTAAAGCCAGGCGCATGAACGAGAACTTCTGGGAGTTCGATCCAACACACAAACTCTGGCTATGCGCCAATCATGCACCAGTCACCAAGGACAATTCCGAAGGGTTCTGGCGCCGGCCCCGGATGGTCCCCTTCACCGCAACGATTCCAAAAGGGGAGCGTGACCCAAAGCTGAGGGAGAAGTTACAGGATGAGCTTCCAGGCATTCTCGCCTGGGCGGTTCGCGGCTGTCTCTTGTGGCAGCGGGAAGGGCTTGGTATGCCGAAGGAGGTGAAGGATGCCACCGATGACTATCGCACTCATCAAGATCCATTTGGGCGTTTCCTAGACGAATGCACAGAGCGTCCAGGGCCAGGAGATGGGGTCTATCAAGTCCAAGCCAAAGACCTTCTCTGTGCCCAACATAGATGGGCGAGAGATAACGACGAGCAGAGCCTATCCGCGAAGGAATTGAAGGCAGCGGCGGAAGAACACGACATCCCTTCGAAGAGGAGCGATGGGATGCAATACAGGGGGATCCGCCTCAAGCCTTGCTAATGGAAGGCAGGCGGAGCCGCAGCGGAAGGAGCTTTGTGTGTATATATAAATATAATTACCCTTATGGCACGGCGGAAGGAATGGAAGGATTTCACCAACTGCAGCTCTAGTAATTAAATTCCATTGATTCTCTAAGGATCTACCCTTTGACTTCCCTTCCAAACCTTCCACCTAATTCTAATGTACGTTATTACTACCGTTACACACACATTCACACTTCCGACCGGCGTTCCGGCCCTTCCGGTATTTTTTTGATCAGTTCTAATTTTTATAAATAATCAATTTTAATAATACTATTATCAAAAAAGGAATAAATTACAATGACAAATTTTCCAAATCCACATAGAAATATTGCATCGAATGATAATTTAGAACTGATTTCATTTATCAATGATGCACGAAAACTCGCAATTAAGTATGGTCATCATGAAATTTTTGCTTGCATCTCGCAAGCTACAATTGATATGATAGAAAATGAATTTATGCGAATCAATAAGCTAAATACATGTAAAATACAACAAAATACACTCCATTTCATAGGTGACCATAGAAAATATTATTATTCAAATAATGGGATGGTATATAGAAGTGACGAGTATTCACTATCATTTGATGCTGCTATAGAACGAATTAGATATTTAAAGAGCCTTGGTTTAGATGGCGAGATGACAGGTGAATCAATTCATTTTCCAGGAAGGACTTTCGGCATTATCGCCTGGAAAAACCGATTCACTTAGTATCATAACTAGTTTTCGATTTTCCGATTTCCAAATAGGCCAGGAGATCACCCTCACAGGTGTTTTCCTGGCCCTGTTCGTCTCCGATGGGCGTCGGAAATAATTACTTGACGACCGATTTCGGTCGTCCTATCTTGGTCGCATGACGCAAGCCACTGACCCCCTTCAGATCACCCCCCAACAGATCCGCCGCTTTATTAAGGGGCGTGGATGGAACTCACTGGCTGACGTTCTGGCCGACCTCGATTCACAGATCGGCCAGAGTGTCGATGCCATGGAGTGTGAAACTTGGGAGTCGAAGGGTATCCGGGCTTCAGATCTTGCCTCAGACGTTGCCCAAGAACTTGTCTCCTTGATTCGCGGCTATGAGGAAGGATTCCTGATCCTCTTCCCATTAGAGGTTCGATCATGGCGCGAAGGTATGGGTATGAGCCAACCCCAGGCTGCCGAGTACCTCGGAGTGGCCCGATCAACTTGGTCCCGATGGGAGCAACTCGGAATTGATGACCATTTCGCAGGCACTGCTGCCTATGCCTTGGCAGCCTCCGTGATAGCTAAGAATCCGAGCTTGCTGGCGGAGCGCACTCGGACCATTCCTATGCTCCTAGAATTAGAGCGGGCAGCCGGGCGTGAGCCGAGATCCGCAATCGAGGCTGCGGTGGCCATCTCTCGGTGGGGTGGCCAAGGCGACTATGCTCGTCTCGGCCTTGGCAGCTTCGGCCTGTACCGGCTCCTTAAGGATGCGTGGGATACATTGCCCTGCCCCAACTGCTTGGCGATGAACCCCACGGAAGCCCGTTTCTGCTCTATTTGCGGGTCTAAATTTGAGAAGGAGGTGAGCAAATCTTAGAGGGCTCCAAGTCTTCCCTGAATCGAGGTTCGGGGAGAGAATCTTTGATAAACAAACAGAAATTAAATTGATGAGTTTTTATTATTAAATATATTTTAAATGATAAAATGAATATTAACCATACAAATAATGAAGAAGGAATATTTTCATGACCGAAGAGACAATGAGCGCCAATTTTGAAAATGTAGATAAACCAATTCAAGAAATTACGCTTGCTTTTCTTGTTATAATTAAAGCCATTAAAAATCAACCCGGATTCGACAAAGATCAATTTAAAAAAGACATCAAATTGGCTTTATCAAATGAAAATATCAAAAATTTACCGATAATGGAAACCGTCCTGGAGGGATCCATTATAGAACCAAAGAAGAAAATTTCTAAAAATGAAGTGAAATCCAAAAATTCAAAAAATTAGTGTCGATAATGATAAGTAGGGGAGAACCGAGGAAATCACCTCAATTCTCCCCTTTTTTGCGAGGTTACAGGTCGTGAGAACAGCGCCCTGGCTATTTTGTCTTGCCTCGACCCGCCCTGGCCTTCTCGGCATTCCGAACCAAGTCTTTGCGCTCGGGGCGAATCCGAATCCTTTCCTGAGCATTGCGTCCGAACTTCTTCTCACTCTCGCTGACTAGTTCGATCACGAGGACTTTGAACTCAGGCCGGCTCATGGTTTCTGAGAAGGCCGAGAACATATCTTCGGGCGTCTTCTTCGCATATTTTCGGCAGAGCATTTTCGCTACGGCAGAGGCTTCTTTGGAAATGCGCGGTGTTGCCTTCTCCTTGGCCGGTGTAAGACTTGCCATCAACGTGATAGCCTGCAGCTCATTGATACCGGCTTTCTCCATCGCATCAAAAAAAGCGCCATGTTTGGGCGCAAGCTTAGCGATGAAGGTACGAACCTTCAGAGAATCCGACATCCCATCGATTGCCTTGAGAACACGTGAGACCATCGCTGCGGGGATCGCGGCTTTCCCACAAATAAAGGTGGCACGATGTTTTTTGTCTGTGCCCTTTTGGTAAGTAATAGTATTCATATTGCCTCCCGAATCATTATATGAGATTTCGTTTACATAGGACGAAAATATTTAAACCTCGTAAATATTCGATCTCTTATTTTTTTTGTTGCGAATCCTTTATTTCTATATCTTCGTCACTCTTGTCACTCGTTTCTACGAATACAAATTTAGATGCATCTCCACATTTTTTCACAAAATGTTCTTTTTTGAATACAAATTTATTTTCTATAAATTTAAAATACACCTTTGACGCTATGGTTTTCCCATCATCACCCGCCGCACAAGTATCATTATATATTGTATTAAAATTTTGAATCAATACTGCTTCATTATTTTTTTCATAGGTGGATGTAGATAGATCTACCAATCCAGCACCAATAATTGTGTTACCTTGACCACTAAATTCAGATGTCATAAGTAATACATCAACACCATTCGGCATTCGAACAGTTTTAAAAATGTTATCAGCATTGCACTCACCTACATTCAACAGCTTAATTGATTTTTCATCTACAATTGCAAAATATGTACGCCCCCAACCTTCTGCATGGCTAGCCTGTGGGTCTTCCTGAAAAACTATATGCACAACTTCTTTTTTATTTGAAGAAGAGAATGAACCGATTGCACTTGAACGAATAGTGATAACTCCTTTTTTTCTGGTGACCAATTTTACCTTATCCGTTAAATCTTTCAGTTCAGTTTTTGATAAATGATAGGGAGGATTCCCCTCTTCAGTCGTAAAATCGACTAATAATTGATAATCATTCGATAATTTCAAATCATTGCTAGATTTTTTATTTATTTCTTCTTTTTTACATGATATGTTCAAGCAAATCGATAACAAAATAAGAATTATTATTTTAAGTTTCACTGTATACCTCATTTATAATTATTGCAATAATTTTTATATGCATTTCTTATGGATAATTCCGCGTCCTTCAATTCTTTTTGTTTTTTATTGTTTTCAATTTTTAACGATTTTAAAATATTTTTATTGTATTCAAAGTCATAATCACCCAATTCATATACATAGAAATATTCTGTTGAAGAACCAGTAGGACCATACGCATTGAATCTATCGTATTTGAATGGTTCCTTCCCTAAATTTTTTAATATAATACCAGATACTATTCGTTGTTCTAATCTAAGCCGCCTTACATCATTTTGACTACCTCTAAATACGGCGTTTCCTAAGAAATTTTTTTCTGCTATAACCAATTCCCACTCATTTTCTGAAAATTGTCTTTTCAAGTAAAACTTCGACGCCACTGTATATTCTTTTTTTTGATTTTTTATTTCATTTTCAATTGTCATTATTTTATTATTGTTTGAATAATAATCAGAATATAAAGTTGAATACCACCCACCACGTGGATTTAACCTCGAAATTATTTCCCATGAGTCAAATACCCAGCTTGGTCTGCCATTTTTTTCAATTTTATTATTTACCTCATTAATTGATTCTTCTAAATCACTTTGATTTATTTGACTAATAGGCTCCAATTCATGTCTTTCTATAAATATTTTATTAAAAATTACATCTACACGTCTTTTATGCTCGCTTAATACTTTTTGTTTATCAACTTCAGATATTATTTTATTATTATCGCTATTTCTAATTTTATCAATATTATCACTATTATTTGTATTTTTTGAACCACAACCAATGCTAGAAGAGCAAATAATTAATTCCAAAAGGACTATGAAAATAATCGGAATAACATTGAAATTCCATCTTATCTGTTTCATTTGACCGACCTCTATCGATTGACCGCTTAGGATATGAATATTCAGAAAATTAGAGTATTCGTGGAAGATTACGGAGTTTCATGAGTGATGAGTGTCACATCCCTCAATAAAACACGAACCGGACACCCAATATGGATGCCCGGTTCGAATCACTTATCTATTGTTACTAAATCGAGTGAATACCGGCTTCCGCTTGGACAGATCATCAAAGAATTCCGTCACGGCCCGGCTATCAGCACTACGAAGGTAACCCAAACACCGCGCCAACGCCTCACCTGGCACCTTAGCCTCCTGTGCAGCCCGAATTAACCACGCCTCGCGTTTGGATGAGAGCGCCGCCTTGGCCTGATTCGGAGCATGGGGCCTGGTGGTGGGGACTTGGGCTGCTGATTGTGAAACAACCAATTCAGGCAGGTCGTCCAAATCCTGAGTGAAGATGTCTGACGCTCCGGTTGCCATCAGCACAGCACTGACGAAGGCCCGCTTCTCAGCCATCTTCAACACTGTGTTTCGGACTTCGAAGAGGGAGATAGAGCGGTACTTCCCTTCCCGATTGTTGCAACGAGCGCTGCATCGGCTCAGTGGTTCGCCGTTGAGGTTACTAATGGTGCAGGTAGCTTCGACTTCGAAGAAGCCAATACATGTGCCATGGACAACCGATCCATCCCGTTTAGTGGAACTGTAGGGCCATTCACATTCCAGATCATCTGCGACAACCCGGCTCTCCAGAATTGGGGCAAGGCGGAAGGTCAAACAGAGGACTTCCGCTCCGGCCTTCCAAAGAGATGGCTTGGGGGTTCCTGGAATGGTCCCAAAGTGGGTTCCTTCCTTCATGACGCCGCGCATGACCTCCTGCACTGCCTGAATTCGTTGGCGTATCTCTGTCACACCGAATGGGGGCATGGCAGATACAGAAAAGCCCGCAGATGCGGACTCGGTAGTGGCAACTCCATTGATAGTCATTGGGGATCTCCATGAAAGACAACTCGTAGGGTTGAGAAGGTGTTGGTTCGGAGGTAGCGCTGATAGACCTCTGGCGCCTCCCGCTGAAGGGCTTTGCCATCCAAGCTTGTGCGTGAGGATGCGATGAGTTGGACGGTGCCACCTTCTAGTGCAATACGGCCAATGCCAGAGTCCAGCAAGTGATCCTTGAGCCGGTTCCTCAATTCAGTGACGCGCTCCTGCATCGGCTCTAGTTCTGATTCGAGTCCGGCCAATTCCTCAAGCTGACACTCAAGCTCTAGCCGTTTCACATTAGAAAGCTCACCATCAGATAGAGCCTTCCGCTGGGCTTGATGGTCGGGACAGTCCTTCGCAAAGGGGCAATTGAAGCAATAGCCTCGTTCCGGTTCACCAGAGGGTAGAAATCCGAGTTTCATTGCCTCTGATGCTGTCCGCGCCCGTTCTATCAGGTGTTCGAAGCTGACCGGACTGTACGGGATGCGAAATGTCTCTACCTCAGCCAAATTCTCTCTGCTCACCAGCACCACCAGGCCCCAGCTAAGACCCGACAATCCGAGCTGAGCTTGCACCTGATCAATGTAGCTCTGCGGCAGGCCATCTTTGCTGTAGCGCTTGAATAGGGCTGTGCTGGCGGTTTTGACCTCAAGGATGCCGTCCCCATCCTCACCAATAATTCGACCGTCAGGGTGGGCATGGAAGGGTAGTTCTGGATGGGCTACCTCCATCTGGTTTCGCCCCGTGTTCCGAAGACTGCCACCGAGTGCGAGGCGGACAAGCTGAACTACTTCATTTTCCAATGCCCTTCCGGCCAGCATCCGGCCCATGGAGGGTAGGTCAAACGGTTCGGGGGTGAGCTTTGATGCCACCACCTTGCGAAGGCAGGATCCGACCTCGGATGCGCCGATGTAGGAGCGGCGGTCCCCAAGCCTGGCATTGTGTTCAAGACGCGATGAGAGGGCTGCCTGTAGATGGAGAGGGACGAGGGTTTCAGCATTCATGGGGGATTACTCCACAAAAAAAAAGCCGGTCGAATGACCGGCGGGGGATGGGGTTGGGATTTTCTACCTACGAAGCTCGAAGAGGCCCGGTCCTACTTTCTTGAAACGGCTGCATTCGCCTTCGGCTGCGAGATTTCGTAGCAACATTGCATATAGAGTTTGTTGAGGCGTCTTCCCAGCTCCCTGTAGGAGACCTGCCTGTGTGGCTCTTTCAACGATTTCTCGACAAGTAAGGCTTTTCTTTGCGTTCCTCAGAACAACTTCGGCTGCGGAGAGGAACCCAACGCGAATTCTAGGCGACATCAAATCCTCCGCTCAAACGACTCGACAGTCTAAACACTTTTGACATAGGATGTCTCCATGCCAAAACCAATTGTTGACCCACAGATCCTAGCTCTTTGCGCAAAGGTGACGAAGAAGCGTCCGCGCACGGTGATAGATCACATTTTGAAGCACGGATACATCACTACTGAAGAATTGCAGGATACCTACGGGTACGATCACCCCCCTCGCGCTGCACGAGATGTCCGGGAGGAGGGTGTCCCCCTTGAAACGTTTTCGACGGAAAGCACCAGGTCGAAGCGGAAGATTGGGGCGTATCGCTTTGCCGATCCATCAAAGATCAAACATGGCCGAATCGGCGGCCGAAGTGCCTTCTCTAAAGCCTTTAAAGCACAGCTTGTTGAGAAATATGGTGAAGTTGATGCAATAACGCTACAGCCAGTCGAATCTAGATATCTTCAGATTGATCATCGAATTCCCTATGAAGTTGCAGGGGACAGTGAACATGATGAAAATAATCTTGACGCATACATGTTATTAGATGCATCAAGCCAAAGATCTAAATCCTGGTCTTGTGAGGGATGTGATAATTGGAAAAGCCTTTGCAATCCTGAGATCTGCAAAGAATGCTACTGGGCTTATCCAGATAAATATTCACATGTTGCTATGGTTCAAGTTCGAAGAATCGATCTGTTATGGATAGGAAAAGACATTGTTCACTTTGATCGCCTCTGCCAAGAAGCAAAGAAGAATAAGATATCAGTCAACGCGTTGATCAAACAAAAATTAGAAAAGTGATTGAGACACCAATAACTGATCATGATTTTTCGTTTTATCATTGTTCCGCTTAATGCCGGCTGATAGATATAGACTCTCTACTGTCATGTCGGCTTTCCCATGAAGTGTAGATTGGCTAGATCGCCCCGCTTCAAGAAGTATTCTGGTCATACCAAGGCTATCTGGTAGTGGTGGACCATAATTTTTATCGCCAGTCATTCCATCATACGAAAGCACAAATCTTATTTTTTTATTATTAATTGATTTAAGTCCATTAATTAAATCATCGACATGTAATTGTTTATGATAACGCTTGTCTGGGCCTACTGATGTTCCAAAATATGGTGGATCCATATATATGAAATCAGAATTACTTGCATCTTTAGTTGTGAGTAGCCAATCTCCAGCCCTTAGTTCAGACTTACCCTTCAATAGATGTGATGCACCAAGTATTGCCGCTCTCATCTTTTCTGGCGACATACCCAATCGACGTTTATCCACGGATTGTGTAAATTTACCAACAGCATTGAAGCGAACTGCATTTTTAACACATCTGCACAACAAGTATAGTAAGTCATTTGGATCGAAATTTTGATTGTATCGATCACGAATTTTATTAAAATAACTAATATCCGAGTTCTGCTGTCCGTTCCAAATCAATAAATATTGATCTGCGGTTTTATATGGGTTATTTATAATATTTTTCCAAAGTTCTATAATTGGCTCTAAAGTATCTCCCAAAATAAAACGTTTAGCTAGATTATGATGTGCGGCATATATTGTCATGGCTGCTGAACCAGCAAATGGTTCATAGAATGTATCTATATTTTCAGGGATGTATACACTAATTGCACCTGCCAATTTTCTTTTACTTCCTTGATATGGAATAGGGTGCGGTAGCTTTATTAGCATGTTTAGTTAGTCCATGTGTCAGATCTGATTAAAGAAATCATTGATTTAGTTTTAATCAAATAATGGTGATGCACCATCCTCACAGATGATTTTACACCATTATTCAATGAAAAAACCATCAATGGGCGCGAATACACAAGGGGTTCAGCAATTCTATAACTTAAGTGTTCATTGATGATCCTACCTCACCAACATCGCCATCGCGGTGTCAAATGCCTCCTGTTTGAATTCTGCCGCAGTACCGAACAAGATGCTATTCGTACGGCGGGACTCGTCCACGGCCTGGCCCTTGGCCTTCATATCGAAATCAGCGAACTCGACCATGGCGTTCAATGCCCACCATGCCGTTCCGTGGACTCCTGGCAGATCTACCCCCTTTCCGAAAGCTAGTCTTCCTTCGATGAGCTTGATCTTGTTTTCCATGATGGTGCGGCTCCGGCCATCGGGGACATTGGCGGGGTCGCCGATCATGCGCTGAAGGTATTCGTCGATCCATATGTCATCGATCTTGATGCTGGCAAGCTTGCTGAACTGATCGCTCACGATGTCGTAATGATCCCGGTAACGAAGCAGGACCATAGCCGCCATTTCAAGCTTCTGACGCATCTGGCTTGTGTGACGGATGGAGATCACGCCCTTGGATCCCTGCATGGCCAGGTTGAATGTGTTCTGGCACACGACGCGGATATCAGTGAAACGAACCTCAGTCTTCATCGTTCCGTCGTGGGAAGTGGTTCCCAGGATGAACTGTTCAACGCCATCTCCAGCGATGGGATAGAAGATCTCCGGCAGCTTGGCCAGCATCCATACCTTCTCGCCTTTGCCTATGGCACCGGCTGTCTGGAGCTTTCCACCCGACTCCTTCAACAGAATGTCGAAGAAGTCGAAGGCTTCCCGGTTCTGAAGTACCTCGTATCCTTCTCCGACCACTCCAAGGATGTCTTGGCTATGGCCGTTGATCGTTGCCCATGCTTCGGTGGCTTCTGAATAGCCTGGGCCAAGGTCTGGACGAAGGCGGTACAGCTGTTCCTTGATGACGGGGTAATCGAGGCGCGCTGCTGCGATTGCTTCTGCGCTAGAGAACTCTTGATCGAACTGGATTCCGAGTTTGTGCCACGGTCTTTGACCAGTGAAAGCCATGGCGTTGCGATAGAGGTTGTGTGCCACAGGAACTCCTTTCGTACAGAAGAAAGCCCCGCTCTGCGGGGCCGATGTGGGGTGGGGGTTGGTCAATCTTTGTCTAGGATCCATTCAAGGAAGGCTTTGACCAAGATCGCCACAGCGATGGGGATTGGGTTCATATAGCACTCCGTACATGAAAAAGGACCACTCGATATGACTGGTCCCTACATATATATTATAACAATATTAATATATTAATTGCGATATTAGTATAATTTATACAAATTTTGTATTTTTTCTATTATCGTCATCTTTCGGCCACACCCTTTCTATATTTATTTTAATTTTGTATGACATAGAAATACTCCTAAGCCGTCTTCCTTTTGAATTCATATTGAAATCGCTTATGGTCGGTTTTCCACGAGAGAACTCACCTTCATACGATCATTCAATTTTAATATTTTTAATTAATTAAATCCAAATGCTTTATCAAATATTGGATTAATAACAAATTTACCATTTTTATCAATAAATCCAACTTTATTATTAAGTGTAACCATAATTAACTCGGATTTTTCATCATAGAACGATAATGAATCAAATTCTGGTTCAACTATATAATTGCCAGTTGTATTAATAAAACCCCATTTACCACCAAAAAGACCATATTTTGCTCCTGTACCCACAAAAGCTAACCCTGTATTTTCATCAAAACCGTTTACACCATCAAATTTATTATATATGGCAATTGATCCAGATCGATTTATAAATCCATATTTACCTGCAATTCCAATCGGAGCAAGCTGTGATTTTATGTCAAATCTACCAGCCCAATCAAATCGCGGATTAATTACAATTGTACCTTTTTTATCAATATATCCCCATTTATTGTTAATTTTCACAGCTGCAAAACTAGAAGATGAATCAAAACCATTAGAATCATCAAATTGGGGCTCTATTATAATCTTCCCCTTTCTATCAATAAATCCAACTTTTTTATTAATTTTAATTTCTGTATAATCAATTCCTTTTGAAAAATACATTGGACAGTCCGATAATTGCGGTTCAATTATAAATTTCCCAAGTTTATCAACTAATCCCCACTTATTCCCAATTTTAACTCGAGCAACATCAGCATCGTCAAATGTATGACATTCTTCAAATTTTGGCTGAATAACAAATTCACATTTATTATTTATGAAACCCCATTTATCATTGATTTTTACAGCAGCAAGTCCTTTATTGAACCCCCAAAAATCATCAAATTGAGGTTTTATAACGATTACTCCATGCCCATCCATAAAACCACATTTACCGTTTATTCTGATACCCGCAAGACCAGTGTCATCATCGAAATCAGAAATCATATCGAATGCAGGGTTGACCACAAATTTTCCAGATTTATCAATTAAACCCCATTGATTATTTATTTTTACAGCTGCAAGCCCATTTTTGGTGTTAAAATTATCAGCATCAACAAATTGTGGTTTAATGACAAATTTCCCATCTTTGTCAATATATCCCCAACCCTCGCTTACTTGAGCACGAGCTAGAAGCCGACTAGATCCTGTGAAATTTTTACAACCCAAAAATACAGTTAGTGCAATAGAAATTACAAAAATCAAAAAGTTTAAATAATTCTTTTTCATAAATAATATTCCTTTATAAAAGCAATTCTTAATATTTAAATATATAAAAATTTAACAACCTCAATTCAGAAATGGCTCCATAAATCAAAGACATTGGCTAGGCATAAGAGCTAAACATTCTGTACCAAGAATTATTGGGCAGGGATCGAAAAGTTGCTGCGAGATTTCTACGAAACTTGGTCCTAATTGTGGGTATTCCAGATCAGATGGTCAAGCTTGACCTTTTAGAATCGCAGTCGTTATTCGAACCCCAGCGTATTGATCCTGGAGAAGGAGTCATATCGCCCTGGGAAATTCAGACTCCTTCCGGGATTAGGTCGATGCGTAAGCCAAGCTATAGGTACGTAGGGATTCTGACCCATCAAGCGCCTTTCATCCCAGTCCTCAATACCTTCACCTTCGGCTTCGAGATCTTCAATACCGGGGCCAGCTTCCGAATACTATCGGCAAGAGCGCTAGGGCAAAGGTGTCCGTAGTACTTCTCTACCATGGTTGTATCAGTGTGGCCCAGTTGGGCTGCGACATAGGCCAGTGGAACGCCTTTGTTCACAAGGCCTGAAGCATAGGTATGGCGAAGCTCATGGAAGCCCATCGCCTCGACCTTCGCAGCAATGCAAGCATCAATCATCAGCTTTTTCTGGTCATGTGGACCCCAGGCCAGTGGGTCTTCCTGATATTTCCGCGCCTTACCCTTAGCGTTTGGCTTAATGAGCAGCGATTCCCCTGCTCCCCTCCCAGCTCCCCGTTCGACAAACCAGGCAGCTGCCTCCTCGGTCAGAGCGATATGGCGGGTCTTGCCGCTCTTGCTCTTTTCGATGAAGACCGTCTTGGCCGTGGTGTTGAAGTCCCTCACTTTCAGGCGGCAAAGCTCCCCGTAGCGGCATCCCGTGTAGAGTGCGGCCTGAACCAACTCTTTAAACCCATCGGGACACGCCCTCACAAGTCGCCGTTGCTCCTGAATATTTAGGAAATGAACCCGAGCCGAACCAACACCCTTGAATCGCTTCACCTCACGCCATGGGGTAGGACCATAGTATCGGCCAGAGTTCACAGCAAGATTGAGGGCGGCATTCAGATTGGTGAGAACACGGTTCGCACTGTCCCTCCGGGCTCGTTTCTCATCCTCCGATACAGGATCGGCAAGGTGCTCCACCTCGTCCCGAGCCTTTCCGGTCTTGCGGCGAGGGGACTCTGCCAAAGCCTGAAGCCAATCCTCAATACGCTTTTTTGTGAGCTTGGCCACAGCGATACCCCCAAGGGTAGGAATGATGTGGGCATTAATGGTGGTGGTCATGATGGAGTGACCTTTCACACCTCGCTTCTCGGCATCCCTGAGGTAATCAGCCATGGCGCTGGCCACCGTGTATGGACCTGAGGCCACAAGCTCACCTGTCGCCTCGAAATGGGCAGCCTTGTTCACTTCCCTGAACCACGCTTCAGCGCTTTTCTGGGCCGCATGGAAGTCCAGAATCCTAATACCGTCCGGCTCCAGGTAATCGTCCGCATCCCCTAGGCGCTTCTGAAGGGCCTTCCCTGTCTCTTTATCGAACCACCTGGCCATCCAGGACCCGTCACCACCACGCTTGGGCCGGCGATAGGCGAGATAGCAACCTTCCGCGATCCGCTCCTGGTGCCTCTTCCCTGCCTCCAGCTTGAATCGGGAGGTTCGGGAGTCTAGTTTTGCGCTTCGAATTTTGCGGGCCATCGCTTGCCGTCCAGGTAATGTGTCCAACACGTGTACAAAACATAGTCCCGATCGAGGGCGAACACAAGGGGTCATAAGTTCGGAAGCTATTGAATAATTTATCACTTTTGAATAACTGAAAACCACAAATTATGCGTTTTGATGCCCGACCCCATCCTTGGGGTGGTAGGGGTCGGAGGTTCGAATCCTCTCGCGCCGACCAAAACACCAGAAAACGGGGCCCAATCGGGCCCCTTTTTCTGGTGCTTCGACCCTTCGGGTCGAGAGGATTCGGACCTCCGAGTGGGATTCCGGAGACGCGACTAGATGTCGCGTCGGAGGAAGACCGGCGGCTGGCGCAGCCAGACGCAGTTCGAATCCCACCCGGGTGAACCGCCACCAAATACGGAGCACACTACCCCTCCGGCAGCACTCAGCCGGGAACATGAGCGAGACCGCCGGCTGGCGCACCCAGGCGAATTCCAGCGCCCCCCTTACAGGATGGGTGTATACCATCCGTGTCTTTCCCGACAGCGGAGGCCCCCCATGCGGACCCGCCCCCTCCTCCTGCTCCTTTCACTTGGGGCGGCGACGCTCTGGTCCGGGGAGGGCCGCCTCGGCCTTGGCGTGTTCACGTTCGCCAACCAGGGCCAGGACCTGCAGGCCAGCTTCCGTCCCGCGGGCAGCGCCTGGATCTTCGGGTTCCGCCACGTCCAGTGGATGGACACCTTCCACGACCCCTTCACCGGTCGCGCCCTCTCGGAGACCACGGAAACGCGGACCGGCCCCGTCGTCACCTACCTCTTCCGCCCCGAGGCCCGGGGCAGCTGGTATCTGGGCGGCGCCATCTACCGCTGGGCCAAGGCCGAGAAGTCCCTCGTCTTCGGCGACACGAGCCGAGTCAGCACCACGGCCCCCCTGGTGGGCGGCGGCTACACCCGCGCCCTCGGCTCGCACTTCTACTGGAACACCGGGATCTACCTCGGCCCAGGCAAGCGCCTGCAGACGCAGACGAGCACGGGCTCCGAGGAGGACAGCGGCGTCTTCGACATCCAGGTGCAGGCGGGCCTAAGGTTCTGACGGAGATCCCCCGGGCACCATCGGCACGAAGCGGACCGGCAGAAGGGACCGCCGGTCCATTCCCTTCGGGCCCTTGCGCAGGAGGTAGAGTTCCTGGGGCCCCCACTGGGAGCCCACGGGGATGATCATGCGGCCCCCCGCCTTCAGCTGGCGCACCAGGGCCGCGGGCACCTGCTCCGGCGCGCAGGTGACGATGATGGCGTCGAAGGGGGCCGCCTCGGGCCAGCCAAGATGGCCGTCGCCGCAGCGCACCCGGACGTTGCGGAACCCCAGCCGCTCCAAGTCCGCCGCGGCTCGGGCCGCCAGGGGTTCCACGAGCTCCACGCTGTAGACCTCCGCCACCAGGGCCGAGAGCACCGCCGCCTGGTAGCCCGAGCCCGTGCCGATCTCCAGCACGCGGTCCCTGGGGCGCGGGTCCAGGGCCTCGGTCATGAAGGCGACGATGTAGGGCTGGGAGATGGTCTGGCCGTGGCCGATGGGCAGGGGCCCGTCCTCGTAGGCCCGGTCGCGCTCGCCGGCCGGCACGAACGCGTGGCGGGGCACCTGGGCCATGGCCTCCAGCACCCGGGGGTTCACGATGCCCCGGGCCACGAGCTGCTCGCGCACCATCTGGGCCCGGGCCTCCGCGAAGGCGGCCTCCCCCGTCGTCCCGGGCGGCGGGTGCGCGCCCTGGTTCCACCACCCGAACGCCATCATGCAGGCGACTCCCGGATGCCATCGCATGGGTACGAAGGTAGGCCGCCCCCGCCCAGGCGCCAGCGCGCCCCCCCGGGGGGAGGCGCGTCGGGCCGCCGGTATCGGAAAGCTCAGCCGAGTGTCATTTCGAGGCTGCCGGTCAGGCCGCCGGTCCAGCTCCGCAGGCGCCAGAGGGCGATCAGGGCCTGGGCCTTGGCGGCGCCCGGGAAGGACCGGCCGAAGGTGGCCGACAGGACCTGGCCGGAGCCGTCCACCTTCAGTTCGAGGGTGGTGCCCGCGGGCATCCCCGCCAGGGCCGCGACCAGGGCCGGATCCAGCAGGCGGGCCTCCACCTCGCGGCGCAGGGCGGCGGGATCCGAGGTGCCGGTGACGCCGGAGAAGGCGCGGATGCGGAGGGAGGGGGCCTCCTTGGCCTTCTCCCGCCGGGCCTCCGCCTCCTGGGCCACCACCTCCACGACCGCGGCCCGCTTGGCCATGGGCGGGGGCGCATAGGGCATGGCGCTGGCGGCCACGCCACCCGCCACACCGCCAACCACACCGCCCACCACGCCACCCACCACGCCCGGACTCAGGTGGCCCACGGCCGCGTCGGACACGCCCTCGGGCAGGGGCAGGGGCTGGGTGACGGTGGTGCTGGGTCCGCCCGCGTTGCGCACGAGGGTATCCACAGCCACGAAGGAGGTGTGGGCCGTCAGCAGGCTGTGGGCGAGGCCCAGCCGCGTGACCTCGGCCCTGCGGGCCTCGTCCTGGCCGAACTGGTCGTAGTCCGAGAGCATCTGGATGCGCTGGCGGGCCCACAGGCGCGGCAGCGCCCCGTGGCGGCGGTCCTTCACCTGGGCCACGTCGAAGGTCTGGCTCCAGGGGCCGGCCCCGCTGAGGCCCGAGAGCGTGATCGTGCCCCTGGCCTCGCCGGTCCACTTGCCCAGGCAGATGACCGGGCGCTCCGCCAGCACGTCGGGCAGCTGCATCGGTTCAAGGTCCTTCACCTGGAAGCCGCTGGTCGTGAGCTTCAGGTTGGTGAGCACCGGCGAGGACACGTAGGCGCGGAAGCGCTCCGCCTCGGCGGCGGCCTGCTCGGGCTTGGTGATGACGAAGGCCTCGCCCTGCCCCGCGTGGGCCATGCCCTCAATGAGGTGGCGGTTCACGGAGCTGCCGATGCCGAAGGTGAAGAGGTTGGCCGAGCCCAGGTTCTTCCGGATGATGTCGAAGACCTGGCCGTCGGCGCTGATGTAGCCGTCAGTGGACACCACGAAGGTGCGCGAGATGCCGGGCACCCGGGGCAGGCCCAGGGCCCGCCGCATGGCGCTGCCCAGCTCCGTGCCGCCGCCACCGTTCTGCGACCGCACGAAGGCCAGGGCCTTGGCCGTGTTCTCTGCTGTGGCGTGCTGGGAGGCGGGCGACCAGAGGGCCGAGCTGCCCTCGAAGACCATGACGTTGAAGAGGTCCTGGGGCCGCAGGCCCTGGATCATCTCCTTCATGAGCACCTTGGAGACTTCAATCGGAAAGCCCATCTGGCTGCCGGAGATGTCCATGATGAAGACGAATTCGCGGGGCGGCAGGTCCTTCGGCGAGACGCGCTTGGGCGGCTGGACCATGAGCAGGAAGGTGTTCTCCTCCCGCCCCTCACGGTGACCCTGATCCAGCAGCAGGCCCGACTGCACCGCGCCGCCCGCCAGCTGGTACTTCACGATGACATCGCGGTTGCCGCCCTGGGCCTCGGAAGGATCGAGCCTCAGCGTGGCCTCGGCCCGGCCGTCGTAGCCGATGGAGGTCTTGTGGGTGGCGCAGGCCATGTGCTGGATGGGCAGGCCCGCCGAGAGCCTCAGCTCCAGGTCGAAGGTGGTGGCGGGCTTCTCGCCCGCATGGGTGTAGGGATTGGCCACCCAGGCCTCGCCGGTGCTGGAGCCCGTCCCGGTCCGTCCGGCGTAGCGCGGGCCCACCACCGTGGGATACACGAAGCTGTAGATGCCCTCCGTGGGCACCAGCAGCTCCGTGTAGCAGAGCTCCACGCGGATCTCGTCGCCCGGCAGGATGTGGGCCACGTTCATCTGGAACACGTTGGGCCGGTGCTGCTCCAGCAGCGAGGCGCTGCGCCCCTGCTGCTTCGCCTGCTCGTAGTCGGCGCGGGCCTGACCGCGCTCCTTGATCTGGGCCTTCAGCACGCGCTCGCCGATGCGCATGGTCATGCCGTGGACCGCCGAGCGCGTGGAGCCCGGGAACACGTAGATGGCCTCCAGGGGCTTGGTGCCGGTGTTCCGGTAGACCTGGGTGACCTTCACGTCGGCGATGACACCGGCGATGGCCACCTTGGCCGAGGTGGCCTTGAGTGGCAGCTGGTCCACCGCGGCGTCCCCGCCCTTCACGAAGAAGTAGGGGGACCGCGTGGCGTCGGGGTTCTCGCCCCTGGCCCCGCGGTCCATCCCGGCGGGCGTGGGGCGGATTCGGGCCTGGGCGTCGCCCTGGGTGAAGGCGAGCCCCGCGCAGGCGAGCAGGGCGGTGGTGGCGTGGCGCAGCAGCATGGCGGCCTCCCGGATGGCCCGCGCCGGCATGGCGCGGATCAGGAGGGAATGACGCGAAGGTCAGACTCCTTTCACCGCGGAGGACCTTATTTCGCAGCCGGGTGGATGCGGGCCCGGAATCCGTCCACGGGCCCGGCCTCCGGCAGCCGCACCGGCTCGGCCGGGGGGGCGTTCAGCAGATAGAGATCCAGCACCTCGCCGTCCGCGAGGCGCACCTGGCCGCGCCAGTGGTCCATGCCCCCGCGCGTCGCCACCCGCTCCAGCGCCACCACCGCCACGCCCGCGGCCCCGCGCTTCAGGAGCACGGCCGTGGCGCCCTCGGGCCCCCGCACCGAGAGGCGGGTGAGGCCGTCGGCCCAGGGCTCCAGGGTCCAGGCGGGCTTGAACGCGGTCCCGGCCTTCCACTCCACCCGGCGCGGGGGCGCGGTCGCACCGCCCACGACGCCCCCCACCACGCCACCGACAACCCCGCTGACCACGCCGGGCGCCAGCGCCGCGCCCTCCGGGCCCGGCAGGTCCCGCTTCGCCCTCTTCTCCTCGGGCACCGCCGTGGCCACCACTTCCACCACCGCGGCGGCGGGCCTCGGGACCTCGGCCTTTTTCGCCCGGTTGTCCCGGGCCTCGGCCCGGCGAAGCTCGAGGGCCTGCTCCCGGGAGGCATCTCCCAGGACGGCAGCGGCGGCGGCCGGCTGGGGCGCCGGGGGCGGGGGTGCCGCCGGAACTTCGGCCAGAGCGGGGGCCGGAGCGGGGACCGGGGCCTCCTTGGCCTTCTCGAGCGGGGCCTGCCTGCCCAGGGCCGGCGGAGCCGCCGGGGCCGGCGCCGGGGCGGCCTTGGCGGTGGGGACCGGCTCCGCCGCCCGGCGCAGGCCCGGTGCGGCCTTGTCGGGGCTGCGCAGGTAGGCGAGGCCCGCGAGGGAGGCCATCAGCAGGCCTGCCGCGGCCCCCAGCACGCCCGTGCGGCGCCACAGGGGCACCACCTTCGGCGCGGCCGGGGGGGCGAGGGCCCCCAAGAGGCGGGCCTTGGCCCCGGGATCGGCCAGCAACTCCCGCAGGGCCTCGTCGTCCATCAGGGCGTCGAAGAGGTCCTGGCGCTCCAGGGCGGCGGCGTAGAGGGCCTTCCGCTCGGCCTCCGTGAGGGTGCCGGTGGCGTGGCCGCCCAGGAGCTTTGCGGGGTCGATCCGCGTCATGGCGCCCCTCCTCCGGCGGCCTGCCAGCTTCCGCCCAGCGTCTCCAGCAGCTGCTTCCGGCAGCGGTGGTCCCAGGTGTAGACGGTGTTGAGGCTGGCGGCCCCCATCAGGCCCTGGATCTCGGGGAAGCTGCGCCCCTGCAGCTTGAGGCGGAACAGCTCACGGCAGCGCTCGCCCATGCGGGCGATGCCGCCCATGAGCCTGGCCAGCAGCTCCTTGCGCTCCAGCACCGCGGCCGGATCGGGTGCGTCCGAGGCCGGCGGGAAGGCCTCCACGTCCACGGCGTCGTACTCGCCCCGCCGGGCCGCCGTGCGGCGCAGGGCGGACAGCTTGAAGCGGAGGATCTGGAAGGCCAGGGGCACCAGGTCCTCCGCCGCCTCCAGATGGCCGTACTTCGTGTGGAGCAGCACCAGCACCTCCTGCGCCAGGTCCTCCGCATGGGCGCCTGCACCCCGGGATGCCGCGAAGGCCACGATCCTTTCACGGAGCCGGGGGAGGACGGCGGCCCGACCGGACGCCTCCCCCCCGAGGGGGAGCGGCAGGGCGGGGGCGGGGAGGTCGAAGTCCATGGAACAGCGCCGTGAATTCCATCCTGACACCGAAGGCACCGCCGACCCACCGGGTAGACTGGGGCATGTCCGAACGCCTGATCCTGCTCACCAACGACGACGGCCTCTGGGCCCCCGGCATCGCGGCCCTGGCCCGGGCCGCCGAGCCCTTCGGCAAGGTGGTCACCGTGGCCCCCGACCGCAACCGCTCGGCCATCTCCTCCGCCCTGAGCCTGCACAACGTCCTGCGCCTCAACGAAGTCGCCCCCGACCGCTTCGCCTGCGACGGCACCCCCGTGGACTGCGTGCTGCTGGGCGTCTGCGAGGTGCTGGGCCGCAAGCCCGACTGGGTGCTCTCGGGCATCAACCACGGCTTCAACCTGGGCGAGGATGTCTTCTACTCCGGCACCGTGGGCGCCGCCTTCGAGGGCCGGCTCCAGGGGGCGCGGGCCGCGGCCTTCTCCATCCACCCGGGCGGCTCGCTCGACGGGGTGGAGCCCTGGGTGCGCCGCTTCCTCGAGCGCTGGGAGGCCATGGAGCTGCCCGCCAACCGCATCTGGAACGTGAACTTCCCCAAGGGCGAGCCCAAGGGCTTCCACCTCACGGGCCAGGACAGCCGCGCCTACCACGACCTGGTGGAGCGCCGGGTGGATCCCCGCAGCACGCCCTACTTCTGGATCGGCGGCGACGCCGGCCCCACCTACGCCAAGGCCCCGGGCAGCGACGCCGAGGCGGTCTTCCACGGCTTCGCCAGCGTGACGCCCCTGCGCCTCGACCTGGGCTGCCCCGAGACCCTGGCGCGCCAGGCCGACTTCGATGCGGCCTTCAAGCGGTAGCGCCATGCCCATCGCCTTCCGCGTCCACGGGGAGGTCCAGGGGGTGGGCTACCGCCGCTTCGCCCAGCGTGAGGCCCAGGCCCTCGGGCTGGCGGGCTGGGTGCGCAACGAGCCGGATGGCAGCGTCAGCGGCCAGGCGGAAGGCGAGGGGCCCGCCCTCGAGGCCTTCCGGGTCCGGCTGGCCCAGGGCCCTGCCTTCGGCCGGGTCTCGCGACTGGACTGGGAGGCCCTGGATGTGCGATCCTCCCTACCCTTTCCTTTCGAGATCCACAGGTAGCCATGCCCACCACCCCCTCCTTCAGCTCCTTCGTCCGCGACGTCCCGGACTTCCCCAAAGCGGGCATCCTCTTCCGCGACATCACGCCCCTGCTGGCCAGCGCCGAAGCCTTCGGCGAGGCGGTGGCCGCCATGGCCCAGCCAGTGCTGGCCCTCCAGCCCACCCACGTGCTGGGCCTGGAGTCCCGCGGCTTCATCTTCGGCAGCGCCCTGGCCCAGAAGCTGGGCGTCGGCTTCGTGCCCGCCCGCAAGCCCGGCAAGCTGCCCATGGCCACCTACAAGGAGTCCTACGGCCTGGAGTACGGCTCGGACGCCCTGGAGATCCACGCGGATGCCTTCAAGGCCGGCGACCGCGTCCTCATCGTGGATGACGTCATGGCCACCGGCGGCACCGCCGCCGCCGCCCAGCGCCTCATCCGGCGCACCGGGGCCCAGCCCCTGGCCCTCACGGTCTTCATCGAGCTGACCTCCCTGCCCGGCCGCGAGAAGGTCGAGGGGCTGCCCGTCTTCAGCGTGCTGCGCTACTAGGGTTCCCCCCAGCCCATCTCCGCCAGGCTGGCGCGGATGCCGTCGTCGGGGTTCCCGTACCCTGGCGTCCAGCCCAGCTCAGGGGCCCGGCGCGTCCGCACCAGCCGGGATTCCCGCAGGAAGGCCAGGAGGCCCGGGCTCAGGAGGGCCTGCGCCTCGGCCCAGGCGACGCGGCGCGGCGCGGGCAGGCCCGCCTGGGCCGCCACCCGGGTGGTGAACGCGGCCATGCTCTCCGGGGCCCCATCCGTCAGGTTGAACGGGCCGGATACGGGCCGCTCCAGGGCCGCGAGGCAGGCCGCCACCAGGTCGTCCACGTGGATGCGGTTGCCGGGCCCCGAGTCCTCCTCGCGCAGCACGGGCTCGCCCCGCTGCAGGCGGTCCAGGGGCAGGCGATGGGGGCCGTAGATGGCCGGCACCCGCAAGACCACCGGCCGGACGCCGCGGTCCCCGCACCAGGCCGCGATCCGCTGTTCCGCGTCCCAGCGCTGCCGGGAACGGTCGTCCCCGGGCGCCGCGGGGTTGGCCTCGTCCACGGCGGCCCCGCCGGTGTGGCCGTACACGCCCGTGGTGCTGAAGTAGACGAACACCTGCGGCCGGGCCGGCCCCAGGGCCTGGAGGAAGTGGGCGATCCGCCGGTCCTCCGACCCGGGTCCCGCGGGCGGGACCAGGTAGACCAGCGCGTCCAGGGGCGGCGGGATCGGCCCATCTCCCACGACCTCTGCGGGCCCCGGGGACGACCCCAGGGCCAAGCCCGGCTGGGGATCATCGAGGTCGATCACCTGGGCCAGGATCCCCGCCGAGGCCAGGGCCCGCGACGAGGCCGGGGAGCGCACCAGGGCGCGCACCCCTCCGCCCAGGCTCCGGGCCAGGCGGGCACCCACATAGCCGCAGCCCACCAGGAGGGTGTGTCCAGGGGCGCTTTCCGTTGACCGCATGGCTGCAGGATAGCCCCAGACCATGAGAGGCTTGGGCCATGTCGCCCCTCCTCAAGCTCGTGCTCCTGGCCTGGCTGGTCCTGGGCCCCGTGGGCCTCTGGCTGCGGCGGCGGAGGGCCCTGCGTCAATCGGTCCGCTAACCCCCGGAACCGAGGGGGTTAATCTTGGGGTCGGCCGGGACCCGCCCTCGGACGACCCGGCCCGGAAGCCCGCTCCATGCCCATCGATGTCCGAACGCTGTGCCTCGCCTGCACCCTCTCGGTGTTCTCCCTGGCCGCCTCCATGACCTATGTCTGGCGTCAGCGCCGGACCTACCCGGGTTTCGGGGCCTGGGTGGGCTCCGCCTGGTGCAGCGTGGCCGGGTTGATCCTGCTCCTGCTTCGGGGGACCATCTCCGATGCCCTGTCCGTCCACGGCACCAACGCCCTGCTCTACGCCGCCGCCGGGCTGGTGGTGGCGGGACTCTACACATTCAGCGGGCTGCGGGCTCCCCTGCGCGGGCTCCTGGCCCTGGGGCTGGGGGTCCTGGCCCTCAACGCGGGGTTCCTCCACCTCCACCCCAGCCTCCAGGCCCGGGTGGCGATCCACTCCTTCCTCACGGGCGGGCTCTGCCTCTGGGCCGCGGGACTCACCTGGACGCGGCTGCCCCGGGTGCTCGTGCGGCCCAATGGCCTGCTGAGCTACACCCTGCTGGCCCTGGGCCTGCTCTACAGTGCCCGGGGGCTGGCCAGCCTCTTCATCCCACCGGCCTCCCAGCACTTCATGGCCCCGAACCCGTTGCAGCAGGTGGCCCTCCTCGCCTACCTGCTGGGCCAGGCGGCGCTGTTCACCGGCCTGCTGGTGCTCAACGGGCAGCGGGTGGAGGAGGACCTGGAGCACTCCCTGGAGGACTACCAGAAGCTGCGGGGCCTGATCCCCATCTGTGCCAGCTGCAAGAAGATCCGGGACGACCAGGGGGTGTGGGATCCCCTGGAGACCTACCTGCACCAGCACGCGGGGGTGGCCTTCACCCACGGCCTCTGCCCCGACTGCGCGACCGTCTTCCGGGAGGAGGGCCTCAGACGCGGATCGGCAGCACCAGGCTGAAGCGGCTGCCCCGCTCCAGGGGCTCGTAGCGAGCATCGCCGCCGTGGTCCTGCGCGATGCGGCGCACGATGGCCAGCCCCAGGCCCGTGCCCTTGCGCTTGGTGGAGAAGTAGGGCTCGAAGAGCCGCTCCCGGTCGGCCTCGGGCACGCCGGCCCCGTCGTCGGCCACCTCGTAGCGCAGGGAGGCACCTTCCGCCCTCAGAGAGAGCCGCACCAGGCCCTTCCCATCCACGGCCGCCACGGCGTTGTCCACGAAGTTGATGAGGGCCCGCTTCACCATGTCGCCGTCCCACAGGGCGGAGAGGGGTTCCCCGGGCAGGGTCAGCTCCCAGCGGATCTCGGGATGATTGGGCCCATAGAGGGCCGCCACCTGCCGCAGCAGCTCCGCGGGATCGCAGGGGGAGAACTGGGGCACGGGCAGGCGGGCGAAGCGGCTGAAGCTGTCCACCAGGCGCGAGAGGCTGGCCACCTCCGCCAGGATGGTCTCGGCGCCCTCCTGCACGGCGGCGGCATCCAGGCGCCCCTCTCGGTGCTTGCGCAGCAGGCGCTGGGCCGTGAGCTGGATGGGCGTCAGTGGGTTCTTCACCTCGTGGGCCATGCGCCGGGCCACCTCCTGCCAGGCGGCCCGCTTCTCGGCCTGGGCCAGCAGCGAGAGGTCCTCCAGCACCGCCAGCACCCCGCCCCCCTGCAGGGGCTCCAGGATGGCGCGGACGGGGCGGCCTTCGCCCTCGCCACCCAGACGGAACTCCTCCTGCACGCCGCGATTGGAGGCGCGCACCGCCGCCAGCAGCTCGGGCAGGCGGCCCAGGCGCGGCAGGGTCTCCACCGTGGCCCAGGGCGTCTCCGTGGCCTCGAAGGCCTCCAGGCCCAGCCAGGCCCGGGCGGCGGCATTGAAGGTGCGCAACTCGCCGTCGGCCCGCCAGCTCAGGATGCCCACGGGCAGCGCCGCCAGCAGCTGGTCCAGGTAGGCCCGCTGCTGCTCCAGGCGGCTGGCCTGGGCCTCGATGGCCGCGCGGTTGGTCTTGAGGTCGCGGGTCATGGCATTGAAGGTCTTCGCCAGGAAGGCCAGCTCGTCCTCGCCCAGCTCCGGCAGCTGCACCTCCAGATCGCCGCCGCCCACGCGCTGGGCGGCCTTGGCCAGGGCGCGGATGGGCTCGCTGAGCGATTTGGCCAGGGCCAGCCCCGACCACACCGCGAAGAACAGCGTCAGCAGGGTCAGGAAGAGGAAGGTGCTCTGGGGCAGGGTCTGCAGGGTGTCCTTGTTGGCCCGGATCTGCTGGCTCTCCCGGAAGCGCTGCTCCAGGGCCAGCACGCGGTCCAGGGTCTCCCTGGGCATGAAGATGCCCACCACCCAGGGTCCGTCCCCCCTCGGCACCAGGCGCAGCAGCCACAGGCCCTCGCGGGATTCCTGGGCCACGTCGCCGCTGATGGGCTCGCCCAGGGCCGGCGGGGGCAGGCCCGGCGCCAGGTCCAGGGCGGGGAGCGGGCCCTCGCCCCGGCCACCCTGGGTGGCCACCAGGTCCAGGCCCGAGGCGGCGCGGATGGCCTGGGGATCCGCCGAGGCCGAGACCAGCAGGCGTCCCGCGCCGAAGTCCAGCCGGGCCTTTGCGGCGACCCGCAGGTCCTCCGCCATCTTCTGGCCGTCTCGGATGGCCACCTCGGTCTCGGGGCTGAACCAGCGCTCCACGTTCTTGTTGATGAAGTTCCGGCCCACCACGAAGAGGATCAGGCTGGGCACGATGCCCACGATGAACAGCGTCAGCACCATGCGGGTGCGCAGGCGCGAACCCAGGATGCCGCTCTTGCGCTCGAAGTAGAGCTTGGCCAGGCTGCGGGCCACGATGAAGAGCAGCGTGCCGATGGCCAGCGCGTTGAGCACGCCCACGGCCACCAGGGCCCAGCGGGACGGCGCGTCCAGCCCGCCCTCCGCCACGCGGTTCCCCACCGCCTTGTAGGCCAGGATGATCATGACGATCACGGCCACCAGGCCCACTGCCACGTAGAGGCGCGTCAGCTCCGGATGGCGTTTGGGGGCGGGGGAAGGCATCCCCAGCAGGCTATCCTGGATGCTTGCGGAAAGGCAGGCGGAAGCGGATGGCGTCGGAGGACTTGGAAGCGGTGCGGCAGGGCTTCCTGGCGAGCTTCGTCCCCGCTTCGCCCGCCCCCGAGCAGGCCTGGGACCGGGTGGACGCCCCGAACGGGCCCTATCCCCGCCTGTCCGCGGAGCTCTGGACCTCGAAGCAGCGCCAGGCCGCCAGTCTGCACGAGGTCTCGTACCGCGCCTGCTACAAGCCCCAGCTGCCCCGCCACTTCATCGAGCGCCTCACCCAGCCCGGCGAGCGGGTCTACGATCCCTTCAGCGGGCGCGGCACCACGGTCCTGGAGGCCGCCCTCCTGGGCCGCCGCCTGGCCGCCAACGACGTGAACCCGCTCTCGCGCATGCTGGCGGAGCCCCGGCTCACGCCGCCCGAACCCGCGGCCGTGGCGCGGCGCCTGGCGGAGATCCCCCGCACAGGCCAGGCCGATGGCCTTGACCTCGGCATGTTCTTCCATCCCGACACCGAAGCCGAGATCCGCGGCTTGCGGGACTGGTGCCTCAGCCGTGAGGTCAGCGGCGGGCTGGACGCCGTGGACGCCTGGATCCGCATGGTGGCCACCAACCGCCTCACGGGGCACAGCCCCGGCTTCTTCTCGGTCTACACCCTGCCCCCCAACCAGGCCCTCACCGCCGAGAAGCAGCGCCAGATCAACGCGCGGCGGGACCAGGCGCCCACCTACCGCGACACCCACGCGCTGATCCTCAAGAAGACGAAGCAGCTGCTCTCGGGCCTGGGGCCCGACCAGCGGCGCAACCTGGCCTTGGCGGCCCAGGACGCCCGTTTCCTCACGGGGGATGCCCGGGCCACCGCCGCGCTGCCGGACGGCGGCGTCGCCCTCACGGTCACCTCGCCGCCCTTTCTGGACGTGGTGGACTACGCAGGCGACAACTGGCTGCGCTGCTGGTTCAACGGCCTGGACGCCGCGGCCATCGGCCGGGCCATCAGCACGCCGCGCACCGTGGAGGCCTGGTCCGAGACCATGGCCGGGGTCTTCGCGGAGCTGCACCGCCTCACGAAACGGGGCGGCTTCGTGGCCTTCGAGGTGGGCGAGGTCCGGCGCGGCAGGCTGCGCCTCGACGAGGTGGTGCTGCCCCTGGGCCTGGGCGCGGGCTTCCGGGCCCACGGCGTCCTGGTGAACCGCCAGGCCTTCACCAAGACCGCCCACATCTGGGGCGTGGGCAACAACGACAAGGGCACCAACAGCAACCGCATCGTCTTGTTCGAAAAGGGCTGAGGCCACAGGTTGGGCACCAAGCAGAGGCCCGGCTTTGCCGGGCCTCTGCTTGGGGGCTCGGGGGTGTTCGCGCAGCGAGGGACCCCCGGGAAATGTTTAGAACCGGTACCCGATGCCCACGCCGTAGAGCATGGGATCCACCTTCACCGTGGTCACCTTGGCGCCGGTGGCCTTGTCCTTCACGTCGCTCTTGATCTGCACGTATTTCACGTCCACGTTCAGGTACCAGCTCGGGGCCAGCTTGATGTCGGCGCCCACCTGGGCGGCGATGCCCACGCTGGTCTTGTCCAGATCCAGCGCGCCACCGGCCAGCTTCACGTCGGAGATCAGCGTGAGGTTCAGGCCCGCGCCCACGTAGGGGTTGAAGGCCGCGCCGGGGAGGAAGCGCCACTGGGCCGTGAGGGTGGGGGGCAGGTGCTTGAAGGTGCCCAGCTTCGCCCCGTTCAGGGTGACGTCGTGCTCCTGCGGCACCGTGAGCACCAGCTCGGCCGAGAAGTTCTTGGTGAAGCAGTAGCTGAAGTCCAGGTCGGGGATGGTCTTGTTGCTGACGTGGACCGCGTCGGCTCCGACGGTGCTGAACGCGTCGGACTTGTTGGCGGGCTGCAGGGCCACGGCCCGGAGCCGGATCATCCAGGGGCCCTCTTCGGCGCGGAGGCTGGGGGCCGCGAGGGCCGCGGCGAGCAGGGTGAGGGTGGCGAGCTTCTTCATGACGGAAATCCAGAAAAGGCCCCCGGGATCTCCCGGGAGCGGGTGAGAAGGCAAGAGAACTCCCACCGGCTCGGCCGGGCTGGGTGGGAGCTGGGAGGCGCCGGGCGGAGCCGGCTCAGGTGGAGCGGTGGAGAGGCAGGGATACTCCCACCGGCCCGGGGCCGGGAGGCTGGAGTGCTGGGGGGAGTTCAGGTGGAGCGGTGGAGAGGCAGGGGAACCCTCGCCGGCTCAGGACCGGAAGGCGGAGGGGTCTGGTGGGAAGTCAGGGCCGGCGAAGCCGGGTCAGGAAAGCGGGATGCTGCGGCGGGTCGGCGTCTGGGCCTGGGCCGCCCGCTGGGCGTGCGCGGCCTGGTGGTCCGGGGAGGCGCCCACCAGGGTGTCGAAGGTCACGGAGGCCAGGTGGCCCCGCAGCAGGTCGGTGGCGTCGCCCCAGGCCCGCTGCACGAGGCAGCCGGGGCCGAAGACGCAGGGCTTGCCGCCCTCCAGGCAGGCGTTCAGCACCACGCCGCCCTCCACCGCCTCGAGGATGTCGAGCAGGGAGATCCGCGTGGCCGGGCGGGCCAGGCTGATGCCGCCCCCGGTGCCCCGGAGGGTGTTCAGGATGCCCGCCTTCACCAGATCGCCCACGATGCGCCGGGTGAACGGCGCGGGCAGGAGCCGCGTCTTCGAGATCTCGGGGATGGAGACGCGGGTGCCGGGCTCCAGGCAGGCCAGGTGCAGCACCAGGCGCGCTGCGTAGTCGGACTGCCGGGAGATGCCGATCATGGGCCTCCAAGGGGGATCTGGGGTTCAACATTACCCATTTCGTAACCTTGGTCAATACCCAGGGGTCATGAATTTAAACGACCCACTGGACATGAAAATCCCCCGCCGGGGGAAGATCCGCCGGTCGGCCTAGGCCAGGGCGCCCTTGGGCGCGGCGCCGCGCACGCGGCCGATCTCCTGCACGCGCAGGTGGGCGGGCTGGTGGATGTCGCTGCGCCGGGCCAGGGCGTCGAAGCGCACGGTGGCCAGGTAGGTCTCCAGCACCTGGGTGGCGTCCACCCACACGGACTGCACGGGGCAGGCCGCGGCCAGTGGGCAGACGCGCCGGTCGCTCACGCAGTGGTTGAGGGCCACGCCGCCCTCCATGGCCTGGACCACCTCACCCAGGGAGATGTCTGCCGCGGGCCGGGCCAGGCTCACGCCGCCGCCGGAGCCCCGGGAGGTGGCCAGGATGCCGGCCTTGACCAGGTCGCCCACGATGCGCCGGACGAAGTCCAGGGGCAGCATGCGGTGCTTGGCGATGTCGGCGATGGGCACCCGGGCGCCGGGGGCCAGGCAGGCGAGATGCAGCACCACGCGCGCCGCGTAATCCGTCTGTCGCGAGATGCCGAGCATGGGTCACCACCGGGGAGAGCCCAAATATGATCGGCCCGGTCCCATTGGTCAAGATGCACGGGTCAACTATGCTTCCCACCGGAACAGCAGGGCGTCCTCCCCGTCGGGGTAGTAGCCCGACCGCAGGCCGCAGCGCTGCCAGCCGCAGGCCCGGTAGAGCCGGATGGCGGGCTGGTTCGAGGCCCGCACCTCCAGGTAGAGGGTGGCCATGCCCTCCGCCGCCAGGGCCTCTTGGCAGGCCTCCAGCAGGCGCCGGCCCAGGCCCCCGCCCCGGTGGGCCGGGTCCACCGCGAGGCGCAGCAGCTCCGCCTCCCCGGCCACGGGCACGCAGGCCCAGCGGGCGAAGGCCACCTCGGGGATGAGCCACAGGGCCTCGTGGTCCGCCGGGGCCTTCCAGGCGGACCCGAAGGCCGTGCGGTCCAGCCGCGCCACCCAGTCCGGCAGCGCTTCGCTGGACTCCAGCCTCCAGACCCCAGATTCCAGACTCGGCTTCATCGCGCCACGCCCCGGCGCAGGGCCTCGGGCAGGTGGGCCGCGGCGTGGGGGAAGTTCACCTCCGCGTCGGTCTCCCGCAGGTAGAAGGGCACCAGGGGCGCCTCCGGCGGGCCCTGGGCCACGCGACGGGCCAGGGCCGCCAGGCCCGCCAGGGTGGCCCCGCCTTCGTCGGCCAGGGGGATGCGGCCCGCGGGCAGCAGGGCCTCCACCTTGGGTGCGAAAGCCTCCGGCGCCCACCAGGCCTCGCCGGCCATGCGCTCAGCCAGGGCCGCCAGCGGATGCTTGGCGGCCGCATCCAGGGGGCCCTCCGCCCAGCGCTGGTGGAAGGCCTCGCCGCGCTGGCCGTCCAGGAGGATCCACAGCGGCCCTGCCACCCCGGCTTGGCGCAGCGCCTCGGCCCGGAGGGCGAAGGCCGAGAAGCCCCAGGTGGGCAGGCCCGTGAGGCCGAAGCCCTCGGCCGTGGCCACGCCGATGCGCAGGCTCGTGAAGCCGCCGGGGCCCAGGCAGGCGGCCACGCCCGACAGGTCCATGGGACCGGCGCCGGCCTCGGCCATCAGCTCGTCCAGGGTGGGGATCAGCCGCTCGCTGTGGCCCCGCCCCACGCCCGCGGGCACGCGCCGCGCCCAGGTCCGGTCCCCCCGGATCAGCGCCAGGTGCAGGATCTCCGTGGTGGTGTCGAGGGCGAGCAGCATGGAGCCAGTGTATCGGGGCCCGCGGCGGCGCTGGCCCCGGGGCCGCGATTCTAGGAGGCCAGCCCCCGGCCGCGCAGGTAGGTGCCCAGCTCCCGGTCCATGCCCTGGATGTGCTCCAGCAGCCAGGATTCGAGGAAGGCCAGCAGCGTCCCCGTGAGCCGCGCCTCGCCCGCGCGATGGTCGGCCACGTGGTCGCTCAGCTGCATGACCAGGTCCGCGTGGGCCGTGAAGTGGGCCGGGGCGCCGGGGTAGCCGTGCTGGAGCATCAGCTTCTCCTCGGCGGCGAAGTGGGAGACGGCGTAGTCCCGCAGGAAGCCCAGCACCGCCTGGATCTCCTCCCGCCCCTTGTCCTCCCGCACGGCGGCCCGCAGGCGGTTCAGCGTCGCCACCAGGGAGCGGTGGTCCGCGTCGATCTGCGGGTGGCCCAGCTCCAAGGCGGACCCCCACTGCATGTCAGCCAATCCGTTCGTTCCCATGGACCCTGAGCCCTCCCGGTGGACCCTCCGGCCTTGCCCGGCGATCCAGTCTCAGGATACGGTCAGACCACTAGACCATAAATGGGTTTTTTCCGCCCAAGACCCACCCGCAGACCAGGTCGCCTCCCCGGCCGCCACGCAAAAAAGGCGGCCCAGGGGCCGCCTTGCGGGAAGGGCTGGAAGCTAGCAGGCCTTGAGGATCTTGCCGGCCTGGATGCAGGAGGTGCAGACCCGCAGGCGCTTGGGGGCGCCGCCCACCAGGGCGCGCACGCGCTGGATGTTGGGATTCCAGCGGCGCTTGGTGACGTTGTTGGAGTGGGAGACGTTGTTCCCGAACTGGGGCTTCTTGCCGCAAATTTCGCACTGACGGGACATGGGAACCTCACGAGCCAAAGGTGAAAACAGCCAAGAGAACCAGTTTAGCCGTCGGCGGGCCGAACGCAAGGGGAAAGCCCTTGCGCTGCGCCATTTGTCCCCCCCAGGATAGCGGCATTGCCCCTGGAATCACCGTGGACCTCCGCCCCTGGGCCCTCGCCTTCACCGTGCTGGACTGGCCCGAGCGCCAGAAGGCCGAGGCCTGGGCGGCCCTCCAGGCCGGGGCCGAACCCGCCCTGGCCCCGGAGCAGGCCGAGGCCCTGGCCCGCCTGGGGGCCGACCTGCCCCGCCTCCACCGGGAGGCCGCCCAGCGCGGCGCCCGCCTGCTGCTGCCCGGCGATCCCGGCGAGGGGCCAGCCGTCGATGCGCTCCTGGCGCCCCTGCCCTACCCCGTGGCCCTCTGGGTGCGGGGCAGCCTGCCCCGGCCCGGGCGCCGCGTGGCCCTGGTGGGCAGCCGCGAGGCCAGCCGGCGCGGCCGGGACCGCGCCCGGGCCTGGGCCCGGGCCCTCACGGAGGCGGGCGTCGCCGTGCTCTCGGGCCTGGCCCGGGGCATCGATGGCGCGTCCCACGCGGGTGCCCTCGACTCAGGGCCCACCTGGGGCGTCATGGGCTCGGGCCTGGACCACCCCTACCCGCCCGAGCACCGCGGCCTCATGGACCGCATGGTGGCCGCCGGGGGCGGCGTCCTCACCCCCTTCCCCCCCGAGGCCCCGCCCCGCAAGTGGCACTTCCCCCGGCGCAACTGGCTGCTGGCGGCCTGGACGGACGGGGTGCTCGTGGTGGAGGCGCGACAGAAGTCCGGTTCCCTGGTCACCGCCCGCCTGGCCCTGGACCTGGGCAAGGAGCTCTGGGTGTGCCCCGGGTCACCGGAGGATCCCTCGGCCGAGGGGCCCAACTTTTTGTTAAGGGAAGGCGCCGCACGCATTTGCCTGGCCCCCGAGAACCTCCTGGAGGACCTGTCCGCCCTCCGGGTCACTTGACAAACGGGCCGGGCTCGGATCCATGCTTAGCCCCCAAGGGAGATGTCCGTGACCAAGCTCGTGATCGTCGAAAGCCCCTCCAAGGCGAAGACCATCACCAAGTACCTCGGCAAGGGGTACAAGGTCATGGCGTCCGTGGGCCACATCCGGGACCTGCCCCGCAAGCTGGGCGTGGACATCGAGAACGGCTTCCAGGAGGAGTACGAGATCAGCCCGGCCAAGGAGAAGGTGGTCAAGGAGCTGAAGGCCGCCGCCAAGACCGCCGACGAGCTGGTGCTCGCCACCGACCCCGACCGCGAGGGGGAGGCCATCAGCTGGCACCTGCTGGAGGCCATCAAGCCGCCCAAGAGCCTGCCCGTGAGCCGCGTCCTCTTCAACGAGATCACCCCGGCGGGCATCCAGAAGGCCATGGCCGCCCCCACCACCATCAATAAGAAGCTGGTGGACGCCCAGCGGGCCCGCCGCGTGCTGGACCGCCTCGTGGGCTACAAGGTGAGCCAGGTGCTCTGGGACAAGGTGCGCCGCGGCCTCAGCGCCGGCCGCGTGCAGAGCGTGGCCGTGCGCATCATCGTGGACCGCGAGAAGGAGATCCAGGCCTTCAACCCCGTGGAGTACTGGGTGCTGAAGGGCAAGTTCGCCGCCAAGCTGCCCCCCAGCTTCTGGATGAAGCTGGTGAAGCTGGGCGGCCAGCCCCTGCAGCTGGGCAACAAGGAGACCAAGCGCCGCGTGGCCGACGCCGCCCAGGCCAAGGATCTGAAGGCGAAGCTGGAGAAGGCCGCCTACACGGTGACCGGCCTCGAAACCAAGGAGAAGAAGCGCAACCCCGCCGCCCCCTTCACCACCGCCAAGCTGCAGCAGGAGGCCGCCCAGAAGCTCAAGATGAGCGTGAGCCGCACCATGCAGAACGCCCAGCGGCTCTATGAAGGCGTGGATTTCGGCGAGGGGCCCGTGGGCCTCATCACCTACATGAGGACCGACTCGCCCCGCATGGCCCCCGAGGCCATCGAGGCCACCCGCGAGTTCATCGCCGCCAAGTACGGCAAGGAGTTCCTGCCCGCCAAGGCCCGCGTGTACACGGGCAAGAGCGGCGCGCAGGACGCCCACGAGGCCATCCGCCCCACGGACATCACCCGCACGCCCGAGAGCCTGCGCGGCCACCTCGAGCCGGATCAGTTCCGCCTCTACGCCCTCATCTGGCGGCGCACCATGGCCTCCCAGATGGAGGCCGCCCGCTTCGACGAAACGGTGGTGCAGACGGAAGCGGAAGTCGGCAAGGATGTGGCCACCTTCGAGGCCAAGGGCGAGATCGAGCGCTTCGCGGGCTGGCTGGCCGTGTACCGCGCCGACAAGCTGGAATCCGACGCCGAGGCCATCAGTGACGCCGCCAAGCTGGCCGACGAGGAGGACGAGGACGACGCCCAGCTGCCCGCCCTGAAGCTGGGCGAGCCCCTGAAGCTCGAGCAGCTCGACACGGACCAGCAGTTCACCAAGCCCCCCGCCCGCTTCAACGAGGCCACCCTGGTGAAGGAGCTGGAAGAGGACGGCATCGGCCGGCCCTCCACCTACGCCAGCATCATCGCCACCATCCAGGACCGGGACTACGTCAAGAAGCACGAGGGCCGCTTCAAGCCCACCGACCTGGGCATGACCGTCACCGAGCTGCTGCTGCAGGGCTTCCACGACCTGCTGGACCCCAAGTACACCTCGGGCATGGAGGGCAACCTCGACCGCATCGAGGAGGGCAAGCTCACCTTCAAGAAGGCCATGACGGACTTCTACGGGCCCTTCGAGCAGGCGCTCCAGGCTGCCGGCCAGGACATGCAGAACCTCAAGGCCGGCGTGCCCACGGGGGAGAAGTGCCCCAAGTGCGGCGACCGGAAGAAGAAGCCCGGCACCCTGCTCAAGCGCATCGGGCGCAACGGCCTCTTCCTGGGCTGCACCAACTACGGCGCCGAGGCCGAGAAGGACCAGTGCGACTACACGGCCGACCTCGAAAAGATGGAGGAGCCCGAGGACGCGCCCGAGTGCCCCCTCTGCGGCACCACGCCCATGAACCTGCGCAAGGGCCAGTGGGGCCCCTTCTGGGCCTGCCCCACCTACCCCAAGTGCAAGGGCATCGTGAAGGCCGATCCCAAGGGCATCCCCGTGCCGCCCGACGAGCCCACCGGGGAGAAGTGCCCCAACTGCGGCAAGGGCTTCGTGAAGCGCCACGGCCGCTACGGCGAGTTCGTCTGCTGCGTGGACTACCCCACCTGCAAGACCGTGAAGAAGGAGATCCTGGCCGTCCCCTGCCCCAAGTGCGGCGGCGGCCTCAGCCCCCGCAAGACCCGCTTCGGCAAGGTCTTCTACGGCTGCACCAACTACCCCAAGTGCGACTTCACCGCCTGGGACAAGCCCGTCCCCGTCACCTGCCCCGCGTGCAAGAACCCCACCATGGGCGAGAAGACCCGGAAGCCGCGGGGGAAGGACCCCATCCAGGTGCTGCTCTGCCCGAAGTGCGGGCATGAAGAGCCGATGGGATAATTTAACATTTATACTTATTTACACTATAAAAACCAAAATCAACAGATAATCAATGCGCGATATAGGACAAACCGTATCCACTTAAATTAATTAAATTTGAGGGATTATATGAAAAAAACTTTCCTCCATCTTTCAGACTTACATTATAGGCCCAACTGGCATGAAGAGGTAGGTCTTGTAATTTCGAATTTTTTCGAAGACTTAACAGCCCAGGAGAGAAAGTATTCAGATTTATATCTGATTTTTTCCGGAGATTTGATCAACACCGGTGAAGTATCTGAGCATTTTGAACAATTGCGACTAGAGTTTTTTAATAAATTACCGATACCCCTTGACAGACGAATATTCGCTCCCGGAAACCATGATGTATCCAGATCTACCCTTAAACCTATGCTTATAATGCAACAAGGTGCGTTAGAAAAAATCAATAGCGAGAGTGATTTTAACAACAATCTCAATCTATTATCTGAGAATATATTTAATAAAACTTTTAAAAATTACATAGAATTTGAGCGCGCGGCATCAAAATATACGTGTTGCCAAGAGAATATAGGCGGTACTGGCTGGAGTATTGGAGATGGAGTTGGAATTTATTGCTTGAACTCGGCTCTTGGATCATCATCTGGACTAGATGATCTAAACGGGAATGAGATTTGCGATAAAGAAAAGTTATTTATTGACACAAGAAATTTATACAAATGGATTTATAGCGAACAATTTGAGCATCGTATCTTGGTCATGCACCATCCAGTTTCATGGCTCACAGAATGGGCACAAATTGAACTTGAAAAAATTATTTCAAAATACTTTTGCTTGGTTGTTTCAGGTCATGCACACAGAGGCTTATCAACATTCTCGTCCCATGGAGTGGGGGGGTCTGTAAATTGCAGTGCACCTGCATTATTTTCTAGAAAATCAGAATTACTTGGATATTCATTTATCACATTAGACACTTCAAATAAAGACCTGGAAATTTGTTATCGCCAATGGTCACCTTCTCAATCTTTTGTTTCCGGAACTTCATTTTCAGGGACCGACACAGGAATAAAAAAGTTTAATATTTCCAATAATTTATTAATTTCTGGGTTAGACCTCCCCATCGAACACCCCGCAGTCTCGCAGCAGGAAAACACTCTTCATGTACTCGAAGCCGAATTTAATGAAACAATTACATGCTACTCCTCTAAAAACAAAATTTGGGTCGACAGGGACCTAGCCACTAAAGCCGAAACAGATAACGAGGGCGATACAGCGATTGTTATTAATTTAGAATCTTTCCTTGAAAAAATCGAGACTTCTATTATACGAGCGCCGAAACAATTTGGGCTTTCTAGCGTTGGCCGATGGATTGCGCTAAATCATTTTATAAAAACATCCCACACCAAACCCCTCATTATGTTGAACTTCAATGATGTGCCAAATGAAAAATCGGCACTAATTAAACATATAAATTTAAGATGCAAAGAATTGAATATTAATATACTGCAAGTTGGTGGTTTTATATTAGATAATTGGGTGTTTGACAAAAAAGCGACTCGATTATTTCAAAGCCTACAAAAAGAATTCCCAAGTCTACCTATAATCATGTTACATGGTGTTGATAATTTTACTGAAATTGCCGATACAATCGAAAATGCTGAGCAGTTTAATTGTCCGGCCTACTTTCTCTGGGCACTAACTCGGAACAGGGTGCGTGAGCTTGTATGCAATTACACTAAAGACAATAATGCATTAGATGAAGACATTGTCACTGAAAAAATTATTCGTGATATTGATTCTCTAAATATTCACAGAACACCATTAAATTGTTTATTATTATTAAAATTCAATGAACAGGCATTTGAAGAAAGTCCAGTCAATAGAACTGAAATGATTGGACGTGTATTATTTATGCTATTTTTCCAATTCGATGCAATTCCAAGATACGCCACAAGACCCGATTTAAAAGACTGTGAATATGCGTTAGGATATCTAAGTGAATGCTTACTAAGAAAAAATACATCTTCATTCACTAAGAAAGAATTTTTTGATTACATCCAAGAGTATTGCAAATCACATCTGTTAGACTTGGATTGTGAAATTTTATTTACTATTTTGACTTTTGAAAAAATATTAATACAAAAAAATACTGAATACCAATTCAGATTTACATACTGGCTGTATTTCTTTGCCGCTCACAGAATGCACCATGATGAAAATTTCGCCGATTATATTTTAAGTGAAAAAAGATACGCCATATATCCTGAAATTATTGAATTCTACACTGGAATAGATAGACGTAGAATAAATGCGATTAAAATTTTAATTACTGATTTAAAATTAATGAATGCAAATTTCTTACTTAGAACTGGCATTGCTGATGATTTTAATCCCTTCCAAACAGCCCTATGGAAGCCCAGTTCAGAATCTCTAGAAAAATTACGTGATCAAGTCAACGAAAGTGTAAGTGAGTCGGCCCTTCCTCAAAAGGTTAAAGATGCTATAGCGGATCAATCCTACGACAGGGCTAAACCCTATAGTCAGGAACTGGCTAGCTATATTGAATCGGCTTCGCTTTATGAGATGGTTCAATCCATGAAAGGCGCCGCTAGAGCATTAAGGAATAGTGATCATGTCTCCCCGGAAGTTAAAAAGGAACTATTAAATCTGATCCTCACTTGTTGGCTCAGAGTAGCCCAAATACTCAGTCTTCTTTCCCCACTATTAGCAACAAGAAAGTATGCTTCATTTGAGGGTATGAACTTTCAAATAACAGAGGACATCGAACAAATCGAGCAGGGAGAGAAAAGATGGTCTGTAATAATGTCTGTTATTATAGATAATGTAGTGAAATGGTTCCAAGAAGATTTGTTTTCAAAAAAAATGGGTGCTTTGTTCTCGTCACAAATTAAATCTAGTCCAGGACATATTTCAGAAGTATTATTACTAATTGTTATATGCAGGTTACGTCCACCTGGATGGGAAAAGGAACTCGAAGACTATATTACCAGAACTCCAAAAAATTCATTCTATCTAAGCCGCATCTTCCATACACTAAGAAATGAATACATTTCTGGGCCAACAAAAGAATCAATAAGACAACAATTGCGTCGTCTGTCCGCCATTACACTCGCCAAACATGATACGGGGGTTAAACACCCAAATTTGAAGCTAATAGAAAGAGCGGCTGCTGCAATAGAATCTACACCAGAGAAGGAGCCAATTCATAAACACACTAAGTCACCCGTATGGCGGGATTATAGGAAAAAATGATAAACCAACTGCGTTATTGAGCCATCATCTTGCTTAGGTACATTAAAAGAGAACGGCGATTTCAAATCTAGTATTTATTTATTTGATTAAATTTAGACAAACAATATCCATGCTCCAGGACACCCCCTCCTTCCTCGCCTACTGGCGCAACGCCCGGGCCCGCACGGTGCGGGTGTTGGAGGCGCTGGAGCCGGAGGACCTGGCGTGGGCCCCCGCGCCCAGCGCCTTCAGCTTCGGCGACCTGTTCCGCCACCTGGCGGGGCTGGAGCGCTTCATGTACGCGGAGAACGTGCAGGGCCGCCCCAGCGTGTACCCGGGCCACGGGGCCGACCTCGCGCCGGGCCTGGACGGCGTGCGCGCCTACCTGGACCGCTGCCACGCCGAGTCCCTGGCCATCTTCGGCACGCTGAGCGAGGCCGACCTGCTGGCCCCATGCGTGAACCCGGCGGGCGCTTCCATGGCGACTTGGAAATGGCTGCGGGCCATGGCCGAGCACGAAGCCCACCACCGGGGCCAGCTCTACCTCATGGCCAGCCTGCGGGGCCGCACGGTGGCGCCCCTCTTCGGCCTCACCGAAGCCCAGCTCGCGGCGGCTTCGAAGCCGCAGGAATGCGAAAAGCAGAACACCGAGGAACACCGATAAAAGCTGATGAACACCGATAAAAACAAAGCAGGGCTTCGGGTGGTTCTGCTTGATCGGTGTTCCTCATTCATTTCTCGGTGTTCATCGGTGTTTGGATTTTTCGCCGGGGATGAGCGGAGGCTTCAGACGGTTCGGCTTGATCGGTGTTCCTCATTCAGTTCCCGGTGTTCATCGGTGGAATGCATTGGCCGGAGATGACCGGAGGCTTCAGCTTGGTTCCAGGGGCCGGATCAGCTCCGGCCCGTCGTTGCGGGGGTTGCCCACGGCGGGGCCCACGGGGTAGGCGTCCATCAGGTCCGCGGGATAGGGCGCCAGGAGGCCCCGCAGCTCCCGGGGCTGGGCGGCGGGATCCAGCCACCGGTCCCAGGTGGCCGGGGGCAGGATCACCGGCATGCGGTCGTGGATGCCCGCCATCAGCTCGTTGGGGGTGGTGGTGAGGATGCAAGCGCTGACCATGACCTCGCCATGGGGGCCGTGCCAGTCCTCCATCAGGCCCGCGAAGGCGAGGGGGCCGCCGTCCCGGGCGTGGATGTAGAAGGGCTGCTTGGCCCTGCCCTCGGCCTTCCACTCGAAGAAGCCCGTGGCCGGGATGAGGCAGCGCTTGCGCTTGAAGGCGGTGCGGAAGCTGGGCTTCTCCTCCACGGTCTCGGCCCGGGCGTTGATGGGCTTCGAGAAGGCGTTCGGATCCTTCACCCAGCCCGGGATCAGCCCCCAGAAGGCCACATCGGCCACCCGCTGATCGCGCTCGGGGCGCACGATGATGATGTACTGGCCCGGGGCGATGTTGTACCCGTTCTTGATGGTGAAGCCCGGCGGCACCTTGGCGAAGGCCTCCGCCAGGGAGGCGGCGTCGAAGATGAAGGTGTACCGGCCGCACATGTCGCCCACTCTACCCTGGCGGCCCTCTTCGCCCTCCCCGAAGCCCAGCTCGCGGCCGCTTCTAGCGCTCGGGAAAGCGAAATGCAAAACACCGATGAACACTGATAAAAGCTGATAAACACCGATCAAGACAAAGCAAGGGCTCCAGGCGGTTCTGCTTGATCGGTGTTTATCATTCAGTTCTCAGTGTTCATCGGTGTTCCATCTTTGGACCCGGTTGAATGGCGCCATGCGGCCCCCGGCCCCATCCTTGACCTGCTCTCGGTCCCAGGAGGCTGCCATGCCCATGACCAAGCTCGAGGAATTCCTCAACCAGAACGGGGTGCCGCACCAGGTCATCCCCCATCCCCTGGCCTTCACGGCCACCTCCACCGCCGGGGCGGCCCACGTGAAGGGCAAGGAGATGGCCAAGACGGTGGTGGTGGACCTGGACGGCCAGCACGTGCTGGCGGTGCTGCCCGCCGACCGCAAGGTGGACCTGGAGCGCCTGCGCCGGGCCACGGACTCCTACCACGCGGACCTGGCCCAGGAGTGGGAGTTCGCCCGGGACTTCCCCGGCTGCGAGCCCGGGGCCATGCCGCCCTTCGGCAACCTCTTCGGCCTGCCGGTCTATGTGGAATCCCACCTGGCGGAGGACGCCGAGATCGCCTTCAACGCCGGCACCCACACCGAGGTGGTGCGCATGGCCTACAAGGACTTCGAGCGCCTCGTGCAGCCCACCGTGGTGGAGATGTAGGGCCGCAGACCGAACCCGGCCACGGGAAACAAGACACCGCGAACGTCGCGAAAGGACGCGAAACCCGGGGTCCCCCTGCGGCCCGGAGCCCCCTGCGGGTCGGCCCCCCCCCTTCGCAGGCCCCCGGGATGACTTGGGGTCCCTTTCGCGCCCCGCAGGGGTTTCGCGCCATCGCGGTTCCTTGCTTGTCCGCCGGAACCCGCGGTCCCGCTACACGATCGCCATGAGCAGGCGCTGCAGCTGGTCCAGGTGCAGCAGGTCGTGGCCGGCCGTGAGGGTGCGCAGCAGGTCCAGGGACTCGGGGCCGCGCTCGTTGTGGAGGCCCTCCCGGGCCAGCTGGGCGGGGCCCAGGCTCCGCCACAGGCGCAGGTTGTGGGCGCGCAGGGCGCGGAACTCCTCGGCCAGCTCCAGGGGCTCGCGTTCGTTGTACTTCTGGCCCGCCACCCAGGCATCCTGGTCCATGGCCCGCAGGGCCGGGCGCTCCTCGCAGAGGATCCGGCGGGCGCGGTAGCCGTACACCCACTCGCAGTCGCAGAGGTGGCCGATGACCTCCAGGGGCGTCCACCTGCCCTCGATGGGCCGCACCTGCAGGCGCCGCCAGCCGTGGGTGCGCACGGCGGCCCCGATCAGGGCGGGGGTTCGGCTCAGCACGTCGAGGGGATCCTGGTCGCCCAGGAAGGAGGCCAGGCGCTGGCGGTAGGCGGCGGTGACGCCCTCCTGCAGGGATGCGGTGCTCATGGCGGCCTCCTGGGGCGGCCCCCGGGCAGGAAAACGGGCCCGGAGGGGGAAACGGCCCCATCATGGGTCCCGCCCGAAGCTGTCGCAACAGGGGGAATGCCGGGAAGGAGCCCGCCCATGCCTGAAGCCAACGCCATCGTGACGCAGCGCATCGATTCCGCCCCGGGCCTGATGGTCCTGCGGGTGGCCCCCGCCGGCTGGGAGCTGCCGCCCTTCTCGCCGGGCCAGTTCGCGGTGCTGGGCCTGCCCGCCTCGGCGCCCCGCAGCGCCGGCTCGGAGCCGGAGGACCCGCCCCCGCCCCCGGACGCCTTCCTGCGCCGGGCCTATTCCATCGCCTCCTCCTCCCGGGAGCGGGAGTACCTGGAGTTCTACCTGGTGGAGGTCAAGGGCGGAGCCCTCACGCCCCGGCTCTTCGCCCTGAAGCCCGGCGACCACCTCTGGCTGGGCCCGAAATTCACGGGCATGTTCACCCTGGACGAGGTGCCGCCGGAGCAGAACGTGGTGTTCCTCGCCACGGGCACGGGCCTGGCCCCCTACATGTCCATGCTGCGCACCCACCTGACGCGGGATGAGGGCCGGCGCTTGGCGGTGATCCACGGGGCGCGCAACTCCTGGGACCTGGGCTACCGGGACGAGCTGGCGCAGATGCAGCGCCTGGCGCCGAACTTCCACTACCTGCCCGTGCTCACCCGCCCGGCCGCGGAGCTGGCGCCCTGGACGGGCCACACGGGGCGCCTGCCGGCCTTCTGGTCCGAGGGGGTGCTGGCGAAGACCTGGGGCTTCAGGCCCACCCCCGCCGACACGCACATCTTCCTCTGCGGCAACCCCGACATGCTGACGGCCCTGCAGGCCCAGCTGGAGGCCGAGGGCTTCCGCGAGCACACCAAGAAGGCCCCGGGGCAGATCCACCTGGAGAAGTACTGGTAGGCGGTGCTCAGGACCGGCTCCAGCAGCGCTCGAGGAAGCACTGCTCCGCCTCGGAGCGTTCGTCCCAGTGCTCGCGCCACTCCGCCTCGGTGGGGAACTGGAGGATGGCCAGCAGGGGCGCGTCGAGCGGTCCGTGCGACCGCGGACAGGAGCAGTCCTGGAGGCCGTCGAAGAGCTCCCGGGCGCCCTCCTCGAAGGTGCCCTCCCAGCCGCAGGCCGGGCAGGTGAGGCGGCGGGTGCGCCAGTCGCTGAAGTAATCGAAGATGGGGATGGCCATGGGGCCTCCTGTCGAGGGGCGGTGGGCCGGCCGAGCCGAAGGGCGGGGCCGAGGGGCAGAACCGGGGGAACGCAGCCAGGTTGTGGGGGATGGCTCCAGCCTGGCACCGCCCATGTGCCAACGCCTGTCCAGTTCCGTCCTGGATCCCGTACACCGGCGGTTCCTGGGATACTCGCCCCATGGCCGCCCCCCGCCCCCTCCTCGTGCTGCTGCCCGGCATGGACGGCACGGGGCGCATGTTCGAGCCCTTCCTCGCCGCGGCGGCGGGCTTCGAGACGCGGGTGGTGCGCTACCCGCCGGAGCTGACGCGCTACGAGGACTGCACGGCCTTCGCGCGAACGCAGCTGCCCTCGGGGCGGCCCTTCCTGCTGCTGGGGGAGTCCTTCTCGGGCCCCGTGGCCCTGGCCCTGGCGGCGGAGCGGCCCGCGGGCCTGGCGGGGGTGGTCCTCGTCAGCAGCTTCGCCCGGAACCCGCGGCCCGAGTGGCTCTGGCTGCGGCCCCTGCTGCGCCTGCTGCCGCCCCTGCAGCTGCCCCTGCCCCTGCTGCGCCGTCTGCTCCTGGGCAAGGGCGCGCCGCAGGCCCTGGTGCAGCTCACCACGGCCATGCTGCCCCACTTCCCCACGGCCGCCATGAAGGGGCGCACCCTGGCGGTGGCCGCCGTGGACCACACGGCCCTGCTGGGGCGCATCGAGGTGCCCCTGCTGGCCCTCTGCGCCAGCCACGACCGCCTGGTGCCGAAGGCCGCCACGGCCTGGATCCGCGCCCACCGCGCCCAGCTGGACATCGCCACCCTGCGGGGCCCGCACTGGATCCTGCAGACCCGCCCCGAGGCCTGCCTGATGGCCCTCCGGACCTTCGTGGCGATGCTGCCCGGGGGATCCGTGGCGGCCCTCCCCGCCGCCGGAGAGGCGGAGGCCTCCCTTGCCAGGCCCTAGCCCCCTGCCCCCTTCCCGCCCCAGGGTCGCCCTGGCCGGCACCAGCGGCTTCATCGGGGCGGCGCTCTGCGAGGCCCTGGGGGACCGCTTCGACCTGCGCATCCTCACGCGCTCGCCCACCCGCCAGGCCCCGCGCCCCCAGGACGAGATCCGCAGCTGCGACCACTTCTCCCGGCAGGAGCTGACCCGCGCCCTGGAGGGCGTGGACTGCGCGGTGTACCTGGTGCACAACCGCGACCCCTCGGCCCGCCTGGACCAGGCCCAGGCCCGGGACATGGACCTGCTGATGGCCGACAACTTCGCCTGGGCGGCCGCCCGCAACGGCGTGCGGCAGATCCTCTGCCGCGCCCCGCTGCTGGCCCACCCGGAGCGGCCCACGGCCCGGGACGCCCGGGAGCGGGAGGAGGTGCTGGCCTCCCGCGGGGTGCCCCTCACGGTGCTGCGCACGGGCCTGGTTGTGGGGCCGGGCGGCGAGCTGGCCCGCCTGCTGGTGCGGATGGTGGAGGCCCTGCCGCGCATCCCCCTGCCCCCCTGGGCGGCCAACGAGATCCGCCCCCTCTCCCTGGCGGCCCTGCTGCGGGCCTTCCAGCACTGCGTGGACCGGCCGGAGACCTTCGGCGGGAGCTTCGACGTCTTCGGCCCCGAACCCACCAGCCTGCGGGGGATGCTGGAGGAGACGGCGCGGCTGCTGGACCGCCCCGTCCACTTCGCCCCCTGGGCGGACCTCTCCCAGGGCGCCTTCGCGGCCCTGCTGAGGCGGCTGAACCCCGCGCTGCACCCGGACTTCCTGACCTACCTGCTGGACCTCTTCTCCGCCGAGTCCCACGGCGCGGCGAACCCCGTGCAGGCGGCCGTGACCCGGGACTGGCGCCCGCTGGGGGAGACCCTGGCCCAGTCCCTCCAGCCGCGGGCGGAGGCGGCGCCCAGCGCCCAGCGGGCCCGGGACGACGAGGCCCTGCGCCAGCTGGGCCGGGTGCGCTCCATCCAGCGCCTGCGCCTGCCGGAGGGCCGCAACGCCGAGTGGGTGGCCGAGCGCTACTTCCGCTGGCTGGGCACGCTCATGAAGCTCTTTGTGCGCACGGAACGCGACGGGGACGGCTCCTGGACCGTGCGGCTGCGCCTGACGGGCCTGCGCCTGCTGCGCCTCGACTTCAAGCCCGGGCACAGCGCGCCGGACCGCCGCCTGTACTTCATCACCGGCGGCGCCCTGGCCCGGATGCTGGGGGGCCGCACGGCCCGCCTGGAGTTCCGCGACCTGCTGGGAGGCCGCTTCACCCTGCTGGCCATCCACGATTTCAACCCCGCCCTGCCCTGGTACTTCTACCGCTACACCCAGGCGGCCCTGCACGGCCTGGTCATGAAGGCCTTCCAGGGCCACATGGAGCAGGCCGCCGAGGGCGGGCCGATGCTGTAGGCCCGCCCCCGGAAGCCGCCCCCGGAGCCCGCAGGCAGCGCGCCTACTTGGCCGCCGCCGGGGGCTTCACCGTCCAGAAGCCGGGATCGCTGGCGGTCACGGCGGGGCCGGGGAAGCTCAGCTTCGGGCTGAAGGCGAGGAGCTGGTTCTCCACCGCGTTCACGGTGTCCGTGAAGACCTTCGCCATGGCCTTCTGCCCTTCCTCGCCCAGGGCCTCCTGGAAGGCCTTCTCGGCGGCGGCCATGCCGTCCAGCTCCGCCAGGGACTTCAGCGGGCGCAGCACCAGGTAGGTGGGCGAGCCTGTGCCCGCGGCGACCTCGTAGAAGGCGAAGGAGGCCGCGTAGTGGCTCTTCTCATAGGCCGCCAGGGCCATCTTCACGCCCTCCTCGAAGGCCCGGCCCTGCCCCTGCTTGATGCGGAAGGTGCGGACACGCATGTAGCGCATCTTGCCGATCTCCACCGGCGGGCCGTAGCTCAGGTCCTTGCGCAGGGTGCCCAGCCAGGTGCGGGTGCCGTTGAGGTGCTCCCCGTCCTGCGCGCTGATCTTGTCGATCTCCCCCTTCAGGGCCGGGTTCTTGTCGAACTCGTTCTGCTTGGCCTCCCAGTCCGCGTAGCTGGCGTAGCCCATGATGAACCAGGCCTCCGAGGCGCCGGTCATGGCGCTCATGCCGAGGTAGTGGTCCTGGGACTTGCCCCTCACGAGGGCCCGCGTCCAGGCGGACTCCGTGGCCGCGTGGGCCGCGCCGTGGCCGGGCTTCACTTCCTCCCGCACGAAGAGCATCAGCGGGGGCGGCGGCATGGGGCCGCTCTGGGCGAGCAGGGCCGGCGCCAGGACGAACGCGAGCTTGGAGAACAGGGACTTGAGGGGTGCATGGAACATGTCGGCCCACCTCCAGAGGGCTCCTGAGGCTAGTCCTCCGGCCCCGCCCTGACCAGGGATTATTCTGTTGTGACATACGACCCTGATCGAATTAATACCATTTTTGCCGACAATGGCCAGGCCGCGCGGTCCGCGGGTTCAGCGCCGGCTGTCGCTGGCCTTGAAGCTCCGGTAGAGCAGCAGGTCATAGAGGATCTTGAGGCCCCCCGCGAGGAAGAAGGGCAGCCCGGCGAGGCCCGGCGCGGCGAGCAGGGGGCCGGCGAGCATGGGCGAGAGGGCCGCGCCGGTGGTGCGGGCGATGCCCGTGACGCCGGCGGCGGCGGAGCGCTCGTCGGGGGCCACCACGGCCATGGTGTAGGCCTGGCGCGTGGGCACGTCCATCTGCGAGATGCTGAACCGCAGCAGCAGCACGGCGATGGCCAGCGGCAGGCTGGGCATGAGCGGCACCAGGATCAGCAGCACGTTCGAGGGGATGTGGGTGAAGACCATGGTGCGGATGAGGCCGATCCTCCCGGCCAGCTTCACGGCGTAGAGGCTGGAGAGGCCCGCCAGCACGTTGGCCACGAAGAAGATGGACCCCAGGGCGCCCGGCGCCACACCGAACCTCTGGTGGAACCAGTAGGCCACGAGGCTCTGGATGACGAAGCCCCCGGCGAAGGCATCCAGGGAGAACAGGGCCGACAGCTTCAGCACCACGCCTCTGGAGCCGTGCAGGCCCCAGCGCCCGGCCCCGGCGGCCGCGGGCGGCGCCTCCACGGCCCCGCTCAGCTTGGCGAAGAGGAATGCCAGCAGCAGGCCCACGGCCGCATAGGCGAAGACCAGCACCCGGTAGCTGGCCACGGGGGCCAGGCCGGAGCCCTGCAGGGCCTGGGCGGTCCAACCCCCGGCCAGGGCGCCCAGGGCGGTGGCGAAGGAGCCCGTGAGGTTGTACCAGGCGAAGACGCCTGTGCGGCGGTCCTCCGGCAGCACCTGGGCGAGGGCCGCCTGCTCGATGGCCAGGAAGGGACCCACCTCATGGCCCGAGGGGCTGATGACGCCGAAGGTGGCCGCCAGCACCAGCACCGTGAAGTCTCCGCTGAGGGCGAAGGGGATGCCGGCCAGCAGCATGAGGCCCGCGCCCAGCACCAGCATGGGCTTGCGGCCCACGCGGTCGGCGCGGAGGGTGATCCACAGCGAGATGAGCGTGTCGCCCACCAGGGTGAGGGTCAGCAGCAGGCCGATGCGCCCCTCGCTGAAGCCCAGCCCCGCCAGGTACAGCACCAGCACCACGGAGAGGAAGCCGTACGAGAACATCCGCAGGGCCCGGGTCGCGAAGAGCAGGGGCAGGTCGGGGACCCGGAGCGCGGTCGGCATGGGGCCCATGGTACCCCCGGGGACGCTCAGTTCAGGAAAGGGGCCAGGTGCGCCTGGAGCTCCCGGATGCCGAAGGGCTTGGAGAGCAGGGTGACGAAGGGATGGGCCTGGACCAGGTCCTGGGCCGTCTGGTCCGCCCGGCCGGTGGTCAGGAGCACCGGCACCCGGGGCCGCAGGGCCCGGAGCCGGGGCAGGGTGCCCGCGCCGCCCAGGCCCGGCATGTTCATGTCGAGGATGACCACGTCGGGCTGCAGGCCGCCCTCCAACCGGGCCAGGGCCTCCTCTCCACTGGTGGCCAGGACGGGCCGGTGGCCCAGGAGCTCCAGCATGCCCAGCATGGAGTTCTGGATGAGCTCGTCGTCGTCCACCAGCAGCACCTCCAGGGACCGGTCGAAGGGCATCAGGGGGCCGGTGCCATACCCTTCCGGGGTCCTGGCCGCCAGGGGAAGGGCGGGGAAGCGCAGGATCACCGTGGTGCCCCGCCCCGGCTCGCTCTGGAGCTCCACCTCGCCCTGGTGGGCCTTGACGGTGTTGTAGACGATGGAGAGGCCCAGGCCCGTGCCCTTGCCCACTTCCTTGGTGGTGAAGAAGGGATCCAGGGCCCGGTCCAGCACGGCCTTGGGCATGCCCGTGCCCGTGTCCTGGACCTGCACCTCGACCCGGTCGTCCGGCAGGTTGCGCGACCGGAGCGTCAGCGTGCCGGGCTCCGGCATGGCGTCCACCGCGTTCACGCAGAGGTTCATGAAGGCATGGGTGAGGGCGCCGGCATCACCCCGGACCGGGCGCAGGTCCGGGTCGAGGTCCATGACCAGGTGCACCTTGGACAGGGTGGTCCGCTCCAGCAGGCGCACCTCCTCCTGCAGGATGACGTTGAGGTCCAGGTCCTGCACTTCCTCGGCGGACCCCTGCCGCGCGAAGCTGAGCAGGCCCTTGAGGAGGTTGCCGCCCCGCTCGGCGGCCTTGATGATCGTCCCGAAGGCCTTCCGGGCGGGGCTGCCGGGCGGCAGGGACTCGACGTGGGCCGAGGCCAGGCCGAGGATGGCCCCCAGCACGTTGTTCATGTCGTGGGCCACGCCCCCGGCCAGGCTGCCCAGGCTCTCCAGCTTCTGGGCCTGGTGGAGCTGGGCCTGCAGCAGGGAGCGCTGCTCCTCGGCCTGGCGGCGCGTGGTCACGTCCGTGATGATGCCGACCAGGGTATGCAGGCTCCCATCCGGATTCTCCTGCCGGCGGCCCGAGAGGTGGCCCCAGAAGACGCCCCCGTCGGCCCGCAGGTACCGGCGCTCCACAGAAACGGAGTCGATCTCCCCGGAAATGATCATCTGCATCCGGGCATCGGCGACCACCTTCTCCGAGGGATGCAGGTGGTCCGGGTAGCGGGTTCCGATCAGCTGCTCCATGGGCATCCCGAACATCTCGGCCATGCGCTGGTTCGCAAACGAGATCTCGCCCCGCTCGGAAACGAGGATGATGCCGGCTTCCGAGGCCTCGAATATGGTCCGGAGCTTGGCCTCGTTCTCGCGGACCAGGGCCTCGGCCTGCTTGCGCTCGGTGATGTCGTGGATGATGGAATACAGCACCTGGCGGTGGCCCGCCTGGACGCGGCTGGAGGAGACCTCCACCTCGCGGAGGGAGCCGTCCGCCAGGCGATGCTGGAACTCGAAGCGGGCCCCTTCGCCCTCCCGGATGGAGGCCATGATCTGCCGGAGCTCGGCCTCCGGCAGGATGTTGATGTCGGCGATGCCCAGCTCCAGCATCCGCGGCAGGGGGTAGCCGTAGAAGGCCGCTGCGGCGCGGTTGGCATCTAGGATGTGGCCATCCTCCGGGTCGATCATCAAGAGCACGGAGGAGTTGTCGGTGAACTGGTGGCGGTGGGCCGCCTCGCTCACCCGCAGGGCCTCCTCGGCCTGCCGCCGCTCCAGCTCGCCGGCGGCCCGGTCGGCCACCAGCTTCAGCAGCGACGAGGCCAGCTCGGGCTCCCCCAAGGGGCGCCGGCCGATCAATGCGATCAGGCCGATGGGCGCCCCGGTATGGCCCCAGAGGGTGACCCCCACGTAACTCTCGGCCCGGAGATCTCGAAGCACCACATCCCGGGGAAAGGACTCCGCCACCCCGGAGGGGAAGCAGCACACGGCTTTCCCGGCGAGCACGCCGCAGGGCGTGTCCTTGAGGGCGTAGGAGACGTTGTCTTCGAAATGGCCATCGCACCACACCGCGAGCGTCTTCGCCATCAGGCCATCGCCTTCGAGGACATCGATGCAAACGTATTCCACGGCGAACTGGTCGGCCAGGAACCGCGCCAGGGACTGGAAGAAGTCCTCCCCGGGCCGGTTGGCCCCCCGGGCCAGGAAGGCCAGCACCTCCTCGGTGCGGTGGTGCCGGGTCAGGTCGGTGAAGGTGATGACCGGGTGCTCGCCGAGCCGGGCGCAGGCCGCGCGGACGAAGCGCCGGGAGCCGTCCCGCTGCCGCATGGGAAGGTCCAGGGCCGGGGGAGGCGGCGCCCCGGCGGCGGGCCCCAGGGTTTCCGCCCAAGCCGCCTGCAGCCGCTGGCGGTGGGCAGGATCCGGCAGGGCCGCCACCCACCACCCTTCGCCCTCGCGGAAATCGTCGCTCCTGTAGCCGAACAGCTCGGTGAAGGCCCGGTTGGGACGGAGGACCGCCGCCCCCGGATCCCAGACCACCATGGCCAGGGGCAGGTGATCCACCCAAGGGAAGCTGGGTGGAGCCTGCGGGGGTTGGCTGGGCGAGGACATGCGGGACAACCCCTGGGAGGATTCCGTGGATTCGGTCAGATCATCCCAACGCAGTAACCCCGGGCCGTCAACAGGGCTGGCCCGGGTGGACCCCATGGCTGTCTGGAACCACCTTCTTCAGGGATACTTGCCCCATGTCCCTCCTCGCCCGCCCCGCCCTCCGCTGGCCAGCCCTCATCGGCCTCTGGGCCCTGGCCGGGGCGGTGCTGTGGATCACCGTGGTGCAGGCCTTCCTCCTGGCCATGAACCCCTTCTGCCACCTGCAGCGGCCGGGGCTCGCGCGGCTGGAGATCCTGAGCGTGGACCGCAACGCGGACAGCCAGATCACGGACTTCGTGACGGCCAAGCAGGGCGAGGAGACGCGCGTGCTCACCCTCAGCAAGGCCGAGGCCGCCGAGCTGCATCCCCATGACGAGGCCTGGATCCTGGATGCGTGGTACGCGGACAACCTGCGCCCCACCCAGTTCCTCCTGACGCCCCAGCGCATCCTGCTGGAGTACCCCCTCCTCCTGCTGCTGCCGGTGGCCCTCGGGCTCTGGCGGGTGCGCCGGGCCCGCCGGGAGGCGGAGGCCGCCCCGCCCCCGCCCGTGCGCCGGACCTTCACCGACGACTTCCACCTGCGCGCCCAGCGCTTCAGCAGGCCTGTGACCGGTGATGGCCCGGCCACCACGCCCCCGCCTAGCGACGAGGCTGGCCCGCCCCAGCCTGGCTCCGGGGCGTAAGCCAGCTCGCCAGCCTTTCCGCCAACAGCCCGGCCCGCGAGAGGGTCCCGGCCTCGGCGGCCAGGGCCCTGCGGGCCGCCGCCTCCAATCCGACCGGCGGAGGCAGCCCGGCCGCCTCCCAGTACCCGGGCCGGCTGGCAAGCAAGTCCGAGGTCAGCCCTTCCACCAGCTCCCGCGCCACGGCATGGTCCGCGCGGGTCACCAGCCGGATCCAGTGGGAGGAGAGGCGGGGCGTGATGAAGGGAATCTTCAGGAGGACGGGTTTCCGCCCCATGACCGCCGCCAGGCGCAGGAGGATCTCCCGGCCCGAGAGGGCCTCTGGACCCGGGATGTCCCACCAGGTGCTTTCGGGCAGGTCCAGGTGGGCGGCTGCGAGCAGGGCCGCCAGCACGTCATCCAGCGCCACGGGTTCGCTCCGGTGCGAGAGCCACGCGGGAAGCACCATGGCCGGCAGACGGGCGGCCAGGTCCCGCACGATGGTCCAGGAGGCGCTGCCGGCCCCGATGATCATCCCGGCGCGGAGTTCCAACGCCGGCACAGCTCCAGAGCGGAGCACCGAGCCCGTGTTGAGGCGCGACAGCAGGTGCTCCGAAGGCAGTCCCTGGGGCGCCACACCGCCCAGGTAGATGATCCGGCGGATGCCCGCAAGCTCCGCGGCGCGGGCGAAGTTCCCCGCCCAGCGCAGTTCCTCCTCGGCCCAGCCGGGTTGATGGGAGCCCATGCCGTGGACCAGGTAGTAGGCGAGGTCGCAGCCCCGGAGCGCCCCAGGCAGGGAACCAGGATCGCCGATGTCACCTCCAACCCAGTGCCGGTCCGGCCAGACCCGGCGGGCCTCCTCGGGCCTTCTCGTGAGGCAACTCACCTCCAGGCCAGCACCCGCCAGCGAGGCATGCAGGTTCCGACCAATGAAACCGGAGGCGCCGGTCAGGAGGACGCGCGGGGGCATGCCTGACTCTACCCTGGACAGGAACCCGCTTCCCGGAAATCGCGTTGCGCCGCGCTGCTTTGTCCCAGCGGGCGGGCCGGCGCTCAGTCCACCGTTTCGCCTCCCCGTCAACCCGGGCCACACTGGGTCCCGGCACCTGCGCGAGGCACCCATGGACATCAAGCTCTCCCCCGACACGGAAAAGCGCCTGACCGCGCCCATCCAGCGCTTCGTGGCCGAAGAATACGGCGAGAGCATCGGCGAGCTGGGGGCGGGCAACTTCCTGCGCTTCTGCCTGAAGGAGCTCGGCCCCGCCATCTACAACCAGGCCATCAGCGATGCCCAGGCCTGCCTGCAGGAGCGGGTGACGGACCTGGAGAACATCTGCTTTGCCGAGGAAACCAGCTACTGGGGGGCCGGAGCGAAGAAAGGGATCGCGCGCAAGCCCGACCATCGGCGGTAGGATCCCCTACCACATGCTCCACCAGGCTAGGTCCCCCATGCCCCACTGCATCCTCGAAGCCTCGGACAACCTCCTCGACCAGCCCGACTGGCCGGGCCTGCTGCGGGAAGTCAACGGCACCCTGGCGGCCACGGGGCTCTTCAAGGCCCAGGACATCAAGAGCCGTTTTCTCAGCCATGGGACCTTCGCCATCGGGGACGGCGCCCCGAACCAGGCCTTCGTCACCCTGAACGTGCAGATCCTCGACGGGCGGACGGACGAGGTGAAGGCCCAGCTCAGCGAGGCGCTGCTGCCCGTGCTGGCCAGGGCCTTCCCCCGCACCTTCGCGCAGATGACCTTCAGCCTCACCGTGCAGATCACGGACATCCACCGGGCCAGCTACCGGCGCCAGATCACCTACTGACTCGAGGAGTCCCCGTGGCCGAAGCCATCACCGCCCGCCAGCTCACCATCCTCCAGGTGGTGGCCAAACACCCGGACGTGGCGCGGGACCACCTGGTGAAGGCCGGGGCCACGGATCCGGACCTCGCCTACCTGGAGCGCCACGACCTCATCCGCGAGCGGGCCATCGGCCGCTACCGCGTCACCCACATGGGCCAGGCCGTGCTGAAGCGCAGCCTCTGAGCCCCTCCCCGGAAGGAGTCCTGGATGTTCAAAAAGACCCTGTTCGCGGGCTGGGGGGACATGGACTTCAACGCCCACATGCGCAACACGGCCTTCCTGGACAAGTCCGCCGACACGCGCATGGCCTTCTTCGCGGAGCACGGCTTCCCCACTTCCGAGTTCGCGCGGCTGCGCATCGGGCCCGTGGTGCGCAAGGATGAGGTGGAGTACTTCCGGGAGATCGGGCTGCTGGAGTCCTTCGAGGTGACGCTGGCCCTGGCCGGCCAGTCGGAGGATGGCAGCCGCTTCCTGCTCCGCAACGAGTTCATCAAGGCCGACGGCCGCACCGCCGCCCGGGTCACCAGCTCCGGCGGCTGGCTGGACCTGGCCACCCGGAAGCTCGCCGTCCCACCGCCCGCCCTGCTGGAGGCCCTGCGGTCCCTGGCCCGCACCGGGGATTTCCAGGATCTGTCCCCCCGGACCTGAACGAGGAGTTCCCATGTCCCTGCTTACCCGCGCCGAAGCCACCCGCTACGAGGAGACCAGCCGCCACGCGGACGTGATGGCCTTCATCGCCGGCCTGCAGGCCAAGGGCGACCGGCGCCTGCATGTCACCGGCTTCGGCCGGAGCACCCAGGGCCGGGAGCTGCCCCTGCTGGTGCTGTCGGCCCACGGCGTGACCACGCCCGAGGAGGCCCGCAGCCTGGGCCGGCCCGTGGTGCTGATCATCAGCGGCATCCATGCGGGCGAGGTGGAGGGCAAGGAGGGCTGCCTGATGCTGGTGCGCGACCTGCTGGAGGGCAAGCCCGGCCTGGACGCGGACCAGCTTCTCGGGGACCTCACCCTGGTGGTGGCGCCCCTCTTCAATCCCGACGGCAACGATGCCATCGACCCCGGCAACCGCAAGCTGCACCTGCCCAAGCTCACGGGCCAGCTGGGCCCCGACAGCGGTGTGGGCACCCGCGTGAACGCCGCCAAGATCAACCTGAACCGCGACTACCTGCGCATGCAGGGCGAGGAGATGCGCCTGCTGCAGGCCCGCGTCTGCCAGCCCTGGGCCCCGGACCTCACCATCGACAACCACGCCACGAACGGCTCCGTGCACCGCTTCTCCATGACCTACGACATCCCCCACACCGTGGAGAGCGGCCGGACCGAGCCCATCGAGTACATGCGCCAGCGCCTGCTGCCCCCCGTCACCGCGGCCCTGAAGCGCAACCACGGGCTGGACGCGGGCTGGTACGGCAACTTCGTGGAGGACGAGCGGGCCCTGGACGCCGACCGCGACGCCGAGCCCGGCGCCCCCGTGCGCGAGGGCTGGATGACCTATCCGCACCACCCCCGGTTCGGCAGCAACTACCGGGGTCTCACCAGCCGCATGGACCTGCTGCTGGAGTGCTACTCCTACATCACCTTCGCCGAGCGGGTGCGCACGGCCTACGCCTTCATGCTGGAGACGCTGACATTCGTGGCCGCCCACCGGGACGAGGTGGTGCAGACCGTGGCCGCGAGCCGCACACCGCGGGAGCGCATCGCCATCCGCTACGGCCTGGAGCGCTTCGAGGCGCCCGTGGAGATCCTCACCCGCACGCCCCGCACCCTGGAGGGCGCGCCCACGAGCGTGACGCTGCCCTACCTGGGCCGCTTCGTGGGCACCACTGTGGTGGCCCGCCCGGAGGCCTACCTGGTGCCTGCGACCCTGGCCGCCCACCTGCGCCTGCACGGCCTCTCCCTGCAGGCCGCCATGGGCACCTTCGAGGTGGAGGTGCCCGTGGTGGAGGGCCTCGGCTCCGAGGGGGGGCGCGCCATCCTGGAGGCCGCCCGAGTGGGCGAGCTCAGCGTGTCCTGGCGCCGCGAGGCCCGCCCCGTGCCCCCGGGCTGGGCCCTGGTGCCCACGGACCAGCCCCTGGGGGCCATCGCCGTCTACCTCTGCGAGCCCGAGAGCGACGACGGCGCCGTGGAGAACGGCCTGCTGCCCGTGCCTTCGCTGGGCGAGGAGCTGGCCCTCTGGCGGGTGCCGGCGCTGGGCTGAGGCGCCGTTGACCGGCGGGAACCCGTCGTTCGCCGGTACGGCCCCGCCCGGGCCCGCGGCGCTCCGTAGCCTGGGACATCCCCCGGAGGGTTCCATGTCCCTGCTGCCCGCGTCCCACCCCGGCTTCTTCGAGGCCCTGGCCCAGCGCCGGACCTACACCACCCTGCTCTACCTGCTGCTGTCCCTGGGCACGGGCCTCCTCGCCTTCACCTACACGGTGACGGGCCTCTCCCTCAGCCTGGGCCTGGCCATCCTCATCATCGGCCTCCCCGTGGCACTCGCCTTCCTGGCGGGGGCCCGCCTGCTCTCCGTGGTCGAGGCGCACCTGCTCCGGGCGCTGGTGGGCGGCGAGGGGTCTTCCGCCCCCGCCCTGCTGCCCAGCGGCGAGGGTTTCCTGGGCCGCCTGAAGGGTCTCCTGAAGGACCGCCGAACCTGGACCAGCCTCCTCTACCTGCTCCTCCTGATGCCCCTGGGCATCACCTACTTCACGCTCTTCACGGGTCTCCTCGCCACGGGCCTGTCCCTGGTCGCGGTGCCCTTCGCGCGGCTCTTCCAGGCCACGGGCACGCTGAGCCTCGACCTCGGCGGGGCCTGGGTCATCTCCCACCCGAACCTGGCCGGCGTCCTCTGCGGCCTGGCGGGCTTGGCCCTGCTCCCCCTGACCTTCCACCTGGCCCTGCTGCTGGGCCGCTTCCAGGTCTGGCTGGCCCGGCACCTGCTCGTCCACGCCTGAGCCGCCTCCTCACCCCCGAAAGGAACTGCCATGACCGATGACGCCACCCAGGACCGCACCCGCACCGAGGAATTCAAGCTCGACGGCGGCCAGGTGCTCGACAAGATCAAGGAGCTGATCCACGAGGGCAACATCCGACGGATCATCCTGAAGAACGAAGCGGGGAAAACCCTCATCGAGATCCCCCTCACCCTGGGCCTGGTGGGCGCCGCCCTGCTGCCCGTCTTCGCCGCCGTGGGCGCCCTGGCCGCCGTGGCCACGCGCATGGTCATCGTGGTGGAGAAGACGGAGGCCTGACCCCTGCGACCGATCGTCGCACCCACCCGTGACCCGCGTCGCTTGCGGGCCCGGCGGGCGCCGCGGGACCATGGGCCATGCTCGAATCCTGGCTGAACCACCCCCACGCCGCGCCCTGGCTGGTGGTGATGTGGATCGCGGGGCTGCTGGGCTCCCTGGGCCACTGCGCGGGCATGTGCGGCCCCATCGTGGCGGCCTTCGGCCTGAGCCAGGCGAACCAGGGCGAGAGGCCCTGGACGCGGCACCTGCGCTTCCAGCTGGGCCGCATCACCACCTACGCGCTGCTCGGCGGCCTCATCGGCTTCCTGGGCGGCTTTGCGCGGCTGCAGACCGTGCAGGACATGCACGCCTGCTGCCGCCCGGAGGGCGCGGCCCTCATCGCGGCCCAGGCCTGGCCCTGGCAGGTCTGGGTGAAGCTGGCCGTGGGCGTCCTCATGCTGCTCATGGGCCTGGCCATGGCCCTGGGGGGACGCATCGACGCCCTCCTGGAGTTCAAGCTGCCCGCGCCCCTGCAGAAGCTCATGGGCAAGGGCCTCGCCCTGGGCGGCCTGCCCTACGCGCTGGGCCTGCTCTGGGGCCTGATCCCCTGCGGCCTGGTCTACATGATGCTGCTGCGCACGCTCGACGGCGGCGACTGGCGGATGGGCGCCGCGGGCATGGCCGCCTTCGGCCTGGGCAATGCCCCCCTGCTGCTGGGGCTGGGCCTGGCCAGCACGCGGCTCAGCCAGGCCTGGAAGGCGCGCCTGCTGCGCCTGGGCGGCCTGCTCGTGGCCGGCATGGGCGGCTACATCCTCTGGCAGGCCGCGATGCTGCTGCGGATCCAGGCGCAGGGCTAGTCAGGCCGCCCGGCGCACGGCCACCAGGGTGAGGTCGTCCCGGCGGGGCGAGCCGTCCAGGAACCGGTCCAGCTCCGCGCGACAGGAGGTCAGCAGGTCCGGCAGGGGGAGGGCCGCGCTCCGGCGGAGCGCCGCGGCGGCCCGGCCGATGCCGAACTCGCGGTCATCCCGCGTCCCCTCCGTCCAGCCGTCCGTGTAGAGCAGCAGGGTCTGGCCCGGCTGGAGCCGCAGGTCCCGCTCGGTGTAGACCGAATCGCAGAAGAGGCCCAGCGGCAGGCCGCCCCCCTCGATGGGCCGCACCCCTCGGCCATCGGCCAGGAGGGGCCGCGGGTGGCCGGCGTTGGCGAGGGAGAAGGCGCCGTCGCGGCCCAGGCGAAGCGCGGCGAGGGTGGCGTAGCTCACCGAGGAGGTGGCCTCCGCGAACAGCTCGTTGGCCCGCTTGAAGAGGTCCGGCAGGCACTGGCCCGCGGGCACCAGGGCCCGGAAGAGGGCGTGCAGGTGGGACTGCAGCAGGGCCGCGGCAACGCCCTTGCCCGAGACGTCGCCCAGCACCAGGTGCAGCGGGGCCCCCGGCGTGGCCGGCGGGATGACGTCCACGTGGTCCCCCGAGACCACGCCCAGGGGCTCCCAGTGGGTGGCCACATCCCAGCCGTCCTGGGCCAGGCGGGCCGGGGGCAGCAGGGTGCGCTGGACCTTGCCGGCGGACTGGAGGTCCCGCTCCAGGGCCCGGCGGTCCGTCTCGGACAGGCACTCCAGGCACACCGTGACCAGGGGGTCGTCCGCCATGCGGGCGGGGGACACGGGATCGTGGCAGACGGCGCAGATGCCCCAGGTGCCCACCTCGATGGCCCCGATGGCCGCGTCCACCTGCTTCATCAGGTCCACCCAGCGGTGCTCCTTCCGGCTGGCCGTGAGTCCCGCCAGGTGGTTCCGCCGGGTGATGAGCCGCTCCAGGGTGCGGGTCTCCAGGGGGGTCACGGACGGCCCCCGGCCTCGGCCAGCCGGCGCAGCAGGGCGATCTGGCCGGCGTGGTAGGCATTGTGCTGCAGGGTGCCCTGCAGGACCCCGCGGATGGTGGTGTCGGAGCCGGACCTCGCCTCGTCCAGGCGGCCCTCCTCCAGATCCAGGACCGCGGCGCGCAGCCCGCCGTGGGCCGATTCCAGGGCCGCGAGGAGCGCCTGCCAGCCCGCCTCGGTGTCCGCGGCCGGGGCCGTCCAGTCCGCCCCCGGCTCGTGGGGGAGGCGGGGGGCCCTCAGCACCTGGCGCCGCGCATCCTCCAGCCAGTAGGTCAGGTGCCCCACCACGTCGGCGATGGCGTGCGAGGCGGCATCGGGGCGCCACCGGGCCTGCTCCGCGCCAAGGTCCGCCAGCAGCTCCATCAGGGCCGGGCCGTGCCAGGCGCCGCCCCGGAAGCCCCGCTCCAGCTGGTCGGCCAGGCGGGCGGGAGCGAGGTCTTGGGTCTGGGCCATGGCTAACCTCCCTGAGAAAGAATGCTGGTTAATATGGCGCCAAATTCTAACCTGTCAACCCTACAATGCGAGTTATCATCGACCCATGGACGCCGCCCCGCCCCCGCCGGCCCTGGGCCCCTTCGAGTTGTCGGGGGGGGACCTCTGCCTGGACTTCGCCAATACCTGGGGGGACCGGGGCCGGCCCGAAACCGATGGCTTGCGGACTTACCCCCAGCTCCTCGCCTTCGCCCTCCAGGCGGGCCTCCTCGAAGCCTCCGAGGCCGAGGGCCTGGGGGCCCGGGCCCAGGCGCAGCCCCTCGAAGCCCAGGCTGCGCTCCGGGCGGCGCTGGACCTGCGCGAGGCCCTCTACGGCATCTTCTCCGCCCGGGCCCAGGGCGGGGAGATCCCGCCCCGCGACCTGGCCTGCCTCAACCGGGCCCTGGGCGAGGCCCTTCCGAACCTGGGCCTCGAGGCCCAGGGCCAGGCCCTGGTCTGGCGCTGGAGACGCGAGGTGCCGGACCTGGGCTCGCCCCTCTGGCCCCTGGCCCGCGCCGCGGCGGACCTGCTCACGGCCACGGCCGCCGCCCCGGTCCGGGAGTGCGGCGGGGCCCAGTGCACCTGGCTGTTCCTGGACCAGAGCCGGGGCCGCTCCCGGCGCTGGTGCTCCATGGCCAGCTGCGGCAACCGCGCCAAGGCCCGCCGCCACTACCACCGGGGGCGGCAGAAACCCTAGCCCCGCTCCCGCCCCAGGCGCATGGAGTTGCCGATGACCGAGAGGCTGGAGAGCACCATGGCCCCGGCGGCCAGGATGGGATTCAGCACCCCGGTCATGGCGAGCGAGATGCCCGCCGCGTTGTAGAAGAAGGCCCAGAAGAGGTTCTGCTTCAGCACGCGGAGGGTGCGCGTGGCCAGGCGGAACACGCGGGTGATGCGGGTGAGCGAATCGCGCATGAGCACCACGGGCGCCGCGTGCAGCGCCAGGTCCGCGCCGGAGCCCATGGCGATGCCCAGGTCGGCGGCGGCCAGGGCCGGCGCATCGTTGATGCCGTCGCCCACCATCGCCACCACCTGGCCCTGGGCCTGGAAGCGCCGCACGGCCTCGGCCTTTTCGGAGGGCGAAACCTCGCCCACGAACTCATCCACCCCCACGGCCCCGGCGATGCGCTCGGTGGTGGCCCGGGCATCGCCCGACAGCAGCACCGTGCGCACGCCGCGGGCCCGCAGCTCGGCGATGACGGAGGCCGCCTCGGGCCGGGGCCGGTCGCCGAAGGCCAGGGCCCCGGTGATGAGGCCATCCACCGTCGTGAAGGCCACCGTGAGGCCCTCGGCTTCCCAGGTGCCCGCCTTGGCTTCGAGTTCGGCCGCGAGGGCGAGCCCCTCCTCGGCCAGCAGCCTGCGATTGCCCACGGCCACGCGATGCCCCGCCACCGTCCCCATCAAACCCCGGCCCGCCCTCACCTCGATGCCGGAGGCATCGAGGTGAGGGATCCGATGCTCGTCGGCGTACCGCTTCACCGCATGGGCCAGGGGATGCTCCGAATAGGACTCCAGGGCCGCCGCCAGCTCCAGGCCTTCCAGCTCGGCGTGGCGCACCCGGAAGTCGCCCTCGGTCACGGTGCCGGTCTTGTCGAGGATGAGCAGGTCCACCTTGCGGAAGGTCTCCAGCACTTTGGCATCCCGGATGATGATGCCCTGGCCGGAGGCCGCGCCGATGGCGGCGGTGGTGGCCAGGGGCGTGGCGATGCCCAGGGCGCAGGGGCAGGCGATGACCAGCACGGCGATGCCCCGCAGCATGGCCTCGGTGCCAGGGAGGCCGCGGCTGAGACAAACCAGAACGGTGAGGGCGGCCAGGGCCAGCACCACGGGGATGAAGAGCCGGGAGACCCGGTCCACCAGGCGCTCCAGGGGACTCTTGCCCGCCAGGGCGGTCTGCACGGATTTCACGATCTGGGCCAGGGTGGAATCCTCGCCGCAGCGGGTGACGCGGAGTTCCAGCACGCCGGCCGTGTTCAGGCTGCCGCAGATCACGCTGTCGCCCTCGGCCTTGGCCTGGGGGTCGGACTCGCCGGTGACCACGGATTCGTCCACCGCGGACTGGCCCGCCACCACCACGCCGTCGGCGGGGACGCGCTCGCCGGGCTTCACCAGGATCCGGGTGCCGGGCTCCAGGGCCTCGATGGCCACGAAGCGCTCCTGTCCATCGATGCGCAGCCGGGCCTTCTTCGGCAGCAGGCGGTGGAGCATGGCGATGGCGCGGGCGCTGCGGTCCTTGGCATGGCGCTCCAGGGCCTTGCCCGTGAGCACCAGGGTGACGATGGCGCAGGCCGTGTCGAAGTAGAAGTGCCGGCCCCCCAGGACGGCCTGGGCCGAGCTGTAGGTGAAGGCCGCCAGCACGCCCGTCGAGATCAGGGCCTCCATGCGCAGGTGCCCGCCCCGCGCGCCGAACCAGGCGATGCGGTGGATGGGCCAGGCCGAGTAGAGCACCACGGGCAGGGTCAGGGCCATGAGGATGAAGGGCACGGCCCGCTGGGCCCAGCCGGCGATGCCCTCGAAGTAGCTGGCGTAGATGACGAGGCTGAACAGCATCACGTTCATCCACAGGCCCCCGGCGATGCCCAGGCGCAGCAGCATGTCCTGCCACTCGCGGCGGTCGCCCTCCCGCTCGGTGCCGAACTCCGCGGCCCGGTAGCCCAGGGACTTCACGCGCTCCGGGACGGTGCCGGGCGGGAGCAGCTGGGGGCAGTAGGTGACCTTGAGCAGGTCGGAAGTGAAGAGCACCTCGGCCGACACCACGCCGCGCTCGCGGCGCAGGGCGTGCTCCACCACCCAGCCGCAGGCCGCGCACCACATGCCCGAGAGCTGGTAGAGGGCCTCCCGGGTCTCGGCCCCCTCGGGAATGGACGAGGTATCGGCCTCCGCCCCCTGGCCCAGCAGGCCCAGGCGCTGGCTCTCCTGGAAGAGGTCCGTGCCGCGGAGGTCCACGCCGGCATCGATGGCGCCGCTCTCCAGCAGGATGGCGTAGACATTCAGGCAGCCGGTGCAGCAGAAGCGCTTCGCCTGGCCCCGGAAGGTCTGGACCTGGGGATGCTTCGTGGCGGCGGCGCCACAGAGCTCGCAGGTGGTCCGGTCCGTCATGGACGGGAGGTCGGCTGCGGTCGCCCCTGGTCGTCGAGCATGACCGGATTGGCCTTCCTGGAGATCTGGAAGACCACCACCATGATGCCGATGAAGAGCAGGCCGATGAGGCCGAACACCATGAGGTAGAAGCCGCCGCCCCGCTTGCGTTCTGTCATGGATCACTTCCTCTTGAGCGGCGTGATGAAGGTCAGCTCTTCGGCATCGGCCTTCCGGGACGCATCGGCCTGCGCCAGGATGCGGATGCGGTGGACGTCCTGCCCGTCCTGCACGAAGGGCGCCCGCAGCTCCACCGTGCGCTCGAAGGTCTCGCCGGGCTGCAGGGCCACGGGGTTGGCCGGCAGGGCGAGGTCGGCGCCGGGCAGGCCCTCCACCCAGAGGCGGACCTGGGTGGCCCTGCCCGTGCGGTTGGCGAGCTTCAGACGGATGGGGTTCGCGATGCGGCCGTCCTCCAGCTCCTTGAAGAGGGTGGACCGGTCCGGGTTGATCTCCACCAGCACGGGACGCCGCAGGGAGAGGACCGTGGCGAGGCCCGCGAGGTAGAAGGCCATGATGAGCAGGATCACCACCCGCTTGGCGTCCCGGAAGCCCCAGCGCCGGTGCCAGGGTTCCCGCGCGGCGGCCGCCTTGGGCGTCTCGCCCCAGGCGTAGTGGATGAGGCCCGGCTTGCCGAGCTTGCGCAGCACGTCCTCGCAGGCGTCGATGCAGTCGCCGCAATGGACGCACTCGATCTGGTAGGGCGACTCGCGGATGTCGATGCCCATCTCGCAGACGCGCACGCACTTCTTGCATTCGATGCAGTCCTTGGCCTCGGCCCCCCCCTCGTATGGGCCGTCCTGATAGGCCACCAGCAGCGTGTGCTTGTCCTGGAGCATGCCCTGGATGTAGCCGTAGGGGCAGACCGTGGTGCAGAACTTCTGCCGCACCAGGGTGAAGTCCAGGAAGGTGATCAGGGTGGTCACGGCGCCGGTGAGGCCGCCCACGGTCACCAGATCGAAGTGCAGGAGGCGCCCCAGCAGGTCCCGGGGCTCCACGAAGTACGAGGTGAAGACGAAGGCCAGGAACACCGAGGCGGCCGCCAGCACCGCGTAGAAGAGCCCCCGGGCGGCGAGCTTCCTCGCCTTCGGGCCGGCGCCCTTCAGCTTCTGGGCCAGGCGCCCGGCCCACCGCTCCACGGACTGGCTCCACTCGCTGAAGATCATCTGGGGGCAGGCGTAGCTGCAGTAGATGCGGCCGTGGATGATGGCCGAGGCCGCGATGACGAACATCAGGAACATCATCGCGAAGAAGATGATGGCGAACTCGCTGATCCAGAGTTCCTGCCCCGCGAAGTAGAAGCGCTGGCGGGGGATGTCGAAGCGCATCAGGTTCGTGAAGGGGGCCGCCACGAAGGCCAGGAAGAAGGCCAGGTGGATGCGCTTCCGGATGGGCCGGTACACCGTGTCCTGCGGCGGCAGGGGGGGCAGCCGTTCCGTCTTCGGCCTCGGGCGGGTCTCAGACTGAATGCTCATTCAGTTATTGTATCGGATCTTGGGATTCGGCGAGGGGATCGACACGCACTCCATGCTGTGGTCGAAGCGCTTCATCTGGATGGCGTGGGTGGGGCAGCGGGAGGCGCACATGGCGCAGCGGATGCAGGTGCTCTCATCCTTCAGCATGACGCCGCCCAGCTCATCCTTCTCCTGGGGGCCCAGGGCCTGGTATTCGGCCAGGCTAATGGCGGCCCCGGCGGCGACCAGGCGCTCGTGGGCGTCATAGTCGGACAGGGTGCTGATGCCCACCAGCTTGATGAGGTCCTCGGGGCACACGTCCACGCAGCCGTTGCAGGCGATGCAGTGGTCCGTCTCGAAGACCGTGTTGACGTTGCAGCGCAGGCAGCGGGCGCCCTGGCGCCGGGCCAGGGCCTCGGGATAGCTGAGCTCGACGATCTCCACCGAGGCGGCGCGGACCTCGCTCTCCAGCACCGGCGCGTTGCGGCGAGGCTCGCGGTGCCAGCCCTCGGCCATCGTATAGGCCGCAGGCAGCCAGCGCTTGCGCAGCACCACGTCGGTGCGGGTGCCCCGCAGGAAGTCGTGCATGGAGCGCGCCGCCGTGTGGGCCGAGGCGATGGCGTCGATGAAGAGGCGGGCCCCGTGGGCCACGTCGCCGCAGGCGAAGATGTCCGGGGCCGTGGTCTGGTAGGTGGTGGGATCCACCTTCACGAGGCCCCGTTGGGTCTCCACGCCGTCCTCGGGGCTGAGGAAGCTCAGGTCCGAGGTCTGGCCGATGGCGAAGACCACGGAATCGGCGTGGATGTCGCTGAGGTCGGCCTCGTCGAACTGGGGATTGAAGCGGCGTTCCCCGTCGAAGACCGAGAGGCACTTCACGACCCGCAGGCCCTTGCACTTGCCGTTTTCGACGAGGATCTCCTTGGGGCCCACCCGGTTGTGGAGGCGGATGCCCTCCTCCTCGCCCTCGTGGATCTCCACCTTGTCCGCGGGCATCTCCTCCAGGGACTCCAGGCAGACGACGTGGATCTCCTTGTCGCCGCTCATGCGCAGGGCAGAGCGCGCCACGTCGTAGGCCACCTTCTCGCCATGGCCCATCTCCGCCAGGGCCTCCTCCTTCTCCAGGGCCTCGAAGGGACGCAGGGCCGAGCGGGCCACGTCGTAGGCCACGTTGCCGCCACCCACCACCACCACGCGCCGGCCCAGGGGCAGCGGCTTGCCCTCGTTGAAGGCCTTGAGGAACTCCATGCCGTCGTAGACGCCCTCGGCTTCGCCCCCGGGCAGGGAGAGCTTGCGGCCGTTCGGCAGCCCCACGCCCAGGAAGATGGCCTTGTAGCCCTGGGCCCGCAGGTCCGCGATGGCGAAATCCCGGCCCAGCTTCATGTTGCACTTCAGGTCCACGCCCATGGAGAGGATGGCGTTGATCTCGTGGCGCACCAGCTCGCGGGGCAGGCGGAAGACCGGCACGCCGGCGGTGAGCATGCCGCCGGGCTCGGCGCTGGCCTCGAAGACCGTGACCTTGTAGCCGATCTGGACGAGGTCGTGGGCCACCGTCATGCCCGCGACGCCGGCGCCGATGACGGCCACCTTCTCGTAGTCGCCCCGGTTGGGCGGCAGCATGCGCGCGTTGTTGCCCGCCCGGTAGGCGGCGTAGTCGCCGGTCTCGGGACCGAACTGGTCCGTGACGAACCGCTTGAGGGCGCGGATCGCCACGGGCTCGTCCAGGGAGCCGCGGCGGCAGTTGGCTTCACAGGGCGCGCCGCAGACGCGGCCGCAGATGGACGCGAAGGGGTTGGTGGCGCGGGCGATCGCGTAGGCCTGCTCGTACCGCCCCTCGGCGATGGCCGTCACGTACCCGCACGCGTCCGTATGCACCGGACAGGCGTGCTGGCACTTGACCATCTCGACCCAGTACTGCGAGTCGTCGGGAACCCTGAACTGCCAGCTGGCGTTATCCACAGCTTTAATCCTCGTGGGGCTTGCGGAAGGCGAAGATCGCGACGATGGCCACGTAGACCAGGACCAGGGCGGCGATGCCGTACATCAGGACCGGATTGGTCCTGGTCGCGGCATTGAACTGCTGGACCAGGGGCCCTCGGGTGGCATGGCCGACATCCCCGTACATCTGGAAGATCAGGTAACCGACGCCGCCCAGGCCGATGATCGGGATGACCAGCTTCAGGAAGCCGGGCGCGTCCGTGCCCTTGCGCTCGGTCATCCAGCCGTCGGCGTAGTCCTTCAGGTCCTCGTGGCCCTTCTTCTCGTCTGTCATGGCGTGCTCCTGGGAGTCTCATCCTCGTCGAACATCTGGTACTTGGCTTCTTCGCCCTGCTCCCCCCAGTAACCGTCCCGCCGCGACTTGAGGAAGAAATAGACGGCGAGGAAGAACATCAGGGCGAAGAACAGATAGGCGAAATACACGCTGGGGTAGGTGTAATCCGTGGGGGCCATCGCCTACTTCTCGTAGTCGTTGGCGGGGCGCCAGTCCTTGCCGCGGCCGAGGTTCTGCAGGTAGGCGACCAGGGCCTTGAACTCCTCGGGGTTGTTCACGATCCAGGGGTAGGGCGGCATGATGGAGCCCTTCACGAGGTCGCGGGGATTCCGGAAGTGGGTGCGGTGCCACTGCTCGTCGTACTTGCCGCCCACCCGCGCGAGGTCCGGCCCGGTACGCTTGGTGCCGAACATGTGGGGATCCTCGTAGACGAATTCGTCGGGCGTGGAGATGGGGGCGTCGACGCCGCGCCAGCCGTAGCGCTTGGTGTCGGCCAGGAGGGTGCGGACCTGCTGCGTGTGGCAGTACCAGCAGCCCTCGCGGACGTAGATGGCGCGGCCCTTCTTCTGCAGGTCGGTGAGGGGCACCACCTTGCCGGTGAGGCCCTTGGCGGGGTCGTGGTTCTCGTAGGGCTTCGCCCAGGTGGTGTCCACCAGGGGCGGCACCACGGTGGTGAGGATGCCGCCGATGAAGAACAGCACGAGGGAGATTCCGATGGCCCAAAGGGCGTTGTTGTCGGCTTTCTTGAACATGGTCGCGCTCCTTTCTGCGGCCTAGGCGGCCGCCTCCTCGTTGGCGCCCATGGCGGTGGCCAGAATGTTGTAGGCGAACATCACGATGCCGGTGAACATCAGGATTCCCGACACGAACCGGACGATCCAGATGGGCTTCAGGGCGATGACGGTGTCGATGAAGGGGATGCTCCAGTTGTTCCACTGCCAGCCCTGCCAGAAGCCGCCCAGCCAGAGGGTGGTGAAGAAGCCCAGGCCGCCGATCATCAGCATCCAGTAGCTCCAGTTGGCCAGGGACTGCGAGTGCAGGGGCTTGCCCCAGAGCTTGGGAACGGTGAAGTAGGTGCCGGCGATGGCGAAGAAGCTGAAGCAGCCCAGCACGGCCATGTGCGCGTGGCCGGGGATCCAGTCGGTCTTGGACACGATGGCGTTCACGGTGCGCAGGCTGTGCATGGGGCCCTGGAAGCAGGTCAGCAGGTAGAAGACCACGCCGCTCATGAGGAACTTGAGGGGCACGCTCTCGCGGAGCTGGTGCCACTGGCCCTTCATGGTGGCGAAGAGGTTGTAGACCACGGCCCACACGGGAATGAGCAGCATCACGGAGAAGGCGATGGCGATGGTCTGCAGCCACTGGCT
>JAXLQS010000003.1:0-481741 GCA_046331485.1 Holophagaceae bacterium | reverse complement strand
CCGCTTCTGTGTGGGGTGGGTGTGCGCGCGGCTACTTCTTCACCACCTTGGCATCCTCGACGATCAGCGCGTAGACGTAGCCCGCGCCGAAATCCTTGTCGAGGCGGACGGTGCCCTTGACCGTGACGATGTCGCCCTTGGCGGCCGGGTCCTGGCTGGTGACGGTGATGTCGTGGTTGCTCTTGTTCGCATCACCGCTGCCATCCTGCAGATGGATCCAGTTCTTGCCCATGACGCCCGGGTTGTACTTCACCACTTGGCCGCGGATGGTGACGGACTTCTCCTTCAAGCTGCCCTTCTGGGCCCAGACCTCGGCCACGGTGCGGGCGTCGGCGCCGGAGGCCTTCTCGACCTTCACGGCCTCCTTGGCCACCACGGGCGCGCCGGGGGCGGTGGGCTGGCCCTGCGGGGCGCTGCCATGGGCGGGCATGGCGGCCGAAGCACCGCCGGCGGGGGCGAGGTTGCCGAAGAAGATCTCGGCGAAGGTGCGGTTCAGGGTCTTGGACTCGAAGTTGTTCATGAGCATCGGATTGACGATGGTCACCTCAGCGCCCTTCTCGATCTTGGCCTCGGGGACCGCGGCCCAGACTTCGCCGCGGGCGGTCTGGAGGCGGAGGTAGCAGTAGGGGGCGGCTTCGATGCGCTCGAGCACCTTGCCGGTGAGGCCCTGTTCCTGGGCCGGGGCGGCGGGCATGGCGCCCGTGGTGGGGGCGGCGACGACAGCTTCAGACTTCTTGGACTGGCAGCCGAGGGTGGCCGCGAGCAGGAGGGACAGGGGAAGGGCACCGCGCATGGAAGGGACTCCTTGTGTGAACCGGGACAGGGACCCAGAGGGCCTGGGTTACCGTCCATCATCCTATGACCAGGGACGTGGCGCGACTCGTGAATCCGCCCCGGCGGCCTGCCCGTGGCGCGCCGCGCCATGGAAGCTCGGTGCAGGTCAGGGCCAAACCCTGATCTGCTTACGGTAAGGCCCGGGCCGGATCGTCCCAGAAGGGATAGAAGCAGTACCACTGGCTGGGGTGGCGGCGGATCAGGGCCTCCAGGTCCGCCACGTAGGCGCGCATGCCCGCCCGGATGGCCTCCATGCGCTCCCCCCGGGCGCCGCTGATCCGGATGGGTTCCCCGAAGTGGGCGTGGAAGCGGCGGTCCTCGTCGGTGTAGAAGAAGCTCGTGATGATGGGCGCGCCGGTCATGGCCGCCAGTTCCCAGGGCCCCCGGGGAAAGGGCACCTCCCGCCCGAAGAAGGGCATGGGCAGGCCGTTGAGGCTGAAATCCCGGTCCCCCTGCATGCCAACCAGGGCGCCCTCCCTCAGGAGCTTCACCAGGGGCAGGGTCGAGAAGCCCACGCCGTCCACGGGGATGCCCACCACCCCCCCCTGGGCTCGCATCCCCTCACGGAGTCGCTCCACGGCCTCGAAGCGGTCGGGCTTGTAGACGGCATGGACTTTCAGGTTCCGGGAGCGCAACAGGAGGCCCCCCAGTTCGAAGTTGCCGGCGTGGGCCGTGAGCAGGATGGCCCCCCGGCCCTCGGCCAGCACGGCATCGAAGCGCTCCATCCCCTCCAGGCTCGCGAACTGGGCCAGGGCCGCCTCCACGGGACGCTGGCCGAAGTGGAAGAAGTCCACCCAGGCCCGGGCGTGCTGCCGGACCATGTCGCGCGCGGTCCGCTCCACCAAGGGGTGGGTGGGCCGCAGCCCCAGCACCTGCGCGGTGTTGCCGAGGATGGCCTCCAGGTACTTGGGCCGCAGGTCCATGAAGGCGTTGGCGATCTGGTCCGCGATCTCGTGGCCGCGCTCCCGCCGTGAGAAGGCCCGCGCCGCGAAGTGGAAGAGCGGGAACAGCGACCCGAAGACCGCCCCGTAGAGGAGGGCCATGATCCTGGAATCCGACTGCATGCGGTCCTGCATGCCCCAGGCTATCAGGGGGTCCCGTCGGGGGCGGGTAGGTCGATGGTGAAGATCGTGCCCCGGCCGGGCTGGCTCTCGACCTGGATGGTTCCGTGGTTCTGGAGCACGAGGTTCCGGACGGTGGCGAGACCCAGTCCCGTCCCGGAGGGCTTGGTCGTGTAGAAGGGATCGAAGAGGTGTTCGAGCTGGTGCGCCGGGATGCCCGATCCGTCGTCCCGAACCTCGAGGCGGACGTCGCCGGAATGCCGGCCGGCGCTGATCCGGAGGGTCCCCTGGGGGCCCATGGCATCGCGGGCGTTCGAGACCAGGTTCTGCAGGATCTGGTCCAGCGAGGCGGGATCTGCCAGCGCCCAGACTCCGGCGGAGGCCTGGATCTCGAGGCGCTGGTCGGGCCCGAGCAGGGCCCGCCACAACTCCGCCTGGCCCGCGAGCCACTCCGGAAGGGCGATGCGGACGACGGAGAGCTCCTGCAGGCGCCCGCTCTCCAGGATGCGCCGGGTCATGGCGATGGCCCGCTCGGAGGTCTCGCCCAGGACCGCGATGGAAGGGCGCTGGGCGGGGCTGGCGGATTCCTGCAGCATCTCCAGTCGCATCCGGATGATGCCCAGGAGGTTGTTCAGATCGTGGGCGAGGCCCGCGGCCAGCCCGGCCATCATGCGGACCCGAAGGCTGTTCATGGCCTCGCGGTGGTGGGTCTCAAGCTCCCGGGTGCGGGCTTCCACCCGGTCCTCCAGGCCCTGGGACAGGCGCTCCAGGTCCAGGATCAGCAGGCCGTGCCTCAGGACCAGGATGGCCATCAGGACCGCCCCGAGGGCCAGCAGGGTGCGGGACGGTCCGCCCTGGGGGTGGAAGACCTGGATGGCGGCCAGGACCAGGACCGCCAGCGAGACCATGGTGGGCAGGAGGGCCCGGAAGACGGAGGGCCGTTCAGGGTGGGGCGGGGGTGCCGCCGTGGCGGGGCTGATGGCGGCGAGGATGAGCAGGGCGTTGGCCACCTGATGGAGGACCTCTGCTGCATCGCCGAGGTAGTTCTGGCCGTAATGTCCGGTGATCCGGAGCAGCACGACGAGGGTGCTGTAGAACAGGAGGACCACCACGGACCAGCGGACGAAGCGCTTGGCCTGGGCCTGTTCGGGCAGCGCCAGGCGGGTTTCCTGGAGCAGCCACAGGGCCAGCACACCCAGGCAGACGCCGATCTGGATCGTGTAGAGCAGCACCATGTCGCGGGACAGGCGGCCCACCGAGGTGGCGGAGCCGGTGGCCATCCAGGCGAGGGTGAAGAGCGAGGTGGCCAGCACGAGGCCATCCAGGGACGTGCGGACCCGGTCCCGGGGCATCCGCGCCTGCTGGGGCCAGAGGAGGAAGCCGGCTCCGAGGGCCATCAGGGAGAGGATCGAGATGGCTGGACCGATGAGGGCGGCGTGCGGAAGGCGCAGCAGGGTCGGCGCGTAGCGGAGCCCGCCTAGGGCGGCCCCCAGACCCAGGAGCCCAAAAGCCGCGGGGCCCTCACGGCGCGAGCGGCGCCAGGCCAGGCCGGCGGCCCAGAAGGCCAGGAGGAATACCGCCGTGAAATCGAGGGCCTTGGCCAGAGGGTGGATCCGGTAGGCCAGCGGCAGAAGGGCATTCGCGGCCAGGAGCCCGACCAGCCCGGAGAGGATGCCAGGATGGGTCTGCCACAGGGCGGCGAAGGAGGCTCTGGCGCCCGTGCGATGCGGCATGCCTCGAGTGTTCCGCGCTTTCCTTGACCAGGCAATCCTTACCTTTGGCGGCATGTGCACCCGTCATTCACGTCACAGCGTTCGACCGCGGGAAAGCCAGTCGCAGCAAGGCTCTACCGCCACACGTTCTGGTTCGGATTGCGGTCTTCCATCTCCTGCCAGAGCCGCTGGAGACTCTGGAGGCGCTCCGGGTAGTCCAGGCCGAGGCCGTCGAGGGTCTCCTCGTCCTCGGCGTCGAAGGCCATGGGATCCTCGAGGACCTCCGGGGGGAACTCGGGGAAGACGCGGCCCAGCAGGGACCGGTCGAGCCCGCGCACGCTGAGGGTGCGGATCCCGGGGGTATCCACCAGGGTGCCGCCGGATTCGAGGGCCAGCCAGCGGGAGGCCGTGGTGGTCTGCTTGCCGGTGCCGAACTTGGTGAGGCCCCCGGTTTTCAGGGCGGCCACCGGGTGCAGGGCGTTCACCAGGGTGCTCTTGCCGACGCCGCTGTGGCCGAGGAGGACCACCACCTTGCCCTGGAGCAGGCCGCGGAGGCCATCGACCCCTTCGCCGTTGAGGGCGGAGGTCTCGTGGATGGCCACGCCCTGCCCGCGCAGGGGGTCCAGTTCGGGGAGGGTGTCCTTCTTCGAGGCGCGGTCCCGCTTGGTGACGATGACGCGGAAGGCGAGGCCGGCGTCCATGGCCAGCACCTGGGCCCGCTCCAGGAGGCCGGGCCGGAGGGGCGGATCCACCACCGCCGCGCAGATCCACAGCTCGTCGGCATTGGCGCAGATGAGCTGCCAGGGCTCCCGGTCATCAATGCCGCCGCGCCGGAGCAGGGTCTTCCGCGGCATCACGGCCACCACCTGGGCCTCGGGGGAGCCACCGTCCCCGCGGACGGGAACTCGGGCCGGCGTCCCCGGGACCTCGGGTTCGACGGGCACCGCGGCGTAGCGCACCCGGTCGCCGCAGACCAGGCGCACGCCCTTCAGCTTGCCGCCCAGGGTCGCCCGCAGGACGGTGCGATCCTCCAGCTCCAGGTCCACCCACTGGCTGTGCCGCTGGATGAGGATGGCCTCGGGCAGGTGCATCCAGGGGCCTGGGTCAGGCAGGCGCAGGAGGGCCTCGGCGTCGTGGGCCTCGATGCCGGTCTCCAGCCGGTCCGCATGCTGCTGGCGCCGCTTGCTCTCGCCGCCCCGTTCCCGGGAATAAGCCTCCCGGTGGTCCAGGTCCTGGGCCTCCCGGCTCTGGCCGAGGCGGAACTTGCGGGACATTACGCGCGGCCGCCGAACTCGCCGGTCTCGGTGCTGACCTTCACCTTCTCGCCCTCCTTGATGAAGAGGGGCACCTTGATCTCGATGCCGGTCTCCAGCTTGGCGGGCTTGGTGACGTTGCCGCTGGCCGTGTCACCCCGGGCGCCGGGCTCGGTGTAGGTGACGGCCAGCTCCACGGTGGCGGGCATCTGGAGGCCAATGGGGTTGCCGTTGAATTTCTGGATCTGGACGATGAGGCCCTCGGTGAGGTAGTTCATGGCGTCGCCCATGAGGCTTTCGCCCAGGGTGTGGGTCTCGTAGGTTTCCTGGTCCATGAAGTGCGAACCGTCGCCGTCGCTGTAGAGGTAGCTGGAGGGTGTGAGGACGAGGTCGGGTTCCTTGAACTTGTCGCCAGCCTTGAAGGTCTTGTCGAAGACGGCCCGGGTGAGCAGGTTCCGCATCTTGATGCGCACCAGGGTCTGGCCGCCGCGGGCCGTGGGCGTGGAGACCTCCACGTCCAGGCAGTGGAAGGGGGTGTCTTCGTGTTCGAAGAACATCTTGCGCTTGATCTCGATGGCTTCGAGCAGGGCGGCCATGGGCACTCCGGAAAGTCGAATCCTCCATTCTATCTGGACTTGGGGAGGGGATCTCCTGGTTAGAATTGCCTTTCCATGGCAGACCCGAAAACCATCGGCAGGTACCAGGTTCTGCGGCCCATCGGGCAGGGCGGCATGGGGACCGTCTACCTGGCGGAAGACCCCCTTCTCAAGCGGCGGGTGGCCATCAAGGTGATCCGGGTGGCCGGCAGCGCCCGGCACCAGGCCATGCTCCGCTTCCGGCGCGAGGCGGAGATCAGCGCCCAGCTCAACCACCCGAACCTGGTGACCATCTTCGACGTGGGCGTGGAGGAGGACCTGGGGCCCTTCCTGGCCATGGAGTACGTGGAGGGCAAGAGTCTGGCCAAGCACATCCGGGAGAAGGACCTCGACCAGGAGACCTCGGCCAAGGTGTTGATCCAGGCCATGCGGGCCCTGCGGGCCGCCCACCGGCGCGCCATCGTCCACCGGGACGTGAAGCCCGACAACATCCTGCTGAGCGAGGAGGGACGGGCCAAGCTCATGGACTTCGGCATCGCCCGCAGCATGGGCCACATGAGCCTGAACCCCCAGCATCCACTGGACGCCCCGCTGCTGGATGAGGGCACCCCGGACGGCTATGCCCAGACCCTCGCCCTGCGCCTGACGGTCACCGGGGACTTCCTGGGGTCACCGGCCTACGCCCCACCCGAGGTGCTGAAGGGGGGCGAGGGAACGCCCTCCTCGGACCGCTACAGCTTCGCGGCCACGGCCTTCGAGCTGCTCACGGGCCAGCTGCCCCACCCGGGGGGCGGGCTCACGGAGATCATCATCCACATCCTGCAGGAGCCCATCGCCCTTCCGGCGGACCTGCCGCCCCGCTTGGGGCTCGTGTTCCAGCGGGCCTTGTCCGTCGACCCGGACGACCGCTACACCACCCTGCCGGAGTTCATGGAGGAGCTCATCGACGCCCTGCCCGGGCCGGCCAGCATGCGGGCCCGCCTCTTCGCGGCCCTGGGCCAGGATGACGACGGCAGCAGCGTCTCCACGGCCCGCTTCCGCATTCCGGCCGAACTGGCCCAGGGCTCCGAGGAGGACAGCGGTCCCCAGGCCGCGGAAGCCCGGGCGCGCCAGAGCCAGCCCGTGAAGATCACCCTGGCGGAGGACCCGGTGGAGACTTTCCTGGCCTCCCGGAAGGCCTCCACCGAACCCCAGGCCGACGAGACCGACTGGGTGACGATCCTCAAGTGGGTGGTCATCATTTTCGTGCTGCTCCAGCTCTTCTGGTGGCTGGCGCCGGCCCTCTCGCGGGTCCGCTTCACGCCCTAGGCGAAGGCCCGCATGAGGAGGAACAGGCTCCCGTTCCAGCAGGCGTGAACCAGGATGGGGGTCCTCAGGCTGCCCGTGTGCCGCATGGCCAGCCCCATGGCCAGCCCCAGGGTGCCCAGCACCGGAAGGCCCGCGGGCTGGAGGTGGATGGCCCCGAAGAGCAGGGCCGAGAGGACCAGGCCCACGGCCAACCCGTGATTCCGCGCCAGCACGGGCAGCAGGAAACCCCGGAACATCAGCTCCTCGAACAACGGCGCCAGGCCCGCCACGGTGAGGAACAGGGCCAGACTCGGCCCCCAGCCGGACAGGCTGCGCAGCAGCTCCTGCAGATCCCGCTGGGGGCTCTGCTCCGGCCTCAGGATCAGGTTGGAGACCAGGGCCACCCCGATGACCAGCAGGACCGCCAGGGCGAGGAAGGCCCCGCCCCAGGCGAGGTCGCGGCCGGCCCGGCCCGGGGCCACGCGCCGCCACAGCTCCCTGAAGCTCAGGCCCTCGGCCCGGCAGAGGAGCTGGATCCCGAAGCCGGCGTGGAGCAGGTAGCCCAGGGGCAGGGCCAGCCACCGCAGCGAAGGCCAGGGGTGGAGGAACAGGCCCGCCAGGTTCCCCGAGAGGAAGAAGGCCAGGAACCAGGTGAGCAGGACCAGGGCGCAGGCGCGCCCGGACAGCGACCAGGCGGGCAGGGCGGGGGCGGTGTAACGGTCCCGGGCCACCAGCAGGTAGAGGCCCACCACCAACCCGGCCGTCGCCAGGGCCAGGACCCCCAGGCCGAGGAGGCCCAGGGCGGCCAGGCGGGTCAGGAGGGCGGTCCGGGCGCGCACCCGGAGGGCCTCCCCGCCGCCCTCCCGGTCCCGCAGCCGGGCCTCGAGCAGGTCCGCGGCATAGCCGTCCCCCAGGCGACGGTGGAGCTCCAAGCGCTCCGCGGGGGTGGGCATGTGGCCCCTGGCGTAGGCCGCGAGGCAGGCGCGCCGGAAGCGGTCCCCGGCCGGTCCCGGCGGGGTCATGTCCGGCTCTCCATCCGGCGCGGGGGTCTTCCCTCCATCCAGCTCGGCCCGGAGCACGGCCAGGAGGGCCCGGTCCCAGGGCTCCTTGAGCTGGGCCTCGGCCTTTGCCCATTCCTTGGCCGCCACGGGCCGCCCCACGAGGGTTCGGGGCCCCGCCAGGACCACCTCCAGCAGGCGGGCCTGGAGGCCGGCGCGCTCGGCGGGGCGCCTTGAGCCCTGCTGCCGGACCCGGAGGGTGAATCCGGCCGCCAGCAGGGCCAGCAGGGCCAGCAGGGCGATGAGCGGATCGGCCCAGCTGCGATGGGGCTGCCAGGAGGGGCGGGGCTCGGAGGTCATGCCTCCAGGCTACGCGAAGGGCTGACGGCCTGTGCGCCGGAAGCGCCAGGCGGCCCAGCGGAGGTAGATGCGGTTCAGCAGCCTCGGAAGGCCGGGCAGGGCCAGGAACGGCGCGGCCCAGCGCCAGCCCGGCAGGCGCTGGGCGATGGGCCGCAGCAGGTCCGCCCCGGCCCGGACCTCCCGGGTGCCCAGGTCGAGCCCGTGGATCTCCTTTTCGACGGGCCGGCCGCCCAGCTCCGGGCCCAGGCGCAGCAGCTCGGGGTCCCGCACGGACAGGATGAGCAGCAGGCCCTGCCGATCCCGCCGGGCCAGCCACAGGGCCATGCGGCAGCAGAGGGTGCAGGCGGGGTCGTAGGCGAGGAGGAGGGGGGCGGCCATCGTGGCGCATGATGCCACGGGTTGGCGGTAAGGTTGGAGAATCCGGAGGTCCCATGCCCTTTTCCCATCCCATCGAGGTGCGGTTCAGCGATCTGGACGCCATGGGCCACGTGAACAATGCCGTGGTGGTCAGCTACATGGAGCAGGCCCGCTTCCAGTGGTGGCGCAGCTTCCTGGGTGGCCGCAAGTTCCAGGAGGAGGGCTTCCTCATCGCCCGCGCCGAGGTGGACTACCGGATGCCGATCCTTCTGGGCGACGATGTGCGGGTGGAGCTGCACTGCAGCAAGGTGGGCAACAGCTCCTTCGAGCTGAGCTACCGCCTTACCAAGGGCCTGGGCGGCGAGCTCTTCGCCGAGGGGAGGACCGTGCAGGTGATGCTCGACTTCGCCACGAACCGGCCCAGGCCCCTGGCGCCGACCACCCGGGAGTGGCTGGAGGCCCAGGGTTAATGCTGCTGGGCACGGGAACCTGGGCGGAGGGCGGCGGTGAGCGGAAGGCCCTGGTGGCCCGGCTGGCCTCCGGCCGTCTCGCGGACCTGAACCGCATCGAGGCCATCCGCCTGCAGAAGCTGGGAGAGGGCGAGGCCGGGCGCCTGGCCGAGGTGCTGGTGCCCCCCAGCCTGCGCCGCGTGCTGGAGGGCGGACCCCGGGCCCTGGCCCGGGTGCGCCAGGCCGTGGCCTACGCCGAGAAATGGGACCGGAGGGGCACCTTGCCCGCGGACCTCGCCCCGGCTCCGGAGGCGGTGAGCCTGGGTCCCTGCCTTCCCCAGCCCTCCCGGCTCCGGTGCCTGGACGGCCCCTCCCTGGACCGCCAGCGGGTGCAGGGGAACGGCTCCGTCCTTCCCGTGCCCCCCCAGCCCACCCTCGCGGTCCTGGGCCAGGCGGGGGGCGGTGTGGCCGGGATCTGTCTGGCCCTGGAGGGCGTGGGCGGGGCGGTGCTGGGATCCTGGATGCTGGATGCCTGGCCCGAGGGGGACCTGGAGCTGAGGGCCGGGGGCGTCCGGCGCACCGTGGCCACCCGGACCTGGGAGGGGCTGGACCTGCCCCTCCTGAAGGCCGGGGAGGTCCTGCTCCTGCCGCCGCCGAGGATCAAGACACTGCCCAGCCTGCCTGCCGGCGGGGATCTCCGCGTGCGGGCGGGCTTCGACACCCTGCACCTGCGCTACGACCCCGAGGGCCTGCACCCGACGGTGCAGTAGGTGACCCGGGTCAGCCCCGCATCATCTCCGCGATGAGAAAGGCCATCTCCAGGCTCTGCGTCCCGTTCAGCCGAGGGTCGCAGCCCGTCTCGTAGGCCTTCAGCAGGTCGGTCTCGGAGAGGCCCTCGGTGCCGCCGGTGCACTCGGTGACGGCTTCGCCCGTGAGCTCGATGTGGACGCCGCCCAGGTGGGAGCCCTGGGCCCGGTGGAGCTCGAAGGCCTGGCGCAACTCCGAGAGGATGGATGCGAAGTCGCGCGTTTTTAGGCCGGTCGAACTCTCGGTGCCATTGCCGTGCATGGGGTCGCAGCTCCAGAGCACGGGATGCCCCGCGGCCTGGACGGCTTTCAGCAGGGGGGGCAGGGCGGTGGCGATCCTCCCGGCGCCGAAGCGGGAGATGAGGGTGATGCGGCCGGGCTCGCGCTGGGGATCGAGCTTGTCGAGCAGGGCCACCAGATGCTCTGGGGTGGCGCTGGGGCCCACCTTCACACCCACGGGGTTGCGGATGCCGCGCAGGTACTCGAGGTGGGCACCCTCCAGCTGGCGGGTGCGCTCGCCCACCCAGAGGGTGTGGGCCCCCAGGTTGTAGTAGGCGCCGGCCTCGCCCACCCAGCGGGTGAGAGCCTCCTCGAAGGGCAGCAGCAGGGCCTCGTGGCTGGTGAAGAAGTCGATGCGCTCGAGCACGTCCCGCTGGACGCCGCCCAGGGCCTCCAGGAAATCCAGGGATTCCCTCACCTGATCCAGGGTGCGGCGGTAGGCGGGGACTTCTCCCCGGCCGCCGGGCAGCTCCCAGCGCTCGGGGTGGTGCAGATCGGCAAATCCACCGGCCGTGAGGGCCCGCAGGTGGTTCAGGGTGGCCGAGGCGTGGAAGTAGGCCTCCAGCATCCGGCCCGGGTCGGGTCGCCGCGCGGATTCCGTGGCCTCCAGGCCGTTGACCAAGTCGCCACGGTAGCTGGGGAACTCACGGCCCTGAACCACTTCGGTGGGCTTGCTGCGCGGCTTGGCGAACTGGCCGGCGATGCGGCCCACGCGGACCACGGGCTTGCGGCCGCCGTGGGTGAGGGCCACGGACATCTGCAGCAGCACGCGGAGCTTGCCTTCGATGGCCTCGGGCGTGCAGTCCTTGAACTGCTCGGCGCAGTCCCCGCCCTGGAGCAGGAAGCGCCGTCCGGCGGCGGCCTCGGCCAGAAGGCCGCGCAGCCGGTCCACCTCCTCGGGCACCACCAGCGGGGGCATCCGGCGCAGGCGGGCCAGGATCCCCTCCAGCTCGGAGGGGTCGTCGTAGGTCGGCTGCTGGTGGGCCGGGCAGCGCTGCCAGCTGTGGGGGTTCCAGGGCGTCATGCCCCATTCTGGACTGGAACCAATCCTGGGGCTAATGGGGGGAGTTGAGCTGAAGCAGATCATGGCTCTGCCAGGATCTGCGCGGGGGTCCGGGGGTGTCCGCGCAGCGGGGAACCCCCGGAGTGTCATTGGCCCTCCGCCTCGACGCTGGTGATCCAGCGGTAGCCCTCCCCGCCCACGGTGGTGATCCAGGCCGAGCCCTGCTCTTCGCCCAGCTTCCGCCGCAGGTTGGCGATGTGGACGTCCACGGTCCGGGCGCTGGGGCGGGCATCCTGCTCCCAGGCCAGCTGCAGCAGCTCCTTCCGGCTGTGGGTGCGGCCCGGATGGGTGATGAGGATCTCCAGGAGTCGGAATTCCCGGGGCGTCAGGTCCAGCAGCCGGCCCTCGCGCCGGGCCTCCAGCCGGGGCAGGTCGAACCGGAAGGGACCGGAGCGCAGCAGGGGGGGGCGGTCCAGGGGCCGGGTGCGGCGCAGGATGGCCTTCACCCGGGCCATCAGCTCGAGCACGGAGAAGGGCTTCACCAGGTAGTCGTCCGCGCCCAGGCTCAGGCCCTGTACGCGATCCGTCTCCTCGCCGCGGGCCGTCAGCATGAGGACCGGCACCTCGTCCCGGCGTTCGCGGAGGGTCCGGAGCACCTCGAAGCCGTCCATCTGGGGCAGCATCAGGTCCAGCACGATCAGGTCCGCCCGGTGGGCGGCGTGGGCGGCGAGGGCGGGCACACCGTCCCCCGCCGCCTCCACGGAATAGCCTTCGAAGCTCAGGTTGTTGACGAGGAGCTGGCAGAGGGACGGCTCATCCTCCACCACGAGGATGTGGGTCACGGAATCTCGCTCAAGGATCGATGGGTCCACCATGGCGACCTTCGTTGGGAATGACAAGGTGAAACTACAAATTATTTCCTAAGCCTGCTGTTTTGACCTCGGGAATATCCAGGCGGAGCGGGCCTCCCGGCCCCCTTCATGCGGCAGGTACCTCGAGAAGGGCGGCGAAGCCCTCCCCCGGGGCCGACGAGAAGGTGAGACCCCAGCCTTCCTGCTCGGCCACCTGGATGAGCAGGCTCAGGCCGAGGCCCAGGCCCTCGCGCTGGAAGCCCTCCTTGCCCCGCTCGCGCAGCCGCTGGAAGGGCTTGCCGAGGGCCTTCAGCTGGTGGGGTTCGAGGCCCTCGCCTTCGTCGCTCACCTGGATGCAGAAGCGGCGCCGGTTGCGCCATGTCTGGAGTGTGACGCGCCCGCGCCCATGGCCCAGGGCGTTCTCCAGGAGGGTGAGGAGGGCCGCCCGCAGGGAGGGGAGGGGGGCGTGGCCGGCCTCCTCGGCCAGGCGCAGGTCCAGGGGCCGCCCCTCCAGCTCGAAGGCGGGCCGAAGGTCCTCGGCGACCTCGAGAAACCAGGCCCGGGTCGCCTGATCGCGGGGGCCGGAGGGCCCGCCGCCCCGGATCACCCGGAGGCCGCTTTCGATGAGGGTGGTGAGGTGGTCCACCTCCTCGCCGATCTTCAGGAGCTCCTCGTCTGCCCGGTCCGCGCTCAGGCGGCCCAGCCGGAGCGAATCGCAGCGGAACTTGAGGATGGCCAGGGGGGTCTTGAGGCTGTGGGTCATGGAGGCGAGCCGGTCGGCATCCAGGACCGCCTTGCGCCGGCTGCGGTGCCGGAGCCAGAGCCCCAGCAGGATGGCGGCACCGACCAGGGCCGACACGCCGGAAGCCACCCAGTAGTGGCGCCGGAGCTGCTTCCGGAAGGCCGCCTGCTGCTGGTCGAAGCCCACGCCGGCCAGCATCCAGCCGTCGCCGAAGGCGTTGGTCTTGGTGGCGCTGCCCAAGGGGAGGGTCGAGAGCCGCTCCGGATCCACCTGGAGGTTGGGCTCGGCCCCCCAGGGCTCCAGCTTGAGGTCGTACCGCTCCAGGTCCGTCTCCCTCACGAGCCCCATGCGGAGCGCCCGGCTGGGGCCCAGGGCCCTGCCCAGCTCCCGCTCCACCTCGGGCGAGCCGGGCCGCCACCGCTTGATCACCAGCCAGCGGTCCGACAAGAGGACGACGGTGGCGACCTTCCCGAAATCGGGATCCTGCCCCTTGGGAGGGTTCCATTCGAAGCGCTGGGCCATCTCCGCGTGGGAGAACCAGCCCAGGTACTGCTGGGCCTGCGCGGGATCCCGGGGTTCGATCAGCCGGTCTCCCTGGCGGACCCAGAGCCGGCGCCCGTCAAAGCGATCCAGCAGGGCCACCGCGAGGGGCTGGTCGGCCAGGAAGTTTCGGACATCGGCCTCATCGCCGCTCCTCACGGACTGGAGGATGGGCAGGGTCTTCCAATGCCGCTCCACCGCCTCGAAATCCACCCAGTGGGCTTCCATGAAGGCGTTCCGCCCCTTGTCCAGCTCGTCCAGCCGGTAGAGCCGCGGCGCGGCGACCAACATGGCCGCCGTGACGAGGCCCGCCAGGATCAGCAGGACGATGCCGCTGCGCTGCTGGAGCCGCTGCCAGCGCGAAGGGCCCATGCCGGGATGCAGGGCTCGGTAGCGGGAGGTGCGATGGCGGTACATGGGGGCCCGGGGTGAAGGTTCCCTTCAGGTTACCGCCCAGGCTCCGGGCGGCGACAGTCGATCAGCCCAGGGCCAACATCCGCTCCAGGGGCTGGAGGGCCCGGAGCCTCAGGGGCTCCTCCAGGAGGATCTCCGGCTTCAGGTCCCGGAGGCAGAGGTAGAGCTTCTCCAGGCTGTTCAGCTTCATGTAGGGGCAGAGGCTGCAATTGCAGCCGCTGTCCGCCGGGGCGGGGATCAGCTCGGCCTCGGGCCGCCGCTGGCGCATCTGGTGGAGGATGCCGGCCTCGGTGGCCACGATGAAGGACTCCGCGCTGTCCTTCTGCACGTAGTTGAGCAGGGCGGCGGTGGAGCCCACGAAGTCCGCCAGCTGGCTCACGGTGGCGTCGCACTCGGGGTGGGCGATGAGCTTGGCCTCGGGGTGCTGGGCCTTGAGGGTGGCCAGACGCTTGGCCGTGAACTGCTCGTGCACGATGCAGAAGCCGGGGAACAGCACCATGTCGCGGCCCGTCTGCTTCATGACCCACTTGCCCAAGTGGCGGTCGGGGGCGAAGACCAGCTTGCGCTCCTTCGGCAGGCTCTCCACCACGCGCACGGCATTGCTGCTGGTGCAGATGACCGTGCTGAGTGCCTTCACGCCCGCCGAGCAGTTGATGTAGCTCACCACGTCGTGATCGGGGTACTGCTTCAGCCACTCGGCGAAGTAGTCTGCGGGGCAGCGGTCCGCCAGGCTGCAGCCGGCGTCCATGTCCGGGATGACCACGGTCTTGGTCGGATTCAGGATCTTGGCCGTCTCGGCCATGAAGTGCACGCCGCAGAACGCGATGACGTCGGCATCGGCCTTGGCGGCCTGCTGGCTCAGCTGGAGGCTGTCCCCCACGAAATCAGCCAGGTCCTGGATCTCGGGCTCCTGGTAGTAGTGGGCGAGGAGCACGGCCTTCCGTTCGGCCTTGAGGCGCCGGATTTCACCGGGGAGATCGATCCCCGCCGGGATGCTCTCGAGGTCGGGGACGTAGGGGGCGGTCAGGTCCATGCCCCCATTCTAGCCTTTGTCCAGAAACCGACGGATTCGGAGCCCCGGATCCGGATGATCAAAGACCTCGGCGAAGGCCGCGCGCTCCCAGGCCAGGGCCGCCGGGCGGGGCAGGGCCTCCTGCTGGCGTTGGAGGTTTCCGAGAAGCGCCAGCGCCCTTTCACAGGCAGCAAAACCTGTTGTCACAAGCGGAGTTCGGCTATCCTGGGGGTGGATCGCAGGGTCCATGTGGATGTGGGAATCCGATGGCTGCCCCCCAGGGGCGGACATCGGTCCACGTGTATATGGATTCATACCTCACTCATCCTCAGGGGGAACCATGGCCAAGGCGCAGGCGCCAGACACTTCCAGCATCTCACGGCTGGATCAGATCAAGATCAGCCAGTACTTCGGCTGCAACACCTTCAGCGAGCGCACCATGCGTGAGCGACTGCAGAAGGATGTGTACAAGGCCTACCGCCAGGCGCTGAAGCGCGGCGAGGCCCTGTCGCCCGAAGTGGCCCGCAGCGTGGCCCTGGCGATGAAGGAGTGGGCCCTGGAGCAGGGCTGCACGCACTTCACCCACTGGTTCCTGCCCATGACCGGCGCCACCGCCGAGAAGCACGACGCCTTCATCACCTGGGACGAGCCCGGCACGGTCATCGAGCGCTTCAGCGGCAGCCAGCTCATCCAGGGCGAGCCCGACGCCAGTTCGTTTCCCAGCGGCGGCCTCCGCGCCACCTTCGAGGCCCGCGGCTACACCGCCTGGGATCCCGCCAGTCCGGCCTTCATCATGGAAGGGCCCCTGGGCAAGACGCTCTGCATCCCCACCGCCTTCGTGGGGTACCACGGCGAGGCGCTGGACCACAAGGTGCCCTTGCTGCGCTCCATGGACGTGGTATCCGCGGCCGCGAAGGAGGCCCTCAAGCACTTCGGCGTGAACGCAGAATCCGTGGTGGCCCAGTGCGGCCCCGAGCAGGAGTACTTCGCGGTCGACCTCGAGCTGGCCCAGCAGCGCCCCGACCTGATGTTCGCGAACCGCACCCTCCAGGGCGCCCGGCCGCCCAAGGGCCAGGAGATGGAGGACCACTACTTCGGCAGCATCAAGGAGCGCGTCCTGGGCTTCATGCAGGAGGTGGAGCTGGAGTGCTTCAAGCTGGGCATCCCCGCCAAGACCCGGCACAACGAGGTGGCCCCCAACCAGTTCGAGATCGCCCCCATCTACGAGGCCGCGAACCTGGCCAGCGACCACAACCAGCTGCTCATGGAGATCCTGAAGTCCGTGGGGGAGCGGCATGGCCTGGCCATCCTGCTGCACGAGAAGCCCTTCGCGGGCGTCAACGGCAGCGGCAAGCACGTGAACTGGAGCCTGGCCACGGACGAGGGGCAGAACCTGCTGGAACCCGGCCACACGCCCGAGGAGAACCTGCAGTTCCTCTACTTCCTCAGCGCCACCCTGAAGGCCATCCACACCCACGGCGGCCTGCTGCGGGCCGCCATCGCCTTCGCGGGCAACGACCACCGCCTCGGCGCCAACGAGGCGCCCCCGGCCATCATGTCCGCCTTCCTGGGCGCCCAGCTGAACCACATCCTGGATGCCATCGAGAAGGGTGCCGCGGCGGATGCCTCCAGCCAGAGGATCATCGATCTCGGCATCGGCAACCTGCCCCGCATCGAGAAGGACGCCACGGACCGCAATCGGACGAGCCCCTTCGCCTTCACGGGCAATAAGTTCGAGTTCCGCGCCGTGGGCTCCAGCCAGCCCATCGCCCTGCCCCTGACCGTGATCAACGCCGCCGTGGCCGAGGCGCTGGATGACCTCACGGGCAGGCTGGAGGCGGAACTCAAGGCCGGCAAGGAGCACAAGGCCGCCGTGCTCGCCGTGGTGCGCCAGGCCATCATCGAGACCAAGGCCATCCGTTTCGAGGGCAACGGCTACTCCGAGGAGTGGAAGGCCGAGGCCGAGCGCCGCGGCCTGCCCCACGCCAAGGACACGGTGGCCGCCCTCCACATCTGGGAGCAGCCCGCGGTCAAGGCCGTCCTGGCCAAGCCCGGCATCCTGTCCGAAGGCGAGCAGGAGTCCCGGCTGCACATCCGCCACGAGGAATACCAGAAGGTCATCGCCATCGAAACCCAGGTCCTGCGCCAGATGGCCGAGACCCAGATCCTGCCCTCCGTGACCGCGGACCTTGGCGCCCGCGCCGACAGCCTGGGCAAGCTGGCTGCCGCCGGCATCGCGGTACCCGAGACCCTGAAGGCCGCGCTGCAGGCCCAGGCCGCTCTGGCCGGCGAGGCCCAGGGCCGTCTGGCCGCCATGAAGGCCGCCCTGACCAAGGCCGAGGCGATCGAGGATCTGCACGCCCGCACCGAAGCCTTCGGCGCCGAGGTCAACCAGGCCAAGCACGCCCTCCGGGAAGTGCTCGACGCCCTCGAGGATGCCTGCGACGCCGATCTCTGGCCCCTGCCAAAGTACTGGCAGCTCCTCTCCCCCCTGCTGTAGCCGCCGGAGCCACCATGAAAACGGGCCGCACGCGCGGCCCGTTTTCATGGTGGAACGGGAACCTACCGTCCGAAGCGGAAAACGGCGCTGACCTGGGCCCAGGTGGCGGTGTCGAAGCCGAAGCCGTCGCTGCCGTTCTTGTCCACGAAGACCTGGTTGAGGGTGCCCTCCACGGAGAAGGCGGGCGTGAAGGCGAAGCCGCCCCCGCCGCGGACGCCGAGCTTCCCGCTCTGGGAGGCGCTGAAGGAGCCGACGTTGGAATCCACTTCGCCCTTGAAGCTGTTCAGCGAGGCGCCGGCCACGGTGTACCAGCCCGTGCGCGGCCCCTGGAAGTGGTAGACCCAGTCCGCCCCCGCCTGAAGGGCGGTGTAGTCGTTCTTGAAGTCGGTGGGACCGCCCCACCCCGAGCCCGGGAACCGCTGGTAGGTCAGGTGGGCCCGGATCTCATGGTTCCGGTTGAGGGTGAAGTCCAGGTGCCCGCCCACATGGGCCCCGAAGAACTGGTTGGTGCCGAGGCCGGACTTGTCCTTGAGGTCCCCCACGGGAAGCGACAGGCCGGTGTAGACGCCCCCATTGATGTCCTGGGCGGCGAGGGCCATGCCCGCGAGGGCAAGGGTGGCTGCGAGGATGCGACGCATGGGATCTCCTGTGAGCGCGGGCCCGAACGGGCCCGTCCCGCCCAGGCTAGCCGTGCCGGGCCCGCGCCGCGTCCACCCTTCGATCTAGCCGGCCGGGACTATTCCAGCGTGACGCCCCGCCCGCTGCGAATGCGCTGCTCGATGCGCGAGGTACTGTGGCCCGCCAGGAAGGGGATCAGGGCCAGCCTGCCGCCGCGACCCTCCACGATCTCCCGGCCCACCACGGTCTCCGGCGTGTAGTCGCCGCCCTTCACCAGCACGTCGGGCTGGAGGGCCCGGATGAGCTCGAGGGGCGTGTCCTCGTCGAAGCGCACCACGGCATCCACACTGCGCAGGCCCAGCAGCACGGCGGCCCGGGCGGCCTCGTCCTGCAGGGGGCGGCCGACTCCCTTCAGCCGGGCCACGGAGGCGTCGCTGTTGAGCCCCACCACCAGGAAGTCCCCCAGGGCGCGGGCGTCCGCCAGGTACTGCACGTGACCAGGGTGGATCAGATCGAAGCAGCCGTTGGTGAAGCAGAGGATTCCCGGGCGGGGGACGGCCGCGAGGAAGGCCTCAGGGCTCTGGAAGAAACGGGTCGGTGACGGCATCTCAGTACCTGGATAAAATCATCGGTTCGGGGACGATTCCCAGGAGAAGTCTGCCATGCCCCTCTACGAATACCGCTGTGATGCTTGTGGCCAGGCCGAAGAGAAGCTGGAGGCCCTGTCGGCGCCGATGTCCCACGGCTGCCCCCGCTGCGGGGCCGGGGACGGCATGAAGCGTCAGGTGTCCGTGGCCGCCTTCGCACTGACCGGGACCGGCTGGTACAAGGGCGCCGCGCCGGAGCCCGCCGCTCCTGCCGCCCAGGCCGAGGCTCCCAAGTCCGGCCACGGGTGCGCGGCGGGGGGCTGCGGCTGTCCCCTGGCCGGGTGATGTACGCCCCATTCACACTTGATGCGTTGACTTTCGGGGCCATTCCGATAGCCTAGATGGTTCCGGCCCTGTGGGTCGGCGCAGGATTTCATCTGTCCGACGTTCTCCGGCGTCTTTTGCTTCCGGCGAACCTCTCGGGCCCAGGCCCGGATCCACCGGCGCCTTCCTAGGAGGATGGTGTGCCTACCATCAATCAGCTGATCCGCTTCGGGCGGAAGACATTCATCAACAAGACCAAGAGCCCCGCGCTCGACGCCTGCCCGCAGAAGCGCGGCGTGTGCACCCGCGTGTTCACCACCACCCCCAAGAAGCCGAACTCCGCGCTTCGCAAGGTGGCCCGTGTGCGCCTCACCAACGGCATCGAGTGCACGACCTACATCCCGGGCGTCGGCCACAACCTGCAGGAGCACAGCATCGTGCTCATCCGCGGCGGCCGTGTGAAGGACCTGCCGGGCGTGCGCTACCACGTGGTGCGCGGCACCCTGGACGCCACCGGCGTCGCTGGCCGCAACCAGTCCCGTTCCAAGTACGGCGCCAAGCGCCCCAAGGCTGGCGCCGCGCCGGCCAAGAAGAAGTAGGGAGGTAGACCATGGCTCGTCGCAATGCACCCGCCAAGCGTGAGATCCTCCCGGATCCCGTCTACAACAGCCTCGTCGTCTCCAAGTTCGTGAACATCCTCATGGAGCGCGGCAAGAAGGCCACCGCCGAGCGCATCCTCTACGGAGCGCTGGAGATCGTCGCCAAGAAGTCGGGCGAAGAGGCGCTGGAGGCCTTCCAGAAGGCCCTGAACAACATCAAGCCCTCGGTGGAGGTGAAGTCCCGCCGCGTGGGCGGCGCCACCTACCAGGTGCCCGTGGAGGTTCCCCAGAACCGCCGCCAGTCCCTGGCCATGCGCTGGTTGAAGACCTACTCCGCCTCCCGCGGCGAGCGCACCATGCGCGACAAGCTGGCCGGCGAGATCCTCGACGCCATGAACTTCCGCGGCGCCTCCATCAAGAAGAAGGACGACGTCCACAAGATGGCCGAGGCCAACAAGGCCTTCGCCCACTTCCGCTGGTAGCAGCCCGTCCCGAGAAGAGGGCCGCCGCTCCGCGGCGGCCCCTTTCTTGAAGACCGACCCCCTCGACTCTCTCCGCATCGAATCCCCATTCAGGAGGCCGCCGTGGCCCGCCACACCCCCCTCGAGCGCTACCGGAACATCGGCATCATGGCGCACATCGACGCCGGCAAGACCACCACGACGGAGCGCATCCTCTACTACACCGGCAAGATCCACAAGATCGGCGAGGTGCATGAGGGTGCGGCGACCACCGACTGGATGGTGCAGGAGCAGGAGCGGGGCATCACCATCACCTCCGCCGCCATCACGGCCGCCTGGACGCCCCAGACCGGCAAGCTGAAAGGCGTGGAGCACCGCATCAACATCATCGACACCCCCGGCCACGTGGACTTCACGGCCGAGGTGGAGCGCTCCCTGCGCGTGCTGGACGGCGCCTGCGCCGTGTTCTGCGCGGTGGGCGGCGTCGAGCCCCAGTCCGAGACCGTGTGGCGCCAGGCCGACAAGCACGGCGTGCCCCGCATGGCCTTCGTGAACAAGATGGACCGCCCCGGCGCGGACTTCTTCCGCGTGGTCGAGATGATGAGGTCCCGCCTGAAGGCCCGCCCCATGCCGATCCAGATCCCCATCGGCGCCGAGGACAACTTCAAGGGCGTCGTGGACCTCGTGCTCATGAAGGCCCTCACCTTCGATGAAGGCGACAAGGGCTTCAAGGTCATCTACGGCGACATCCCCGCGGAGCTGGTGGATACCGCCAAGGAGTGGCGCGAGAAGATGATCGAGATGGTGGCCGAGTCCGAGGACGCCCTCATGGACAAGTACCTGGGCGGCGAAGAGCTGACCGAGGACGAAATCCGCTCGGGCATCCGCTCCGGCTGCATCAAGCTGCTCTTCACGCCGATGATGTGCGGCTCCGCCTTCAAGAACAAGGGCGTGCAGCCCATGCTCGACGCGGTCGTGAGCTACATGCCCTCGCCCCTCGACATCGCGGCCATCACCGGCGTCGACGCCGATGGCAACGAGGTCGCCCGCAAGGCCGACGACAACGAGCCCTTCAGTGCCCTGATCTTCAAGATCATGGCCGATCCCTTCGTGGGCTCCCTCGCCTTCCTCCGCGTCTACTCCGGCGTGCTGGCCGCCGGCTCCGGCGTCTACAATCCCGCCAAGGGCCGCCGCGAGCGCATCGGCCGTCTCCTCCAGATGCACGCCAACAAGCGTGAGGACATCGAAGAGGTCCGCACGGGCGACATCGGCGCCGCCGTGGGCCTGAAGGACGTGCTCACCGGACAGACCATCTGCGACGAGAACCACCCCGTGATCCTCGAGTCCATGGACTTCCCCGATCCCGTGATCCAGGTGGCCATCGAGCCCAAGACCAAGGCCGACCAGGAGAAGATGGGCGTGGCCCTGAGCCGCCTGGCCCAGGAAGATCCCACCTTCAAGGTCAAGACCGATCCCGAGACCAACCAGACGATCATCGCCGGCATGGGTGAGCTGCACCTCGAGATCATCGTCGACCGCATGATGCGCGAGTTCAAGGTCGAGGCCAACGTGGGCAAGCCCATGGTGGCCTACCGCGAGACCATCCGGAAGCGCGTGGAAGCCGAGGGCAAGTTCGTGCGCCAGTCGGGCGGCCGCGGCCAGTACGGCCACGTCAAGCTCATCATCGAGCCCAACGAGGCCGGCAAGGGCTACGAGTTCATCAACGACATCAAGGGCGGCGTGGTGCCCAAGGAATACATCAAGCCCACGGACCAGGGCATCCAGGAAGCCATGCAGTCCGGCGTCCTGGCGGGCTATCCCTGCGTGGACATCAAGGTCACCATCTTCGACGGCAGCTACCACGACGTGGACTCCAACGAAATGGCGTTCAAGATCGCCGGCTCCATGGGCTTCAAGGCCGGCTGCGAGAAGGCCTCCCCCGTGATCCTCGAGCCGATCATGGCCGTCGAGGTCGTGGTCCCCGAGGACTACATGGGCGATGTCATCGGCAACCTGAACAGCCGCCGTGGTCGAATCGAGAACATGGAGGAGCGCGCCGGCTCCAAGGTGGTCACCGCCAAGGTGCCCCTGGCCGAGATGTTCGCCTACTCCACCACCCTGCGCGGCATGACCCAGGGCCGCGGCAACTACACCATGCAGTTCTCGCACTACGAGGAAGCCCCCCGCAACGTGGCCGAAGAGATCGTGGCCAAGGTCAAGGGCGCCAAGTAGCGTAGCGGGGGTTCCGCGCTGCGCGCACACCCCCGCACCCCCACTGCTCGGCCCGGCGAAGCCGGTCCTCGCAGTCAGGCATTCAAGCATTACCAGTAATAACTCGCTTTACCTGCTGTTCGAGCCCCTTTCGGGGTGAGGTCATCCTTCGAGCCTTCGGGCTGCCGGGCCTCCTGATCCACCGCTTCCCCCTCCGGGGGGTCGTGCGTTCTCTCAAATAGCCGTTGTATTTCCAGCGGCTTTTGTTATGCTGATCAGCCCTGTCCCTGTCGTTGGGACGGATTTACATGGGCGGTCAGCGCCCCACGTCTATGGACGTTCAGCGTCCCAATGGAGTGAGCATGAAAGACAACATCCGCATCCGTTTGCGTGCCTTCGACCACCGTCTGCTCGACCAGAGCACCCGCGAGATCGTGGACACCGCCAAGCGCACGGGCGCCTCGGTGGCGGGACCGATTCCCCTCCCCACCCGGACGAACAAGTACACCGTGAACCGTTCCCCCCACGTGGACAAGAAGAGCCGGGACCAGTTCGAGATCCGCACGCACAAGCGGCTGCTCGACATCCTGAATCCGACTCAGAACACCGTGGACACGCTCATGCGTCTCGACCTGCCTGCTGGCGTCGACGTGGAGATCAAGGTCTTCAGCCGTCAGGGCAACCGGTAAGGGAGGGGAGAACACATGTCCAAAGGAATCATCGGCAAGAAGCTGGGGATGACCCAGATCTTCAATGAGCAGGGCCAGATCGTCCCCGTGACCGTCATCCAGGCCGGCCCCTGCGTCGTCGTGCAGCGGAAGACCTCCGCCAAAGACGGCTATGAGGCCGTGCAGATCGGCTTCGTGGATCCCACCGGCGGCAAGCGCGCCTCCAAGGCCGAGAAGGGCCACTGCGAGAAGCAGGGCGTCGCTCCGGTCCGCGTGCTGCGCGAGATCAAGGTGGATGCCTCCGACGCCGCCAAGCCCGGCGACAGCGTCCTGGCTTCGGCCTTCGAGGCGAAGACCAAGGTGAACGTCACCGGCATCAGCAAGGGCAAGGGCTTCGCCGGCGTCATCAAGCGGCACCACTTCGCCGGCGGCCGCGCGACCCACGGCTCCATGTTCCACCGCGCCCCCGGCTCCATCGGCGGGTCCAGCTACCCCAGCCGCGTGTTCCCCGGCATGCGCATGGCCGGCCACATGGGCGATGCCCAGGTGACGGTGCGCAACCTGGAGATCGCCAAGGTGGACGTCGAGAACAACCTGCTGCTCATCAAGGGCGCCGTCCCCGGCCCCAAGGGTGGGTACATCGTCATCAAGCAGGAGGCCTAAGATGGCAGCGTTCCAGCACCCCGTCGTCAACCTCGAGAACAAGCCCGCTGGCACCGTCGACCTGCTGTCCGAGGTCTTCAAGCTCGAGGACGTCAACCAGCACCTGATCTGGGAGGCCGTCCGCCACTTCCTGGCCCGGCGCCGCTCCGGCACCGCCAAGACCAAGGACAAGTGGGAAGTCAGCGGCGCCGGTCGCAAGCTCTGGAAGCAGAAGGGCACCGGCCGCGCCCGTGTGGGCTCCATCCGCAGCCCGCTGTGGAAGGGCGGTGGCACGGTCCACGGACCGCACCCCCGATCCTATGACTACGCCTTCCCCAAGAAGGCCCGCCGCGCCGCCCTCCGCAACGCTCTCTCCGCCAAGATGGCCAGCGGCCAGCTGGTGGTGGTCGAGAACTGGGAGGTCGCGTCCCACAAGACCAAGGCCCTGATCCAGACCCTCGGGAAGCTCGGTGTCACCGGCTCCGCCCTTCTGGTGGGAACCGAGACCAGCGAGAAGGTGGCCCAGGCCGCCGGCAACAACCCGAAGCTGCAGACCGTCGAGAGCCTGGGCGTCAACGTCTACGAGCTCCTCAAGTACGACCAGGTGATCTTCTCCAAGGAAGCCGTCCTGGCCCTCCAGGAGGTTGTGAAGCCATGACCAAGATCTTTGACGTGATCCGCAAGCCCCTCCTCACGGAGAAGGGCCAGATCCTGCGCGAGAAGAACATCCAGGTGTTCGAGGTGGCCACCTGGGCCACCAAGCACCAGATCAAGGAAGCTGTGGAGCTCCTGCTCCAGTCCAAGGTGAAGGCCATCCGCACCGTGCGGATCCCCAGCCGGACCAAGCGCCTGGGCCGTTTCGTGGGGACGTCCAGCCCCCGCAAGAAGGCCTATGTCGAACTCGCCGAGGGCGCGCCCGCGTCCGAATAGGCGAACTCACCGGCGGACGGACAAGCTTTGCCCACTATCGCCCGCCCCTTTCAACCCTGAGGCAAGAGGACAACCATGAGCATCAAGCAGCTCAAGCCCACGACCCCCGGTCAGCGCGGCATGTCCAAGTTCGGCTTCGAGGAAATCACGACGGATACGCCTGAGCGTTCCCTGATTGCCAAGAAGAACCGCACTGGAGGCCGCTCCAACACCGGCCGGATCACCACCCGCCACATCGGCGGTGGCCACAAGCGCCAGTACCGCATCATCGACTTCAAGCGCAACAAGCTCGAAGTCCCCGCCAAGGTCGCCACCATCGAGTACGACCCCAACCGCACCGCCCGCATCGCCCTCCTGGTCTATGCCGACGGCGAGAAGCGCTACATCCTGGCCCCCGATGGCCTGGAAGTGGGCCGCACCGTGGTGGCCGGAAAGAACGCCGACATCCTGGTGGGCAACGCGCTCCCCCTGCGCAACATCCCCGTGGGCAACACGCTCCACAACATCGAGATGAAGCCCGGCAAGGGTGGCCAGATCGCCCGCGCCGCCGGCACCTTCGCCCAGCTCGTGGCCAAGGAAGACGACTACGCCCAGCTCCGCATGCCCTCCGGCGAGATCCGCAAGATCCACCTGGACTGCTACGCGACCATCGGCACCGTCGGCAACCTGCAGCACGAGAACATCCAGATCGGCAAGGCCGGCCGCACCCGCTGGAAGGGCATCCGCCCGACCGTCCGTGGCGTGGTCATGAACCCCGTCGACCACCCGCACGGTGGCGGCGAAGGCCGCACCTCCGGTGGCCGTCACCCCGTGACGCCCTGGGGCCAGCCGACTCGCGGATACAAGACCCGTGGCAACCGTCGCACGGACAAGTTCATCGTCAAGCGGATCAACTAGGAGACACGACAATGGCACGATCCCTGAAAAAAGGCCCGTTCATTGACGCCCACCTCCAGAAGAAGGTGGAAGTCGCCTCGGCCGCCAACGACAAGCGCGTGATCAAGACCTGGTCGCGCCGGTCCACGGTCGTCCCGCAGATGATCGGACTGACCCTCGCCGTCCACAACGGCAACAAGTTCATTCCTGTGTATGTCACCGAGAACATGATCGGCCACAAGCTGGGCGAATTCGCCCTGACCCGCACCTTCAAGGGTCACGCTGGCAAGGCCGACACCAAGGCGAAGGGGAAGTAGCGATGGCTGATATCGTTTCCAGCGCCACCGTTCGCCACCTGCGCGGCTCGGCCCAGAAGGCCCGCCTCGTGGTGGACCTGATCCGGGGCAAGCACGTCGGCGAGGCCCAGTGGGTGCTCGCCCAGGCCAAGAAGTACGCCGCCGCCCCCATCCGCAAGCTCCTCGATTCCGCCGTGGCCAACGCCATCGACAAGAATCCCTCCGTCAATCCGGACCAGCTGCTCGTGAAGGCCGCGTTCGTGGACGAAGGCTTCCGCATGAAGCGCGTCCGCCCTGCGCCCATGGGCCGCGCCTACCGGGTCCAGAAGCGCACCTGCCACATCACCATCCAGCTCGCGTCCGCGGCCGGGGAGGAGTAGTCATGGGTCAGAAGGTCCACCCGTACGGGTTCCGTCTCATCTACCAGAAGAACTGGCACAGCAAGTGGTTCTCCAAGCGCGACTACGCCATGCTGCTCCACGAGGACATCAAGCTCCGCCGCGAACTGAAGAAGCAGCTGCACAGCCTCAACGCGATGATCTCGAAGATCGACATCGAGCGCGCCGCCGACAAGGTCACCGTGCGCATCTACACCGCGCGGCCCGGCATCGTCATCGGCCGCAAGGGCGCCGAGATCGACAAGCTCCGCGAGGATCTCCAGAAGCGCCTGAACCGCCCCGTGTCCGTCGACATCCAGGAGATCAAGAAGCCTGAGGTCGATGCCCAGCTCGTGGCCGAGGGCGTGGCTCAGCAGCTCGAGCGCCGCATCGCCTTCCGCCGCGCCATGCGCAAGGCGGAGGAAGCCGCGATCCGCTTCGGTGCCAAGGGTTTCAAGATCAAGGTCTCCGGCCGCCTGAACGGCGCCGAGATCGCCCGGACCGAGGACTACCTCTCCGGCCAGATGCCCCTGCAGACCATCCGCGCGGGCGTTGACTACGGTTTCGCCGAGGCCCGCACGACCTACGGGATCATCGGCATCAAGGTTTGGGTGAATCTGGGCGACCAGATCGCCGAGACCGTGAAGCGTTGAGGTGACTCCATGTTGATGCCCAAGAAGGTCAAGAACCGCAAAACCCAGAAGGGCCGCACCCGCGGCATCGCCACCCGCGGCAACGATCTCGCCTTCGGCGATTTCGGCCTCAAGGCGATGGAACACTGCTGGCTCACCAACCGTGAGATCGAAGCCGCCCGTATCGCCATGACCCGCCACATCAAGCGCGGCGGCAAGATCTGGATCCGCATCTTCCCCGATCGTCCCACCACCTCGAAGCCCGCGGAAACCCGCATGGGCTCCGGCAAGGGGGCTCCGGACGGCTGGGTGGCCGTGATCCGCCCGGGACGCATCCTCTTTGAGATGGAAGGCGTCACCGAGGAGATCGCGCGTGAGGCCCTGCGCCTGGCCCAGATGAAGCTGTCCGTGGCGTCCGAGTTCGTCACCCGCACGCCGCCGGAGGAGTGAGAGCCATGACCAAGAAGAACCCCTTTTCCGATTTGACCGGCAAGAGCGTCGAGGAACTCGCGCAGCTGGAGGCCGAGCTGGCCGCCAAGCGCTTCACCCTCCGCTTCCAGCACGCCGTGGGCCAGGTCGAGAACACCGCCGAGATCCGCAAGACTCGCCGTGAGCTCGCCCGTGTCAAAACCGCCCTGGCTACCAAGCTGGCCTAGGAGATCCCATGAGCCTCGAAAACAAGATGACCCGTAACGGCGTGGTGGTCTCCAACAAGGCCGACAAGACCGTGGTGGTGAAGGTGGAGCGCAAGTTCCAGCACCCGCTCTACCACCGCACCGTGAAGCAGACCGCCAAGTTCATGGCCCACGACGAGACCAACGCCTGCAGCATCGGCGACGTGGTCAAGATCGTGGAGACCCGCCCCCTTTCCAAGCGCAAGCGCTGGGCCGTCCTCGAGATCGTCCAGAAGGCCGGCGAGTAAGGAGCTCCAATGATCCAGATGGGAACCATGCTCACCGTCGCCGACAACTCCGGCGCCAAGAAGATCTGCTGCATCCTGCCCCTGGGCGGCGGTGTGGGCAAGATCGCCCAGCTTGGCGACGTGATCACCGCCTCCGTCAAGGAAGCGATCCCCGGCGGCACCGTCAAGAAGAAGGCCGTCGTCCAGGCCGTGATCGTCCGCCAGCGCAAGGCCTACCGCCGCAAGGACGGCTCCTACATCCGCTTCGATGAGAACGCCGCCGTCATCATCAAGAAGGATGGCGAGCCCGTCGGCACCCGCGTCTTCGGCCCCGTGGCCCGCGAACTGCGCGAGCGGAAGTACATGAAGATCGTCTCCCTCGCCCCTGAGGTGCTGTAATGGAAGCCACCACCACCAAGATGAAGCTCAAGAAGGGCGATCAGGTCGTCGTCATCGCCGGCAAGGAAAAGGGCAAGACGGGCACCGTCGCCAAGGTCAGCCCCGCCACCAACCGTGTCGTCGTCGCCGGCCTCAACATCATCAAGAAGGCCACCAAGGCCAATCCCCAGACCGGGGAAGGCGGCGGGATCGTCGAGAAGGAAGCGTCCATCCACGCCTCCAACGTGATGCTCCTGGATGCCAAGACCGGCAAGGGCACCCGCAAGCGCGGTTGATGTTCTCTGGGGGTTCCGGGCGGCGCGCATCCCCCCAGACCCCCACACCCCTCGGCGGCCAAGCCGCTTCGGGCTTTACCACTTCCATCTTTGCCGTTCCTGTGTGAAGATTTTCGTTCTGCCCCGTGCGCGGGGCGGAGATTCCGGCGCCAACCGGCGCCATGACAACCGAGGTTGGGGGGAAACGGGCCGGACCGCCGTCCCAAGCCCCCCCCGCTCTCCCGAACCCCTGGGGCATAGCCGCCCCTCGGAAATGGAGGAATCCATGACTGCCACGCAAGGCCACGCGGAGCCCCGCGTCAAGGCTCGCTACCACCAGGAGGTGGTGTCGAAGCTCAAGGAGGAGTTCGCCTTCTCCTCTGCCATGCAGGTGCCCCGCCTGCAGAAGATCGTCATCAACATGGGCGTTGGCGACGCCATCCAGAACATCAAGGTTCTGGATGTGGCTGTTGACGAGCTCACCGCCATCGCAGGCCAGAAGGCCGTGGTCCGCAAGGCCAAGAAGAGCGTCGCCCAGTTCAAGCTGCGCGCCGGCATGCCCATCGCCTGCATGGTGACCCTGCGCGGTCCCCGCATGTGGGAGTTCTTCGACCGCCTCGTGACCCTGTCCCTGCCCCGCGTCCGCGACTTCCGCGGCGTGCCCACCAAGTCCTTCGATGGCCGCGGCAACTACACCCTGGGTCTCAAGGATCAGCTGATCTTCCAGGAGATCGACTACTCCAAGGTGGACAAGATGAAGGGCATGAACATCACGTTCGTGACCACCGCCGCCAACGACGCCGAAGCGCGGGCCCTGCTGGCCCACCTCGGTATGCCCTTCCGCAAATAGCCAAGGAGATCATACCGATGGCCAAGATTTCCAAGATCGTCAAGGATTCGCGCAAGCCGAAGTTCTCGACCCAGCATCGCAATCGTTGCAAGTGCTGCGGCCGGCCCCGGGGCTACATGCGCAAGTTTGAACTTTGCCGTCTGTGCTTCCGCAAGTTCGCCCTCAACGGCGAGCTCCCGGGCGTCCAGAAGAGCAGCTGGTAGGAGAGGGGACCCATGAATACCGATCCCATCGCTGATTACCTCACCCGCATCCGCAACGGCATCATGGCCGGTCACGATGCCGTGGTCGTGCCCGCCTCCAAGATCAAGGCCGGGCTCTGCGGCATCCTGAAGCAGGAGGGCTACATCCACTCCTTCAAGCAGGTCGAGCATGAGGGCCGCGAGTACCTCATCGTCAACCTGAAGTATGTGAAGGACAAGGAGAACGTGATCCACGGCCTGCGCCGCGTGTCCCGTCCCGGCCTGCGCATCTACACCGGCGCCCAGGACATCGCGGATGTCCACGGGGGCCTCGGCATCGCCATCCTGTCCACCCCGAAGGGTCTCCTGACGGGCAAGGACGCCAAGAAGCAGAACGTCGGCGGCGAAATCCTCGCCCACGTCTGGTAACCCATCCTGAAATGGGCGGGTCTTCCGCCCTCATCTAAGGAATCACCCATGTCTCGAATCGGAAAGAAGCCCGTGACGCTGCCCAAGGGCGTGAAGGTCACAGTCGCCGGGTCCGAGGCCGTTGTCGAGGGCGCCAAGGGCAAGCTCAGCTGCCCGATCCCTGCCGGGATCACGCTCGACATCCAGGCCGACTCCGTTGTTCTCTCCCGCGTCAACGACGAGCCCCAGAACCGGGCCTACCACGGCCTGACCCGTGCCCTGCTGGGCAACGCCGTCACCGGCGTGACCGAAGGCTGGAAGAAGGAACTCGACATCGTCGGCGTCGGCTACAAGGCCGCCATGGAGGGCTCGAAGCTCAAGCTCGAGCTCGGCTACAGCCACCCCATCAACTATGAGGCTCCCGCCGGCATCGAGATGGCCGTCGAGAAGACCACCCACATCGTCGTGACCGGCATCGACCGGCAGCTGGTGGGCCAGGTCGCCGCCGACATCCGGAAGTTCCGCAAGCCCGAGCCTTACAAGGGCAAGGGCGTCAAGTACACCGGCGAAGTCATCCGCCGCAAGGCCGGCAAGACCGGGAAGTAAGGGGAACCCATGGCGAACGACATCCAGATCCGACGAGACAAAGTCAAGGCCCGCATCCGCGGCCGCGTGAGCGGCACGCCCGAGCGGCCCCGCCTCACCATCTACAAGAGCCTGAAGCGCATCTACGTGCAGGCCGTGGACGACACCCAGGGCATCACCCTGGCGTCCGCCAGCAGCCTGGAGAAGGACCTCCGCGCTTCACTGAAGAACGGCGCGAACATCGAGGCCGCCAAGGCCGTCGGTGCCAGCATCGCCGCCCGCCTGAAGGAGAAGGGCATCACAGCCGTGGTGTTCGACCGGAACGGCTACGTTTACCACGGCCGCGTCAAGGCGCTGGCCGACAGCGCCCGCGAAGCCGGGCTCCAGTTCTAGGGGATGGCGATGGCGACTGCAGAGCTCAAAGACAACAAGGAATCCCGCAATCCCGAAGCCGGGGAATTCAAGGACCAGGTCATCTACGTCGGCCGCGTCACCAAGGTGGTGAAGGGGGGCAAGAACTTCTCCTTCTCCGCGCTGGTGGTGGTGGGTGACGGCAATGGCAAGGTCGGCTTCGGTCTCGGCAAGGCCCTCGAAGTGCCCTCCGCCATCAAGAAGGGCATCGAGAGCGCCAAGCGCAACATGATCCGCGTCCCCCTCACCCCGAACGGCAGCCTGCCGCACCCGGTGACGGGCGTCTTCGGCTCCGGCAGCGTGCTGCTGAAGCCCGCCCCCGAGGGCACCGGCATCATCGCCGGCGCCGCGGTCCGCGCGATCATGGAGGCCGCCGGCATCCACAACGTGATGACGAAGAGCCTGGGCTCCTCCAACCCCCACAACGTGGTTCGCGCCACGTTCGAAGGGCTGCGGGAACTCATGGATCCCTACACGGTCCTGACCAATCGGGGCCTGGATCAGGCGGAGGTTTAACATGTCGCAGTTCATCGGCAAGCAGGTGGTGCTGACCCTCAAGCGCTCCATCATCTGCACCACTCCCAAGCACCGCGCCTTCATGCAGACCCTCTGCCTGAAGCGTCCCGGCGATACCCGCGAATGCGAATACACCCCCAACGTCCACGGGATGGTCAAGCTCGTTCCCCATCTCATCGACGTCAAGGTGAAGGGGTAGATCATGAAGCTCAACGAACTCCGCCCCGCTGAGGGCGCCACCAAGACCCGCAAGCGGCTCGGCCGCGGCAAGGGCTCCGGCCTGGGCAAGACCTCCGGTCGCGGCGAGAAGGGCCAGAAGTCCCGCTCTGGCTATCGCAGCAAGCGTGGCTTCGAGGGCGGCCAGATGCCCCTGGTCCGCCGTCTGCCCAAGCGCGGCTTCACCAACATCTTCGCTCCCGAGACCAAGGAGATCACCCTCAGCCTCATCTCCATCCACTTCAAGGATGGCGAGTCGGTGACCCTCGAGGCCCTGCGCGAGAAGAAGCTCGTCAACTCCCGCGTGGAAAAGATCGTGGTGCTGGCCAGCGGCGAGCTCACCGCCAAGGTGAATGTCGTCGCCGATCGCATCACCAAGGGCGCCCGGGAAGCCATCCTGGCCAAGGGCGGCACCATCCAGGAGCCCGCCGCGAAGTCGGCCGAGTAACGGCCCATGAACCGCCTCAGGAACCTCTTCGCCATTCCGGAGCTGCGCAAGCGGCTCCTCTTCACCCTGCTCCTCCTGGCCATCTACCGGCTGGGCGTGCACGTCAGCGTGCCCGGGGTGAATGCCGAGAACCTGGCGGCAGCGCTTCGCCGCGGTGGCGGCGGCCTCTTTGACGTCATCGACCTCTTCTCGGGCGGTGCCTTCAAGAAGTTCTCCGTCTTCGCCCTGGGCATCGCCCCCTACATCACCGCCAGCATCGTTCTGCAGCTGATGGGTGCCGTCGTTCCCTACCTGGAGAACCTCCAGAAGAAGGAAGGCGAGGCCGGTCGCGCGAAGATCAACCAGTGGACCCGCTACCTGACCGTGGGCCTGGCCTTCGTCCAGGGCCTGGGCATCGCCTCCCTGGCCCAGAGCCAGAACGCTCCCGGGCTGGAGGTTGTCACCGGCAGCATCTCCCCGACGGCCTTCCGGTTCCTGGCGGCCTTCACCCTGGCAGTGGGCACCATGTTCGTCATGTGGATCGGCGAGCAGATCACCGAACGGGGCATCGGCAACGGCATCAGCCTGCTGATCTTCGCCGGCATCGTGGCTGGCCTGCCCCAGGCCCTGGCCACCCTGACCATGATGATCACCCAATCCCTGAAGGGCGCGGCGAACGTCCCGCCCCCGGGCATTTTCATCCTGCTCATCTCGGCAATGATCGTGGTGCTCCTGGCCGTGGTCCTGGTGGAGAACGCCTACCGGCGCATCCCCATCCACTACGCCCGGCGGGCTGATTCCGCCGGCATGTCCAGTCAGCGCAGCTCGTACATGCCCCTCAAGGTGAACACCGCCGGCGTGATGCCCGTCATCTTCGCCAGCTCCGTGATCTTCTTCCCGGCCACCATCGCCCAGTTCACCCGCTGGGAGTGGCTGGCCAAGGCAGCTGCCTACGTGAGCCCCCAGACGCACTTCTGGGTCTACACCCCAGTCTTCGTGGGCGTGGTGATCTTCTTCGCCTTCTTCTACACCAGCATCGTCTTCAATCCCGATGAGACCGCCGAGAACATGAAGCGGTCCGGGGGCTACATCCCGGGCATCCGCCCCGGGAAGGAAACCAGCATCTTCATGGACGGCATCCTGTCCAAGCTGACCTTTGTGGGCGCCATCTACCTCGCCCTGGTCTCCCTGGTGCCCCTGCTCATCACCAACAACATCCAGGGCCTCAACTTCTACTTCGGCGGCACCAGCCTGCTGATCGTGGTGGGCGTGGCCATGGACAGCGCCGCCCAGCTGGAGAGCCTGCTGGTCATGCGCCGCTACGACGGGTTTCTGGAGAAGGGCCGCATCCGCGGCCGCTCCACCCGCGGGGGGGCGGCGTGACCTTGACGGCCCACATCCTCCTCGGGGCCCCGGGCTCCGGAAAGGGCACCCAGGCCAAACGCCTGGTGGAAACATTCTCTTTGACTCACCTGTCAACCGGTGACATTCTGAGAGATGCCGTCTCGAAAGGGACGGAGATCGGTCTGAGGGCGAAAGCCATCATGGCCGAGGGAAAACTGGTGGACGACGACACCGTCAATGGCCTTGTCTTTGCGCGGCTGCTGGACGAGACCTCTGACGTGCTGTTTGACGGCTACCCACGCACCCTTCAGCAAGCTCAAGCTCTGGAAGACTTCCTCTCCTCCAAGGGCATGAAGGTCGGGCACGTGGTTCTGGTCGATGTCCCCCAGGAGGTGCTGGAGGCCCGCGTGGTGGGCCGGCGCGTCTGCAGCAGCAATGCCTGCGGTGCCATCTACCACCTGGAGTCCAAGCCTCCCAAGCAGGCCGGTGTCTGCGACGTGTGCGGAAGTCCCCTGAAGCACCGCTCCGACGACACCTCCGAAGCCTTCCAGAGCCGGATGGGCGAGTTCAACTCGACCTTCCAGCCCCTTCTGGGCTTCTACAAGCATCGGCCGAATTTCCGGAGCGTGGATGGCAATCGCCCACCGGAGCTGGTGTTTGAATCGCTGCGTCACGTCTTCGGAGAACAAGCTTGAGCAAAGAAGAAGCCATTGAGCTGGAAGCCACAGTGGTCGAGGCCTTGCCCAACGCAGTCTTCCGGGTCGAACTGGAGAACAAGCACCAGGTGCTGGCGCACATCAGCGGAAAGATGCGCAAGAACTTCATCCGCATCCTTCCCGGTGACCGGGTCCTCGTGGAGGTAACCCCTTACGACCTCACCCGCGGCCGCATCATCTACCGATTCAAGTAAACGAAACGAGAGGACACCATGAAAGTTCGGCCCTCCATCAAGAAGCTGTGCGAGCACTGCAAAGTGGTCCGGCGCGAAGGCATCAACCGGGTCATCTGCAAGAAGAACCCCAAGCACAAGCAGCGTCAGGGTTAAGGAGACACGATGGCACGCATCTCAGGTATTGATCTGCCCATCGGCAAGCGCATCGAAATCGCGCTCACCTACATTTTCGGCATCGGTCGCGCCAAGGCGCACAGCATCCTGACCCGCGCCAAGGTCGATTTCGGCACCAAGGTGCGCGATCTGACCGAGGACGAGGTCGGCCGCATCCGCCGCGTCATCACCGCCGAGGAGACCGTCGAAGGCGATCTCCGCAAGAACATCGCGCTCGACATCAAGCGGCTCATGGACATCGGCTGCTACCGCGGCCTGCGCCACCGGAAGGGCCTCCCCGTCCGCGGCCAGCGCACGCACACCAACGCCCGCACCCGCAAGGGCAAGCGACGCACCGTAGCCGGCAAGAAGAAGTAAGGCGAGGAGCACATGGCCAAGACCCAGACCCGGACCGCCGGTAAGAAGGTGGTCAAGAAGAAGGAAAAGAAGAACGTCCCCCATGGCGTGGCTCACGTCCAGGCGTCCTTCAACAACACGATCATCTCCATCTCTGATCCGATGGGGAACATGCTCTGCTGGGCTTCCAGCGGCAACCAGAACTTCCGCGGCACCCGCAAGGGCACGCCCTTCGCAGCCCAGGTGGCCGCCGGCGTCTGCGCCGAAGCCGCCAAGGAGCAGGGCGTCCGTTCGGTCGATGTTCGCGTCAAGGGCCCCGGGGCCGGTCGTGAGAGCGCCATCCGCGCCCTCAACGCCGCCGGCATCCAGGTGACCAGCATCCGCGACGTCACCCCCATCCCCCACAACGGCTGCCGGCCGCCCAAGCGGCGCCGGGTTTAAGAGAGGAGGAGAGACATGGCACGTTACACAGACGCCGTTTGCCGCCTCTGCCGCCGCGAGGGCATGAAGCTTTACCTCAAGGGAGAGCGCTGCTTCAAGGAGAAGTGCTCCTTCGAGACCCGCAAGGGCAAGATCCCCGGCCAGCACGGCGCGGGGAAGATCAAGAAGCCCACCGGCTACGCCCTGCAGCTTCGCGAGAAGCAGAAGGTGAAGCGCATCTACGGTGTGCTCGAGAAGCAGTTCCGCCACTACTTCGAGAAGGCCGACGCCAAGAAGGGCGTCACCGGCCACAACCTGCTTGGGTTCCTCGAGTGCCGGCTGGACAACGTGGTCTACCGCCTGGGCTTCGCCCCCAGCCGCACCGCCGCCCGCCAGATGGTCATGCACGGCCACGTGCTGATCAATGGCAAGCGCGTGGACATCCCCTCCTACCAGGTCAAGCCTGGCCAGGCCGTGGAGCTGGGCGCCCGCGCCAAGGAGAACGACGGTGTGAAGTCCTCCGTCGAGACCTCCGCCGGCCGCGGCATTCCCAAGTGGCTCACCCTGGACGCCTCCGCCTTCAAGGGCCAGGTGCTCGCCGCACCCACCCGCGAGGACATCACCCTCGACATCAACGAGCAGCTGATCGTTGAACTGTATTCCAAGTAAGGGGGACGGATGCTGAATCTCAGCGACTTCCAGAGGCCGCGCTTCGCCGAGGTGACCCCCGGGTCCCTCACGGATTCCTACGGGGAGTTCGTGGCCTATCCCTTCGAGCGTGGTTTCGCCACGACCGTCGGCCACAGTGTCCGCCGGGTGCTGCTCAGCAGCATCCAGGGCGCCGCCGTCACCAACGTCCGCATCAAGGGCGTCATGCACGAGTTCACCACCCTTCCCGGCGTCTGGGAGGACATCACCCACGTCCTCCTGAACCTCAAGGAAGTGCCCTTCAAGCTGCACAGCAGCGAGCCCCAGACGGTGACCATTTCCGCCAAGGGTGAGGGCACGGTGACCTCCGCCGCCATCCGCTGCAACCAGAACGTGGAGGTCGTGGATCCCAACATCCACATCGCCACCCTGGGGGAGGAAGGCGAGCTGGAGATCGAGATGGTGGTCTGTCTGGGCCGCGGGTTCGTCACCGCCGACCGCAACCACAGCGAGAACCTGGGCCTGGGCTTCATCCCCATGGACTCCAACCACAGCCCCATCCTCCGGGTGAACTACATCGTCGAGCCCGCCCGCGTGGGCCAGAGCACGGACTACGAGAAGCTCACGCTCCAGGTCTGGACCAACGGGGCCGTCAATCCCAAGGAAGCCGTCTCCGACGCGGCCCTCATCTTGCGCGACCACTTCCTCGTGTTCGCGCGCCAGGACGAGGACTTCACAGAGATGGAGATGGGCACCGCGACCCTCGGCAGCGAGGCGGCCAACACCTGGCTGGGCAAGTCCGTCGAAGAGCTCGAGCTTTCCGTTCGCGCCAACAACTGCCTCCGCAACGCCAACATCACCACCATCGGCGAGCTGGTCCAGCGGACCGAGGCTGAACTCATGAAAACCAAGAACTTCGGCAAAAAGTCGCTCCAGGAGATCAAGGACGAGCTCGCTCGTATCGGCCTCTCCCTCGGCATGCGGCTCGAGCAGGAAGTGTAAGGAGCCCCCATGCGTCACAACGTTTCCGGCAAGCGCCTGGGCCGCACCACCAACCAGCGCAAGGCCCTCATGAAGAACCTGGCGACCGCTCTCATCCAGAGCGAGCGCATCGAGACGACCCTCGTGAAGGCGAAGGAACTCCGCAGCTACGTGGAGCCCTTCATCACCCTCGCGAAGAACGACACCGTGGCCAACCGCCGCCTGGCGATGGCCCGCCTCGGAAGCAAGGATGCCGTGCAGAAGCTCTTCGGCGCCGACTTCCGCAAGCGCTTCGAAAGCCGCCCCGGTGGTTACACCCGCATCCTCAAGATGGCCCACCGCCTCGGCGACGCGGCCGACATGGCTCTCATCGAGTTCGTGGACTACACCATGCCCGAGCCGAAGGCCGAAGAAGCCTAATTTCGATCCCGGGGTCCCTCGCTTACGCGAATTCCCCCGGACCCCCACGCACAGGCCCGGCTCAGCCGGGCCTGTGCTGTATCCCGTCACGCGCGCTCTTGAAACGCCCCGGTTGGCCGGGGCGATTTTGCGTTCACCCCACGGTCCAGGAGCCGCTGTCCTCTTCGACGGGCACAAGGTCGGCCTTCCCCAGGCGGCGGGAGCGGACCACCGTCACGGTGCAGGGGGCCTGCGCCGCCACCTGGCTGGAGACGCTGCCCAGGAGGGAGCGGCGGAGGGAGCTGGCCCGGGCGCCGATGACCAGGTGATCCACGTGGTTCACGTTCGCGTACTGCAGGATCGCCGAAGCGGGATCGGGTGATTCCAGCACGTGGTAGGAGATGCGGCCCTCTTCCAGGTCCAGGGCCAGCGCCCAGCTCCGCAGCTCCACCAGGCGCTGGTGGTGGATGTTGCGGCCCTGGGCGTCCAGGGTCTGGTCCAGGGTGATGCGCCCCTGCTTGAGCACGTTGAGGCAGGCGACCCGGGCTCCGGGGAGGGCCGGGAGCATGCGGGCGACCATGGTGCGCAGGCTCTCGGCGATGGGGGCTGCCTCCGTCGACAGGTCGATGGCCACGGCCAGGATGGGGGCGTCGCCGTCGTGGCGGGCGGGCGTCTTGGCCTTGGGGAGGGCCAACTGGTGGTCGGCGAAGCGACGACGCAGGACGGTCGTGAAGGGATCCTGCCTGAGTTTCTCGGAACGGGCGGTCAGCTTGACCTGATCCGGGTGCAGCAGCGCCAGTCCGAGATGGCCTGCGGTGGGGAAACGCCAGGCCGGGTGCACCTCGAGGCAGCGGAGGATGACCTCCTGCAGCCAGGGCGGGCAGTCAGGGCAGAGGCGCCGGGGCGGCACGGGATCCCGCCAGAGCCGCCGTTTGAGGCCGGAGAGCCGCTGTGGGTCCCCGAAGGGCCGCACGCCGGTCAGGAAGAAGTACATCAGGACGCCCAGGGCGAACTGGTCGCTCCGGGGATCCTTCCGGTGGCCCAGCACCTGCTCGGGGGCCATGTAGGGGGCGGTGCCGTAAGGCAGCCGGAACTCCTCGCCCAGAAGGTCCGGAAGCTCGTCGTGGTGGGAGAGTCCGAAGTCGACGAGGACCATCTCGCCCGTGGGGCGGGTGAGCAGGTTGGAGGGCTTCACATCCAGGTGCACCACGTGCTGGCGGTGGATGTCATCCAGGGCGGTGGCGATATTCCTGCCGAGGGCGACGACGGAGGCCCAGGGCAGGGGCAGCTTCAGCAGCGTGGGCAGCAGCGAGGGCCCCGGAATGCGCTCCATGACCAGGTAGGGCTGGACGCCGAAATCCCCCTGGGCAAGGTACTTCGGAACATGGGGTCCGGAGAGCCTGGGCAGGATCATCTCCTCCATCTCGAAGCCGACGATGGCCGCTGGATCGATGCCCTCAGACATCAGCGGCACCTTCATGACCAGCGGTTCCCCGTGGTCCGGGTGGGTCACGCTCCAGATGGAGGCCATGACGCCCCGGTGAAGCCGTTCCCCGATGAGGTATCCGTCGAGGGTGGCCCCGGGTTCGATGCGCGGCCGGTTCATGGTTCAGCGCCCTTTCTGAAGCCGATTCGCCAGGGAGGGGGGGAGGCCAGCCCGGAGGACGGCCAAGGCGGCGGCTTCCACATCGTACGGCACGCGGAAGTGGGTGATCTCGGAACGGTCCGTGTCCAGGATGGCGTAGGCGGCGCTGGGATCGCCATCGCGCGACTGGCCCACGGCACCCACCACCGTGAGCCAGCGGCGGTGGCGGGGGAGCGGAATGGGCACCGAGGGCACGGGTTGGAAGGACACCAGCTGTCCAGTGGCGGTGATGCCATGGAGGGCGGGGAGGTGGGTGTGCCCGCAGAACACGGTCTGCGCGCGGCTGGCCTCCAGTGCCCGCTTGGCCGAGGGGCCGTCGTTCACATAGATCCAGGCCGGGTAGGTCTGGGGGCTCGCGTGGACATAGAGGCGGGTCTCGTCTTCGAAACGCATGGGGAGGCTGGCCAGGAATTCACGCGCGGTGGGACCCAGTTGCCCCCGCGTCCAGGCCATGGCGATCTCCGCATCGGAGGTCATGGATTCCCGCGTCTCGGCGACCGCCTGGTCGTGGTTCCCGGCTACAGCAATGGCACCGTGGGCCGTGGCCTCCATGATCCGGTCGAGTACCTCCTGGGGTTCCGGGCCGTAGCCGACATAGTCCCCGAGGAATACGAAGCGGCTCGCACCCTGCGTCTGCGCGTGCTCCAGGCAGGCCTCCAGCGCGCGCCGGTTGGCGTGGATGTCGGCCATGAGGGAGATGCGCATCGATCGTCCTGGGGAGGCGGGTCAACGACCATGATAGGGGCAGGCGGGGTGGGGCCGCCTCGGACTCCCGCCTTGGGCGTCGGCTGACTGGAGGTGGGCTGGGCCGTCGAGAGCATCGCAGGAACCCACCGGAAAAATGCCATCAACAGTGATGCCTGTCGTGACGGTGGGATTGAGGGGACCCTGTCGAAGGTAAAAAGGCGATCAAAAGATCATTTGTATTCAGGAATTGGGAAACCCCTCCGGCGGCGAGAATCCTGAAATTTTTCAATGAAACTCGCTTGACCTTACTTCGGGGAAAGCGTTAGCTAGGGGCAGCCTACCCCAACCAAGCGTTCCGAACCATGGCCAGTCCATGTCGGTTCTCATAGCGAAGCCATCCTCTCCGCATCCCCACCGTGGGCCGCGGATCGCTGACACGTCGGATGTCGGCCCCGGCCCATCTCCTTGAGCTCTCATTTCACGTCCCCTTTTCCTGGAGGCACCACGTATGGCTCTCGCAACCGAGCAAGTCGTAGAAAAAACCCCGCTCACCAAAGACGAACGCATGGTGATCATCGCGTCGTCGGTCGGCACCGTCTTCGAGTGGTACGACTTCTACCTCTACGCGACGCTGGCGCCCTTCTTCGCGGCCCTCTTCTTCCCCAAGGGCAATGAGACGGCGGCCCTGCTCTCGGCCTTCGCGGCCTACGCGGCGGGCTTCCTCGTCCGTCCCTTCGGCGCGCTGGTGTTCGGCCGCATCGGCGACCTCATCGGCCGCAAGTACACCTTCCTGGTGACCATCGTGGTCATGGGCCTCTCCACCTTCGGCGTGGGCCTTTTGCCGACCTTCTCCAGCATCGGCTGGTGGGCCCCCGTCATCATGGTGACCCTGCGCCTCCTGCAGGGCCTGGCCCTGGGCGGAGAGTACGGTGGCGCCGCCACCTACGTGGCGGAGCATTCCGCCCCGAACCGGCGCGGCTACAACACCAGCTGGATCCAGACCACGGCCACCGTGGGCTTCTTCCTCTGCCTCGGCATCATCCTGGCCTGCCGCCTCGGCCTGTCGAAGGATGCCTTCGCCACCTGGGGTTGGCGCATCCCCTTCTGGGTCTCCATTCTCCTGCTGGCTGTGAGCGTCTGGATTCGCCTGAAACTGCATGAGTCCCCCGTCTTCCAGAAGATGAAGGCCGAGGGCAAGGGTTCCAAGGCCCCCTTAACGGACAGCTTCCTCAAGTACCCCAACAACAAGTACGCCCTGCTGGCCCTCCTGGGCGCCACCGCGGGGCAGGGCGTGGTGTGGTACACCGGCCAGTTCTACGCGCTGTTCTTCCTGCAGATCACGCTGAAGGTGGACTACCAGACCACCTACATGCTGATCGGTGCCTCCCTGCTGCTGGGCACGCCCTTCTTCATCTTCTTCGGCTGGCTGTCGGACAAGATCGGTCGCCTGAAGATCATCATGGCCGGCTGCCTCATCGCCGCCCTGACCTTCTTCCCCATGTTCAAGGCCCTGACCCACTACGTGAACCCGGCCCTGGAGACTTTCCAGAACACCACCGAGATCGTGGTGGCTGCCAATCCCGCTGATGAGAATTTCGTGCTGTTCGTGATGCCCAACACCAAGTTCAGCGAGGTGGACCGCGTCAACGACTTCTTCGCCAAGCAGGGCCTCAACGTCAAGAAGGTCGCGCCCGAGGCTGGCAAGCCCGTCGTGGCCACCATCACCGGAAAGAACCCCACCACCGGCCAGATCACCAGCACCCGCGTGGAGGGCTGGAATGCCGCCTCCGAGAAGGCCCTCAAACAGGCCCTCGCCGACCTCGGCTACCCGAAGGAAGCCGACAAGTCCAAGATCAATTACCCGATGACCCTGCTCATCCTGTTCGTCTTCCTCATCTACGTGACCATGGTGTACGGCCCGATCGCAGCCTTCCTGGTGGAGCTGTTCCCCACGAACATCCGCTACACCTCCATGTCGCTCCCCTATCACATCGGGAACGGCTGGTTCGGGGGCATGCTGCCCCTCTTCGCCACGGCCATCGTGGCCCTGAAGGGCAACATCTACTACGGCCTTTGGTACCCGGTGATCGTGGCGATCATGACCTTCGTGGTCGGCACCCTCTTCCTGAAGGAAACCAAGGACCGGGACATCAGCACCTATCAACACTGAGGTGACTCCCGCGGTCGGCCCGCGGGAGCAAGCTGGAGGCCGGGCGAACGGAGCATCCCATCGCCCGGCCTCATCTTCCTGGTTCCAGCGGGATGGCCGCCCGGGCCACCTGCGCCGCCCCTGGACAAGGCCCGGCACGGGTCGGAGAATGGTCGCCACCCAAGCCCCTTGCTTCCCTCCCGTTTCTTCTGGATCCGCCTGGCGGATCCGGCCTGCGCACCCCGATCGCCCCAACCGGTTCCACCCTGAACCATCCTTGGCACGGAGCTGACCCATGTCCGAAGACCTCTTCCCCGTGAAGCCCCACATCCGGGAGCGGGCCCACATCAAGACGATGGAGGAATACCAGCGCCTGTACCGCCTGTCGCTGGACAACCCGGAATGGTTCTGGGGTGAGCAGGCCAAGGCGCTGACCTGGTTCCATCCCTGGCAGTCGGTGTTCGATGCCGACTACAAAGAGGTGGACTTCTCCTGGTACTCGGGCGGCCGCATCAACGCCTGCTTCAACTGCGTGGATCGGCACCTGCCGGCCCTGGGCGACAAGACCGCCATCATCTGGGCCCAGGATGAGCCGGGCCAGTACACCCACATCACCTACAGGGACCTCAAGCACCACGTCGCCCGCGTGGCCAACGTGCTGCTCCACAACGGCGTCAAGAAGGGCGACCGCGTCTGCCTCTACATGACCATGATTCCCGAGCTGGTCTACACCATGCTGGCCTGTGCCCGCATCGGGGCCGTGCACTCGGTGGTCTTCGGTGGATTCTCGGCGGAGTCCCTGCGGGATCGCATCGTGGATGCCAAGTGCAAGGTGGTGGTGACCGCCAATGAGGGACTCCGGGGCGGCAAGCGGGTCCCCCTGAAGCGCACCGTGGACCGGGCCATCGAGGGGATGTCCCTGGTGGAGTGCGTCCTGGTAGCCCGCCGCACGGACGGCGACGTCCCCATGCAGCCGGGCCGGGACCTGTGGCTGGAAGAGGAGACCGCCAAGCAGCGCTCCACCTGCACCAACGAATGGATGGGCGCGGAGGATCCCCTCTTCATCCTCTACACCTCGGGCAGCACGGGCAAACCGAAGGGCCTGCTGCACACCACGGGCGGCTATCTCACCTACGCGGCGTTCACCCACAAGTACGTCTTCGACTACCACCCGGACGACATCTATTTCTGCGCGGCCGACATCGGCTGGGTGACCGGGCACAGCTACATCGTCTACGGGCCCCTGGCCAACGGCGCGACCTCCGTGATCTTCGAATCCACGCCGCTCTATCCTGATGCGGGCCGCTATTGGCAGATCATCGACGACCTGGGCGTGAACATCTTCTACACCGCGCCCACCGCCCTCCGGGCCCTGGCGGCGGCGGGCGACGAGTGGATCGGCAAGTACAGCCGGAAATCGCTGCGGGTGCTGGGCACCGTGGGCGAGCCCATCAACCCCGAGGTCTGGCGCTGGTACCACGATGTGGTGGGGGCGGGGAACTGCACCGTGGTGGATACCTGGTGGCAGACCGAGACCGGCGGCATCCTCATCACACCGCTTCCCGGCGTCACGCCCACCAAGCCGGGCTCGGCCACCTTGCCCTTCTTCGGGGTGAAGCCCATCATCGTGGACCCCGCCACGGGAATCCCCATCGAGGGTAACAGCGTTGAGGGGGCCCTCTGCCTGGGGGCGCCCTGGCCGGGCCAGGCGCGGACCGTCTTCGGCGACCACAAGCGCTTCCGGGAGACCTACTTCACCCAGTACCCCGGCTACTATTTCACGGGTGACGGCGCGCGGCGCGATGCGGACGGCTACTACTGGATCACGGGCCGCATCGACGACGTGATCAACGTGAGCGGCCACCGCCTCGGCACCGCCGAGGTGGAGAGCGCCCTGGTGGCCCACGAGGCCGTGGCCGAGGCCGCGGTGGTGGGATATCCACACCCCATCAAGGGGCAGGGCATCTACTGCTACGTGCTGCTGAACGGCGGCTTCAGCGAGAGCGACAACCAGCAGCTCATCGGCGCCCTCAAGGAACAGGTCCGCCAGGTCATTGGCGCCTTCGCGGCCCCCGATGTCATCCACATCGCCTCGGGCCTGCCCAAGACCCGCAGTGGCAAGATCATGCGGCGCATCCTCCGCAAGATCGCCTCGTCGGAATACGACGGCCTGGGCGACCTCTCGACCCTGGCTGAGCCGGACGTGGTCAGCCGGCTCATCGAGGACCATCAGCGGCACAATGTCTGATGGGCGATGTCCTCTGGGAGGTTCCGCGCTGCGCACACCCCCGGAACCCCCAAGGAAAAGCCCGGCGGAGCCGGGCTTTTCCATTTCCTCATGCTGTGTGCTGAGCCAGCTCGAGGGGCGCTCTGGAATCTCTACTGCGGCAGGTTCCGCACGAAGGCGCGGATGAGGGCTTCAAAGCGGCCGGCGGCTGCGGCCCCGGCCTCCAAGACCTCCTGATGCGTGAGGGCCTGGGGGAGGATGCCCGCGGCCATGTTGCAGAGGCAGGAGATCCCGGCCACCCGCATGCCCTCGTGCCGGGCGACGGTGGCTTCGGGGACCGTGCTCATGCCCACGGCGTCGGCGCCCATGGTGCGGAAGGCACGGATCTCGGCGGGGGTTTCGTAGCTGGGGCCGGTCAGTCCCAGGTAGACGCCCTCCCGAAGGGTCTGGCCGAGCTGCCGGGCGCAGGCCTGCAGCTGCTGGCGGAAGGCGGGGTCATAGACGGCGGTCATGTCGGGGAAACGCGGTCCCGGTTCCACATTGGGCCCGATGAGGGGGTTGGTTCCGAACAGGTTGATGTGGTCGGTCAGGGCCATGAGGTCGCCGACCTGGAAGCCGGGGTTCAGGGCGCCGGCGGCGTTGGTCAGCAGCACGGCCTTGGCGCCGAGGCGGCCGTAGAGGCGCATGGGGGCGACTACCAGGGGCATGGGGTGACCCTCGTAGAAGTGGAAGCGCCCCGCCTGGAGGGCCACCTTGCGGCCCTCGAACTCGCAGAAGACCAGCTTGCCGCCATGCCCAGCCACGGTGGGGGCCGGGAATCCCGGGAGGTCCGTGAAGGGGATGGAGAGCCCGGCCCTGGCCTCAGGGCTGTCGGCCAAGGCGCCGAGGCCGGAACCGAGGACCAGCACCAGGTCGGGGACAAAGGGGGCCCTCGACTCCAGGGCCTTCAGCGCATCAGAGAAGGTCATGGGGTGCCCGGATCAGAGGGAGGGGGTGAGGGCCAGGGTCACCGTGACATCGGGCTGAAGGGTGGCAGGACTCTTCAACCGGAGGCGCATCGGATGGAAATAGGGGACGAGCGTGCTGTTCACGGGGATGATGATGGTCTCGGTGGTGCCACCGGAACCCGTGAAGGTGAAGGTCCGGGCCATCCAGGGCAGGTCCACCTCGAGTTTCGCATCCGGTCCAAGGGCCGGCGAGATGGCCGCGGTGAGGGTGCAGCGCTTGTCCGCGTTCAGGCTGAAGCCCGCGTAGAACACCTCATCCTGGGTCAGGTTGGGATAGGCGCCGTTCACCTGGGTGGCCTTGGCCATGCTGAGGGTCACGGCGGGGAAGGGGGCCGTGGGATTGGTTCCCCAGTCCGCCACGAAGGAGGCATAGGCCCCCGTGGTGGGGCGGGGCCAGGTGATGCCGAAGGGGGCCGCGAGGGGCGTCAGCACCGCATCCGTGAAAAGGCCGGCGAGGTCCACGGGGTCCGATGATGACTTGGTTTCCTTGAGGCGATTGAGCTGACTGTAGATGTTGAGCGGTTCGAGGTCCCGGGCATCGCTGGTGTCCGTGGCGGCCTTTGTCAGGGCCGGGGGCAGGAAGAAGCGGGCCGTGGCCAGGGGATTGATCGTGGCCCAGTTCGCACTGGTGCCAGGGGAGGGCAGGCTGTTCGCCTTGAGGATGACCTCCCAGCCCAGGGCCCGGATGGCGGGTGCGGAATAGGGGGTCAAGTGGGCGGGGCTCAGGCTGGAAATATCTCGGATGTCCAGCACCGGCGAGGCGAGACCCGTGCCCTGGGTATCAGCGAGGTAAGGGGATTTCAGGACATTGGCGGCCATGACATCCACCAGCCCTTCGATGCGGGCCATGTCCGGAACCAGGTCCGTCAGGGCCTGGCCAGCGGGGAAGATGGGGTTGACCCCGACAGAGAAGGTTCGACCGAAGTTGCTGGCGTAGAGGCGGTTCCTCGCCAGCATGGGCATGATCACCCCCTCATCCCAGGCATCGTCGTTGGCATCGTCCCCCCGCAGAGAACCGAAGTAGTGGAATCTCCCGATGGAGGCGTCGTAGGCCTGGGGGAAGAGGGCCGTATCATATTCGACATAGGATCCACGGGGCTCGGACCGGCCGGGCCAGTAATGGAGGTCGAAGGTCCTGCCAGGCGTAGCCGCCCCGTAGGTGGCCACGAAAGTGGCGATCGTGTCACCGATGCCCAGGATTCGGCTGCCGCTCCCGAATCCGGCCGTGCGGCCGGCCAGGCTGGTTTCCAGCACGGCCTGGTCGATCAGGGGGGCTTCCGTGTTGCTGATACTGAACGACGGATTCACAAGCCACCATTCGTCATGCAGGCCGACAGAGAAATTGACCACAGCATCAGAGGTGATGACCGAACGTGGAATATTATTGTTCGCCGGGGCTGTGCCATCTGCGGCCTTCCGCAGGGCGTAGCGGATTCGGTCAGGGGCGGGAATGTCGCTGTTAATGCCGCCTGGCTCAGCGACCACGTTGATCATGATGCTGTCGCCACCCGCAAACGAGCTGAGCACTTCCACCATGGTGGGGAGGTCCTTGTTGACCATGAGGGTGTAGTTGCCGCTGCTATCTGTGACGGCAGCGCGAGTCACCACCCAAACTTGCACCTTGGTCCCATCGGGCCTGCTCTGCTCAACCTGCTGGTAGGCCCGCATCGTCACGCCCCTGGCCGGCATACTCTTAAGGTTCGCGGCCACGCTGGGGTCCTTCAGGCCCGTGGGTACCCCGTTGGCATCCGTGGACAGCGGCACCCGGGAATAGGTGACCGTTCCCGTGATGTTGACGACCGTGCTGGCCGTGGAATCGCCACCGCCCTTCCCTCCGCAGGCCAGGGCCACGGCCAGAAGCACGGTGGCCCCCAAGGTCTGGAGGGAAACGCGGGGCAAAGGCATGACCACCTCGAAACGGCGAAAGGACTCAGTCTAGCACGGCCTTTGAGGCGGTTCCCGCCCGGGGATCGGGAGGCGTGCTCTCATCCTGTGCCGCGGGGGGCGGGGAAGTTCAGCGGGCCGAACCCGGCCTGAGCAGCGCGTTCTGGGCGGCCAGTTCCGCCGGGATCTCCTCTTCGTCATTCAGGACGGGCAGCGGATTGCGGTGCACGCCATCGATCTTGAGCTCGAAGTGGAGGTGGGGACCAGTGGAGTTGCCGGTGCGTCCGACCTCGGCGATCTTCTGTCCGCGGCGCACGATCTCGCCGGCCTGGACGAGGTTGAGCCGGTGGTGGGCATAGAGGGTGGCCACGCCGTTGCCATGTTCGATCACGACATAGTTGCCGTACTGCTTGTGCTTTCCGGAGAGGACCACCTGGCCGTCCATGGCCGCGAAGACCGAGGTGCCGATGGGGGCGGTCAGGTCCACGCCCCGGTGGCGGCCCTTGTAGCGCACCCGCTTCTTCCGCTGGTTCTTCACGCGGACGGTCTTGGTCCGCATCCGGGGACCCCAGGCCGAACTGATGGTCCGGGTCTCCACGGGCCAAAGCAGGTCCAGGCGATCTGGATCAGCTGGCGCATAGGTCGGTAGGAGGGCCTGGAGTTCGGCCTCGGTGACGGGAGGCATCACCGGCTGCATCCGTGCCAGAAGCTGGGCCGTGGTGCTGGGGGCCTGGTGGGAATCGATCTGGGCCGCGCTGATGGGGCCCTCGGCCGGCCGGGGACTCCGGACCTGGTAGGGCAGCAGGCGTTCCAGGTGGGGCATGGGGGTGGTGACCACCACGGGAGCCCCGGGCAGGGCGGAGAGGGGCGATCGGGCCTCCGCAGGGGCCGCCTCATCGTTCCGGGGAGCCGTCTGGGCCAGGCTGCGCGGGGAACGGAGGTTCAGGCGGGTGCCGATGGACAGCCTGGACAGGGCCTTGCCGGGGTTCAGCGCCGCGAGCTCATCCAGGCTCAGACCATTGGCACGGGCCACCGAAGCCGCCGTTTCCCCTTTTTTGATCACATGCACGGAGCCGTCCGTGGGCCGGGAGGTCGCCTTTTTGGCGGTTCGCTTGGGGGCGGCCTGCAGACCTAAACTCATGGATGCAAGCACTAAAGTCAAAACGGCATGGCGCATGGGGGACTCCGGGCTGGAACGGAAAAGCCTGCTTCGCTAGGCCTCCATGAGGGGGTCGGGACCCCGTTGACGTTCAATGAGGAACAGTTAATCCCCTATCATACCGGGGCTCCGGTTCCTTGAACATGCAAATGTTTTCCAACTGGCCCCGCCGGAATCAGGGCATCCAGGGGCATCCCTCCCAGGGCAGGGTGAGGGTGCCCCGCCGCCCCCCCTCCTTCCGGAGCAGCCGTGCTGGGCCGAGAGACATGCCATGGCTCACGGCCTTCAGCATGTCGTAGAGGACCAGCAGGCCCACGGTCACGCCGGCCAGGGACTCCATCTCGATGCCTGTCCGGCCCTCGCAGCTCACCCCCACGCGGAGCCAGGCCCGGCGGGTGGCCGGATCCCAGTGGTGGGCCACCTCCACGGCCTCGATGACCAGGGGGTGGGCCAAGGGGATCAGGTCCGCGGTGCGCTTGACCCCCCCCATGGCCCCGATCCGGGCCACGGACCAGGGATCCCCCTTGGGCCCCCCGCCCTGAATGAGCGCCTCGGCCGCCGGGGCGTCCAGCTCCAGGTAGCCCGCCGCCACGGCCCTCCGCCGGGTGATGGGCTTGGCGGAGACATCCACCATGACGGGACGGCCTTCGGGATCGAGGTGGGTCAGCTCAGCCATGGGATCTCCGAAGGAGGGGGTTCAGCAGGCTCGGCCTGGTGGAAGACCGGGAGCCCGGGGGGGACATCGCGAGCGCAGCGAGCAGGCGGTCCCCCTGGATCATAGATAGGCGAGCAGGATGTCCCGCAGGGCGGCGGTGTCTGGAGCGTACGCCCGGGGCCCGCAGGCGATCAGGGCCTCCTGGTCATAGAATCCATGCCCCACGGCCAGGCTCGGCACCCCGGCGGCCAGGGCCATGTTCAGGTCGAAGGGGGTGTCGCCCACCATGAGGATGTCCTCGGCGGCCAGGCCGGTCAGGGCCTGGAGCTGCTCCAGGGACTCCGGATGCGGCTTGCCGTGGGTCACTTCGTCGGGGGTGATGATGGGGTCGAAGTAGGGCTCCCAGTCCCACTGAGCCATCTGGCGGAGGAGGGGCACCCGGCGCTTGGAGGTCACCACGGCCATGCGCTGGCCCCGCCCATGCAGTTCGGCCAGCAGGTCGGGAATGCCCTCGAAGGGCTGCATCAGGTGCTCGTGCTCCGCATGGCCGAAGCTGCGGTAGGCCTTCAGGACCGTGGGGCCGTCCAGGCCCAGGGGCTCGAAGGTGTTCCGGATGCCGGCCTCCACCGGCAGTCCCACGTACTTGAGCCACTCGGCCATGACCGACCTGGGCTGCCCCAGGGCGTCCAGGGCGTGGGCCATGCCCGCCTCGATGAGGGGACGGCTGTCCACCAAGGTTCCGTCGAAGTCCCAGGCGATGAGTTTCAAAGAGGCCTCCCAGCCTCCATGATGCCAGTGCTCAGGCCGAAGGCAGGTGGAGGGCCTGGGCGAAGGTGGCCTCGGTGGCCTTCTGGAGTTCCGCCACCACGGCCGGGGGCACGGGGGAATCCACGGACAGGATGACCATGGCCTCGCCCTTCTTCTCCCGGCGACCCAGGTTCATGAAGGCGATGTTGATGTCGTGCTGTCCCAGCACGGTGCCGATGCGTCCGATCATGCCCGGGCGATCCTGGTAGCTCAGCAGCAGCATGTGGGGTTCGGGCAGGAAGTCCATGGCGTAGTCTCGCAGGCCCACGATGCGGGGGCTGCCCTCGAAAAGGGTGCCGGAGACCGTCCGCGTGCTGCCCGCCCCCTCCAAGGTGAGGGTGACCATGTTGGAGAAGGCGCCGCCCTGGGTGGACTTGCGCTCTTCTACCACCAGGCCCATGCGCTCCGCCACCAGGCCCGCGTTCACCATGTTCACGGGCTGGTCCGCCACCCGGTCCAGCAGGGCGGCCAGGCCGCTCACCGTGAGGGGCGAGCAGTCGTGGTGGGCGATGGCGCCGCTGAAGCCGAAGGCCACGCGATCCAGGTTGCCCTTCATAAGCTGGAGGCCGAATTCGCTGAGCACGGCCATGAGCTTGAAGTAGGGGCGCATCTGGTCGAGGACGGCGGGCTCGAAGCGCGGCAGGTTCACGGCGTTCTCCAGGGGGGCCTTGTCCAGGTAGGCGAGGATCTCCCGGGACACATCCACGGCCACGTTCACCTGGGCCTCCTGGGTATTGGCCCCCAGGTGGGGCGTGACCACCAGCCGCTCCTGGGCGATGAGCTCTTTGAGCAGGGGCGAGGCGGGGGGCTCCTCGGACCAGACGTCCACGGCGGCCAGGGCCACGCGGCCCGACTTCAGGGCCTCCAGGAGCGGGCCCTCCTCGATGATGCCGCCCCGGGCCACATTGAGGAGGATCACGCCATCCTTCATGAGGGCCATCTGGCCGGCGCCGATCATGCCCTTCGTCTCGTCATTGAGGGGCGTGTGGACGGTGAGGATGTCGCAGCTGCGGCAGAGTTCCGCCAGCTCCACCAGCCGCACGCCCAGATCCTGGCCCCGCTTGGCGCTGATGTAGGGATCGCAGCCCAGCACCTCGCACTCGAAGGCCTTGAGGCGGGTGGCCACCCGGCCACCGACCTTGCCCAGGCCGATGACGCCTGCGGTCTTGCCCTTGAGCTCGACGCCGGTGAACTTCGCCCGCTTCCACTCACCGGCCTTCAGGCTGGCGTGGGCGGCGGGGATGTGGCGGCAGGCCGCGAGCAGCAGGGCCATCGTGTGCTCGGCGGCGCTGTTGGTGTTGCCGAAGGGGGCGTTGACCACGATGACGCCCTTGGAGCTGGCGCAGTCCACGTCCACGTTGTCGATGCCCACCCCGGCCCGGGCCACGATCTTCAGGTTCGTGGCGGCGTCCAGGAGGGCCTGGTCCACGGTGGTGCCGCTGCGGGTGATGATGGCGTCGTAGCCGCCGATGCAGGCGTGGAGCTCCTCGCGGGAGAGGCCCAGCCGGATGTCGAGGCTGATCCGGGGGTCCGCCTGGAGCAGGGCTAGACCCTCGCCGGTCACCTCGTCGGTCACGATGATCTTCATGGCGTCCCCCGTCGGGTTCGGATTCTGTTCGGCGTGCAGGGAATCCACCACCTTAGCGGCGGGGTGCCGACCGGACAAGGGCAGGGGCCGGTTGATGACTATTTCTTATAGATGCCTGCGCCGAAGATGAGGTTGTCCCAGACCTCGATGTAGCTGGTCTTGGGCTCCTTCTTCTGGCTGACCGGGTTCACGTACTTGTAGTCGTGCCAGCCCTTGCCCTTGGACTTGGCCAGCTTCACGCGCTCCTTCACGAACTCCACGCCGTCGGGATCCTTGGCATTGATTTGGTTCACCCCGATCTTGCTGGCGCCCTGGCCGTGGGCCACGACCTTGCCGTCCATGTCGTAGATGAAGACGTAGAGCTCCCCGTTGTGCCGGTGGAACTTGCCGCCGGCGCGGGTGATCTCCTTGATGGCGGCCTCCCGGCCGTTGGCCTTGGCGAAGGCGATGGCCTCCTTCACCAGGGTCTCGGCCTCGGCCGGCGAGGCGTCCTGGGCGGCCAGGGGTAGGCAGAGGGCGGGAAGGCAGAGCAGGGCGGCGAAGTGGGTTCGCATGGGCTCCTCCGGGGGCTTCCCCTCTTTCGACCGGTCGGCCTCCAAGGTTGAAAAATCCGGCGGTCAGCCCTCCTGATCCGGCAGGGGCTCGGGGTCGGTGCCGAAGACATGCTCCCACTTGGCGATGACCACGCTGGCCAGGCCGTTTCCGATGACATTCACCGTGGTGCGGGCCATGTCCATGATCTCGTCCACGGCCAGGAGCATGGCGATGCCCGCCTCGCCGGGCAGGCCGAAGCTGCCGCAGGTGCCGGCGATGATCACCAGCGTGGCCCGGGGCACCCCCGCCACGCCCTTGCTGGTGAGCATGAAGGTGAAGACCATCAGCAACTGCTGGCCCAGCGACATGTGGATGCCCGCCGCCTGGGCGATGGTGAGGCTGGCCAGCACCAGGTAGAGGGTGGAGCCGTCCAGGTTGAAGCTGTAGCCCGTGGGGATGACGAAACTGGCCACGCGGCGGGGCACGCCGAAGCGCACCACCTCTTCGAGCAGCTTGGGCAGGGCCGCCTCGCTGCTGGCGGTGCTGAAGGCCGTCAGGGCCGGATCCTTGATGGCCTTGACGAAGCCCAGGATGCGGACGCCCGCCAGCCAGGCCACGGGCACGAAGACCAGGATGAAGAGCAGGCTCAGGGCGAAGTAGAGGCTGCCCACCAGGAGGCTGTACTGCTTGAGCAGGTGGAAGACGGCGGGCCAGCCCTTCACCAGGACGCCATTCACCGAGTGACCCGCCGCCATGTGGCTCACGTTGTAGGCCATGGCGCCAAATACCCCCAGGGGCGTGAGCATCATGACGAAGTCCGTGTACTTGAACATGGTCTGGGCCACACCGTCGAAGAAGGCCAGCACGGGCTTTCCGCGTTCGCCCACCTTGGTGAGGGCCACGCCGAAAAGCGAGGCGAAGATCACCACGGGCAGGATGTCACCCTCGGCGGCGTGCTGGATCAGGTTCGAGGGGAAGAGGTGGAGGGCGATCTCCCAGCCCGTCTTGGCCTTGGCCGCGGCCACGGTGGTGTGGGCGCCCAGGTCCAGGGGCAGGTGGGCCCCGGGCTGCAGCCAGTTGGCCACGAAGAGTCCGATGAAGAGGGCCAGGGTGGTGACGATCTCGAAGTAGAGCAGGGCCTTGCCGCCCATGCGCCCCACGGCACGGATGTCGCCGGTCTGGGCGATGCCCACGATGATGGTGGACAGCAGCAGGGGGACGATGAGGCCCTTGATGAGGCTGATGAAGGCCTTGGAGAGGAAGCGGAAGCCGTTGTAGGCCCAGGGGTACTGGTCCTGGGGCAGGAAGCCGCCGAGCACCACGCCCAAGATCAGGCCCATGAAGATCCAGAAGGTGCTGGAGCGATACCAGGGTCGCTTGGATGTCACGGAAACCTCACGGGGATCCGGCAAGTTTGGCATGGAGTCCCGGGGGCCGACCTCCGGTAGAATTGAACTTCATTTTGGAGTCTATGGAATGACCCAGTCCAAGCGGTGGAACCTGCTCAACACGCTCTTCCTCACGGGCACCCTGGCCCTGGCCCTGGTGGTGGTGCCCTGGCGGCTGGCCACCTCGGGCCTGCGGTGGAGCGAGGCGCTGGTCTTCGTCGTCATGACCACGGCCGTGGGCACCGCCATCAGCGGCGGCTACCACCGCCTCTTCAGCCACCGGGCCTACAAGGCCTCCTGGCCCGTGCGCTTCCTCTTCCTCTGTTTCGGGGCCGCGGCCTTCGAGAACTCGGCCCTCAAGTGGGCCAGCGACCACCGGGTCCACCACCGGCATGTGGACACGGAGCAGGATCCCTACGCGATCTTCAAGGGCTTCTGGTACGCCCACTGGACCTGGGTGATGGAGGCCAAGGGCCTGCCCATCGCCGGGGTGGCCGACCTGGAGAAGGATCCCCTGGTGCGCTGGCAACACCGCCACCACTTCCTCATCGGGGCCGTGGTGGCCTCCATCCCCCTCTGGATCGGGCTGGCCACGGGCAATGTCATCGGCCACTTCGTCTTCGGCGTGGCCCTGCGCATCGTCATGACGCACCACACCACCTTCTTCATCAACAGTGCCGCCCACCTGTTCGGCAGCCGCCCCTACACGGACGCCAACACGGCCCGGGACAACTGGCTGCTGGCCCCCCTCACCTACGGCGAGGGCTACCACAACTTCCACCACCTCTGGCAGTGGGACTACCGCAACGGCGCCCTCTGGTACCAGTGGGATCCCACCAAGTGGCTGCTGAATGTCCTGGCCTGGTTCGGCCTCGTGGGCCAGTTCCGGCGCGTCTCCCGGGCGGCCATGACCCGGGCCCGCCTCCACATGGAGGAGAAGCGTCTGCGCGAGCGCCTGGTGCTGGCCAGCCCTGGGGCGGCCACTCCCATGCAGGCCCGGCTCGCCGCGGCCCGCCTGAAGCTCGATGCGGCCCTGGCCTCGCTGCATGACCGGCACGAGGCCTGGGGTCAGAAGAAGGCCGAGTGGCGGGCCAAGGGGCTCGCCAAGGCCGAGGCCTGGCGGGAGGCCCAGGCGGAGTGGAAGGCCTCGGCCGCCGCGCACCGGGCCGAGCTGCAGATGGCCTGGGCGGAGTGGAAGGCCGCGCGCCTGGAAGTGCGGTCTGCGCTGGTGTACGCCTAGGACCGATCCAGGCCCGGCAATATGGGATCATGGGGTTCCGCACGGGAACCCCGTTCTTTGGAGCGCAGCATGGCTTCCTTCGACCTCATCGTCATCGGCTCTGGCCCCGGTGGCTACATCGCCGCCATCCGCGGGGCCCAGCTGGGCCTGAGCACCGCCCTCGTGGAGAAGGACTCGGGACTGGGAGGCACCTGCCTCCACCGCGGCTGCATCCCCGCCAAGACCTGGCTGGAGACGGCCCACCGCTTCGAGCAGATGCAGGACGCGGGCGACTACGGCATCGACGGGGTGGATGGCAAGGGCCTGAAGGCGAACCTGGCCACCATCGTCAAGCGCAAGGGCCGCATCGTCACGAAGAATGCCAAGGGCATCGAGTTCCTCATGAAGAAGAACAAGGTGACCGTGCTGAAGGGCTTCGGCAAGCTGCAGGGGGGCGGCAAGGTCGAGGTCGCCGGCGAGGTCCACGAGGCCAAGCGCATCATCCTGGCCACGGGCTCGGCCCCCAAGCCCATCCCCGGCCTGGAGACGGATGGCGTCCGCGTGATCAACAGCGACCACATCCTGGATCTGACGGAACTGCCCGCCCACCTGGTCATCTTGGGCGCCGGCGCCATCGGCGTGGAGTTCGCCTCCGTGTTCAGCCGCCTGGGTTCCAAGGTGACCCTGGTGGAGTTCATGGACACCATCCTGCCCCTGGAGGACGAGGACATCGGCCTGGAGCTGGCCAAGATCCTGAAGAAGAGCTACAAGATCGACGTGCGCACCAAGACCAAGATCACCCGCATCGAGAAGCGGGCCGACGGCGTGGTGTGCTTCCTCGAAGGGGAAACCCCGGGCGAGGTGGTGGGCAGCCACCTGCTGGTGGCCGTGGGCCGGGCGCCCCAGATCGAGGCGGTCGGCCTCGAGAAGACCAAGGCCCAGGTGGACCGCGGCTGTGTGGTGGTGGACAAGTTCATGCAGACCGGCGAGCCCGGCCTCTACGCCATCGGCGACATCGTGCGCACGCCCTGGCTGGCCCACGTGGCCAGCGACGAGGGCATCGTGGCTGCCGAGCATGCCGCCCAGAGCCTGGGCAAGGACGCGCATCCCCACCCCATCCGCTACGACCGCTTCCCCGCCTGCACCTACTGCGATCCCGAAGTGGGCTCCATCGGCCTCAGCGAGAAGGCGGCCAAGGCCAAGGGCTACGACGTACAGGTGGGCAGCTTCCCCTTCGCGCCCATGGCCAAGGCCAACATCGTGGGCGAACCCCACGGCTTCATCAAGATCGTGGCCGACAAGCAGTACGGCGAGATCCTCGGCATCCACATCCTGGGCCCCAAGGCCACGGAACTGGTGGCCTCCAGCGTGGCGCTCATGGGCGGCGAGTTCACCGTGGACGAGCTCATCAACACCATGTATCCCCACCCCACCCTGAACGAGGTATTCCCCGAGGCGGCCCGCGCCGTCTACGGGCGCGCGCTGAACATGTAGGGGGTTCCCGGCCCAGCCTCAGCACCGCGCGCAGAAGTGGGGCGGTCCCGGCAGGCGTGCCAGGCTCGCCAGGGCCAGTTCCCAGGCCCGTGCCGGCCCGCGGAAGGCGGCGATCTCCGGCGTGAGCCGGCGCAAGGCGTGCAGGGCCGCGGGGTCCCCGGGCAGGGGCAGGAAGGGGACCGGGGTGCCGGTGGCCGCGCGCAGCGCGGCCCGGAGGGCATCCATCAGGGGCGTGGCGCAGGGCAGCTCCAGGGGCGGCACCCGGAGCTCCGCGCCCTCCGGCAGCGGCACCCCGGGCCAGAGCTCAGTCTCGAAGCCGCCCTGCTCTGCGTGACCCGGGGCCTCGCGCCACTCGGGCCGGCGGAAGACCATCTTGCGGCGGTCCTTCTCCCAGTCGGCAAGGAAGGCCTTCAATTCCGTCTTCTCCAGCGGGCCCATGGGCGCCTTGGCCAGGGGTACGGGTGCGGCCCGGTGGATCCGCCCCGGCATCCGGCGCACCAGCATGGGGCGATCCCCCAGCCAGGGCAGGCCGACGTCCAGGGCCGCCACCAGGGCGCCGAGGCGGCGGCGGTGCAGGTCCAGCACCGCCGGCAGGTCGCAGCCAGGCAGGGGCACCAGGGCCAGGAGGTTCAGTTCCAGGCCCCCGGCCTGGAGCCGTTCCGCAGCCTCCAGGGGGGCCAGCAGGTCGGCGGCGCCCCGCCCGAGCACCGCCACCTGGGGCAGGCCATGGCTCCGGTTGCGCTCCACCAGCAGGAGGCCTCCCTCCATGCGGTCCGTGGCGGAACTGAGCAGGGTGCCGCCCAGCTCCGCGGCCAGCTGCAGGGCGGCGGGGTTCATCATCCGAGGCGCTCCACCAGCACCTCGCGGCGGCGATCCAGGTAGGCGGCGGCATGGGGCAGGATCGCCAGGTGGGCGGCCAGGCTCAGTGCGAAGGCCAGGGCCTGGACCGGGAGCAGCCAGGCGGGGGCCAGCCAGGCCGTGAGGGCGTAGAGGCCCCCGTAGAGGCTGGTCCAGAGCCCCGAGGTGGCCACGCTCAGCAGGGCGAGGGTGAAGGGCATGTTGTTGTTCTTGAGGCTGTCCATGACCATGGGGCGCGGCGCCCAGGCGGAGGTCCACTGGCCCACGGAGGCCTGGGCCAGGAAGATGCAGCCCATCAGCAGCAGTCCGGCGAGGAGCCGGTCGGGCCGGGCATGGTCCACGAGGGCCAGCAGCCCCGCCAGGAGGAGGGCCTGCAGGCCCTGGTGGGCGGCCATGCCCAGCAGCTTCCCCTTCAGGAGATCCCGGGCGGTCACCGGGAGCAGCAGCAGGCCCTTCACCCCATGGCGGTCGAGGCCGAACTGGTTGAAGGCGAAGTTGTTCCCCACGAGCGAAAGGTAGGCGAATGCCCCGGGGATGGCCCAGGAGGCCTTGGCGCCGAGGTGGGTGAAGGGCCCCTTCAGCAGCACCAGGGTCATGAGGGGCATGAGGAAGGCGAAGCGCCCCAGGTGGCTGCGCAGGATGGTCTGGAAGTGCAGCCGGCCGATGCCTCCGGCCGGGTGGCGGAAGGACCAGAGGCGTTCCCGGCGGCTTCCCTCGGCAGGGCGGCGCTCTGCCTCGGCCTCCCGGCGCATGAGCCGGGCTCCCCCCAGCATGAGCAGCGCCAGGACGGCCAGCGGGTAGGCATGGGCGCCGATGGCCGCTCCCCAGCGCCCCTGGCGGGCCCACACCAGGCTGCGCACGGAGGCGGTGGCCGGCAGGAGGTTCAGGGCCGAGCCCACCTGCGTTCCGACAGCCCTCAGGCGCTCGGTCTGGACGGCGGCGATGGGGCTGACCCGGGGAGCTGTGGGCTTGGCCGGGACCTTGCCCGCCAGGAGGGTGCTGCCCAGCCAGGCCAGGATGGCCAGGGCGACGAGGACCGCGCGCAGGCGCCGGACCAGGGCACCTGCGAGCCCCTCGACCAGGAGCTGCACCGCCAGGAGGGTGAGGAGGGTTTCCAGCCAGAGGAGCGGCACCAGGGGCAGGGCGGCGGGCACGCGGAGGCCCAGGCCCACCAGCAGGCCGGCCGTGGCGCTTCCCAGGCTGAGGGGGAGCAGGTCGCCGAAGCCCGCCAGCAGCTCGGCGCCGTAGAGGGTCGAGGTCCGCAGGGGGAAACCCCGGTAGGACTCCCAGGCCAGCTGGCGGGCTCCGCCCAGGGCCCCGCCGAAGAGCCCGCCGCCGAAGCCCACGAAGCTGAGCAGGCCGCCGAGCAGGACCGGCATGAGGGGGCGGTCCAGGGCGCCGCCGAGCACCCAGCCGAGGGCCCCGGTGCCCACCAGGAGCAGGCCCGCGCTGAAGGTGGCGGCGATCAGCACGGTGAGGATCAGGGCCCACTGGCCTGATCGCCCCAGTTCCCGGGCGGACCGGTTCCAGCTGGCCTGGCCGTGGGCGGCCAGCAGGGCTCTGAAAGGGCTTACAGCCACGACAGGCTCCCCTTCTGGGCGCCGCCCACCAGGCTGACGAAGAGCTGCTCGAGGCTCTCACCGCCGCGCCGCAGGTCCTCCAGGGGGCCAAAGCCCGTGAGGCGCCCTTCATCGAGGATGGCGATGAGGGGGCAGAGGCGCTCCACCACCTCCAGGATGTGGCTGGTGAGCACCAGGGTCACCCCGCTCTGCTGCAGGCTGTGGAGGATGTCCTTGATGGTCCGGCTCGTCACGGGGTCGATGCCCTCGAAGGGCTCGTCGAGGAACACCACCCGGGGGCCGTGGATGAGCGCCGCGCAGAGGGCCACCTTCTTCTTCATGCCGAAGCTGTAGTCGGCGATGAGCTGCTTCGGCGCCACCGAGAGGTCCAGCGTGTCGAAGAGCTCCTCGCGCCGCCCGTCGATGAGGGCGTCGGGCATGCCGTACATGCGGCCCACGAAGCGCAGGTACTGGGGTCCCGTGAGCATGTCCAGCAGGGCCATGTCCTCGGGCATGGCACCGATCTGGCGCTTCACTGCCAAAGCGTCGGTCTCGAGGTCCAGCCCCAGCACCCGGATGCGTCCCTCCGTCGGCTTCAGCAGGCCCGTGACCATCTTCAGGGTGGTGGACTTCCCCGCCCCGTTGCGGCCCAGCAGGCCCAGGAAGGCGCCGGGCTCCAGCTGGAGGCTCAGGTCCTCCACCGCCGTCTGGTCGCCGAACCGCTTGGTGAGGGAGTCGAGTTCCAGGGCGAGCATGCTTCGAGGGTAGCAGTGGCCCCGGGGCCCTCAGCGGAGCGATCCCGATATACTCCGGGGTCATGCGACCCCTCGGCCTCCTGCCCCTCCTTCTGATGCTGGTGGCCTGCTCCAAGCCGGAAAGCACCCCTCCGGTGGTCCACCAGCTGGCTGGGGCCGCGGCCACTCCACTGAACGACCTGAACCTGCTGCACGCCAAGATCCCGGCGCCGCTGCTGGCCGCCCTCAAGGCGCCCTACGCCCCCCCGGCGGACCCCACCTGCGCTGGGCTGGCGGCGGAGATCCAGCTGCTGGATGCGGCCCTGGGCGACGATCTGGACGCGCCCAAGGGGGCCGACCCAAGCCTGGCCGAGCGCGGCCGGGCCGAGCTCGACGCGGCGGCGGTGGGCGCCGTGAAGAGCAGCGCGGAGGCCCTGATCCCCTTCCGGGGCTGGGTGCGGAAGCTGACCGGCGCCGAGCGGGCCTCGCGGCAGGTCACCAAGGCCATCGCGGCGGGGATCGTGCGCCGGGCCTACCTCAAGGGTCTGGGCCAGGCCCAGGGCTGCCCGCCTCCGGCCGCACCCCGTCCCCCCCAGCCTTGATGGGAGCCACCTAGCGGGCGATCCGGATCCAGAAGGTGGTGCCCTCGGGACCAGTGTCGAAGCCCACCTTCCCGTGCAGGACCTCCTCCCCGAAGAGCTTCATGGCGTAGGTGCCCAGGCCCCGCCCGGTGCTGCCCTTGGTGCTGAACGAGCGCTGGAAGATGCGGCTGCGGATGTCTTCCGGGATGCTTCCAGGGTTGTGGACCATGAACCTGATCTCGGGACCCTCGAGGCGGGCGGAGAGCGTGATGGTCTCGCCCGTGAAGGAGGCCTCCACGGCATTCACAGCCATGTTGAGCACGATGCGCGAGAGCAGCTCGGGATCGGTGTGGATCACCTCCTCCGGGGCTGGCCGGATCTCCACCTGGCGGTCGCGGGCCAGGGCGTGGCGGCTCAGCAGATCCCCCACATCCACCAGGATCTCCAGGGGCAGGAGCGCCCGGACCTTCGGTTTCAGCTCCCCGTGCTCGGCCTGGGACATGGCCCGGTGGCTCTTCAGCTCCCGGTCCAGGAGGTCGGTCAGGTGCGCCAGCTTCTGGGCGACGTTCCGGGAGCTGGTGGCCCCGGAGGCCAGCAGATCCGCCCAGCCGCGGATGCCCTGCATGAGGTTGGCCACGTCGTGGTGGAACAGCCGCTCCAGCGCGTCCCGCCGCTTGAGGGCGCTGAGGTCGTGCAGCACCACGGCGATGAACCGGTGCGGCCCCACCGCCAGAGGGCTGGCCACGATCTCGAACTCGGCGCTCTCGTGGTGGTCGCCGTGGCGGAGGGTGAGCAGGCACTCCGAGCGCACGGGGGCGCCCCTGTGCTGGGCCTCCAGGATGGCCAGCACGGCGCCGCAATGGGCGCAGGCAAGGCCGGTGCCGCAGCCACCGGGGCCCTCGGGCGCGTGGACGCAGCCGAACAGCTCACCCGGCCGGCGGCCCAGGGGCGCCCCATCCTGGGGATCGACGATCTCGAGCACCCGGTCGTTCGTGGCCAGCACCTGGCGGTTGGCATCGAGGATCAGCACCAGGCCGTCGAGGGCCTGCACGAGGAACTGCGCCACCGGATGGCTCAGGCAGGCCTCGGCCTCTCGACGCAGCACCCCCGGGGTGGAGCGCTCGGCCGGAGCGAAATGCGTCGACGGCCCATCGGGACAGGATCGTTCCTCCAGCACCATGAGGTCTCCTGGGATTTTGGTTCAATGTCCTAGGAGATGAATCGGTCTTTTCCCAAATCTGGATAAGTCCTGTGGATCAAATTCCCATCAGGCGATCCTGGGGCTTAGACAGGGTGCCCAGGGCGAGGCCCGCCCCGATCAGGGCGCAGGCCATGTCCCACTGGGTGTCCCAGGGATCGCCCTGGCCGCCCAGGAAGGCATCGGCGGAACTGCCGGTCCACACGGCCGTCTGCCACTCCAGCAGCTCGTAGGCCGCGCTGAGCCCCAGCACCATGAGGATCAGCACCGTCACGGACCAGGCCCCGGGCCTCAGGACGCCCTTGCGCAGAAGCACTTCGCGGAAGATCAGCACCGGCACGAAGCCCTGGAAGAGGTGACCCAGCCGGTCGTAGGGGTTGCGCGCCAGGTGCAGCCAGTCCTTCACCCAGTGGCCCGCCGGCACCTCCGCATAGGTCCAGTGCCCGCCCACCATCAGCACCAGGCAGTGCAGCGCGATGAGGGCGTAGAGCAGGTTCGTGAGGGGGAAGCGGCGGTGGGTGAGCACCAGCGCGGGCACCCCGAGGAGCACTGGCACGTTCTCCATGAACCAGGTGAAGCGGTCAGCCTTGGGATGCCAGCCCAGGAGCAGGAAGGCGGCCGTCACGGCGGCCAGGAGGGCGAGGGGGAAGCGGGAAGGGGACCGGTCCATGCCCCACGGTGCGATGGGACCGCAGACCTGTCAAAGGATCCCGCCGCCCTTCAAACGGGGAGGCTCCGGAAGGCCTATGCTGGGACCCTGGAGGGCGACATGGATCTGGGCATCCGAGGCAGGGTGGCGATGGTGGCGGCGGGCAGCAAGGGGCTGGGCCGGGCGGCGGCCCTGGCCTTGGCGGCCGAGGGCTGCGCGGTCTCCATCTGTGGCCGGGGCGCCGAGGCCCTCGCGGCCACCCGGAAGGAGCTGGAGGCCCTCGGGGTTCCCGTGCTGGCCATGGCGGCGGACATCTCCAGCGCCGGGGACCTGACCCGCTGGCACCAGGCCACCGAGTCGGCCCTGGGCCCAGTGGATATCCTCGTCACCAACACAGGCGGCCCCAAGGCGGCCACCTTCGACCACCTCGACGATGCCGACTGGGCCGATGGCGTCGAATCCACCCTCATGAACGTGGTGCGACTGACGCGTCTGGTCCTGCCGGGCATGAAGGCGCGGCGATGGGGTCGCATCGTCCACATCACCAGCCTGGTGGCCAAGCAGCCCTACCCTCTGCTCACCATCAGCTCCACCCTGCGGTCCGGCCTCTCGGGCCTCACGCGCACCTTGGCCCTGGAGACCGCGGCCGAGGGCATCACCGTGAACGCCCTCCTGCCCGGCCACATCATGACCGACCGCCAGCACCACCTGGCCGAGGTCAAGTCCAAGGCCGAGGGCATCACGGTTGATGAGCACTTCCGCCGCCAGGCCGCTGCGATCCCTGCCAAGCGCATCGGTGAGCCTGCCGAGGCCGGCGCCGTCATCGCCTTCCTCTGCAGCGCCCCCGCCAGTTATGTCACCGGCCAGAGCCTGCTGGTCGACGGGGGGCTGGTGCAGGGCACCTTCTAACGGGAATCGCCGGCCCATTGGCCGGCGATTCCAGCCAGCCGGAAAGCCCTCAGTTCTTGAATCCGCTCACGGTCTGGAAGTAGCGCGCGAAGGCTGCGATGCCGCCCCCGGCCTGCTCCCAGTCGTAATTCTCGTTGGGGGCGTGGTAGCCGTGGCTGGGGAGGCTGAGGCCCAGGAAGAAGACCTCGCAGCCCAGGATGTCCTCCATGGTCTTCACGGCGCCGATGCTGCCGCCCTCGCGGGTGAAGGAGCAGGGGGCATTGAAGGCGAACCGGTAGGCGTCCTTGATGGCTTCGGCGTAGGGGCCCGTGACATGGCCCTTGAAGGGCGCCAGGCCGTGCTCCTCATGGAACTGCACATCGGGGAAGTGCTCGTTCACGAAGGCCCGGATGCGGGCAATGGTCTTGTGCTCGTCCATGTCCGGCACCAGGCGGCAGCTCATCTTCACCTCGGCCCGGGGCGGCACGGCGCTCTTGATGCCGGGGCCCGTGTAGCCGCCGACCATGCCATGCACTTCCATGGTGGGGCGGCCCCACACGCGCTTCATGACCTTGATGGGATCCTCGGTGCGCATGCCGGTGATCATGTGGTCCTTCTTGAAGGTCTCCACGCTGAACCCGGCGTTCGCCCACTCTTCGAGTTCCTGCTTGGAGGGCTTCACCACCTCGTCGTAGAAGCCGGGGATCTTCACCTTGCCGGTCTCGCCGTCCATCATGGTGGCCACCACCTTGATGAGCTCCGCGAGGGGGTTGCGGGCCGCGCCGCCCACCACGCCGCTGTGCAGGTCGTGATCGGCGGTCTCCAGGGTGAGGCGGAAGCCCTTGAGGCCGCGCAGGCCCGCCGGAGTGCTGGGCTTGCCGCGGGTGATCCAGACCGTGTCGCTCACCACGATGGCGTCGGTCTTCAGGCGGTCCTTGTGGCGGTTCAGGCCCCCGGCGAAGCTGGGCGATCCGATCTCCTCCTCGGTTTCCCAGAGGAAGTGGATGTTGAGGGGCACCCCTGCACGCCGGGCCGCCAGGGCGCCGAAGAAGGCCGTCACCGCCGGTCCCTTGTCATCCGTGCTGCCGCGGCCCCGGTAGGTGTCGCCGTCCACCACGAAGGTGAAGGGCTCCGCCGTCCACTCGGGCTCGTTGGCGGGCTGCACGTCCATGTGGTTGTAGACCGTGATGGTGGGCAGGCTGGGGTCCTCCCCGAACCAGCCATGGATGAGCGGATTCCCGCTGGTCTCCAGGATCTCGGCCTTGCCGCCGTGCCGCTCGAAGAGGGCCCGCGCCGCCTCGGCCACGCGCCGAACATCGCCCTGGCGGGCCGGGTCGGCGCTGATGGAGGGGATCTCCACCAGGGTTTTCAGTTCCGCCTCGAAGGCCGCACGGCTTTCGTTGGCGAACTGGCCCAGGGCCTCGCGGGTGAGAAGGGAAGGATTCATGGATGCTCCGGGAAAGGGAAATCATCATCCCACAGGCCGAAGTGTTGTCTATAAAAGGACCTATGGGTAGAGAGTCAAAGGGCGGCAGGCCTCCGGAGAACGCTGCCCGCACCGGCAGGAAGCCCTCCACGGTGGGCCAGACCGAGGGCCTGATGGGCGGACGTGACTCGCAAGGTTGGGAGCGGGCTTCCAGGAAGAGTCATCGTGTGTAATGGATATCGCTATTTCCAGCAGAGAGAACAAATTAGGGATACCCCAAGGAATTCAACAGAAGGGACGGGCATCAATGCCTACAACCGCAGGTATTGCGACCCCTTCTCTAGACTCGGTGCGCCTCTCCCGATTCAATGGAGCCATGTCCAGCCGTGGTCCCTATGAGACTTCGCCCATGCCCGCCCAGCCCCGCACGCTGGCGGAGCGCCTGCGCTGGCTGCGCAAGCAGTCCGGCCTCACCCAGGTGGAGGTGAGCCAGGCCCTGGGCTGCGAACAGGCCATGATCAGCAGCTGGGAGGTGGGCCGCACCCGGCCCAGCGCGGTGACCCTGGGCGCCCTGGCCAAGCACTACAGCGTCAGCCTGGCTTGCCTGGACACGGGAGAGGGCTTCATGGAGGAAGCCACCCGGCGTCCCCAACTTGACGCCGCATCCGAGGGGCCCTCGGTGGAGACCACTCTGGCCCTGCCCCCGGTGGCCCCAGGTCGGGTGATGCTCCTCGATGAGCGCACGGGCACCCAGACCACCACCGACGCCGCCGAAGCCATGGCCAGCCTTCTCCGCGCCCTGAAGAAGGGCCGGAAGGCATGGCTGGTGATGCGGTAGATCGGGGCTACCCCGGGAAGCCCCCGGCCGCCCTCAGCCCCGTCCACTCCGGAAGCCCCAACGCCAGGTTGAGGTTCTGCACGGCCTGGGCGGCCATGCCCTTGCCGAGGTTGTCGAGGGCGACCATCACAGCCCCGTGGCCGTGGCGGGCCGCCACGGCGAGGTCCGCGAAGGCGCTGCCCGTGGTGGCGGCCACGCGGGGACTGCCGTCCACAATCCGCACGAAAAACCGGTTCCGGTAGAAGGCCTCGAAGTGGGCCTTGAGGGCGGCGGTGTCCATGCCCGCCGGAAGGGGGAACTGGGCCGTGGCGAAGATGCCCCGGACCATGGGGGCGCTCTGGGGCACGAAGCTGAGGGGCGCCTCCCAGCCGGCGCTCGCCAGGGTGCGCAGCACCTCGGCCTCGTGCTGGTGGGAGAGCACCTTATAGGCGCGGAAGTCGTTTGCGCGGGTGGGGTGGTGGGTGGTGTCGCTGGGGGCGGCGCCGGACCCCGAGGAACCGGTCGCGGCGGTGACGGCCACGAAGGCCGGCTGCCACTGGGCCATGGGCAGAAGGGCCAGCTGCAGGGCCGTGGCGAAGCAGCCGGGGTTGGCGATGCGCCTGGCGCCCGCCATGCGTTCGGGTTTCCAGTCCACCAGGCCGTAGGTCCAGGCCGGATCCAGGCGGAAGTCGTTGGAGAGGTCGATGATGGTGAGCCGATCGGCCAGGCCCAGCCCGGCCCAGGCCGCTTCGAATTCGGGCAGAAGCTTGGCGAACTCGCCGTGGGGCAGGGCGGAAAACAGGACCGGGTTCGGGCTCTGGGCCAGGGCCGGCCAGTCGGGCGCGGCCTCGAAGAGGCCCTCCACCAGGCCCCGCAGGTTCGGGTGCTGGGCGTGGAAGGGTTTGCCCGCGTGGCTGCGGGCCGTGCCGCGGAGGGAGGTCACGGATGGGTGGTTGGAGAGCCAGCGCAGCAGCTCACCCCCGCCGTAGCCGGAAGCCCCGAGGATGAGGACGTCGACCGCGCTCATGCCTTGGCCGCAAGCTTGGGTTCCAGCAGGCCCAGCACGAAGCGGCCCAGGGCGTCGGCGTCGGCCCGGGCGTTGCGGGCGGGGAGGCCCAGGGTGGCCACGAAGCGCTCGCCCACGCGGTTGTCCGTGGCGGGGCCGGCCACGAGGTCGGTCTGGATGCCGTAGGCGGAGGCCAGGTTGTGGACGGCCCCGGCCGCGCCCACGGGGTCGTTGGCGCAGACGATGAAGGCGCCGCTCAGGGCCATGAGCTCCTCGTCCTTCAGGATGGCCTGCACGCCGTACTCGCCCATGATGCCGTCGCCGGTCTCGGCCACGATGACGTCCACGCCGTGGCTGGCCAACTCCGAAAAAATGACGTGGGAGACGCCCGCGGCGCTGCCCGCGTCGGTGCAGACGATGCCGGCATCGGTGAAGTCGAGGGCCACCTCGGCGCCGTAGTCGCGCATGGCCAGGGCGTCGCGCATGAGGGAGACGCCCGTGAGCTTGCAGGCTCCGACCCGATACCCGGCGCGGCTGAGCTGGCGGATGGTGGCGCAGGCGGCGGCGGTCTTGCCGGCGTTCATGCAGGTGCCCGCCACGTACACGACGGGGCAGTGGGCGGAAAGCCCCGTGCCCTTGAGGGCGCCCATGCGGATGTGGGCGGGCTGGCCGGCCCGGGACTGGAACTCGGGGAAGACCAGCACCTGGCCCAGCACCTCCAGTTCGAAGGGCTTGCCCACATCGGGATTGTGGGAGAGGCACTTCCCGATGACGCCGCCCATGTTGAGCAGGTTCACGGTGTCGCCGGGCTTGAGGCTCTCGGGCATGACGCCCTCGTAACCCTGCAGGGCGTTCCGGTGTCCCAGGGCGCCCACCAGGATGTCGCCGTCATGCAGCGTGCTCATGCGGCCGTGGGGGTCCTCCAGCTGGTTGTAGGTGCTCTTCTCCCCCCGGACCCGGCACGCGATGACCGAGCCCTCCTCCAGCAGGATCTCGCTGCCGAGGGTGAGGGTGCGGCCCAGCCGAAGGTTGCGGGTGACCGAGGCGAGCTTGTCAACGTGGATTCTCATGGGCGCCTCGGGCGATCAGTTGGGCTTGGCTTTGAGGGTGAGGGTCTGCTGGACCCCGAAGACCTTGGCGAAGCCTGCGGCCTCGGCGCCGGTCCACAGCTTGTTGGCCTCGCCGTAGGTGGCGATGCGCGGATCCATCAGGGAGTAGGGGGATTGGACACCCTCCACCACGAAGGCCCGGGGGTGGAGCGTGAGGCGCACTTCGCCGCAGACGCGGTCCTGGCTGGACTGGAGGAAAGCCTCCAGATCCCGGGTCAGGGGATCGAAGAAGTGGCCTTCGTGCAGCAGCGACCCGTAGAGGTTGCCCAGGCTTTCCTTCCAGAAGAGCTGCTTGCCGCTGAGCACCAGCTTCTCCAGCTCGCGGTGCGCGCCGATGAGCAGGTGCGCGGCGGGGGCCTCGAAGCCCACGCGCCCCTTGATGCCCAGGATGGTGTCGCCCAGGTGCACGCCGCGGCCGATGCCGTAGGGTCGCCCGATGGCGTTGAGCTGGGCGACGAGGGTGACGGGGTCCATGGCGTTGCCGTCCAGGGCCACGGGCACGCCTTCATCGAAGCTGATGGTCAGGGTCTTGGGTGCCAGGGCGCCGATGACGCCGCCGGGGAAGGCGGCTTCGGGCAGGGTGGTCCAGGCGTCGAGCGTCTCGCGGCCCCCCACGCTCGTGCCCCACATGCCCTCGTTGATGGAGTAGTCCCTGGTCTTCTCAGGGAAGGCGTGGCCACGCTCGGCGCAGTAGGCCATCTCCCCGGCCCGGGAGAGCCCCAGGTCCCGGATGGGGGTGAGGATCTCCAGCTCCGGCGCCAGGGCGCGGAAGGCCACGTCGAACCGGACTTGGTCGTTGCCGGCCCCCGTGGAACCGTGGGCGATGGCGGAGGCCTTCATCTCCTTGGCCAGCTCGGCCACGGCCCGGGCCTGGCAGACCCGCTCGGCGGACACCGACAGCGGGTACATCTGGCCCCGCAGCACATTGCCGTAGACCAGGTAGCGCAGGTAGCCGTCGAAGAGCCCGGCCCGGGCATCCACCGTGGTGTGGCTCACGGCGCCGAGCTTCGGCGAGGCGGCCTCGATGCGCGCCAACTCCTCCGGCGAGAAGCCGCCGGTGTTCACGGTGACCGTGGCCACATCGTAGCCCTGCTCCTTGAGGTGGAGCACGCAGAAGGAGGTGTCGAGGCCGCCGGAGAAGGCGAGGACGGCGAGCTGGCTCATGGGAGGCCTTTCCAGGAAGAGGCGGTCGTGTTCAGTGGGCCCACAGCGCCTCCTCGGCTTCGGCCTGGGCCTGGCGCTTGGCTTCGATCCAGGTCCGGGCTTCGCTGAGCTCCGTCTGGAGGGTGTCCAGACCCAGGTTCCCGGCGCCGCCCAGGTGGGTGGCGGTGAGGGCGGCGCGGTCGGGAGCGAAGGTTCCGTCCTGCAGCTGCTGGGCCACCTTGCGGTAGGCCTCGCGGAAGGGCAGGCCGCCCTGCACGTAGACATAGGCCTGGTGCGCCGCGTAGAGCTCATCGGTGCTGGCGGCGGCCGTGGCCTCGGCGTTCACCTGCAGGGCCGGGATGAGGCGCACCAGCACCCCGAACAGCTCGTCGGCCTGCCGCAGGCCCAGGATGACGGGGCGCTTGAGCAGCTGCAGGTCGCGGTGGTAGCTGGAGGGGAGGCCCGAGGCGATCTGATCCACCAGGCCCGCCGTGCCGCGAAGCTCGCGGCAGCGGCCCCGGGCCAGCTCCACCACGTCGGGGTTCTTCTTCTGGGGCATGATGCTGGACCCCGTGGTGAAGGCGTCCGGGAGCTTGAGGAAGCCGAATTCCTCGGTGCTGTAGAAGGAGACGTCCCACAGGAACTTCTCGATGACGCCGCCGGTGGAGGCGGCCCACTGGAGCATGGCGGTCTCGTGGCGGCCCCGGCTGTTCTGCACATCGATGGGGCTGCGCTGCACCTTGGAGAAGCCCAGCAGCTTCGCGGTGAGCTCCCGGTCGATGGGGAGCGGAACCCCGAAGCCCGCAGCGGAGCCCAGGGGGCAGCGGTCCAGCCGCTGGTGGACGGACTGCAGGGCTTCCAGTTCCTCGAGCAGGCCCTCGGCGAAGGCGGCCGCCCACATGCCGAAGGTGCTGGGCATGGCGCGGCGCAGGTGGGTGTAGCCCGGGAGGGGCAGGTCCTGGTTCGCCTTCGCGAAGGCCAGGAAGGCCTCGGCCAGGTCCGACACGCGGAGGCCCAGGCGCAGCAGGGCGTCGCGAAGGTAGAGCCGGAAGGCCAGGATGACCTGGTCGTTGCGCGAGCGGCCCAGGTGGATGCGCTGGCCCACGGCGCCGAGGCTGCGGGTGAGGTCGGCCTCGATGGCGGTGTGGCCGTCCTCCAGGTGGGGCGGAATGGGGAAGGCGTTCTGGCGGGCCAGGTTCGAGATGCGCTTGAGGCCGCGCACCAGGGCTGTGGCGTCCTGGCCCTGCAGCAGGCCCGTGGCCGCCAGCATCCTCGCGTGGGCGGCGCTGCCCAGGCAGTCCCAGGGCAGCAGGGCCAGGTCCGTGTCCGGGTCCTCGCCCACAGTGAAGCGGTGGATGGCCACATCCAGGGGAAGGTCCTTGGCCCAGAGGGTGGTTCCGTCAGGCTTCATTTGGCACCTGTCTGAGGCTGGTCCACCTGCAGCTTGAAGAAGGTGGAGGCCAGCTGGGTGTAGAAGGCCACGCCCGCTTCGAGCTCGGGCAGGGTCAGGTACTCGTTGGGGGTGTGGCTGCGGAAGGTGTCGCCCGGACCCGCCTTCACGGCCGGGATGCCGCCCAGGAAGGCCCAGTCCGAGGTGGTGCCCGAGCCCACGGGGCCCACCTTGCCCGCGGCCTGGAGGGCGGCGCGGACGATGGGGTGGCCGGGATCCGTCCCCTTGGGCAGGTAGCGCTTGGAGTGGATCGCCACCTCGCTCTCCAGCTGCCGCTGGAAGGTCATCGCCAGGGCGTCGTGGTCCTGCTCGGGGCTGGTGCGCAGGTCCACGAAGAACTCGCAGGCGTCCGGCACCTGGTTGCGGCGCAGACCCCCCTGGATCTGCGTCACCTGGGCCTTCTGCGAACCCAGCAGGGGGTGGGCGGGAAACTCCATGGCGGCGATCCGGGCGATGTCCCGGGCCGCCTTGTGGATGGCATTCTCGGCCCCCAGCATCTGGGCATTGGCCACGTGGCCGCTCTGGCCGCGGGCGGTGCACTTGAGGATCAGGAGACCCCGCTGGGCCGCGCAGATCCGCAGGCCCGTGGGCTCGCCCACCACCGCGCCGTCGAAGGGGCCCAGCTGGCCGAGGATGGTGGCGATGCCCTTCCCTCCGGTCTCCTCCTCGGCCGTGAGGGCCACCACCACCTCGCCGTCGAGGTCCTGCTTGGACAGATCGAGGGCCGCGAGCAGGAGGGCGGCCACGCAGCCCTTGGCGTCGTTGGCGCCGAGGCCCTGGAGGCGGGGCCCGTGCCACACCGGTGTGAAGGGGTCGCCTTCCCAGCCGGCGCAGGGGGGGACCGTGTCCAGGTGGGAGTTGAGGAGGAGCCGGGTGCTCCCCTGCCTCCCGAAGCTGAACCAGAGGTTGTGCCCCAGGCGCTGGACCTGGAAGCCCCGGGTGGCCAGAAGATCCTGCACCACGTCCGCGATCGGGCCCTCTTCGCCCGACACACTGGGCGTGCCGACCAGGAGCGTGAGCAACTCGGCGGGGCTCATCCGGCCACCGCCACCGAGGGGGCCACGATCATCGTTCCACTGCCCTCGTTGGTGAAGATCTCCGCCAGGAGGGCATCCGGCGCCAGGCCGCTCACCAAGTGGGCGCTGGGCACGCCGCCCTGCAGCGCGGCCTTCACGGCCGCGAGCTTGGGCCGCATGCCGCCGCTGATGACGCCCTTGGCCTCGAAGCCGGCCAGCTCGTCCAGGGTGGCGTGGGGGATGAGGGACGAGGACTTGGCCACGTCCTTCAGCAGGCCGGGCACCGAGAGCAGGAAGAAGAGCTTCTCGGCCCCCAGGGCCGCGGCCAGACTGGCGGCGATGGTATCGGCATTGGTGTTGTAAATGGCGCCGCCCTCCCCCCCGGAGAGCGGCGCCACCACCGGCACGAAACCCCCCTCGAGCAGGTGGCTGAGCACATGGGGATCGATGGCGTCGATGTCCCCGACCAGGCCGTAGTCCACCAGCTGGGGCTCCGTGGCCCCATCGGGCACCACGGCCACGGGGGGGCGCTTGGTGGCCTTCACCAGCCCCGCGTCCAGGCCCGTGAGGCCCACGGCGGGCACGCCCGCGGCCTGCAGCTCCGCCAGCAGGTCCATGTGCACCTGGCCCGCGAAGACCATCTTGGCGGCGTCCAGGACCTCGGGACTCGTCACCCGTCGGCCCGCCACCTTCTGCACGGGGATGTGCATGGCCTCGCAGACGGCGTCCAGCTCGGCGCCGCCCCCGTGGACCACCACCACCTTGATGGAGAAGGACCAGAGCAGGGCGATCTGCTCGCAGAGCGCCTTGCGGATCTTGGGCTCGGCGAGCACCTCGCCGCCCACCTTCACCACGAAGGTCTTGCCGCGGAACAGGCGGACGTAGCGGGAGGCTTCCTTGAGGGCGGCGTAGGGGTTCGGGGAAAGCGGCATGGAAGGCTCCGGAATCAGGCGTTGAGCAGCGCGTCGATGGTGGCCCGCTGCACGTGGAAGCGGTTCTCGGCCTCGTCCACCACGCGGCTCCAGGGACCGTCCAGCACGCTGTCGTGGACCTCCAGGTTCCGCCGCACGGGCAGGCAGTGGGTGAAGATGGCCTCCTTGGCGGCCTTCGCCATGTGGGCCGCGGTGGGCATCCAGGCTCCGAGCTGGGCCATGGGGGCGGCCTCGAGGCCCGACTGGGTGGAGGGGCCCCAGGCCTTGGCGTAGACGGCGGCGCTGCCCTCCAGGGCGGCGGCCTGGTCGTCGGTGTAGATGATCCTGCCGCCGGTGGCGGCGGCGTAGGCCTCTGCTTCGGCCCGGACCTCGGCGCTCAGCTCGTAGCCCTTGGGATGGGCCACCCTGACTTCGGCGCCGCAGGCGGCGGCCGTGAGCAGGAAGGAGTTGGGCACGGCCTTGGGCAGGGGCTTCATGTGGGGCGCCCAGGTGAGGGTGACGGGCACCTTCGTGGTGCCGTGGGCCTCCTGGATGGTGAGCAGGTCGGCCAGGCCCTGGTGGGGGTGCTCCCGGGCGCTCTCCATGCTCAGCACCGGCACGGTGCTGAAGCGCCGGAACGCGTTGATGATGGGATCGAGCTCGTCCACATCGTCGCCATCCCCGTGGCTGAAGGTCCGCACGGCCAGCGCGTCAGCGTAGCGGCCCAGCACGGGCACGCCCTCGCGCACGTGCTCGGCCCGGTCCTGGTCCATGACGGCGCCGTCCCGGTCCTCCAGCTTCCAGGTGCCGGCGCCGACTTCCAGCACCAGGGCGTGGCCGCCGTGGCGCAGCATGGCCGCTTCGAAGCTGGCGCGAGTCCGCAGGCTGGGATTGAAGAAGACCATGCCCAGGATGCGGTCCGCGAAGATGGCGCCGGGTCGCTCCCTCTTCCAGGCGGTGGCCTTGGCGAGGATCTGCGCGACCCCTTCGGGGCCCAGGTCGGCAATGCGGGTGAAGTGCTTCATTTCGGCTCCGGCACGAAGGACTTGATGGCGGCGATGAGTGCGTCGAGGGCGGCGTCACTGGCGTTGAGGGGTGGCATGAGGCGCAGCACCTGGGGATCGCCCGATCCGCCCAGGAGGATGTGCTGGGCCAGGAGGTGCTTCTTGAGGGCGGCGGCGTGGGGCGTGCGCAGCCCGAGGAGCAGGCCCTCCCCCTGGACGCCCTTGACGACCGTTCCGTTCAGCTCCTTGCGAAGCCGCGCCGCGGCTGCGGAGGCCTGGCCCATCAGCCCTTCCGATTCGATGACCTCCACCGTGGCCAGCAAGGCCGCGCAGGCCAGGGGGCCGCCTCCGAAGGTGCTGCCCAGGTCGCCGCCCTTCAGCTTCGCGGCCACGGCACCGGTCATGAGCAGGGCGCCCATGGGCACACCCGAAGCAAGGCCCTTGGCGGAGGTCAGGAGGTCGGGCCGCACGCCGTAGAACTGGGCGGCGAAGGGCCTCCCCAGGCGGCCCATGCCGGTCTGAATCTCGTCGAAGATGAGCAGGGTGCCCGAGGCGTCGCACTTGGCGCGCAGGGCCTGGAACCACTCGCGGGAGGCGGTCTTGATGCCGGCCATGCTCTGGACGGGCTCGAGGATGACGCCAGCGATCTCGGAGAAGTCCGCGGCGGCGAGGGCCGCCGGGTCGCCGAAGGGCAGGCGCAGGCAGGACGTGAGGCTGTCGGCGAAGGGCTCGGTGATCTTGGGGTCGTCCGTGACGGAGAGGGCCAGGGTGGTCCGTCCGTGCCAGCCTCCCTCGAAGGCCGCCAACGTCTTCCGGCCCGTGAGCAGGAGGGCCACCTTCAGGGCGTTCTCGTTGGCCTCGGCCCCGCTGTTGCAGAAGAAGACCGAATCCATGCCCGCGAAGGCCGTGATCCGCGCGGCGGCCTGGTCCCGCACGGGCAGGGCCGCCGCGGCGGAGTAGAAGAGCAGGGTGGCGGCCTGGTCCGCGATGGCCTTCACCACCGCCGGGTGGCTATGCCCGGTGGCGCAGACGCAGTGGCCCCCGTAGAAGTCCCACCAGGCCTGGCCCGAAGCGTCAAACACCCGGTCGCCCTCGCCCTTCATCAGGGGAAAGGGGTAGGGGGCGTAGGTGGGGAGCAGCGCGGGGATGGAGAGGGCGGCGGTCATGCGGGCATCCTGTGCATATGCGCGCATGGATGGTGCATAACCAAGCGGCAGATTGCATATTATGCACACCAAATTCGGGCATTCAAGGTGAAATTTGCGAAAATCATGAATTTCGGTAAAGAAGCCTTGTTGGAATATGCAATTTCATGCATGCTTCATGCATGGATCTGGACACCCTCATCCTTCAGCTGCTGGAGGACGCCCCCATCGCCGACCAGGGCGACCTGCTGGCGCGCCTGGGGGCCGCCGGGCACGGTCTGACCCAGTCCACCCTCTCCCGGCGCCTGAAGCGGCTGGGGGTCCAGAAGGTCCAGGGCCGGTACCGCCGCGTGGAGGCCAGCGCCCAGAGCCTGCCCGAGATCACCCTTGCCGAGGTGCCGCCCAACCTCCTGGTGCTGCGGACGGCCCCGGGTTTCGCCCAGGCCCTGGGGCTCAGCCTGGATGCGGATCCGGTGCCCGGCCAGATGGGCACCTTGGCGGGCGACGACACCGTTTTCGTGGCGGTGCTCCCCGAGCGCATGGCTGAGGTCAGGGCCCACCTGGCGCGGGTGGCGTCGGCGCGCTGAAGCCGGTCTGCCCTACACTCGAGGAATCCCGGGAGCCTTCATGGATCGGTTCGGAAGTTCGAAGCTGCGCATCGGCTGGGCGCTGGCCTGCCTGTTCGTGACCGGGCTGGTGCTCATGGCGGTGCGGGGCGAGCAGGGGGAGGGTGGCTCGCAGATCCTGCTCTTCGGCACCGTCATTCCCCTGGGCGCCGACTCGCTGCGTTCCTACGCAGTGGGGAACCTCCAGGGCGTGATGTACTGGGTGGTGTCCCTGGTGGTGCTGCTGGGCGCCTTCGGGCCCGTGAGCCAGTGGACGGCCGCCGCGGCCCGGGGCGAGCGCTTCAAGGGCTTCTTCGCGGGGACGGGGCTGGGCTTCGCCCACGGCCTCTTCCTGTCGCAGGTGGCGCTGATCCCGGTGTGGGCCCTGAGCTGGCGGCTCATGGGCGAGGCCTGGCCGCCGGAGCTGCTCCGAGCGGACCTGCATGGCCTCCTGCTGGGCCTCCAGATGCTGCTGTGGGCCGTGCTGCTCTCGCGCCTGCTGAAATCCAGCGCCGGCCTGGCCCTGCTCCTCACCCTCGCGCTCCGGGAGCTGGGCCCCCGCCTGAGCTTCTTCCTGGACTTCGGCCAGGACCTGGGCTGGAGCGCGGGCCAGGTGAAGGTCCTGGAGGTCTTCGTCCGGCTGCTGCCCATGGCCCAGCTGCCTTCAGACCCCTTCTCGCCCCTGGCGCTGCCCCTGTCCATCGGCGGGCCGCTGGTGCTGGGCGCCTTGGCCATGCTGCTTCCGGCGGGTGGGCGGAAATAGGCGCGTGCGTCCGCTGGCCGCAGTCCTCCTCCCGGCGATCCTCGCGGCCCAGGGCGCCCAGGATCCGGCGGAGCTGCGACAGAAGCTGGCGGCGATCCAGGGCCGGCTGGGCCAGGTGGATCAGCAGCTGGCCTCCCTGAAGAAGCGCCGCAAGGGCGTGCTGGTGGAGATCCAGGGCATCTCGCTGCAGCGGGACCGGGCCAAGGCCCAGGTGGAGGGCGCCCGCCTGCGCCGCGACCAGGCCCAGAACGAGGTGCAGGTCATCGGCCGGGAGCGGATGCGGATCCAGGGGGAGGTGCAGCGCCTGCAGGGGAGCCTCCGCAAGCAGGTGCGCTGGATGCAGGCCCTGGGTCCCTGGGGCGACCTCGCGCTCTACGCGACTTTCCGGGATCTGGAGGCCTGGCTGGTGCGGGGCCGCATGCTGGCCTGGGCGCGCCTGCAGGAGCGCAAGCAATTGGGGCAGATCCAGCGGCTCCAGGGGGACTTGGCCTCCAAGGAGAAGGCCCTGAAGGAGGTCCTCGCCCGCCTGGCCACGGAGGAACAGGAGGCCGCCCAGCTCCAGGCCGCCCTGCGCCTCCAGGAGGACAAGCTCAACAGTTTCCTCGACGGCCTGCAGAAGGACGAGGCGGCGCAGAAACAGGCTCAGGCGGAACTGGCGGAGGAGGCGGTGCAGCTGGAGCGCCTCTTGTCCGGCCTGCTCAGCAAGCCCAAGGGCGAGGCCTTCGAGCCCGCCGTGGCCTTCGCCAACCTCCGCGGCGAACTGCCCCAGCCCGTGGAGGGCTCGCTGGCCCAGGGCTTCGGAGAGCACTTGCACCCCCGCTTCAGGACCAAGACCATGCAGAGCGGCCTGCTCATCAACGCCCCCGGCGGGGCCCATGTGGCCGCCGTGGCCGACGGCAAGGTGGCCTTCGCCGACTACTACCAGAGCTATGGCCCCATGGTGATCCTGGACCACGGCGGTGGCTGGTTCACGCTCTACACCCACCTCCTGGGCCTGGGCGTCGCCAAGGGCCAGGTGCTCAAGGCCGGGGAATCCGTGGGCGCCGTGGGCGATACCGTGGATGGCCCGCGCCTGGGCTTCGAGATCCGCCACCAGGCCCAGCCCCAGGATCCGCAGAAGTGGCTCAAACGGCGATATCGCTAGGATGAGAAAGCGGAATCGCGGCTCCGCCGAGGATCCGCGCGGGGGTCCGGGGGTGTTCGCACAGCGAAGCGGAGCGTGGAACCCCCGGAGGAGATTCACCGCACCATGCTGCTGGCGTTGAAGAGGGGCACGTAGATGGCGAGCAGCAGGCCCAGCACCACCACGCCCATGAAGAGGATGAGCACGGGCCCGATGAGGCTGGTGACGGCGGTGGTGGCCTTCTCCACTTCCTGATCGAAGAAGTTCGCCACGTGGTCGAGCATCTCGGGTAGGGCGCTGCTCTGCTCGCCCACGCGGATCATCTCCACGGCCAGGGGATCCAGCACCTTGGCCTGTTCCAGGGCCAAGTGGAGGCTGCTGCCCGCCCGGACCTTGTCCGTGATCACGAGCAGTCCGGCCTTCATGCGCTCGCTGGGGCTGGTGCGCTGCACCACCTCCAGGGCCTGCACCACGGGCAGGCCACCGGACAGGAGCACGCCCAGGGTCCGGCAGAAGACGCTGGAGTGGTACATGCGGTACAGGGTGCCCACCTTGGGGAGCATGAGGAGCAGCCGCTCGGCCAGCTTGCGCCCGGCCTCGGAGGCGACCATCCAGCGGGCCAGGACCACCAGCCCGACCAGGGCGACGCCCTGCAGCCAGAGGGTGGAGCTGACGATCTTGCCGGCCCCCAGCAGGAGCTTGGTGAAGAAGGGCATCTCGATGTCGCCGCCCGCATAGAACTCCGCGAAGCGGGGCAGCACCACGTTGAAGATCACGCCCAGGGCCAGGATCAGCACCAGCACCAGGAAGGTGGGGTAGAAGAGGGCCTCGATGATGCGGCGGCGGCTGACCTGGGCGAACTTCTGGAAGGCCAGCCAGCGGGCCAGCACCTCGGGCAGGGTGCCGCTGCGTTCGCCCGCCACCACGTTGCTGCGGTAGACGGGCGGGAAGCTGCCCGCCTGCTCCAGGGCGTCGGAGAAGGACATGCCCTCCCGCACCAGCTCCACCACCTGGGTGAGGCTGCGGCGCAGCTGGGGGTCCTTGCCATGGCCCACCAGCAGCTCCAGGGACTGCAGGAGGGGGATGCCCGCCTTCAGCAGGGCCAGCAGCTCCTGGTTGAAGAGCACGAGCGATTCGGTCTTGAGCTGATGGCGGCTGCGGAAGGCCGTATCGGTGCGGGTGATCTCCAGGGGAAACCCGCCCTCCGCCAGGACGCGGGCCCTGAGGCCCTCCGCGCTGTCCGCCTCGAACTCGCGCACCAGCACTTCGCCGTTGGCATGGGTGAGGCGGACCGTGAATCGCATAGACCTTCGAGGATACCGGATAACCCAGGGGGCGGTCGCCGCGGTAGCCTTCCTAATCCGGAGGCCCCGTGCCGCGCCCTCTCCATGCCCTGATTCCCACGCTGTCCCTGGTCCTGGCCGCCCAGACCCCCGCGATGGCTCCCCTGCGGGTGGGCGAGGCACCGCCGGTGGACCTGGACCTGGGGGCCGCGGATCCCGCGCTCCTGCTGCCGAAGGACAACCGGGACGCCGCCCAGGTCGAGGCCGCCCGGCAGCGCTGGCTCCCCCTGGTGGCGCCGCTCCGGGAGGCCCCGGCGGTTCGGCTCCGTCTGCCCCTGGGCGAGGCCCGCGTCCCCCTGCTGCTGGCCGCGGCCCAGGCCCTCCGGGCGCAGGCCCCCGGGCAGCGGCTCTACGTGGCCTTCAATCCCAAGGCCGAGCCCGTCCTGGATGAGACGGCCTGGGGCGCGGTGGATGGCGGCGCCCTCCTGTCCGCGGACCTGAGCGTGGACAGCGCGGCCTGGCGGACTCAGCTGGCCCAGGCCCAGGAGACCTTCCCCGGCCGGCCCTGGACCCTCTGGCTGCCGAAGGATCCCGGCGCCCAGGCCTCCACCCTGATGGGCGACGGGGGCCGCCTGGTGGTGCCGTCCGGAGGTTCCTCCGCCCAGCTGGCCGCGCTCATCCCCCCGGGCTTCGTGGAGGTCGAGGGCGGCGTGGGCGACCTGACCCTGCGCAACCGGGCCGGCGAGGCCCGGCGCTGGACCTTCGCCGAGGGGACCTGGACGGCGGTGCCCCTGCCGAAGGCGCGCCACGAAGTCGCGGTGACGGCGGCCGACGCCTACGACGTGGGCGCGCTGCTGGCGCAGGTGCGCGCGGCGCAGCTGCGCTCGAGGGCCCAGGTGCACACCCTGCAGGCCAAGGCGGACCTGGACCTGCACATCCAGGGCTCGCGGGGCCCGGGCGGGGACATCGGCTTCACCTTCCGCTACTTCGAGCAGGCCGGCGACTGGCCGGAGCTGCTGCAGAAGGAGGTCCGCCTGAACGGCGTGAAGGCCAACCTGACGGGCGAGGTGCAGCTGCCCCTCATCGAAAGCCGCCAGTCCGTGTCCCTGCCCGTGGCCCTCAGCCTGGCGGAGCGGTACCGCTACCGCGACGGAGGACCGGCCGGGCCGGGGCGGCGCGTCCTGCGCTTCGAGCCGGTGAGCCCCGATCCCCTGGCCTACACCGGGGAGATGGACGTGGAGGAGGCCACCGGAAGGATCCTCGAGGAGCGCCGCGAGCGGAACGACCTCCCGGGCACCGTCAAAAGCGAGCGCGAGATCCTCACCTACGGGACCGTGGCGCCGGGCGTGTGGCGCCCTGTGGCCGTGAAGACCTTCGAGCGCTGGGTGAGCACCGACGGCGTGGTGCAGGTGCAGCGGCGCTTCACCTACCGCGACTTCGTCCTGAACGACGAGCGCTTCCTGGCGGAGCGGGACGCGGCCCGGGGCTCCAGGGACACCATGCTCAAGGTGACGCCGGAGGGGGCCCGGTACTACACCCGGCAGGAAGACGGCACCCGGAAGATCGACGAGAAGGCCAAGAGCAGCGGCCGGGCCCTTCTGGGCGGTGTGCTCGTGGACCCAGGCCTGGCCCCGAAGGTGTTCCCCTTGGCGGGCCTTGTCTATTTCGACTACAACGCCTTCGGAAAGGGGGTGCAGCTGAGCGCCCTCGTGGCGGGCGTGTTCAACACGGTCAACCTGGCGGTGCCCCGCGCCCTGGGGGGCTTCGATCTCAGCGCCTATGCCATGGGCCTGCTGCTGAAGGGGACGGACCGGCCCGTGATCAACGGGAAGCTCGCCGACAAGGATGGTGTGGGCCGTCGCTTCGGCATGGCCGGGGTGGAGCTGGGCCACGACCTGGGCCTGGGCTTCCGCCTGGAGGGCCGTGGCGACTTTCTCTATGACGACTACAGCGAGGGGGAGACGAAGTACCGCACGCCCGGCTACGCCCTGCCCCCCTCGGGCCTCACGAAGATGGGCACCCTGCAGGGGTCCTGGCTGTTCCGGGGCGTCCAGCTCCGGGGCTTCCACGGCTGGGGCAAGCGGCCCGAAGGCACCTATGGCACCGCGGCGGATCCGCAGGTCGTGCCCGAGGGCGGGGATTTCAAGCGCTATGGCGGCAGCCTGGGCCTGGACCGGGAGGTGAAACCCGGGTTCTGGTTCCATGGCGAAGCCGGCTGGGTTGGGGGCCGGGCCTTCGACCGGTTCAACTCCCTGGATGTGGGCGGGATGGGCTCCATGGTGCGCATCGCCGGCATCCGCTCCAACGCCATCGCCGCCGACCAGGTGGCCTACGCCAAGACCGCGTTGGCCATCCCCACGGGACCGAGCCTCCGGCTCTCCGTGAGCCTGGAGCATGGCCGGGCCCGGGGTCTCGATGACGGGAAGACCTATGGGGTCACAGGCCTGGGTCTTGTCGGGGATCTGCCGGGCTTCTGGTGGTTCACCTCGGTCCGGGTGGACCTGGGCGTCGGCCTGCAAAGCGACATCGCCGGAGTCAGGACCGTGAGCGGCTATGTGGCGCTGCTGAAACTGTTCTAGAACATTTGATCTATTAATTGATTTAATTTGGTTTAAATTGCATCAAAAAAGTTGCGTGACGCGGGTTTGGGGCCAATGATGGGGACCCCGGGTACCCGTTCCCGGGCACAGGTAGGGAGGTGCCCATGTCGATCTGGCGGAAGGTGATCCTGTCGGTGGTCGGACTCAGCCTGGGATGGCTCCTCGGCTGCGGCAGCAGCTCGGGTTCCACGGGGCAGGGGACCATGAGCGTGCACCTGGTGGATGGGCCCATCAGCGGGTACCAGGAGGTCAACCTCGACATCCAGGCGGTGGAGATCGCCGGGGAGGGCGGCTGGATCACCCTGGGCCGGCCGAACCGGGTGCTCAACCTGCTGGACCTCGTGGGAGGTGTGGAGGAGACCCTGGTGGCGGGCAGCACCCTCCCTGCGGGGCATTACGGGCAGATGCGGCTCCTCCTGGGGCCGGCGAACACCCTGAAGCTGGCGGACGGCACGGTGCAGCCCCTGAAGGTTCCTTCGGGCCTCCAGTCGGGCGTCAAGCTGGTGGTGAGCTTCGAGGTGGCCCCGGGCACCACGAAGGATGTGTGGATCGACTTCGATGCGGCCCACTCCATCCAGGTGGTCCAGGCGGGGGCCTCGGGCCAGTACCTGCTGCGCCCCACGGTCCGGGCCTATGACAAGGTGGCCACGGGCTCCATCGCGGGCCGGCTGACCGATGCCTCCAGTGCCGCGGGCCTGCCGGGCGTGCAGGTGTTCGCCGAGACCCTGGACATGGGCGGTGCCCCGCGGATCGTCCGCAGCACGGTCACGGACCTGGCCGGCAGCTACACCCTGGACCTGCTGCCCGTGGGGGCCACCTACTTCGTGGTGAGCCAGCCGCAGGTGGGCTCCGGACCCACGAGCTACGGTGCCAAGGCCAGCGATGCCCTGGCCTTGACCGCGACGACCCCGGTGCTCCTGTACAGCGGGGCCTTCGCGGCGGATGCCGCCGTGGGCGCCGTGGGCGGGTCCCTGCTGCCGGTGGCTGGCGACACCCAGAGCGACCGGGTGAACCTGCTACAGAGCCTTGCCACGCCCGCCTCGGGCGAGCACACCTTCATCGTGCGGACCACGATGGCCGCGGTCGGCGTGGGGGCCGAATCCTACACCTTCACCGCGGTCCCCGCCGGGGCCTACAGCCTCCAGGCGGTACGGACCACCCTGAACGCGGACGGCACCACGACCTCGGTCGCGTCCAGCCTCCAACCCGCCCAGGTGGCCGCCGGGGCCACGACCACCGTCAACCTGTGGTTCTGAGCGCTACTCCCGCGCCTTTCGTAGTCTCCCCTTCTCCCGGTGGAGGACCTGGAAGCTGATGGGGCCCAGGTTCCGGCGCTTGTAGGTGTGCAGCTTCGCGTTCATGACGCGGAAGGCATCCACCATGGTGGCGCAGAAGGCCACCTCGCCCTCCTTGTCCTGCAGCCCGCCGCGCTCAAAGACGCTGAGGGCTTGGCCGTGGAGCCCCACGAAGATGGCCTTGATGTGCTGGCGCTCCATCTCGCGCAGGACGCCCTCCATGGCCACCAGGCCGCTCAGGTCGGCGCTGGGCACCTGCTCCATGCGGAAGATGATCACCCGCACGTCGGCGGCGATGGCCCGCATGGCGTTCAGGGCCCGTTCGGCCGCGCCGAAGAAGAGGGGGCCCGAGAGGTCGTAGATCACCACGCCCTCGGGCAGGGGGCCGGGCAGGGCGCGGTGGTCCGGGTGGCTCACATGGCCCTCCGCCACGGTGGCCATCCGCCGCATGAAGAGCAGCGAGGCCAGCACGATGCCCACGGTCACGGCGATCACCATGTCGAAGATGACGGTGAGGAAGAAGCAGGTGAGCAGCACGGCCACGTCGCTCTTGGGGGCCACGCGGAGGGTGTGGAAGAAGTGCTCCGCCTCCGACATGTTCCAGGCCACCAGCAGCAGCAGGGCCGCCAAGCTGGCCATGGGCAGGAACTTGATGAGGGGCGCCAGGGCCAGGATGGCCAGGAGGATGGTGAGGGCGTGGGCCATGGCGGCCACGGGTGTCCGTCCGCCGAAGCGGAAGTTGGTGGCCGTCCGGGCGATGGCGCCGGTGGCGGGAATGCCGCCGAAGAAGGGGGTGATGACGTTGCCCACGCCCAGGGCCAGCAGCTCCGCGTCGGGATCGTGGCGGGTGCGGGCCATGCCGTCGGCCACCACCGCCGACAGCAGCGATTCGATGGCCCCCAGCATGGCCACGGCGAAGGCGCTGGGCAGGAGCATGCGCACCGTGCCCAGGCTCAGGCCCATGGCCTGCCCATCGGCGCCCGGGGCGCTCCAGGGCCACAGGAAGGCGGGCAGCACCTGGGGGATGCCGGCGACGGTCTGGCCGTTCACCACGGTGTGGAAGCGGCTGCCGATGGTGTCCACGGAGAAGCCCGGGATCCAGCGGCCCAGGAGCCAGGCGGCGAGGGCCGCCAGGGGCAGGGCCAGGAGGGGGGCGGGGACCTTCCGCAGGACTTTCGGCAGGCGCACCAGGCGCCGCTTGGGGAGCCGCGGGACGAGCAGGATGGCCAGGGTGCCCAGGCTGATGAGCAGCTCCCAGGGCGAGACCGTGTGCCAGGCGCGGCCCATGGCCCAGATGCGCTCCATGAAGTGGTCCGGGAGGTGGTCCAGCCTCAGCCCCAGCAGGTCCTTGACCTGGAGGACGGCGATCACGGTGGCGATGCCCGAGGTGAAGCCCGTGGTCACGGGGAAGGGGATGAACTCGATGAGCCGGCCCATGCGCAGCAGGCCCATGCCGATGAGCATGAGCCCGGCCAGCAGACCCGACATGAGCAGGCCCGCCAGCCCGAACTTCACGTAGAGGGGCGCCAGCACCACGATGAAAGCCGCCGTGGGGCCCGCCACCTGGACCCTGGACCCGCCGAGCAGGGCCGTGATGAAGCCGGCGATGATGGCCGTGTAGAGGCCCTGCTGGGGCGGCACGCCCACGGCGATGGCCAGGGCCATGGCCAGGGGCAGGGCCACGATGCCCACCAGGAAGCCCGCGGTCAGGTCCCGCTTGAACTGCCGACCTGAGTAGCCCTCCGCCAGCACCGCCCGGAGCGCAGCGGCGGGCAGGGCCCGGAGGGGGACGGTGGTCGAGGGATCCTGGAAACGCGTGCGGGCCACGGGCAGACTCGGGGAGGTGGGATCACCTCCATCCTAACGGCTCGCAGAGCTAGGCGTAGAATCCGCGGTACTTCATGGCCTGGGCCACGCGGTCGAGGGCCAGGATGTAGGCGCCGATGCGCGGGTTGGTCTTGTACTTGTCGGTGGTGGCGAAGGTGGCCTGGAAGGCGTGGGTCATGTAGTCCACCAGCCGCTCATTGACCTCGCGCTCCCGCCAGTAGAAGCCCTGGCGGTTCTGCACCCACTCGAAGTAGCTGACGGTGACGCCGCCGACGTTGGCGAGGATGTCCGGCACCACGAGGACCCCGTGCTCCAGCAGGATTGGATCGGCCTCGGGGGTGGTGGGCCCGTTGGCGCCCTCCACGATGACCTTGGCCCGCACGTGGGCCGCGTTCTCCTCCGTGATCTGGTTCTCGGAGGCGGCCGGCACGAGGATGTCCACGGCATGGGTGAGGAGCGAGGCGGCCTCCATGGGCTCGGAGCCCTTGAAGCCGGTGACGGTCTTGGCCTCGGCCACATGCTTCAGCAGCGCGTGGATGTCGAGGCCGCGGTCGTTCTTGATGGCGCCCCGGAGGTCGCTGACGGCCACGATGCGGGCCCCCGCCTCGTGGAGCAGGCGCGCGGCCTGGCTGCCCACATTGCCGAAGCCCTGGACGGCCACGGTGGCGCCGGCCAGGGGCTTGCCCAGGCGCTGCATGGCCTCGCGGGCGGTGATGAGCACGCCGCGGCCGGTGGCCTCGTTGCGTCCCAGGCTCCCGCCCAGGCCCAGGGGCTTCCCGGTCACCACGGCGTTCTCCGTGCGCCGGACATGCATGTTGTAGGTGTCCAGCACCCAGGCCATGGTCTGGGCATCGGTGCCCATGTCGGGCGCGGGCACGTCGCGGTCGGGTCCGATGATGTCCATGATCTCGGCGATGTAGCGGCGGGTGAGCCGCTCCTTCTCGCCCATGCTGAGGCGGTTGGGGTCGCAGACGATGCCGCCCTTGCCGCCGCCGAAGGGCACGTCGACCACGGCGCACTTCCAGGTCATCCAGGCGGCCAGGGCCTTGATCTCCTCCAGGCTCACGTTCAGGTCGTAGCGGATGCCGCCCTTGGCGGGGCCCCGGGCCACGTTGTGCTGCACGCGGTAGCCCGTGAAGACCTCCCAGTGCCCGTTGTCCATGAGCACGGGCAGGCTCACGATCATGGACCGGTTTGGGGCCATGAACACCTTGAAGAGGGCGTCATCCAGCCCGTAGAGCTGGGCGGCCACCCGCAGCCGGGCCTGCATCGCTTCGTAGGGATTGATCGGGGTGGCGGGCATGGAGGTCGTCTCCTAGGAGCGGACTTCGGAATCGGGGTGGGTCTCGGCGGGCAGCTCGAGCTCGCGGCCGCTGCTCCAGAGGCCCTCAAGGTTGTAGTGGCGCCTGGTCTCCTCGTCCATGACATGGACCACGAGGTTGCCGTAGTCCAGGAGGACCCAGTTGCCGTTGGCCTCGCCCTCGCGCGAGATGGGCCGCTCGTCGGCCAGCTTCAGGGCATCCTCGATGGCCTCTGCGATGGCGCGATTCTGGCGATCGCTGCCGCCGCTCATGAAGGCCATGGTGTCGGTGAAGCTGGCGATCTGGCTCACGTCCACGAGGCGGATGCGGAAGGCTTTCTTGGACCGGGCGGCGTCGACGACGGTCGCGAGCCGGGAATCAAGGGTCATGCGGGCTCCAGAGCAGGCTAACGATACAGGTTTTCGGTTCGGATGGTACCCAGAACTTGGGGGGGAAGACCCTCCGGATCCTCGTCCGGCGAGGCCTGCAGGCAGGTCCGGAGCTGCGAGGAGGCCAGGTCCAGCTCGGTGGCGGGCAGGGCCACCAGTTCGCCCGGATCGCCGCTCCAGACGGCGGCCCTGTGAAGCCCCGGCACCTCGGGCGCCAGGAAGGGGGAGCCAGGGCGGAGCGCCACGGCGGCGGAGGCCAGCTCGAAGATGCGCTCCGGCCGGCGCCAGGCGGGCAGGCCCGGCAGCTGGTCGCTGCCCATGATGAGGATCCAGGATTGATGGGGCTCCCGCCCGGCGAGCGCCTCCAGGGTGTCCACGGTGTAGCTGGCGCCCCCGCGCTGGACTTCGAGCGGCTCCACCGAGCAGCGGGGATCGAAGCCCGCCAGGGCCTCCGTCAGCAGGCGGAGGCGCACCTCGGGGCCGGGGCCACCGGGATCGGGCTTGTGGGGGCTCAGGGCCGTGGGCACGAAGCGCAGCTCGTCGAGGTCCAGGTGGTCCAGGGCCAGGCGGGCGAGCTTCAGGTGTCCCTCGTGAGGGGGATTGAAGGCGCCGCCCAGCAGGCCGATGCGCACTACCGGGCCTCTTCCCAGGCTTCTGGCGCCGTGGGGCCGTGGCCCTTCAGCGCCGCGTCCACCGCGAAGGCCAGCTCGCGCAGTCCCTCGCCAGTGACGCCGGAGATGAACCAGGGGCGCTGGTTGCGCTCGGCGCAGAGGGCCTCGAACTCGGTGCGGCGCGTTTCGTCCTGCAGCGCGTCCAGCTTGGTGCCCACCAGCCAGCGGGGCTTGGCGGCCAGCACGGGGCTGAAGGCCTGCACCTCGCCCTCGATGATGCGGGCGGCCTCAGCCGGACCCGCCATGGGATCGGAGAGGTCCACCAGGTGCAGGAGCATGCGGGTGCGCTCCACGTGGCGGAGGAACTGGATGCCCAGGCCGGCACCGCTGGCGGCCCCCTCGATCAGTCCGGGGATGTCGGCGATGACCCAGGAATCCATGACGTCGCCGCCGAAGCGGTCCAGGCTCACCACGCCGAGCTGGGGCTCGAGGGTGGTGAATGGGTAATCGGCGATCTTGGGCCGGGCCGCGCTGAGGCGGCTCACCAGGGTGCTCTTGCCCGCATTGGGGAAGCCCACCAGGCCCACGTCGGCGATCATTTTGAGCTCGAGGTCGAGGTTGCGTTCCTCGCCATCCTCGCCGGGCTGGTGGTGCCGGGGGGTGCGGTTGGTGGAGCTCTTGAAGTTGGTGTTGCCCAGGCCTCCGCGGCCGCCGCGGGCCACGCAGACGGTTTCGCCATCGGCCATGAGTTCGGCCAGCACCTCGCCGGTGTCGCCGTCCTTCACCAGGGTGCCCAGGGGGACTTCCAGGGTGATGTCGAGGCCGTCCTTGCCATGGCGCATGCCGCCCTCGCCCTGGCGGCCGCGGTCGGCGGTGAAGTCGCGCTTGTTGCGGTAGGGGTTGAGGGTGTTCAGGGCTTTGTTGGCGCGGAGGAACACCGAGCCGCCCTTGCCGCCGTCGCCGCCATCGGGGCCGCCCTCCGGAGCGAACTTCTCGCGGCGGAAGCTCATGGCGCCGGAGCCGCCGTGGCCGGCAGCGACGCGGAGCTGGACGTGGTCAAGGAACATGGGGGGCCTTCAGTGGCGGAAGAACGGAGAGGCATAAGCATAGGCCGGGCAATGCCCGGCCTATGCGCGGGGGTCTCGGGGGTGTGCGCGCAGCGCGGAACCCCCGGACAACATCAACCCTCGATGGGATCGATGTGGATGAAGCGGCCGGACTGGCCCTTGTCCTGGAAGCGGACCTTGCCGTCGATCAGGGCGAACAGGGTGTGGTCCTTGCCCATGCCGACATTGATGCCGGCCTTGAACTTGGTGCCGCGCTGACGGACGAGGATGGAGCCGCCGGTGACCTGCTCACCGCCGAACTCCTTCACGCCGAGGCGCTGGGAGTGGGAATCGCGACCGTTGCGGCTGGAACCTACGCCTTTTTTGTGAGCCATGGAAAAACCTCTTCAGAATCGGGAATCGTGGACTGGGAGAGGATGCGAGCACGGGTTGCACCTGGGCGGGCATCGGGGGCTCCGGGGGTGTGCGCGCAGCGCGGGACCCCCGGACAGCATTAGGCCTTGATGCTCTTGATCCGAACTTCCGTGTAGTTCTGGCGGTGGCCCTGGGTGCGCTGATAGGTGGTGGTGCGCTTCTTCTTGAAGATGATCACCTTCTTGGCACGGTCGTGGGTGATGACCTCGGCCTCGACCTTGGCGCCGGCCACGGTGGGCTTGCCCACCTTCAGGTCGCCGTTGTTGTCGATGAGGAGGACCTGGTCGAAGGTCACGGCCTGCTTGGGGTCCTGCTCCAGGGTCTCGACGCGGAGGATGTCGCCCTCGGCGACGCGGTACTGCTTCCCGCCGGTCTTGATGATTGCGTACATGGAAACCTCTTTGGTTGGGGCGCATGGGCGGCAGTCCATCGGACGCGCTTGGGAGCCCATGGCCAGGGCAAGGTCGATCAGTATGCGCGGAATCCCCAGAATCCTCAAGGGATATTCCTGAAACGGGGCCCTCCTGACGGCTGCGGGGCCTCAGGCCAGCCGCCGGCGCAGGTCCGGCATGCGATCCCGGCTCACAGGCAGGCGCGACCCGTCGGCCAGGCGGATCTCCCCGGTCCCCCCCGGATCGGGCAGCAGCTCCCGGATCTGGTCCAGGGCCGCCATGGCCCCCCGGTGGACCCGGACGAACCGGGGGGCCAGGATTGTCTCCAGCTCGTCCAGGGTGCGGTCCAGCACGAAGTGCCCCTCGGGGGTGTGGACCAGCAGGAGGCGGTTCTCCGTGCGGAGGTGGCTCACCTCGGCCCAGGCCAGGACGCGCAGGCGGCCCTTCACCTGGACCGTGAACCGCTCGGGAACCTGGTGCTGCCGGGCGGCCTGCAGGGCCTCGAAGAGCTGGTGCAGGTCCGGCGCCGCCGGTCTGGCGGCCACCCGGCTCAGGGTGTCCCGCAGGCGATCCCGGTCGAGGGGCTTCAGGAGGTAGTCGCAGGCGGCCCAGCGGAAGGCTTCCACCGCGTGCTGGTCGAAGGCCGTCACGAAGGCGAGGGGCGGCAGGGCCAGCCCGGCCTCCCGGGCCCGGCGCAGCAGGCCGAAGGCCCCCTCGGGGGGGAACTCGATGTCCAGGAAAAGCAGGTCCGGCGTGGTGTTCCGGAGCAGGGCCAGGGCGCTCTCCCCATCCGCGGCCTCGGCCAGGCAGACCGAATCCGGGGCGAGCTCCGCCACCATCCGCTTCAGGCGCAGGCGGGCCGGGGGCTCATCTTCCACCAGGGCGTAGCGCAGGCTCATGGCAGGCGCACCTCCACGATGCAGCCCCGCTCCGCGGAGGGCCAGAGCAGCTCGCCGCCCATGGCCTCCAGGCGCTCCCGGACTGTCCGCAGGCCCACCCCCTCCGGGGCCCCCGGGGCCCGCCCCACGCCATCATCCGACACCGTCACGCGGCCGCCCGCGGCCCGCAGGCTCAGGCGGCAGACCCCGACCTTGGGCCGGAAGCCATGCTTGAGGGCGTTTTCGGCCAGGGGCAGGAGCACCAGCGGCGGAACTGGGCGGTGGGCCAGGTCCGGCGAGAGGTCCAGATCCACCTCCAGGCGCTCCCCGAAGCGGATGCGTTCGAGTTCCAGCAGGTCCCGCACTAGCTGGAACTCCTCCTGCAGTGTCCAGGACTCCAGCTCGAGGGCCTGGAGGATCCGACGCAGCAGGCGAGAGAGGTGCTCCACCGCCCGCTCGGCCGCGGCCGGGTCCTCCGGGATCAGCGCGGCGATGGTGTTCAGGGCGTTGAAGAGGGTGTGCGGGCTCAGCTGTGCCTTCAGGGCGATCAGGTTCGCCTGGCCCCGGGCCTGCTCCAGGTCCCGGGCGGTGGCCACGAGGGAGGAGGTGGTGCGCAGACTCACCACGAGGCTGGAGAGGAGGAGGCCGATGAGGCCGGTGAAGAGGATGGTGAAGGGATTGAGCAGGTTGATGCGGAAGACCAGGTTCCCCAGGCCGAGGCAGAGGGCCACGAGGCCCACGTACAGGACGATCCACTTGCCCAGGGACAGCAGCGCGGCCCGGTCGGGGGGAAGGCGGCGCGGGTGGTTCATCAGCCAGGGGCTGGCCAGCTCGTATCCGCCCCAGATGATCACGGCGCAGAAGGCGCCGATGAGCGCGTTGATGATCACGGGGAGCAAGCCTCCAGGCCAGACGATCCAGGCGATCAGGGCGGTGGGGAGGGCCCCCAGCGCAATGGCCTTCAGCAGCCAGCGGAAGGGAGCTCCCTGGAAAGGGCGGACCGGGGTGGGCAGCATGGTCCTGATTGTCCCGGGACGCCCCTTCCGGCGGAAGGGCCGAGCGAGCCCGCGCTGCGGGCCCGCTCCGGGGCCTACCAGCGCAGGGTGAGTGCCGCCTGGGCGGCCACCGCCGTGCGAAGCGAGGTGGGGACCTCCGTGAACGGGGCCTGGAGGCCGCCGGTGCTGGGCCCGTCGTAGCGGGAAGCCACGCCGCGCAGCTCCAGGCCCACCCTGCGGTTGACCTGGTAGCCGAGGCCCAGGGCGAGCCAAGGGCTGACCCGGTTCTTCTTGGTGTCTGACGAGGACCAGGTGCTGTTGCCGCTGTGGTCCGAGGCGGAGAAGGTCTGGAACCACCGCAGGATGCCAAGGCCCGCCAGGCCGTAGGCACCCCGGTCCCGGCTGCCGCTGAAGGCGTAGAGCCAGTCGGCGCCCACCCCGATGCTGTTCAGCCCCACCTCCTCGCGGTAGTTCGAGCTGGGGCGCTCATAGGAGGAGACAGGGAAGTGGTCCACGTCGAGCCGGGTGCGGAGGAGGCCGCGATCCCCCGTCTCGAAGGACACCTGGAAGCTTCCGCCGAAGCCGACCTTGTCGTTGAGGTCGGTCTTCAGGTCGGAGAGGGGCGCGTTCACGTGGACGGCGCCCCCGAAGTGGACGGGCGCGGCGGCCTGCAGGCAGGCGCCGAGGGCGAGGCAGAGCAGGGTACGGGCATGGGACATGGAATCCTCCGTGGGGTGGATGGGTTGGGGGGCGGTGGGCCCGAGGGGGTGGGACCGGGCGGTCACTGATCACCCCGAGTCCTGAGGCTACGGGGCGGCCTGGAGGAAGGTGCGCCCTCCCGTACCGAGGGCCGGCCCCGGCGGACGAACGGGGGGATCCCGGCGACAGATGGGCTAGGATCAAGGTCCCGGGGGACCGCCATGGGCCGTGACTTCCAGACCTTCCTGAAGCAGCTCGAGGCCGCGGGCGAGCTGGTCCGCGTGGGCGTCGACGTGGATCCCTACCTGGAGATGGGCGCCATCGCCGACCGGGTTTCCAAGCAGCCGGGGGGCGGCAAGGCCCTCCAGTTCGAGAAGCCCCGGGGGAAGGCCATGCCCGTGGCCATGAACGCCTTCGGCAGCCTGAAGCGCATGGAGATGGCGCTGGGCGTGGACAAGGAGCCGCGGGGTCTGGACGCCATCGCGGACCGCATCGAGAAGCTGGTGCAGGAGGCCATGCCCAAGCCCGGCACGGGCTTCTTCGAGAAGCTGGCCAAGCTGCCCGTGCTGGCCGAGGTATCGAACTGGATGCCCAAGACCGTGCGCAAGGGCATCTGCCAGGAAGTGGTGCTCAAGGGCGAGCAGGTGAAGCTCAGCGACCTGCCGGTGCTCACCACCTGGCCCGAGGACGGCGGCCCCTTCATCACGCTGGGCATGAGCCACACCCGCAACAAGCAGACCGGCCACCGCAATGTGGGCCTCTACCGCCTGCAGGTCTACGACGACCGCACGCTGGGCTTCCACACCCAGCTCCACCACGATGGCGCGAGGAACCGCCACGGCTATTCGAAGAATGAGCGCATGCCCGTGGCCGTGAGCTTCGGCGGCGACCCGGCCCTCACCTACGCCGCCACGGCGCCCCTGCCGCCCTTCCTCAGCGAGGTGATGTTCGCGGGCTTCCTGCGGGGCGAGGGCATCGAGATGGTGCCCTGCGTGACCCATGACCTCGAGGTTCCGGCCGACAGCGAGCTCGTCATCGAGGGCTACGTGAATCCCGGTGAGCTGCGCCGCGAGGGGCCCTTCGGCGATCACACGGGCTACTACTCCCTTGCCGACGACTACCCGGTCCTGCACGTGGAGGCCATCACGATGCGGAGGAACCCCGTGTTCCCCGCCACCATCGTGGGCCGCCCGCCCCAGGAGGACGCCTACCTGGGCCTGGCCACGGAGCGCATCTTCCTGCCGCTCCTTCGCATGGTGCTGCCCGAGATCCGCGACATGCACCTGCCTGCTGCCGGCGCCTTCCACAACCTGGTGATCCTCTCCATGCGGAAGGAATATCCGGGCCACGCGCAGAAGGTGATGAACGCCATCTGGGGCACGGGCCAGATCATGTTCACCAAGGGCATCGTGGTGGTGGACGAGGACATCGACCCCCACGACCTGAACGAGGTGCTCTTCCGCCTCACCAGCAATGTCGATCCGAAGCGCGACATGCTCTTCACCGAAGGGCCGCTGGACGTGCTGGACCACAGCGCCGACCGCTTCGCCTTCGGCTCCAAGGTGGGCATCGACGCCACCCGCAAGAACCGGCCCTGGGACGGCTTTCCCCGCGAGTGGCCGCGGGACCTGGTCTTTCCGGAGGCGGTCCTGGAGACGGTCGCGCGGCGCTGGAAGGACTACGGCCTCTGACCCCATCAGACGAGGGGTGGGAACCGAGGTGCGAAACGCAAGCAGGTTGCGGGGGATGGGATGCGGATTTTCGCGCATCAGATGCGGAATTCCGCATGCTAAATGGGATCCAGACTTCGGAATGTGGGGATTCACGGGCTTTCAGCGGGAGAGGGGAATGGCACGAATCTTCCAGTAGTACAAACCCATTCCTGGAGGCCTGATGATGCCCTTTCTGATCCGAACCACCTGGCGAAAGGTTCTGCCCGCCTGCCTCGCCATCCTGACGCTGACTTCCACCCGGGGTTGGGCTGTAGAGCCTCCCCGCCCGGAGGCCATCCTGGTCTTCGGCCATGCGAATCCAGACACGGATTCCATTGTGGGAGCCATCGCCACAGCAGATCTGCTGAACCGAACAGGGCGCCCTGCTGTGGCCATGGCCCAGGGGCCGGTCAATCCCGAGACGGCCTTCGTGCTGAAGCGGTTTCAGCTGAGCGCCCCCCCGCTGCTTGGGACCATCGCGGGCAGGCGCATCGTCCTTGTGGACTTCACGGAACCCCTCCAGGGACCTGCGGACCTTCGTGACGCCAGGCAGGTTCTGGTTGTCGACCACCACAAGCCGGCTGGACTGGTCGGGATCGAACCACCGGAGACCTGGGTCCAGTCGGTGGGTAGCGTCAACACGATCCTATTCGAGAAATACCGGGAACTCCGCGTGCCGATCCCGAAAGATCTCGCCGGCGGCATGCTGTGCGCAATTCTTTCGGATACTGTGATGTACAAGTCAGTTACCACCACCCCGAGGGATCGGGATGCGGGGGCGGCCCTTGCCGCGGTCGCTGGCATCTCCGATCAGAAAGCTCTCGGCATGGAGATGTTCAAGATCAAATCTGCCCTCGAGGGCGCTTCGGCCCGCAGCTTGGTCCTTCGCGACTACAAGGATTTCAATATGAGTGGGTCCAAGGTGGGTGTTGGCCAGCTCGAACTGGTGGATTTGGCCCTGGTCACCGGCCAAAAGGGAGACCTCCTGGCCGCCATGGGCGAGCTTCGGAAGGAGAGGGGCCTGCACAGCATCTTCCTGATGCTCACGGACATCATGCGGGAATCCACGGAAATGCTCGTGGTGACGGACGACACAGCCTTGGTGCAGAAGGCCTTCAAGGCCGAGCTCAAAAATCAGGCCCTCTGGCTGCCTGGCGTCATGAGCCGGAAGAAACAGGTGGTTCCCAACCTGGAAGGTGCCTTCAAGCTCTGACCTCAGAGTCCCTGCAAATGCCAAGCCCCGTTCCGGGGCTTGGCATTTGCAGGATTCGCCAGCTAGTTGACCCGGAAGCGGTGCGTCAGGATCCTCAGCTCGGTGGCTAGGCTCGCCAGGTCCTCGGTGGTGCGCGAAGTCTCCTGCATGGCGGAGGCCAGCTGCACGGTCGCGGAGGCGTTTCGTTCCGTGAGGGTGGAGACCAGGTCCAGCTGCCGCTGGAGCTGGCCCACGGAGGCGGCCTGCTGGACCATGGCGCCGCTGATGTTCTCGACGTGATTCCCGGTCTCGCGGAGGTGATCCTGGATGCGGTCCAGGGAGGCACCGACCTGGGTGGCCGCGGTCGAGCCCGCCAGCACCCGTTCGCCGCTCTCGCCGATGAGGGCGCCGATCTCCTTGGCGGCCGTGGCGCTGCGCTCGGCGAGCTTGCGGATCTCCTCGGCGACCACCGCAAACCCCTTGCCCTGTTGCCCGGCCTTGGCGGCCTCGATGGCCGCGTTCAGGCTGAGGAGGTTGGTCTGCCGGGCGATGTCGGCGATCACCGTGATGATGCGGGTGACGTTCTGGGAGCTTTCCTGGATGGCGCCCATCGCGCGGTCGGACTCCTCGGCGCTGAGGTGCCCCTTCTCGCCGACTTCTCGGGAGGCCGAGGCCAGGGCCGCGAGGCGCTCAGAGCCGGTGCTCACGGTGTCGGACAGGGCCCGCATCTGGCGGAGCAGCTCCGTGCCGAGGAGGACGGCGGCTTGCTGGTCACTGGCCGACCGGCTGATCTCCTCCACGGTCTGGTTGACCTCTGAGGCCGTGGCCGAGAGCTCGGTGGCAGAGGAGGCGGTGCGATCGGTGGCCTCCGTGATGGCCTGGATGTCCCGTCCGAGCTGCTCGATCACCTGATTCAGGCTGGCGGCGGCCTCGCCGAGCTCATCCTGGCTCTGAACGGGGCAACGCTGGGTCAGGTCGCCGCCGCCGAGGGCGGCCATGGCGGTCTTGAGGGAGAGGGCCTGGCGGCGGACCTGGAGGCTGACGGCCCGGGAGATGGCCAAGCCGATCAGGATGGCGGCGGCCAGCCCGGCGACCATCCACCGTTCACTGACCCGGCTGGAGGCCAGGTCCCGCTGCACTTGGCCGGCCCCCTGGTCCTGGATGTCCTGAAGCAGCGCGAGCAGCAGGCTGTAGCCCTCCCTGCGGAACCCGGTATTGGCCTCGATGAGTTCGGGGATCTCGTCCACGGTCGCCCTTCGCGCCCGCGCCAGCAGCGGTGGGAAGGCCTCCATGTACTTGCGCATGCCGGCCACGATGGTGCCCACCTTCTCCCGTTCGGAGGCCGACCAGCCGAGGCGTTCCATCTCCGCCAGGGACTGGGTCAGGGCCTCCTCGACTTCTCTGAGCCGCTTCAGGCGCTTGTCGACATAGTCCGGGCTTCGGCCGCCCCCGAGGAGGGAGACGTGGATCACCCGCAGCACATCCGAATCGTGGAGCACCCGCGCGGCCACCGCCGCCTTGGGGAGGTTGGAGCCCAGCTCCGCCTGCCCATTCCTGAGCCGGGCCAGTCCTGTCAAGCCCAGGGTGAACACCACGAGCAGGAGGAGCGCCTGGCTGGCGAACAGGGTGAGGAATTTCCCCTGGAGGCTGTGGGTGAGGAAGGTCCGTATGGATGCCATGGGAGGTTCGCCTTCAGCGGCGGTCGCCCTGCCGCAACGGTGTAGAGGGGATCAGGGGTTCGCGGTGATGGAAAAGCCCAGCCGGAGGTAGGTGTACTCGGGCGATTCGCAGTAGGCGCCGCCCTCCTCGCTGAAGAGGTAGATCTCGTTCCGGTCGGGCACCTGCATGATCGCCTCTGGCCGGCAGAGGCCCTTGAACTCCGGCAGGTGGATCCGCTCCGTCTCCCCGTCGAGGCGGCAGAGCCAGAGGGTGAAGTCGGGGGCCCGGTCCACCGGCCCCCCGATCACCAGGAAGGCGCCGAATTCGGGGATGTACTGGAGGTCCCGGATCCCCTGACCGCCCAGGTCGATGGGTTGCAGACGGACCTGCGGCCGGTCGGAGAAGGGCTTCGTCACGAAGGCCAGCAGGGCCCGGCCCCGATCAAGGGAGAAGTTCTTTCCGAAGGAGGGATCTCCGAACGCGGGGCCGTAGAGCGGAGAGCGAAGGCCGATCACCAGGGTCTCGGGCTGGCCGGGCACCCAGGACAGCCCCTCGGCGCTCAGGCCACCCTTCACGCCGAAGGTGGCGGCCACCCGGGAATACCAGCCCCTATCCGGAAGCTGGCCGAGGGCCTCCAGCAGCAGGTCCCGGATCACCACAGACTGCTCGTGTCGTACGGAGCGCCCGGCGGGGTCCAGGGCGAAGGCCGTGAGCAGCCGGAAGGACTCCGTGTCCTCATCGGCCTGCGACAGGCCGGAGAGCACGAAGAACCGACCTCCGTGGTAGGTGATGGCCTCCAGATCCCTCTGGCCGATCACGCGTTTCAGGACGGTGCCTGGTTGGGTGAGCCGATCCAGCGCCGCGACCCGGATCTCGGGGTGTTCCGAGTTGGCGCCGCCGTCATAGGCCAGGTAGGCGCGCCCATTGACGCAGACCGCGCCGCTGAGGTCCTGCCGTCGGGGGCCGGTCTTCAAGAAGGAGGGCGTCTTCCCCTTCTCGATCACGCGGAAGGTGGGCACCGCAGCCCAGAGGGGCCCCCACAGGGATAGCAGCAGGGCCAGAAGGCGGCCGGTCTGGATCACAAGAACTCCTTGGACCGCGCCTGGATCAGGAAAGGGCCAGGATCGCGTAGAGCACGGAGATGGCGGCCAGCGGCACCATCCCCATGGCGGCCAGGTTGGCGGTGCGGCGGGTGCCGAACAGGTAGGTGTAGGCCACCTTCAGCAGGTTGTTGCTGGCGCTGGCGATGATGATGGCCTGCAGGATCTGGGCGGCCCCGATGCCCAGGTTGCCCTGCAGCACCGACACGACGAAGGGCGTGATGTCCGAGCAGCCCACGAGGAAGGACAGCATCCGGAGTCCCATCCCCTTGTAGTAGATCAGGACGTACTTGGTCGCCAGGGCCACGGCCACGAACATGAAGGAGAAGAAGAGGGCGGAGTTGATCTCCAGGGGATTCCTGCGGAGGGCGGGTTCTTCGCTTTCACCGGACGGACCTTCCGCGCCTTCCTGAGGTGGGGCGTTGTCCACGGCCGGATCGGGCTCGGCGCCGGTGGAATTCCGCCGGATCCAGAGGGCGGAGACCGCGGCCAGGCCGGCCAGGACCAGCAGGGCCGGGCCCACCTGCAGGGCGGATCCGAACCGGAAGATCGCCACCAGGATCAGCAGCCGGAGGTACATCATGGCCACCGCGAGCAGGATCGCCGCGGCGGCCTCCTCCTCATGCCCGGGATGGCGCTTGGACTTCTTCGCAAGCACCAGCACGGCCACGGTGCTGGAATACACTCCACCGATCAGGCCGGTCAACAGCAGCCCCTTGCGGGGGAAGAGGTAGGTCTGGAGGACGTAGCCGAGGTAGGAGATGGTGGTGGTGATCACCACGGCCATCCAGATCTGCCTGGGGGTCACGGGCAGCACGCTGAAGATCAGGCCCGCGGTTCCGGTCGTGGGGGGCAGCGGGGGGATCAGGGGCAGGATCACGCCGGCGATGGCCAGGAACTTGCACGCGGTGACCACCTCTCCCGTTTCCAGGCGGTCCGTGAACTGCCGGATCCGGCCCTTGGAGTGCAGAACGAACAGGATGGACACACCGAAGAGCACCAGGAACCAGTGGGGCTGGTTCAGGGCCACCGGGCCGGTCAGGTAGGTGAGGAGGGCGATGAGGACGCCGATGAGCCCCGGACTCTTCTTCTGACGCACCTTGTTGCTGTAGTAGACCAGCAGGAAGGGGACGATGGCCGCCATGCCGAGGAGGAAGGCGAACTGTCCCACCCCGGGAATCTGGTAGAGCATGAAGCCCAGCATGCCGAGGAAGACGAAGGTGCGGACCGTGCCGAAGGTGTCGAACTTCTTCTCGGACTCGTAGTAGTCCCTCAGCCCGATCCCGATCAGGGTGCTGATGGCCAGGGTCAGGAGGAAGGGCGCAACTTGGGGAGGCAGCATGGGGGACTCCAGGGCGGGCCTGAACAGGATCATGGCATCACAAATGCGAAGGGATGGTTCGAATGACCCTGGGGCGGCTCCCCCCGAAGCCGCCCCAGGGGTGGGACCGGGGCCGGGAGGCCCCTACGCCATGCCCATGACCTTCTTGGCGGCCTTCAGGTAGTTGGTGTTCGGCATGGCGGCGATGCCGAGTCCCTCGATCACCTGGCGCATCCCGGCGTAGTTCTCGCTTTCAGCGCAGGCCGTCTCCACCATGGCCCCGTTGAACCAGACCTGGGCGTACTCGCAGATGATGCCGTCGATGGTGAAGCCGTAGCGCATCTTCTCGACGGTGACGGGGACCAGGTCGGGGTGCTGGCGCGCCATGGCGATGAACTCATCGATGGTGTACACGTCCTGGTCCAAGGTCATGTCCGCCTGGAGGTGGGACAGGATGGTGGCCAGGTCCTCCCGCTTCACCGGGAACTGGAACTTGCCCCGGGGCTGGAAGATCTCATAGCCCTCGGGGGTCTCACCCACCTTGGTCTTGATGTCCAGCAGGCCATCCCGGACCTTGACGTTGGCCTCGTTGGTCTTCGCGCTCAGGAAGTAGGTCTCCATGGGCATGCGGCGGGCCTGGAAGAGGATGGTCTTCCCGTTCCACATCTTCTCTTTGACGAGGTCAATGACGCCCTGGCCGAAGGTCCGGAATTCGGCGCGGGGGATGAGCTTCAGCGCGTCTTCGGCAGAGGTGGCGGCGTTCTTCGCGAACACGTCGGACATGGTGGTTCTCCTTGGAAGGGTGGATGGCGGGCCATCCGGGACGATTGCCCTGGAATCCCAGGGGGGTGAAGGATGCCGCTAGAGCGTGAACGCGGCGTAGAGGAAGGACAGGGCCACGATGCCCGCCATGCCGATGGCCGTGAGGCGGGCGGTCTGGCGGTGGCCGAAGGCGAAGACGTAGGCCGTCTTCATCACGTTGTTGGAGGCGGTGGCGATGAGGATGGCCTGGAGGACCTGGCTGGAGCCGATGCCCAGGTTCCCCTGCAGGACCGACACGATGAAGGGCACGATGTCCGAGGCGCCCACCAGGAAGGAGAGCATCCGGAGGCCGAGCTCGTGGAAGCGGAGCAGCACGAACTTGGTGACCAGGGAGACCGTCACGAACATCAGGGCGAAGAGGAGGGCGGCGTTGAGCTCCAGGGGGTTCCGCTCCTTCACCTCCACCTCACCGGCCTCCTCGGGCTCGGGGATCTCCGTGGCGCTCCTCCGTAGCCACCAGGCATAGGCTCCGGAGAGCGCCGAGAAGAGGAGGAAGGGCGGGAGGAGCCGGATGGCGCCGATCGGCATGAAGGCGGCCACCAGGAACAGGATCCGCAGGTACATGGTCGGGGTCGACAGCATGATCGCGGCCGCGGCCTCCCGCGCCTGATGCTCGTGGCCCCGGGTCTTCTTTGAGATCACCAGCACCGTCATGGTGCTGGAGTAGAGGCCGCCGATGAGGCCCGTCAGCAGCAGCCCCTTCTTCGGGTAGAGGTAGGTCTGCAGAACGTAGCCGAGGTACGAGATGGCGGTGGTGACGACCACGGCCATCCAGATCTGGTGGGGACCCACGGGGAGGATGCTGAAGAGCCGCCCGGCCCAGCCCTCAGTGGGCGGGACCGCCGGGATCAGGGGCAGGATCACGCCGGCGATCGCCAGGAACTTGCAGGCCGTCACCACCTCGCCGGTCTCCAGGCGATCCGTGAACTGCCGGATGCGGCCCTTGGAGTGGAGCACGAAGAGGATGGTGACGGCGAAGGCCACCAGGTACCAGTGCGGCTCATGGATGACGACGGGCCCCACGCTGTAGGTCAGCAGCGCGATGAGGACGCCGATGAGGCCCGGACTCTTCTGCTGGCTGACTTTGTTGTTGTAGTACACCAACAGGAAGGGCCCCACCACGACGAGGCCGACCAGGAAGGCGTAGGCCCCGATGACGGGAATCCGGTAGAGCATGAGGCCGAGCAGGCCCAGGAAGATGAAGGTCCGCACCGTGCCGAAGGTGTCCCGCTTCCCCTCCTGCTCGTAGTACTCGCGCAGGCCGATGCCGATCAGCGTGCTGATGGCGAGGGTGAGGAGGAAGGGGGTGGCCTGGGGTGGAAGCAATCGGATCTCCGGGAGGTTCGGTGGAAGGGCGGCAGGTGCTCAGCGCGGATCGGTGGAGGAGGGGGTCTTGAACAGGAACTCCAGGAGGCGCTGGATGCGGGGCGCCAGGAGGACGAAGGCGAAGGCCAGGAGCAGGACGCCCGCCACACCGCTGGCGACGATGGCGATGAATCGGGTGATCAGGGGCATGTGCGGTCAGACCTCCAGGGCGTGCGGGGAAAGGTGCCGGGGCGGGGGATGGGGTCAGGCGGTCGGGGCCTGGGGTCCCTTGGCCACGAGGTCCCTGAACTTGAACAGGTAGGCCCCCCCCAGCAGCAGTCCCGCCAGCAGCCAGCCGAGGGAGCGCCGCGTGGGAACCAGCTCCAGGGCCATGGAGGTGTCATCGCCCTGGTGCAGATCGGTGAACTGCAGGGTGGCGGCCTGGTGGTCCGCGGTCTTGGACAGGAGCACCCTCGGGCCGGCTTCCTGCTTCTTCAGTCTGGGCAGCTGCTCCCGGATCGCCTGGGCCATGAAGCCCTCCGGGAAGAGGAACTCCATGCGGTAGGTGCCGATGGGGGTCTCCTGGGTGTTCACGAACGCGTGGCGGAAGATCCGGCTGCCCTTGGGCAGGGTGCTCTTCTCACCGGGGGCGGGCTGGACCACCTGGAAGGCCTGATTCACCGTGAATGAGAAGCGCAGGGTGGCGCTGGCGGGCATCCCCTCCGGGAAGTGGAAGTGGAGGCTGGTCATCCCGTTCCGGGGGCCGGGCTCCAGCCTCACCCCGGCTGGGGCGGCTTCGATCCGCAGGCCTTCCGGGGCCGAGAACCCCAGGGGCACCACCAGCAGGCCGGGGGCGCAGTCGGCCAGCGACAGGGTGACAAGGCCCTGACCGGCCCCTTCCGGGGAGGCGTGCAGCTGGACGGTGTAGGACTCGATCCTGGTGGCGGCGCTCAGCACAGCAGGCAGCAGGAGGACGAGGAGGGGGCGGAGGAGGCTCATGGCGCCACCGCCCAGAAGGAGGGGGTGATCCCCAGCCAGTGGAACCACGTGGCGCCGGACAACACCAGGATCAGCATGCCGAGGGTGCAGGTCATCATGCCGTATTTGAAATTGTCCGAGACCGTGAACTGGTTGGTGGAGAAGAGCACCACGTTGGGTTTTCCGCTGATGGGCAGGCCCACGACCCAATCGATGCAAAGGGCCGCGGGGAGCGCCAGGGACAGGGGATTCCAGCCCAGGGCTTTGGCCAGGGTGATGATGATGGGAATCATGATGAGGGTTCGGACGGTCTTCGAGGTGGTGAGCAGGTGGCTGTACATCATCACGGAGACCACCACCGTGTAGGTGATGCCGAAGGGGACCCCCTTGAGGTTCATGCCGCCGAAGAGCATGCGGACCCCCCACTCGGCCGCCCCGGTGTCGTCCAGGGCCAGCCCCCCGGCATAAGCGCCGGCGCTGAAGATCAGCAGGTGCCAGGGAATGTCCGCCTCCGCCCAGGAGAGGATGCCCCAGCGGGGGAAGAGCACGATGACGGCGCCCAGGAGGGCGGCGAAGGGGGCGCTGATCTCCACGCCGAACCACCGCATGTGGAAGATGTCAGTCATCCAGAGGAAGAGGACCAGGCTGAAGATGGCGATGGCCTTCTTCTCCTGGAAGCCGAGGGGCCCCATGGCCTCGTACTGCCGGCGCACCAGATCCAGCCCGCCCTCCACCTGCGGCACCTGCTCCTCGGGCCGCATCCGGAAGAGCAGCTTCTGCCCCAGGATCCACATCAGGACCATGGTCAGGATGGCCACCGGAGCGCCGACCCGCATCCAGTCCATGTAGTAGACGCGATGGCCGCCCATGTTCTGGATGAGGCCCACGGCGATCAGGTTGGCCGAGCTTCCGGTCATGGTGATGGAGGACAGGACGGAGATGCAGGCCAGGTTGAGCAGCATGAGGTTCTTGCCGAAGGCGTTGGGCGTGGCCTCCGTGGATCCGTAGATGGTGGCCACCACGATCATGAGGGGCAGGGTCATGACGCAACGGGCCGCCGTGGCGGGAATCAGGGGCGCCAGGACCAGCTGCAGGACCAGGAAGGCCAGCAGGGCCCAGGTGGCCTTGTGGCCGAAGCGGACCACGAGCCAGAGCGCCATGCGCTTGGCCAGGCGGGTCTTGACGAGCATCGAGCTGAGGATGAAGGCCAGGAGGTTCAGCCAGATCACCTCCATGCCCAGGACGTCCATGATGGCCTTGGCGCCGGACGTGCGCGTGACCAGCAGGAGGAACATGAGGACGAGGGACGTGACGTAGGTGGGGAAGGGCTCGGTCACCCACCAGACCAGGGCCAGGGCGAAACATGCCGCCCCGGACTGGGCCGAGGCGCTGAGGCCGGCGCCCGGGGGGAGGAAGAGGATGAGGAGGAACAGGAGGATCCCGCCCGGGAACCCCAGGTACCTCATCCACCGTTCCGTGGGGCTCTGGGCCTCCCGTGTCTTGGAGGAGAGCGTCATCTTCTCCATGTCCAGGAGCTCCTGGAGCGTGGGGGCCTTGCTTGCAGGGGTGGCTTCGGCTGCCATGCAATACCTAGGATGGGCGGGCCACCGTGGAGGGTGGCCCGCGCAGGAGTTAGGCCTTGGTCCAGTTCTTGAAGGGGTGCTTCAGGAGGTTGGAGTTGAAGTAGCGGGGATCGCTCGAGACCTCTTCGCCGATCCAGGCCGGGAATTCGATCTTCTCGTCCTCGGAGGCCAGCTCGACCTCGGCGACCACCAGGCCCTCGTTGTCCCCGTGGAAGACATCGATCTCCCAGGTCTTGCCGCCGTGGACCTCCTTGTGGCGGTGCTTGTCGATGAGGGGCTGCTCGCAGAGGTTGTCCAGAAGGATGGCGGCATCCTCGACCGGGATGAGGTACTCGAACTCCGAGCGGGTCACACCGGTCGTCACGCCCTTGATGGTGAGCTTCGCCTTGGCGCCTTCGATGCGGACGCGCACGACGCGTTCCTTCTGCGAGTTCAGGTAGCCCTGCTTGAAGTGGATGCCCTCACCCTGGGGCGTCCACGCCGCGCGGTTGATCAGGTACTTCCGTTCGATTTCCTTGGCCATGGGGACTCCAGTGAGTGGTCAGTGTTGGGTGTTGAGAAGGAGGGCTGATTTCAGCCCGGAGGGATAACTTGCGTGCATTCGGGGCTGCAGGCCCAGGCGTCGGACCACCTGGAGGATGAGCCCGGGATCCTCGTGCTCGATGCAGAGGCATTGGCAGGGGACTGCGTTGGCGGTCAGCCGGGTCCACTCGCAGCGGGCACCTCCCACCGAGAAGGCCTCGGTGTGGGTCTGGACCTCGACCACCCGCAGATCGGGCTGGCTCTGGACAGCCTCTTCGAGGAAGGCCGACAGGGTGTAGGAGCAGCGGGGGTGTTCCGGCGAGGGCACATCCCAGGCCTCGAAGAGCCGCTGCACGGTCTCCCGGGGGCAAGGGAAGGTGGAATCGAGAACGGTGTCCCAGCATTCCAGTCCCTCCCGCCGGGCCTGTTTCCGCCACTTGAGCGTCATGCGGCCGTCCCGGATCGCCACATCATGGGAACTGGGCAGGCAGATCAGGCGGATCTCCGTACCCTCGGCCGAGCCCAGGCGGGTCCCCAGGCCATCAAGGGCCATTTCGCATCCCGCGGCGGCAAATGTACGCCACTCCCAGTGGGGAATGACCACCGGCGCACCGTGGATGGGAAGGGGGAGGGGCATGGGGGGACACCGTGGAGGGGCGGCCGGCGTCAGGCGGGAGGGGCTCCGCATGCGGAAGCCCCTCCCGGTCCTGGCGGAGGCTCCTAGAAGGTCACCTGGACGCGCATGGAAGTGATGTTGAAGTCGTCGTTGACGAGCTTCACGCCGGTGGGGCTGTAGGCCTTGTTGGCCATGGCGTTCTCGCCGTTGTCCACCTTGGTGTAGTTCAGCATGAAGCGGACGTTCTTGTTCAGGTAGTAGGTCAGGCCGAGGGTGGTGTTCGAGGCGACGCCCCCCTTCACGGGATCGATCTCGGTCAGGTCGTTCTGGTCCATCTTGCTATAGCGCAAAACCACTTCCCACGCTCCATTCTTGGAGGGGACCACCTTGCCGAAGAGGCCCTCACTCACCTCATAGGTGCGCTGCCCGCCGAAGATCCACGACACCTGGCCGTAGTAGGTGGAGAACTTGTGATCGACCGTGCTGGCGAGCTGCTCGGCGGCGGAGGTGGCCACCAGGGCCGTGCCCGACCACTTCTGCATCTGGGTGCCCCGGCGGTTCACCTTGGTCTGCTGGTACTCGCTCTGCCAGGAGAAGGCCTTCCACACGCCCGCGAACTCGACGCCGGTCTGCACCCAGTTGTCGACATTGGTCACCGCGGCGTTCAGGAACTTCTCCTTGCACACCTTGTTCTGCTCGGGACGGCCAGAGAAGTCCACGGCGTAAACGCCGGGGGCGCTGGCGTTGGGGGTGCGCTTGACGGCCGCCACGCCCAGGTGGATGGCCTTGGTCTCGGAAACCAGGACCGGGGCGACGGTAAACCGGGCCGCGTAGCCGTAGCCATGGTCGCCGGAGATCTTGTAGGTCTTGAGCAGGCCCGTGGAGTCCACGTTCTCGTCAGCGGCGGACTGCTCATCGGCCGTGTCGTTAATGGCCTGGCCGAAGAAGCTGGCCTTCGCCTGCCAGAGCTCGCCCCAGGTCTGGTAGGCGATGCCCACATGGCGATCCGGGGTCCAGATGTCGCTGTAGGAACGCTCCATCAGCCAGGTGGCGTTGGAGGATCCGAGGGAGTCCATGCCGAAGGACTGCTTGAACTGGCCGACCTGGATGAGGCTGTTCTTGAAGCCCTGGTAGCCGATCCACAGATCCTTGATGTTGACGGCGGCTTCTGCGAAGTCGACATCGCCTTCGCCGACCCAGTCCTTGCCCAGGCCCAGCTTGAAGCTGATGCGGGCGCGCCGCATAAAGGTGCCGTTGGTCAGGCGGTTGTCGTTGCCGCTGAAGTAGGTGTTGTCCAGATGGAAGCGACCGCCGAACTTGACCGAGAAGCCGCCATCCTTGGCGTCGTCCTTCTTGCCTTCGAGCTTGGAGAGCTTGGCAACCTGCTTCTCCAGGTCAGCGATGCGCTTGTCGGTGTCCGCCGGCGTCTGCGCGGCGAGGGGACCTGCCAGCAAGGCGAAGACCAGTGGAGAGGTAATGGCTTTCATGGATGGCTCCTTGGTGAGGGGGTGCCTCAGGCTCCAGGCCTGGCGATGGGGAATGGGGGATGGGCCCTCGTGCCCGAGACGGGCTGATCTCTCACTGTGCAAATCATGGGCCATTCAGGACCACAAGGTTAATTGGCTATCAAATCTGCAGATAGCTTTCCCGCGAAATCCACAGGCGCCTCTGTTGCGCGAAATCCCGCACGACCATTGCGGGAGTCCGCTCGTCCCCCAGGCCCCGTTCAGGGATGCAGTCTTCCCGCCAGGATCCAGGCGGAGAGGATGAGGGCCCCGCTCCGCTCTGCCGAGCGATCGAGCTGCCGGAGCACCTGCTGCTTCTGGAGCGCCCAGAGCGCAGCCGTGCGGGAGGTCGGATCGGCTTCGGCTTCGCGGCCGGCAGCCCGATCTGCCTCCAGAAGGGGCTGGATCATTCCATAGCTCTCCCCAATCCAGCCTGCAATGGCCGCTGGGAGATCCTCAGGCGGATGGAGGGTCACGGGCGGCGGCAGATGGTCAACCCCGTGCGCCACCAGATCGGTCTCCCAGCGCTTGTGGACGCCCTTCTGGCCCGTGGCCTTCCCATTCCGCTCCCGGGTGGTGTGCAGGGGAACCTGGGCGTCGGACACGTAGTGGCAGAGCCAGCCGGATTCAGAAGTCACCCTCGGGCGATCGCCGGACCGGAAGGCCTCCACCAGGGACTGGTGGTGCCGGGCGATGACCCAGGGAAGCTGCCCACCCCGCTCGAAGGCCCAGGCCCCCACAAGGGCCTTCGCGGCGTCCTCCTGCAGGGGCACCTTGGCGGGGCCTCCATAGGTCTCGCAAGCAATCCGGTGTCTCCAGACTTCAGTGGAATCCTGGTTCTTCCAGAGGTCCGGTTCCAGGGAGGCCTGGCTGAACGCAGCTTCGCGGCCGAGGTACCAGGCCCTCAGGCCCTCCGGAAGGCCCTGCAGCGTGGCGGCCGCCACGAGGGTGTGGCCCTTGGGCCCCCAGGCCATCAAGGAGGTGAATCCCATGGCGAGGATCACCGCGCGGATGGCGGGGAAGGCGCCCCGTGGCTGTGGGAATGTGTGCAGACTCATCCGGTTCTCCCCGTGAATGATCAACCGTTGGGCTCTGCCGTGGGTTCCTGGCGATGTTCCTGGAGGGTGACCCGGTTCGAGCCTTCCTCCATGCGGAGGATCCAGTAGCGGTCGAACCCTGAGACCTCGCGGAAGGGGGGCTGATGGCCCAGGGCCTCCATCAGCACCCAGAGCGTGTCGGAGTGGGCGCAGACGACGACCTGCGTTCCGGAGTACAAGGCGATGATCCTTTGGGCCAGGGCGCGTTCCTCGCCCCGCTCGTAGACCTGCAGGGGCAGGGCCAGGGCCCTGGAAAGGGGTTCCAGGGTCTGCTGGCTCCGCCTGAGGTTCGAAGCGAACAGCGCCGAGGGGGCGAAGGCGGCGAGCCTGCCTGGGAGGCTCGCCGCCCGGCGGTGTCCCGCCTCGGAGAGCGGAGCCGTGTCACCCTTGCGGGCCTTCTCGGCATGCCGTAGCAGCACGACCAGCGTATCCCGGGCCAGGAGGCCGCCGGACAGCGCCAGGGCGAGGCAGAGGATTCTGAACATGGCCTTTCTGGGAAAAAAGGAGGGCGGCGCTGCGCCGCCCTCGAGGAATCACGCGAACGGCCTACTCACCAAGGTTCTTCGCGCCGGGCCAGCGGTAGAGACGGGGGTTGCCCTTCTCGTCCAGGGCGCGCCGATCCGCATCCGTGGTGACGGAATTCTCGTAGTCGAGGATCGCGTCGCCGACGATCTTGATGGCGGCCGCCCGGCTCTTGAACCCCTTGGAGCTCAGCTGCAGCTTGCCATCCTTGCCGTAGCCCTTGTACGAGGTCCACCAGGTCTGGATGATGCTGGTCACGCCGGGAAACTTCTTGTCCAGGTCCTCGATGCCCTTCAGGGAACCGAAGACGGAGCCCACGGGAGCGAGGATGATCTTGTCGTCGATCTCGCCGTTGTCGACCAGGGTGAGCACGCCGATCATCCGGCACTTGATGACAGACCCGATGGGAAGGGAGGGGCCCAGGACGATGACATCCAGGGGATCGCCGTCGCCGCCCTTGGACTTGAGCAGGACGCTGCGGGGAATGAGGCCATAGTTGGCCGGGTAGGGCAGGTACTTCACGAAGCGCGGGGCCCCATCCTTCTGCTCCAGCTCCATGGTGCCGTTGTCGAGGGTCTCGTACTTGGCGGTGGTGCCGGCGGGGATCTCGATGATGGCGTTGACAGTGCCATCGACGTTGATGGGGTCGTAGCCGCTCTTGAAGTTCTTCTCGCCCTTGACCACGGACACCACGGGGGTGACCAGGCCCTGCCCGGCGAGGGGGAGCATGGCGGTGAGGGCGAGGGCGAAGCCGATGGAAGAGATGATGCGGTTTCTCATGTCTGGAAATCTCCTGGATTCACGGGGGCGGGATCAGGCGCGGATCACGAGGGATCGTCGTTGTTGGCGGCCTTCGGCTTCTTGGCCTTTTTGGCCTTGGGCGCTTCCGGCTTGGGCGCGACTTCCGCGGCCTTCTTGGGGGCGACCTCGGCGGGTTTGGCCGGCGCCTCTTCCGCCTTCGCGGCCGGCTTCTCGACCTTGGGTTCCACCGGGGCGGCGGGCAGCACGATGATGTGCGGGCGGCTCTTCTTCGCGGCGTCGTCGTAGGCGAGCTGGGGATCCTTCAGGAGCACTTCCTGAACGGATTCATGGGCGTAATCGAGCAGGAAGAAGACCGGGCCCCAGGAGGCGGTGCCGGGATCGACGATGTCACGGATCAGCTTGGCGGCATTGACGAGCTGCTCGGGCGTGCGGTCCGTGTTGTGCTTCGTGTAGCGGCCGGATTTGTTGTTGATGGTCCAGGAATTGGAAGCCTTGTCGTAGAGGATCTCGCCACTGATGCGACCCGGCGCGCCACCGAGGGCGGAGACATGGCCGAAGTTCTCCCGGGTGCCGGGCTTGCGCTTGGACTGGTCCTCGGGGCGGAAGAACCCCTTCTCGTAGGTCCGGCCCAGGGGATGGGCGGCCTCGGGAATGATCCCCACGCGGCCGGCGGCGTCGATGACCCAGTTGTACGGCGCCATCTTGACGTCGAGGACGGCCGGATAGTCCCTGCTGGCCACCTGCAGGTAGGGGTTCAGGATGACCTTGCCGGTCTTGTCCGCCTCATAGTGCTTGATGTAGGCAGGCTGCGAGAGGAGGCCGTACTGCTTGTCCAACTGCTCGGAATCCTGGGCGGCCAGGGGCAGGAGCGAGCAGGCCAGCAGGGTGCGGGCGAGGGTTGGAATGACGTGGGTGCGCATCGTGGTGGGTCTCCTTCAGGGAGTGGAAAGGGTGTGCTTCCGGAATCGGGCTATTTGGTGATCGGCCGCTTCATGAAGACGCGCACCTTCGATCCGCCCCATTTCCCGTTGTCGGGAAGGGCGATGCCGGCGAGTTCGCCCATGAGCACCTTGGTCATGAAGCGCTCGCCCTCCTGGTGGGTCTCGGCGTTTTCGTAGAGGGTGAGGTCCTCGTAGCCGTAGGAGAAGTCGTAGAGGAAGATCGGTCCGTCCTCCTTCAGTGCCCATCCCTCCATGGAGATGCCACAGGGTTCGGTGCCCGGCAGGACCACGTAGCCGGGTCGGGCCCGGTAGGAATAGGCCTTGTTGGAGACCAGCTTCGTGTCGGCGGGAAGCCCCAGTTTCAGCAGCTCAGGCAGGTACTTCCCGAAGTCGCCGAGGGTCATCTTGCCGAGGTCCGACAGGGTGATGCTGAAGCTGGCGCCCTTCTCCACATAGCCGTGGATGGTCCCGCCCGCGGCCATGCCCACGTTGTCCTGGCATTCGGACTCGCTCTTGATGCCCACGACGGTCAGGGGCGCGGCAAGGGTCTTGTCCAGGTTCTCGAAGATGGCCTTCACCGTCACCTTGCCGGTGCCTTCCGCGATACCGGCCTTGTACTTGGTGGTGATGCGGATGAGGTAGCCCTGCTTCCAAAGCGCCTGATCCGCCGTGTCCAGATACTCCTTGGTGGTCATCTCCACCTTCAAGGGGTTCTTGTCCTTCTCGGTCACGGTGAAGCCGTGCTTGGCGGCGGCGGCCTGGACCCGGGCCCAGAGATCCCTGAAGGCCGCGGCCGGGGTGTCCTTCGTCTTGGCCGGGTCGATCAGGAACTTGTATTCCCGTCCCGCCACGTCGTCGAGCTTGGGGGCCGGGTGGGCCTGGATCTGGCGCAGGTAGAGAGGCTTGGCCTCTTCACCGGCCATGGCCCAGCCGCTGCCCGACAGGCCCGCGACGAGAAGCAGGGGCACGAGGCGTTTGATCATGGTGGTACCTCCAGGAGGCGGAGACAGGACGCCCGCCGGATCCGGCGGACAGGTGTGGGGTGGATGTCGGACCCGGGACGGACCGGGGGCTTCCCCTCCACTGCAAGGTGCGGGCCATTCCCTGCCGATGGGTTGATTTCTATCATCTGAATGGAGTTATAGATGACCTTCGACTCGCCTCGCGAGCGGCCTGCGCGGAATTCCGCATGCTGCGTGCGGGATTTCGCTCACTCCTTGGTCGTGGGGATCCCCAGGAGCTTGAGCCGGTCATAGAGGGTGCGCCGGGCCATCCCGAGGACCTGGGCCGCCTCGGTCACATTGGAGTGGCAGCGCTGCAGCACCCGCTCGATGTGGAGTCGTTCCATTTCCTTCAAGGTCACCATCTCGGTTTCCACGAGGCCCGGGTTGGGCCTTCTCCCATCCAGGCCGAGATCCGCCACCTCGAGCCGGTCGCCCTTCTGGAGCACCATGGCCCGCTCCAGCACGTTGGATAGCTCCCGCAGGTTGCCCGGCCAGGCGTATTCCTGCAGGGCCGCCTCGGCCCTGGGGCTGAGCTGCACTTCGGACCGGCCCATGCGGTTGCAGACCCCGCGGAGGATGGTGGCGCCCAGTTGGAGGATATCCTCGGGTCGCTCCCGCAGGGGCGGGATGCGCAGGGTGAGGGTGCTGACCCGGTAGTAGAGGTCGTCGCGGAAGGTCTTGGCCTGGACCATTTCTTCGAGGTCCCGGTTGGTGCTGGCGATCAGGCGGATGTCCACATGGCGGTCCCGCACGTCGCCAAGGCGGCGGAAGGTCTTCTCCTCCAGCGCCTTCAACAGCTTCGGCTGGATGGCGGGATCCATGTCCCCGATCTCATCGAGGAAGACGATGCCGCGGTGCCCCACCTCCAGCATGCCCTGCTTGGCGTTCACGGCCCCCGTGAACGCCCCACGCTCGTGGCCGAACAACTCGGATTCGAGAAGTTCCCGCGTCAGGCCGGCGCAGTTGAGGTTCACAAAGGTCTCTTCCCGCCGGGGACCGTTGGCGTGGATCCAGCGGGCCAGGACACCCTTGCCCGCGCCCGTCTCTCCGAGGATCAGGACCGGGCTGTCCCACTCGAGCATCAGGCGGGCCTGGCTTTCCAGGCGCTGGATCTGGGCGCTGGTTCCCTGGAAGGGGTTCAGGGGGCCGGGCTGCTCCCTGGCCGCCACCTCCTGCCGCTTCCGCAGCCGCTGCTGCTGCAGCAGGCGGCGGACCAGCACCAGAAGGGTCTTGGATTCCACCGGCTTGGTGAGGAACTGCTCGGCCCCCTCCTTGATGGCCCGCACGGCGAGGTCGATGGAGCCGTGGGCCGTGAGGATGATGAAGGGCGTGTCCTCGCTCAGGCGCTTGAACTGCGGAAGGAGATCCAGGGAGGTGCCGTCGGGGAGGCTGTAGTCGGCCACCACCACGTCGTAGCCCCCGGCCCGGAACAGCTCGGTGGCCTTCTGGCAGGTGTCGGACTCGTCCACCTCCATGTCGTTGGCGCGCAGGAAGGCGGTCATCCCGTGCCGGACGGCTGGGTCATCCTCGATGATCAGGATCTTCGGGTTAGGCACGGCTCTCTCCGATCAGTTCCATTCGACGACGGGGGGCGGGCAGCCGGAGGGAGACCCGGGCGCCCCCGGCGGGGCCGTTCTCCACGGAGACCGTTCCCCCATGCTCCTCCACCACTCGTTTCACGATCGAAAGCCCCAGGCCGGTGCCGCCCTTCCGGCGCGTGAAGAAGGGCTCGAAGGCGCGAGCCAGGCTCTCTGCCTCGAACCCGGCGCCCTCGTCTTCGACGGAGAAGACCCACCAGTCGTGGCCTTCGTCGCGGAGGTGGCGGCCCCGCACGGACACGGTTCCCCCGGGCGGGGAATGGTGGAGGGCGTTCTCCAGGAGGTTCCTGAAGACCTGATGCATGCGGCGGGCGTTCAGGGGCAGCACCAGGGCCTCATCCTCCAGGGCCAGGCGCACCTTGGCGTCCCGTGAACCTTTCAGGACCTCGCAGGAACGGACTGCATCCTCGAGGAGGCTCCGGACGCGGCAGGGCTCAGGGTTGAGGGTCCTCGGCTCGCCGTAGTCCCGCAGGTCGTTCATGAGCCCCTGGATGCGCTCGGCGCTTTCCCGGAGGGCCCCGAGGAAGGGCCGGTACCGGGGCTCGTCCCCGAAGGTCGCCTCCAGGGCATCCAGGTTGATGGAGATGCCGTACACGGGGTTCCGGATCTCATGCACCACGCCCCCGACGAGGGCGCGGAGGGACTCCTCCGCCCGGCGGCGCTCGGAGATGTCGGTGCACATGCCCGCCATGCGGGCCGGGCGGCCATCGGCGCGCCAGGCCACGACCTTGCCCGCATCGAAGACCCAGAGCCAGTCTCCGGACCGGGTCCGCAACCGGTATTCGGCCTGCAATCCGGGAAGCCGGCCCTCCAGGTGGGCGTTGAGCGCGGCCTCCGTCTGCAGGCGGTCCTCGGGGTGGATGAGGTCGAAGCCCGCCTGGAGGGTGGGCTCGATGGCGCCGGATTCATGGCCCAGCATCCCGAACCAGCGCGGGCTGCGGTACATGTTTCCGGTTTCGAGGTTCCAGTCCCAGAGCCCCTGCTGGGTGCCTTCAAGGGCGTGGTTCAGCCGTTCCTCGCTCGCCCGCAGCTCGGCCTGGGCGACCTTCAGGGCGGTGATGTCCCGGGAGATCCCCGCGATGCGGTGGATCCGCCCCCACTTGTTCCGGACGGGCGTGAGGATCGTCTGGAAGGTCCTGGTCTCCTGGGTGACGAGGTGCTCCTCTTCGAACTGGAGCGGAGTCCCCTCCTGCAAGACCCGCTGGAAGTGGGAGATGAGCTGGCTGGCGCTTCCGTGGGCCAGGCAGGATTCCGGTGAGCGGCCGGCGAAATCAGGGTTGAGGAAGCTGCCCGCCGCATGGAGGGGGGGATTCACGGTCTCGAAGGTCATCTCCCCCTGCTCGGAGATCCCCACGACGTAGATCCAGTCGTAGAGGTTCTGGAAGAGGCCCTCGAAGCGGTCCGGCGGCTCCTCCTTCCGGGGGCCCCCGGCCGGCATCTGGGCCTGCGTGACCTGGGCGGCCAGCCTCGCCCGGGCGCGGCGGAGGGCCGCGGGAGCCTGGCTTGCGGCCACATAGGTCTCCTGGAAGCCCTCCCGGAGGTAGGCCTCCCCGCGGTCCCCCTGCTGGCCTGGGATCCGGACCAGGATGGGCAGGTTCGCATGGTGGGCGCGGAAGGTCCTGATGCGGCCAAGCCACTCCGGGGAGGCCTTCGTGGACCACAGGATCAGGGCATCGCCCGCATGGCCCTCGAAGGCATCCAGTTCGGCCTCGGTCCAGTGGGTGATGTCCACGCAGGAAAGGCCGGGCTCCCCCGCGGCGTCAAAGGCGAGCCGAAGGTCCGCCTGGGCGCCCTGAGGGAAGCCGACCAGCAGAAGGTGGGCGGGCACGGAACGAGCACTTGAATCGGCAACCACGGTCACGACCCTTGAATGGGCCGATCATCGCATCCTTCAGCCAGGGACGTCTGTGATGACCACCTCAAGGTCGATTGCGGTCGGGGCGTTCTAGAACCGGATGGTGATGCCGGCCTGGATGGCGTCCGCCGTGAAGCCGCTGGCCACCTGGGAGTGCATCCATCGGGCCTCGGTGCCCACGGTGGCGTTCCACTGGTAGCCCACCCCGAAGGCCAGGCCCGCCTTGGTGGTGTGGCTGCTCACCTTGGTGGATAGGTCCTTGTCTTCGAAGGACCAGCGGATGACCGCGAGGCCGCCCGTGAGGTAGAGGCCCTCGGGCTTGCGGGCGATGAAGTAGAGGTAGTCGCCCCCCAGGCTGAGGTATGAGGCCGTCCGCTTGACGGTGGCGAAGGTGGCCTCGGGATAGACGCTGTAGTCGAGGCGGGGCCGCACCATATGCCCATCGCCCAGGTCAAAGGTCCCGTGGACCCCGATTCCCGGCCCGGGCTTGCTGTCCACATAGGTCTTGAGGTCCCCCAGGGGGACGTTGACCAGGCCCTGCACGCCGTACCTGGGCGCTTCGGCCCGGAGAGACGTGACGGCCATCGCCAGGGCGGCCAGGATGCGAAGGGACGAGGGTTTCATGATGCCTCCCGAGGATGGCGTCCTGGGCTGGACCCGCCGAAGGACCCAGACCATGTTCCCATGGATGGGCAGGGGAGGGGAATGATTGATGCAAAAATAGAAACAATAGAAATAAAGATCTAATTGGATTTAATACTCTATTTCAAGGTTATTCCCAAACAAAAAAGGCGCCCGGAGGCGCCTTTTCAAGGGGTGGATTGGACCTACTCGCCGTTCTCGGTGCGGCGCTCCTTGAGGCGGCCCGCCTTGCCGAGCTTCTCGCGGAGGAAGTAGAGCTTGGCGCGGCGGACCTTGCCGTGGCGCACCACTTCCAGCTTGTCGATGGTGGGGCTGTTCAGGGGGAAGATGCGCTCGACGCCCACGCCGCTCGCGACCTTGCGGACGGTGAAGGAGGTGCGCATGCCACCGCCCTTGATGCCGATGATGATGCCCTGGAAGAGCTGGATGCGCTCCTTCTCGCCTTCCTTCACCTTGACGTGCACCTTGACGGTGTCGCCGGGCTGGATGCGGGGCAGGTCGTGGCGAAGCAGGCCGGCTTCAAGCTGATCGATGATGTGGCTCATGTGGGCTCCTGGGCCAGCGGTCCCACACCGAGATCGGCGGACATGGCTCGAAAGTCCCCAGACGGGGAGTCCACCAGTCTACCGGAAACGCCGGGAATGGAAAGGGGCCATTCTCAGGGAACGGCCCCTCTCCGGCGGATGGATTTCTAGAAGCGGAAGTTCACGCCCGCCTGGATCATGTCGACATCCCCCTCCCAGGCCTTGCCCTTGATGTAGCGCAGGTCAGCGCCCACGGTCTTGTTGAACTGGTAGCCGAGGCCGGCGGCCAGGGCCAGCTTGTTCGTGGTCTCGCTGTCCGAACCGCTGCCGAGCCCGCTGAGGGTGAGATTGACTTCCACCTTCCACTGCACGGCGGCGATGCCGGCGGTGAAGTAGAAACCCTGCGGCTTGCCGTCCACGAAGTAGAGGTAGTCGACGCCAAGGGAGGTGCGGGTGAACTTCGTGCTGATCGAATCGCCCGCGAAGCTCTCCGTGTATTCGGGGAACCAGGTGTAGTCCAGGCGGGGACGCAGCATGTGGCCGCCGCGGAGGTCGAAGGTGGCCTGGGCGCCGATGTTGAAGCCCATCTTGCTGTCCACGGCATCCTTGAGGTCGCTCTGGGGCAGGTTCACACCAGCTTGGAGGCCGAACCGGACGGCCTCCTGGGCGCTGAGGGCGGGGGTCACGAGGGTGGCAACCGCCAGGGCAAGTGCGCGGAAGTTCATGAAATCTCCTGAGTAGGCCCATCGGGGCCGGTTCATCCGGGGTTGGTCGACGCTTCGGTCCCCGAAGAAGATTAAAAAATCACTCACACATCTTGTAACGCCTAAGAAGTTGAAGGTCCATCAGAAAAAGGGGGGTGGATCCCTTCGTCCGGTCTGACCATTCCTGCCAGTGCCACCCCCCTCTCCCGCTGTCCCCGGGCCAGGTTCATGGGGCTTTGGCCTCGAAGTCCACTTCCTGAGAGGTGCCCTCGGTCAGGTCCTGAACTTCCAACCCTTCGGTTTGGGCCGCTCCCAGTCGTCGGGGTGCTCCACCTGCCAAGCGCACCACTGGGCGGGGCGGTCCAGGTCCGCCAGGCGATCCCGCAGGAAGGCGGCCCACAGGTCGGGACGGAGCCGCTTGGTGCGGGCCATGGCCTCCCGCAGGCGCCAGAGGCGGATGGCGCCGTGGTCGCCCCCCTGGAGGACTTCCGGCACCCCCAGGCCCTCGAAGCATGCGGGTCGCGTGTAGTGGGGGTGGTCCAGCAGGCCCGTGGCGAAGCTGTCCTGCTCGGCCGAGGTGCCGTTCCCCAGGACGCCGGGGAGCCAGCGGCAGACGGCGTCGATGAGAAAGAGGGCCGGCAGCTCACCACCGCTGAGCACCGCCTCGCCGATGCTGAACTCCTCGTCGATGCAGGCTTCCACGGCGCGCTGGTCCAGGCCCTCGTAGCGGGTGCAGACCAGGATCAATTGGTCCAGGCGCGCCAGCTCCAAGACCCTGGCGTGGGTGAGGGGCGGCGCCGCCGGGGTGAAGTGGATGACGCGACCCACGCCTTCCCTGGGCACGGAGGCGAGGGTGTCTCGCAACACCTCGGGGCGCAGCACCATGCCCGGGCCGCCGCCGAAGGGCGTGTCGTCAACATGGCCGAAGGCGTTGCCGGAGAAGGGCCGGTAGCTGTGGGTGTGGAGGGCATGGCCCAGCTCCCGGAAAGACCGCCCGGTGACGCCCAGGCGCGCGACGTCGAAAAATTCCGGGAAGAGGGTGAGGGCATCGAACCTCAAGGCAGCCCCGCCATGAAGAGGCCCTTCACGGCCTCGATGACCAGGCCCGCGGACAGGGCGAAGTAGATGGTGGTCACGAGGCTAAAGCCGGCCCCCAGCCAGGCGAGCAGCGGCCACTCCTCCAGCAGGGCGGCCCCGAAGAGCACGAGCCCGATGGCCGGCAGCACGTTGGCGAAGGGCAGCAGCACGGGAAGGGCCGCCAGGAAGGCCGTCCAGCTCACCAGGAAGCCCATGGTGCGCCGTCCCGGCACCTGGCGGGGGGAAGTCCGGGTCCCCAGCCAGGCCAGCCGGGCTTCCACGTGGGCGAGGAGTTCCTTCACCCGGCCGCGCTGCATCTCGAAGGTCTGGAGGCGCTCCGGCAGCCAGAGGTGGCGGCGTCCCCACCAGAGCTGGAGGCCCAGGGCAAGCGTCCCCAGGCTCAGGACGTTGGCGACGCCCGGAATGAACGTGAGGAGGGCGAGGATGAGCAGCGCAAGGCCATAGGTCTGCTCGCCGGCTCGATCCAGCAGTTCCCGTACCGAGACAGTGCCGTCCTCCTCCAGGAGCTGATCCAGGAGGCGGAACAGGGACAGGGGCTGGTCGGGCACGGAACCAGGATGCCCTACTGCGGTGCGACGGGGTTCACGAACCGCCGCGCTGCCGTACGAGCTGGCCGCAGGCGCCGGCCACGTCCTGGCCCCGGCTGCGACGCACCGTGGCCGGAATCCCCGCCTCCGACAGCAGGCGGAGGAGGGCCCCGATGCGGAGTTCGTCGGGAGGCTCGAAACCGGAGCCCTCGTGGGGATTGAAGGGGATGAGGTTCACCTTGGCGGGGAAGCGGCGGGCGAAGGCGGCCAGGCGCCGGCCATCCTCGGGACTGTCGGTGACGCCCTTCAGCAGGACGTACTCCAGGGTGATGCGCTCGCCGGACTGCAGGGGGAAGCGGCCAAGGGCCTCAGCCAGGGCCTCGAGGTTCCAGACGCGGTTCACGGGCATGATGGCCGAGCGGTGCGCGTCCGTGGTGCCGTTCAGGCTGAGGGCCAGCCGCGGGCGGCGGGTGAAGGCACCCAGCTTGTCGATGCCGCTCACCAGGCCCGAGGTGGACACCGTGATGCGGCGGGGCGGGATGGCGAGGCCCTCCGGATCGGTCAGGGTCTCGAAGGCCGTCATCAGGTGGTCGAAGTTGTGCAGGGGCTCGCCCATGCCCATGAACACCAGGTTGACGGGCAGGTCCGGCGGGTGCCCGTGGTGGTTCAGCATGGCCACCACCTGCCCCACGATCTCGGCTGCCCGGAGGTTCCGGATGATGCCCATCTGGCCCGTGGCGCAGAAGGTGCATCCCATGGCGCAGCCCACCTGGCTGGAGAGGCAGAGGGTCACCCGGTCCTCGTAGGGCATGTGGACGCCCTCTACCTGGCGACCGTCCGCCAGGCCGAAGGCATGCTTGGTGGAGCCGTCCGCAGAGGTCTGGCTCTGGAGGATGGCCGGCCAGACCAAGTCCACCTCGGCCTCAAGACGGCTGCGCAGGGCCTTCGACAGGTTCGTGAACTGGTCCCAGTGCGTCCAGCGCTGTCGCATCAGGCCGGAGAAGACCTGCTTCCCGCGCCAGGCCGGCTCACCCAGGCCGGCCAGTAGCGAACCCAGGGCGGCCCGCCCCTGTCCCGCGGCGTTGGGACGGGATCCCGTTCCGGCTTCCGGCGCCGGGGCGTCCCAGGGAGCGGTCATCCTCAGTCCATCCGGATCTTGAAGGACTTCATCAACCGCAGGTCGTCTTCGGAGAAGGAGGGGGCTGCATCGGGGACCTGCCGGATGGGCGAGGCCTCCAGGATCAGCATCAATCCGTAACCCCTGGCCTGGATCTGGTAGGCCAGGTCCCGGCAGTGGTCGTCCTCGGACAGGGCCTTCACCAGAGAATCGCCCAGTTCGCTTACCAGGTGGTGCAGATGTTCTGGCAAGTCCATGGCTCCTCCCACACCAGGATACCAGTGGGGTTCACCCTCCCGGTCGATTCAGCCGCTTTGGAGGCCGCGCTCAGTCCCTGCGGAACCGGGCCACGGCTTCCTCAGGCTTACCCTCCCAGAAGGGCCGGATGGCCGCGATCCCCGCCAGCCGGAGGTGGCGGAGCAGGGGCGCGTTCTCCGGGGTCACGCCCCCCAGGGCCAGGAGCCGGGGGCCGGATGCGGGCAGCTCGTCGAGGAAGCGGCGGAAGCGTCCCGGGCCCCAGGGCGCACCCTTGCCCGGGCTGGCGAAGACGGGGGAGATGAGCAGCTGGTCTGCATCGCGGCGGGCCTCCCATTGGCCCTCCTCGTGGAGGGGGCGGGAGACGGGCACCAGGCCGGGGCCGACCTCCGGATCGGCCTCCGCGCCGTGCAGCCCGCAGCCCGTGGCGCAGGCCACCTCCAAGCGCCCCGCCACCCACAGCTCCACGTGGGGGGCGAGGTCCTGGCACCAGCGGACCGCTCCCAGGAGCCCCCGCGTGGGCATCTGCTTCTCGCGGATGAGGAAGGCGTCCACGCCGCTGGTCAGGACGGCGCGCCAGGCCGAGGGATCGAAGCCGAGCCCGGGTGTGATGGCCAGGAGGATCATCCGAAGAGGCTTCCCAGGGCCACAGGATCAAGCTTGGGAAGGGCCATGACCGCCACGTTTTCGAGCACGTGGGCGGCCCGGCCCATGCCGCAGAGGGCGGTGCTGACGCCCGGGCAGGACCGGGTGAACTGCAGGGCCGCCTGGGCGGGCGTGCGCAGGCCGAGGGCCTCGGGGAAGCCCTCCGGCAGCTGGCGGAGGATCCGCGCCTGCATGATGGAGGCGGAAGTCTGCACGGACAGTCCCGCGGCCTGGGCCGCCGCCAGGGGCGTCATCTCCTGGCCCTCCAGCTGCTGGGTGGGGGCCAGGAAGGCCTCGGGCATGGCGAGGTTGAGGGGCAGCTGGATCCAGCGGAAGCGGTGGTCCCGGCCGCCGGCCGAGGTGGCGGCGGCCAGCAGCCGCGCCAGGCTCAGGTGCCCCGCCTGGCCGGGGGGAACCCGGAAGCCGTTCCAGGTGGCCACCCCGTAGGCCCGGATCTTCCCGGCCTGCACGAAGCCTTCGCAGGCCTCGAAGGCCCGGGCGATCATGGCGTAGAAGCCCTCGGGCCCCAGGTGGGCCAGTTGCTGCTCGGGGTTGTGCAGGTGGAAGAGGTCGAGGGTCTCGAGGCCCAGGGCCTGGAGGCTGTGGTCCAGTTGGTGGGCCAGGTACCGGGGCGTCATGGCGTGGCAGCCGTCCACGAGGTCCTCCGGGGCGAGGATCCCGGGGGCTTCAAAAACGCGATGGAACCATGCGCGGGGGCCCTCCTCCGGATCGGTGGCTTCGGGCATGGGGATGTAGCCGGCCTTGGTGGAGACGAAGAAGGACTCGCGGGGGAGGTGCCTGAAGGCCGCGCCCAGGGCCCGCTCGGAGCGGCCCCCCCGGTAGTTCGCCGCCGTGTCGAAGACGGTGCCCCCGGCGGCGAGAAAGGCCCTGGCCGCCTCGGTGTAGGCCGCATCAGCGGCCTCCGTGGAAGGACCAAGGTAGGTGCCGAGGCCGAGGCTGCTCAGTTCCATGGGACCTCCTGGGCGAACCGGAAAGGCCGGGGAGGGTTCAACCCGACGCGGCCGCGGGGGCCCGGGGGTGTCCGCGCAGCGGGGAACCCCCGGACAGCATCAGCTGTCGAGCTCTTCCTTGACGCCGCTGGTGCCCATGGTGATGAGCCGGTCCGCCGCGCGGCGGGCCCATTCGGAGCCGGGATAGCTCTCCACCAGCTTCTGGTAGTAGCTCTTGGCCTCGGCGCGGTAGCCCTTGATCTGCGCCTCGCTGAAGGCCCGGAAGTCCTTGCCGTACTGCCCCACCTGCTCCCTAGTGAGGTCCTTCAGGTCTTCCTTCCCGAGCTTGGCGGCATAGTCCTTGTTGAACTGGATGAGATCTTCGTCTGCGAGGAGCCGCTGCCGCATGGCCTCGCCCAAGTAGAAATAGGCCCGCTCCCGGTCCACGTAGTCAGGGTAGGTCTCCAGCAGGCTCTTGAGGCGGCGCTCGGCGCCGGGGTAGAAGTAGGTGTTCACGTAGAACACTCCCACGATCAGTTCGTGCTCCGCGATGCGCCGCCAGCACTGGAGGATCTTGGCCTTCACCTCGCCGGCGTAGGGGCTGCCGGGACTTTCGCGCTGGAGCTGCTGGAAGCCCTCAAGGGCCTTGCGCGTCTCCGCCTGGTCGCGCTCGGCGCTCTCGATGGAGGAGAAGTGGCAGAGGGCCCGGTGGTACATGGCGTAGTCCCGCAGCTCATGCCGCGGGAAGTAGTTCAGGAAGCTGGCATATTCGACCTCGGCCTCGGGGTAGCTGGGCGAGGACTGGAAGAAGAAGCTGTCCCCCAGCATGAGCTTGGCCTTGGGAAACTCGGCGGACCCCGGCAGGTACTGCTCCAGGTGGCGCAGGGTGGTGCGGGCCTCGTTGAAGTCGCCCTTCTTCATCTGCTTGTCGGCGGTGGCCAGCAGTTCGGCGGCCGTGACACCCTGGTTGACCGTCTTCGGTTTCTTGCAGCCCAGGCCCAGGCCGGCGAGGGCGACCAGGGTGAGGGCGGTGAGGATGCGCTTCATGCGGACTCCGGAGACAGCACTTCAGACATGGCGGGACGGGGGGATGGGTTCCAGGCCCGGTGCAGGGATTCGAGCCAGGGTTCGACGAGGGCCTGGGCTTGGGCGCGGTGCCGGTCGTGGAAAACCTCGTGATAGAACTCCGGGAGGCGGTGCCGTTCCAGGATTTCGGGTCGCACCGCGGACCAGAGGGCCTCGGAGGCGTCCGGGTCCACCACGGTGTCCGTACCGGATTCCAGCAGAAGCATGGGGCGGTCCAACTCGTGGCCCAGAGGCAGGATCTCGGCCCGACCCTCCTCCAGCGCGGCGCCGAAGGCGGCGGTGGCCCAGCGGTGGCAGAGCGGGTCGGCCTCGTAGCGCTGGACGATGACCGGGTCGGAGCACACCCGGCTCTTGTCGCCGTGGAGCAGGACTGGGCGGTGGGGCAGGATCCAGCGCAGCACCCGTGACAGGATCACAAGAAGCCTCGAGTTCGATTTGACCGACACGGCCGGGCTGGAGAGGATCAGGCCATCCAGCGTGTCCGCATGCCAGAGCAGGGTGAGGAGGGCGACCAGCCCGCCGAAGCTGTGGCCCAGGACCACCTGGGGGCAGACCGGCAGGGGCGGCATGGGGACGCCATCCACCACGCGGGCCGTGGCGCCCGTGCGCTCCGCATCATGGCGGCGCTCCTGGCGGAGGAAGAGGGCGAGGTCGTCGACGAAGGCGCGGATGCCCACCGCGTCGCCCCGGATGCCGCCCGAGCGCCCGAAGCCCCGGAAATCCATGCTGGAAACGGACCAGCCGAGGCCGTGCAGCCAGTGGGCCGTGTGCCGGTAGCGCTCGCCATGCTCGCCGTAGCCATGGGCGATCACCACCCGGCCCTTGGGCTCGGGGTGCTCCCACCGGGCCCAGGCCAGTGGGATCCCCCCGTGGCCAGCCAGGACCCCACGGACGGTGGGCTCCAGGTCGGCGGGGATGACGGGGATGAATCCAGGCATCCCATCAGAATAGCGTGGGGACGGTCCGGAGCTTCTTGCCTTAAACTCAAAGGTTCCCCGGGATACGGGGGCGGAGAGGCGGACGATGGATTTCGAGACCCTGGTGCGGGCCAAGAACGAGCTGGAACCCCGCGTCCAGCAGTTGGTCGCCCACCTGGATCCCGAGCGCAAGGCCCTGGAACTGGAGCAGATCGAGGAGCGGACCACGGCCCCGGGCTTCTGGGATGATCCCGAGGCCGCCAAGCCCCTCCTCCAGAAGCGGGGCTCCCTCAGCGGGGACATCGCCCTGGCCAAGCGCCTATCCGGTGGCCTGGATGACCTGGAGACCGGCCTGGAACTGGCCCGGGAGGACGGGGGCATGCTGGCGGAGGTGGAATCCGTCGAAGGCGAGCTCCGCAAGGCCGTGGAGGATGCCGAGCTGCGCATGATGCTCAGCGGCGAACTGGACAGCAGCCACGCCATCGTGGCCATCGCCCCCGGCGCCGGCGGAACCGAGAGCCAGGACTGGGCGGCCATGTTGCTGCGCATGTACCTGCGCTTCTGCGAATCCAAGGGCTGGGCCACGGAGATGATCGACTATCAGGATGGGGAGGAGGCGGGCATCAAGGGCGCCACCTTCATCGTCGATGCCGAGTTCTCGTACGGTTACCTGCGGGCCGAGGCCGGCGTCCACCGCCTGGTGCGCATCAGCCCCTTCGACAGCCAGAAACGGCGCCACACCAGCTTCGCGGCGGTCTATGTGAGTCCCGAGTTGGACGACACCATCAACGTGGACATCCCCGAGAAGGACCTGAAGATCGACGTGTTCCGCGCCAGCGGCGCCGGCGGCCAGCACGTGAACCGCACCGAATCCGCCGTGCGCTTCACCCACCTGCCCACGGGCATCGTGGTGTCCTGCCAGAACGAGCGCAGCCAGATCAAGAACCGCGCGACGGCCCTGAAGGTGCTGCAGGGGCGACTCTACGAACTGGAGCAGCGCAAGTTCCAGGAGAAGGTGGCCGCCGCCAGCGGTGACAAGGCCGACGTGGCCTGGGGCAGCCAGATCCGCAGCTACGTGCTCCAGCCCTACCAGATGGTGAAAGACCACCGCACCGGCGAGGAGACCAGCCAGACCCAGAAGGTGCTTGACGGCGATTTGGACGCCTTCATTCGCACCCAGCTGCTGGCGAAGTCGCTCAAGACCGAGGGGTAGGGCGTCCTACTTCAGCACCCGGAGCAGGTTGCTGAAGTCGTCGCGCCAGGGCAGCGAGGCGTCGGGCAGCCGCTTCACATCCTCGTTGTCCCTGAAGGCGGGCTGATCAAAGAAGGAGTCCCCCCGGGCGATCAGCACCCAGGTGGAACCATAGGCGCCCGTCTCCTCGTCCGAATCGGTGTCCACCACCCGGGCTCGGCAGCCGAAGGCGTCCACCGCCGCCCGGACAACGGGCTGGAGGGCGAGGTACTTGTTGGAGACATGGACCGCCAGGACGCCCTCCGGCTTCAGGTGCCGGAAGTACTGGGCGAAGGCCTCGCGGGTCAGGAGATGCACCGGGATCGAATCGCTGGAGAAGGCGTCGATGGCCAGCAGGTCGTAGCCCTGGGGCGCCTCCCCCTCCAGGCTCAGGCGGGCGTCGCCCAACACCACCTCCGTGCGGGCGCGGCCCTGGCCAAGGTAGGTGAAGTACCTGCGGGCGTAGGGCTCCACCATGGGATTGATCTCGTAGAAGCGGAGGTGGTCCCCGGATCGGCCGTAGGCCGCGAGGCTGCCGGCGCCCAGGCCCACCAGGCCCAGCTTCCGGGGCCCCTCCGACAGGCTGGCAATGGCCAGCCCCACGCCGGAATCCAGGCTGTAGTAGGTGGCGGGCTGGCCGGCCCTCCGGGGATCCAGGAACTGGCCTCCGTGCGTAATGGTGCCGTGGGCCAGGGTGCGCCAGGACTGGGCCGGGTCGTCGAAGACCGCCAGGGTGCCGTAGAAGTTCCGGCCCCGGGCCACCAGGATCTGCTCGGAGTTCCGGTCCGGACGAAGCGCCTGGAGGCCGAGGCCCAGGGCCAGCATGCCGAAGGCCCCCGCGAGAAACCGCTGGGCCCGTGGCGCCGGCCCCACCTCCCAGGCCATGGACAGGCCCGCCACGGCCACCGCCGCCGCCAGGCCCAGGGGAAGCTCGAGATACGTGGTGAAGATCCTGGGCGCCACCCAGGCCACGAAGACGCCGCCGAGGGCACCGCCCAGGCTCAGGCGGAGGTAGAAGCCGGTCAGGAAGCGGGGGTGGGGCCGGCGCCGGGCCAGCTCACCATGGGCCACCATGCAGGCGGTGAAGAGGCCCACGCTGAAGAGGGCCACTTGGCCGCGCACCGAACCCAGCCAGCGGGCGGCCCGGCTCAGGATCTCGAAGCGGTAGTCCAGCCAGCGGAAGTCCGGATGAAGCGACAGCGCCATGAAGGTCAGCAGGACCGGGGCCAGGCCCAGGAAGAGGCCGCGCCGGTACCAGCGGGTCCCGTCGAAGCAGAGGATGAAGCTCAGCAGGTAGAGCCCCAGCGGCAGCACCCACAGGAAGGGGATGGGCGCCACGTTGGTGCTGAGGTGGGTGGTGACGGCCATCAGCAGGGCGGAGGGCACCGCGGCGAAGGCGATCCAGAGGGCCTTCAGGCACGCCCCCGGCCGTTCCGCAGGTTCCGGGCCGGGCGGGAGGGCCGGGGCTTCCTGGGCCATCCGGCGCGCCAGCGTGAACACCAGGGCGGCGAACAGCAGGAAGCCCACCGACCAGGCCCAGGACTGGGCGCACAGGGGGAGGAAGGGCTCCACCAGCAGCGGGTAGGAGAAGAGCGCCGCCATGGAGGCCAGGTTGGACAGGGCGAAGAGGCGGTAGGGGACCCGGCCGCGGCGGGCCACCCAGGCCTGCACCATGGGCCCGGTGGTGGAGAGCAGCAGGTAGGGCAGGCCCACGGTCAGGGCCAGCAGGCCGAGGAGGCGGCCCAGGGGCTCGGCTCCGCCGATGGGCTGGAGACCGGGATGCAGCCGCAGGGGCAGGCTGAGCATGGCCACCAGAAGGAGGCTGCCGTGCAGCCGCAGCTGGCCCTGATGGCTGAGGTGGTGCGTCACCAGGTGGGCGTAGAGGTAGCCGAGCAGCAGCAGGGCCTGGAAGAAGAGGAGGCAGGTGGTCCAGACCCCGGCGCTGCCCCCGAACCAGGGCAGGACGAGCTTTCCCACCAGGGGCTGCACCTGGAAGAGCAGGAAGGCGCTGAGGAAGATGGTGGCCGCGGGCAGGCGGAGCGAGCCTTCCGTCGAGGCCCCGCCCGCGGAAGCCATGCTCAGTCGGCCTTGGCGGCGAGGTCCCTGGCCTTCTGGATCTGCTCGTCCTTGGGCAGGCGGAAGATCCAGCGGCCCGTGATGCGGTCCCAGAGGTCGAAGCAGCAGAGCCAGTTGAGCAGACCGGCCACCATCACGTAGGTGGCCCCGTACTCCTGGGTGAGGGTGCGCACGGGCTCTGTGCCCGCCCCGCCGAAGGCCGCGGCGAAGGCACCGTAGAGGGGCCCGATGCCCAGGGTGCCGAGGGCGCCCAGGGTGGGCAGCCAGGAACCTTGCACGGGCACGAAGATGCCGCCCTTCACGCCGGCCACGGCCCCGAACTGCATCTGCAGGGCGCCCAGCACGCAGAAGAGGACCCAGACGCCGAAGAAGACCTTGGCCCGACCCTTTTCGCCGATCATCCAGTAGCCGCCGCCGGGCACCAGCCACTGGACGAGCAGGGGCTTCCAGGCGGCCTTGAGGGCCTTCTGGCGGCGGAGGGGCATGGGCAGCTTCAGGGCGGGCGTGGAGTCGGACATGGCTCCAGGTTACCTCAGCGGGATGGCGGGGGCGGGGTCAGATCCGGCCCATGGTCTGGCCGGCGCAGCGCAGGTCCTGGCAGGCGCGGATGACGCGGTCGGCCATGCTCTGCTCGGCCTTCTTCATGTAGGGGCGGGGGTCGTAGGCCTTCTTGTTGCCCACCTCGCCATCCACCTTGAGCACGCCGTCGTAGTTCTTGAACATGTGGTCGGCGATGGCCCGGGTGAAGGCGTACTGGGTGTCGGTGTCGATGTTCATCTTCACCACGCCGTAGTCCAGGGTCTCGTGGATCTCCTGGAGGCTGGAGCCGGATCCGCCGTGGAAGACCAGCAGGGAGCTGGCGCCACCGCAGGCCTTGGCGATCGCCGCCTGGCCGTCCCGCAGGATGGTGGGCTTCAGCACCACGTTGCCCGGCTTGTACACGCCATGCACGTTACCGAAGGTGGCGGCCAGCATGTAGCGGCCCAGGGGGGCCAGGGCCGAGTGGGTGGCCACCATGTCCTCGGGCGTCGTGTAGAGCTTGTCCTTGCCCACGCCGCTGGTGTCGTGGCCGTCCTCCTCGCCCCCCACCACGCCGATCTCTACTTCCAGGATGAGCTCGCTGGCGGCGCAGCGCTTCAGCAGCTCGGAGGACTTGGCGATGTTCTCGGAAAGACCCAGCTCGGAGCCGTCGAACATGTGGGCGTTGAAGAGGTTGGGGCGGCCCGCGGCGCGGCGACGTTCGGTCTCCTCGATGAGGGGCAGCACGAAGGTGTCGAGGTACTTGGGGTGGCAGTGGTCCGTGTGGAGCGCGACGTTCACCTCGTAGGCCTCGGCCATGTAGTGGACGTAGTCGGCCAGGGCGATGGCGCCCCGGGCCATGCTCTTCACGCCCAGCCCGCTGAGGAACTCCGCGCCGCCCGTGGAGACCTGGATGATGCCGTCCGCCCCGGCGGTCTTGAGGCCCAGCAGCACCGCATTGGCCGTTTCGGTCGAGGTGACATTGAAGGCGGGGTAGGCGAACTTCTCCTGCCTGGCCTTCTCGAGCATCTTCGCGTATTGGGCGGGGTTGACAACGGGCATGACGGCCTCCGGATCGATACCCTTCCAACCTACCAATGGGAGAGAATCCTGCAAAAAGGAACTTTCGCCACGGCCCCCAGTGGAGCGGGGCCCCGCCGGCCCGAGTGCGCGCGTAGCGCGCCCGCAACAGCGCGAAGGCCGCCCAGGGGCGGCCTTCAACGTTCGTCAGGGACGAAAGGAAAACTAGTCCGTGGCGAAGGGCAGCAGCGCGATGTTGCGGGCGCGCTTGATGGCTTCCACCAGCTCGCGCTGGTGGACGGCGCACACGCCACTGGTGCGGCGGGGCAGCACCTTGCCGCGCTCGGGGGTGAAGGCCTGGAGGGTCTTCACGTCCTTGTAGTCGATCATGAGGGACTTCTCGACGCAGAACTTGCAGAACTTCGCGCGTCGTCCCCCAAAGGCCTTCTTCTTCTTGGGCTTGCCCTTCTTGGCATCGGCTCGGCGCTTCATCCCATCACCTCTTCAGCGGAACGCTCCTTGATGCCAGCCTGGGCCTTGCGCTTGGCCTCACGCTCGATGCGCTGCTTGGTGCGGCCCGCGGCCTTCTCGGCCACGTCCATGCGCACGCTCAGGTACTTGATCACGGCGTCGTTGTTGCGGAAGCGGCGCTCGAGCTCGGCGATGAGGTCGGGGCCGGCGTTCATCTCGAAGAGCGTGTAGTAGCCCTCGCTGAACTTCTGGACTTCGTAGGCCAGCTTCTTGCGGCCCCACTTGTCGGTCTTGAGCAGTTCGCCACCCTGCTCGGCAATGATCCCCTCGTACTGCTTGACGAGCTCATCGCTCTGCTCGTCCGTCAGCGTGGGGGAGGCGATGAAGATGGTCTCGTAGCGACGCATCTGTCCTCCTTGTGGATGTGAAGCCCCCAATGGATTCCAGGGAGCAAGAGAGGTGCCGACTCCCATCGGCGGGGCCGATGGGGAACACGGTCCGGGGGACCGTGTGTCAGGCGGATACGCCCTCCAGCGGAGGACGCGAAGGGATAGTTTCCCCCGAAATGCCTGGAATATCAACGGAAAGTCTGGAGGGAGAGGCTGGAGGTTGGAGTCTGGAGGTAATGCCTCCTGAGACGGCCCTTCGGGCCGTGCCTGTGTTTTCCTTTGGTCCGTTGGGTTTGAGGGGCGCCCGTTTCAAACGGCCCCACCTCCGGACTCAATCACTCCCCAGAACCCGGCCGGATTCACTTGGTTCGGAAGGGTGCCTAGGTCCTCGGTGCCGGAGAGCAGATCCAGGAACCGGGCGAAGGGGGCGTCCATGCCGTCGATGCGGGCCCACTCGGAATCGGTCCAACGCCCCAGGACAAAGTCCACCAGGGGCCGCTCGAAGGGGCCGATGCCCAGGCGGAGACGGGCGATGTCGGGGGTGCCTAGGCAGTCGAAGACCGAGCGCAGCCCGTTGTGGCCCCCGTGGGATCCATCCAGACGGAAGCGGCCCAGGCCCAGGGGCAGGTCCTTGTCGTCGTAGAGCAGGATCAGCTTCCGCGGGTAGAGTCCCGCAGCCTCGGCCTGGGCGCAGACCTCGCCCGAGAGGTTCATGTAGGTGGCAGACACCAGGGCCTGGAGCTGGTCCGTCAGGGGGTAGAGGCTCCCTGACGGGAAGCGCTTCGAGGCCTTCGGCGCCAGGTCCCGGTCCGCCATCCAGCGCTGGAGGAGGAGGCGGCCCAGGTTGTGCCGGGTGTCCTGGTAGTCGGGGCCCGGATTCCCCAGCGGTACGAGGGTCCACATAGCAGCCTTTATACAACGCGGGCGCCGAGAGGCGCCCGCGCAGGAGTGAACGACCGTCGGAACTACTTCTTCTCGTCCTTCTTGCCCTTCTTGGCCACTTCGGGCTCGGTGGCGGCGGGGGCGGCGACTTCCTCCTCGGCGGCCTTGCCGTGGACGGAGCAGACCACCTGGTGGGCATCGCCGGTGATGACCACGTTGGCGCCGAGCTGGATCTGCTCGAAGCGCACGCTGTCACCCACGGCCAGGTTGCTGATGTCCACGTCGATGTGGGCGGGGATGAGGCTGGGCAGGCATTCGATCTCGATCTCGCGGTGGGCGAAGTCGAGGACGCCGCCCTGGCCCTTCACGCCGATGGCGGTGCCGACCAGGCGCACGGGCACCTTGACGCGGACCTTGAGGGTCATGTCCACGCGCATGAAATCCACGTGGCGCAGGCGGCCGGTGATGGGATCGCGCTGCAGGTCCTTGATGATGACGTGGCGCTTGATGTCCGTGCCCTCGCGCTGGAGAAACATCACGGAGTTCATGCCGGTGTCGCTGGCCAGCACGCGGGCCACGGCCTTGGGGCTGATGGCGATGGCGACGGGGGGCTCGGTGAGGCCGTAGACGACGGCCGGGATCAGGCCGTTCTTCTTCAGGTCGCGGATGGCGGCCTTGCCGAACGTGTCGCGCTTGGGGACAACCAGGACTTCCTGGGACATGGGTTCCTCCTACCTGGCAGCCACCTGCTGCCCTCTCGTTGGGGTGGGTCCGGGCGGACCGTTCAGCGCCTCCCGGTGGAGGGCCGAACCATCGATTCTGCCTCAAAAGCCCAGGAAAACCAAGGAGATCTTCCTGATGAGAGCCCCATCAGCTGTACCATCAGTCTGTTACACGCAGGCGCTAAGCTCCAGGCCCAGAGGTCCCGCCGTGTTCCATCCCATTCCCCGCCCCGAGGAACTGCTCAACCGCGAACTGAGCTGGCTGGACTTCAATGCCCGGGTGATGGAGGAGGCGGAGGATCCCACCGTGCCCCTCCTGGAGCGGGTGAAGTTCCTCAGCATCGTCTCCAGCAACTGGGACGAGTTCTTCATGGTGCGGGTGGCCGGCATCTGGCGCCAGATCGACGCCGGCATCTCCCAGCCAGGTCCCGACGGCCTGACCCCCCGCCAGCTGCTGGAGCGGGTTTCCTCCAGGATCCACGCCTATTCGGCCCGCCAGCACGAGCTCTTCCACAAGGTCCTGGAACCCCAGCTGGAGGCCGCGGGCATCCACATCCTGGATCCGGGGGACCTGGACGCGGCGCAGGGAGCCTTCGTACTGGACTACTTCGAGCGCAGCCTCCTGCCGCTCATCACGCCGCTCGCCGTGGACACGGGCCACCCCTTCCCCCGCCTGGGCAACCGGGCCCTGGTGCTGGTGGTGGAGCTGGAGCCGGACGAGGATCTGCTGGATGGCGACCTGCCCGCCTCCGAACTCTCCTTCATCCACGTGCCCACCGGTCTTGCCTCCCGCTTCCTGCGGGTGCCCTCGGCGCCGGGCTCCCACGCCTTCGTCATGCTCGAGGATGTGGTGAGGCACCACCTGGCGAGGCTCTTCCTGGGCTATGCCGTGAAGAGCTGCCACGCCATCCGCGTCACCCGCGATTCCGACCTGCCGGTGGAGGAGGATTCCTCCGAGGACCTGCTGAAGACCGTGGAGGAGAGCCTGCGGGACCGGCGTCGCGGGGCCGTGGTGCGCCTGCAGTACGAGCAGGGCCTGTCGGCCCCCGTGCTGGACCTGCTCATCGAGGAGATGGAGCTGAGCCCCGAGGACCTCTACCCCAGCTCGGGCCTCACCGCCTTCTCCGACCTCATGCAGCTCTACGGCCAGCTGGACCTGCCGCACTTGAAGGACTCGCCCCTGCCACCCCTGCCCGTGCCCCAGCTCGAGCAGGCCGGCACCATCTTCGACGCCATCTCGCGCAACGACATCCTGCTGCACCACCCCTACCAGAGCTTCGACGACAGCGTGGTGCGCTTCGTGCGCGAGGCGGCGGAGGATCCGAAGGTCCTCGCCATCAAGATGACGCTCTACCGCGTGACCGCCAACAGCCCCGTGGCCGCGGCCCTGGAGCGCGCGGCGGAGCGCGGCAAGCAGGTGGCCGCCATCGTGGAGCTGCGGGCCCGCTTCGACGAGGCCGCCAACATCGCCTGGGCCCGCCGCCTGGAGAAGACGGGCGTCCACGTGGTCTACGGCCTGCCCAACCACAAGATCCACTGCAAGGCCTGCCTCGTGGTGCGCCAGGAGCCGGGCGGCATCCAGCGTTACTGCCACCTGGGCACGGGCAACTACAACGAGCGCACCAGCCGGCTCTATTCGGACCTGGGCCTGCTCACAGCCCGGCCCGAGTTCGGCGAGGACCTGTCGAACCTCTTCAACATGCTCACGGGCTACACCCGCCCGCCCCGGTTCCACCGCTTCCTCCTGGCCCCCCAGTACCTGAAGAAGGCCCTGAAGGAGCGCATCCAGCGGGAGATCGGCCATGCGCAGGACGGCCGGCCCGCCCGCATGGTCCTCAAGATGAACGCGCTGGTAGACCCCCAGCTCATCCAGCTGCTCTACGAGGCCAGCCGGGAAGGCGTGAAGGTGGACCTCATCGTGCGGGGCACCTGCTGCCTGCGTCCCGGCGTGCCGGGGCTGTCGGAGAACATCCGCGCCCTGTCCATCCTGGACCGCTTCCTGGAGCATGCCCGCATCTACCACTTCGCCAACAATGGCGAGCCCGAGACCCTGCTCTCCAGCGCCGACCTCATGCCCCGCAACCTGGACCGGCGCGTGGAGCTGGCCTTCCCCCTGGTGGATCCGCTGCTGGCGGCCCAGGTCATGGAGATGGTCGAGCTGCAACTGCACGACACCCTGAAGGGCCGTGTCCTCGGCCCCCAGGGCGAGGTGCTGCATCGCGGTCTCGACCCTCAGGATCCGCCGCTGCGGAGCCAGCTGAGAATCTACGAACACACCCTCCTGGCCAGCGGCGTGGGGGCGCTCACCCAGAAGCTGGGGCCGCTGGACCCGGATATCTGAGGGGCGGGATCGGCGCCACGGACAGAGGGCGTGGTAGAAAGGGCCATGTGGTTTTCAAAGCCCAAGCCCGCGCCTGAGCCTGAGGCCCCCTTCTTGGTCTGGACCCGGGAGGAGCACTCCGTCGGCGTCGAGCGCTTCGACCAGGAACACGAGCGGCTCGTGGCCAGGATGAACCAGGTCCACACGGCCCTCCTGAAAAAGCAGGACCGGAGCCTGGCCCTTGAGCACCTGGAATCCCTCATCCAGGAGACCAAGGCCCATTTCGAGCATGAAGAAGGGGTCATGAGGAACGTCAGCTACCCCGACCTGGAGGCGCATGCCGCCGAACACGCGGCCCTGACCCAGGCGGCCACAGCCCTCCTCCAGAAGGTCCAGAGCGGAAGCCTCAGCGCCCTGGCCATCCCCGAGTTCCTGAAGGCCTGGCTCGTTCCCCATTTGCAAACCGTGGACCGGAAGTACGCGGCCTGCCTGCGACGCAATGGGCTCCACTGAGCGGAGCCGACGGGGGCAGGGTGCACTTGAGTCGATCCAGCCCAGACGGGCCTCAGGGATTGGCTGTTCAGACTTCCAAGGGGCCCATGTCAAACTGGGGGGCTGGAGACACGCATGACCAAGATCAGCCGCGCCGCCCTCTTTGAAGCCCTGAACGCCTATGTGGTCCCCGGGACCAACGCCACCCTCACCACGCTCAAGGCGGTGAAGGGGATCGACGTCACCGAGGGCAAGGTCACGGTACTGCTGCAGCTCATGGAGGCCTACCAGGACCGCGTGCAGGTCATCAAGGACGCCCTCGAGTCCCTGATCCGCCAGCAGCCCGGCGTCACCTCCGCCGAGATCGAGATCGGCTGGGAGAAGACGGCCCAGGTGGAGTTCAAGAACCTCATCCCCGGCATCAAGCGCTGCGTGGTGGTTGGCTCGGGCAAGGGCGGGGTGGGCAAGAGCACCGTCACCGTGAACCTGGCCGTGGCCATGGCCCAGCAGGGCCTCAAGGTGGGCCTGCTGGATTCGGACATCTACGGCCCCTCCATCCCCATGATGCTGGGCCTCAAGGACTCGCCGCTGGGCACGCCGGACGGCCAGATCCTGCCCCTGGAGGCCTTCGGCATCAAGGTCATGTCCATGGGCGTGCTCATCGAGGAGGACCGCCCCGTCATCTGGCGCGGCGCCATGCTCAACAAGGCCCTCCAGCAGTTCCTGAAGGACGTGGCCTGGGGCGACCTGGACGTGCTGCTCATCGACCTGCCGCCGGGCACCGGCGACGTGCAGCTCACCCTCATCCAGAACGCGCAGGTGGATGGTGCCGTCATCGTCAGCACGCCCCAGGATGTGGCCTTCCTGGATGCCAAGAAGGCCATCGGCATGTTCGGCACGGTGAAGGTGCCCATCCTCGGCATCATCGAGAACATGAGCAGCTTCCTCTGCCCCGGCTGCGGGAAGGAGACCCAGATCTTCGGGCATGGCGGCGTGAAGGCGGCAGCCGGGAAGATGGACCTGCCCTTCCTGGGCGAGGTGCCCATCGACCTGTCCATCCGCGAGGGCGGCGACAGCGGCCAGCCCCTGGTGGCCGCCCACCCCGACAGCCCCCAGACCAAGGTCTTCCAGGCCATGGCCGGCGCCCTCAAGGACGCGCTGAAGGTCTGACCGCGGCGTTCCGGCGGGTGCCGAAGGCCGCCGGAGGCTACACTTAGGCATGGCCAAGCCGCAGATCCCCGAGACCCTGGCTCCGGATCTCCTGGAGCGACTGCGTGCGCGCTTCCATCCCTGGCCGCTCATCAGCGGCTGGGGCCTGACCATCCAGTCGGTGGAACCCGGCCGGGCGCTTATGGTTCTGCAGCCCACGAAGGCCGTGATCAACGGCGCCCGCGGCACGGTGAACGGCGGCGTCCTGGCCACGGTGGCCGACATGGTGGGTGCGCTGGCGCTCAGCACGGCCTTTGACGGGGCCATGCCCTTCGCCACCTCCGATCTCCATATCCGTTACCTGGAGCCCGCCAGGGGAGAAGTGCGGGGCGAGGGCCGGGTCATCCGCTTCTCGGGCCGCGGTGCCATCCTGGAGTGCCGGCTCAGCTGCGGCGACCACCTCGTGGCGCTGGCCACGGCCAACTTCGCGATCAAGCCTGGGATCGGCTGACATGCGGCTCCGCACCCCCTTCCCCCAGGTCCCCGATCCCGACGCGGACGCGCCGCTCAAGCGGCTCCGGTACGCCCTCGCCCTGCTCGCGGCGGTCATCGTCGCGGGCGCCCTGGGTTACCACCTGCTGTCCCACCTCAACGCCCTCGACAGCTTCTACATGGCCATCACCACCCTGTTCACCGTGGGCTTCCGCGAGCTGGGCGAGGTGAATGCCCGCACGAAAATCTTCACGATCTTCTACCTCATCATCGGCCTGGGCGTGGCCACCTACGCCATCTCGAACCTCACGGCCCTGCTCCTCGAGGGGGACCTCCGGGGCTATCTCATGGAGCGCCGCATGCAGAAACGCCTGGACGACCTCAAGGACCACGTCATCGTCTGCGGCTTCGGGAAGATGGGCTTCCAGGCCGCCTGGGAGTTGAAGAAGGCCGGCATCCCCTTCGTCATCGTCGAGCAGGACGACTCCAAGGGCCGCAGCCCGCGCTTCGCCGGGGAGCTCATCCTGTACGGCAACGCCATGGACGATCTGATGCTTGAGCGCGCCGGCATCCGCAAGGCCCGGGGCCTCATCACCGCGCTCACCACCGATGCGGACAACGTCCTGGTGACGCTCACGGTGAAGCAGCTCCGCCCGGACCTGCCCGTGGTGGCCCGCAGCGCCAAGCTGGGCACGGAGCGGCAGCTGAGGGCCGCGGGGGCCGACCACATCGTGAGTCCCTACGAGATCGGCGGACGCCGCATGGCCGGCCTGCTGCTCAAGCCCGAGATGATGAAGTTCTTCGACATCGTGCTGCAGCAGGAGCAGCTGGAGCTGGGCCTGGAGCGCATCACCATCTCGGTGGGCAGCCCCCTGGTGGGGCAGACCCTGCGCGAGGCGAGGCTGCGCCACGCCACGGGCTCCCTCCTCGTGGGGCTCGTCCATCCGGGCGCGGCGCTCCGCTTCAACCCCTCCGGGGACGAGCGCTTCCAGGCGGGGGACGAGCTCCTGATCATGGGGCCCGCGGAGGCCCTGGCCAACCTCACCCGGCTGGCCCGGGCCGAGATGACGCGGCAGTAGCCGGCGCGACGCCGGGCAGGGCACCGCTTCCTCATTTCAGGTTTGGTGATGGGGGGGAGGGGGTGTAGGCTAAAGATGTTTCGGAAAAGCTCGAAATGACGACAGACACCCTCCGTCCCCTGGTGGACACCCTCAAAGTCCTGGCCCACCCCGTGCGCCTGCGCATCCTCGCGCTCCTGCACGGCGGCGAGCTCTGCGTCTGTGAGGTGGCCGAGGTGTTGGGTCTGGCGCCCTCCACCGTGTCCGAGCACCTCACGGGCTTGCGCCGGACCGGCCTGGTGCGCGAGTGGAAGGTGGGCCGTTGGGTCCACGTGGCCCTCGCCGAGGAGGCCGCCGCCCGTCCGGTGCTGGAGGCCCTCTGGCCCCTCATGGCCGCCGCCGAGGCGGAGCTGGCCAGGGATCGGGCCCAGGCCCGGGCCCTGCGCTGCGAGACCTGCGATCCGGCCGGCTGTCCCGTTCCCGTGTCCGATTCCGCCTGACCTTCCCTTCCCGTTCCAAGGAGCCTTCATGACCACCCAGACCGAATCCCAGCTCGAGACCGGCCTCAGCGAGACCACCCTCAACCTCGTGGCCCTGGGCGCCGCCATCGGCGCCAATGCCGAGCGCGCCTTCCGCGCCCATCAGGCCCGCCTGACGGAGCTGGGCGTCTCCAAGGAGGACATGATCGAGGCAGTGAACATGGCCCTTCGGGTGAAGGGCGACCCCCACTCCATCCTCATGGCCCTGGCCCAGTCCACCCTCACGGATGGCAACGGCGGCGGCTGCTGTGGCGGAGCCTGCGCCTGCGAGGAGGAGGGCAAGGAGAAGGGTGACTGCGGCGACGACTGCGACTGCCGCTAGGAGCGTGAGATGTCCACGGGCCGGCTGTCTTTCCTGGATCGCTACCTAACCCTGTGGATCTTCCTGGCCATGGCGGCCGGCATCCTGCTGGGCCGCTTCGCGCCGGGCTTCAACGCGGCCCTGAACGCCTGGAATGTGGGCACCACCAGCGTGCCCCTGGCCATCGGCTTGGTCGTGATGATGTACCCGCCTCTGGCCAAGGTGCGCTACGAGGAGCTGCATCTGGTCTTCCGCAACAGGAAGGTGCTGGGCCTGTCGCTGTTGCAGAACTGGGTCATCGGCCCCCTGCTGATGACGGGCCTGGCCCTCCTGTTCCTGCGGGACCGGCCTGAGCTCATGGTGGGCCTCATCCTCATCGGCCTGGCCCGCTGCATCGCCATGGTCATCGTGTGGAATGATTTGGCCGAGGGCGATACCGAGTACTGCGCCGGCCTCGTGGCCTTCAATTCCATCTTCCAGGTGCTCTTCTTCAGCCTGTACGCCTGGCTCTTCATCACGGTGCTGCCCACCAAGTTGGGCCTCCAGGGCACCCGGGTGGACATCACCATCGGGCAGCTCGCCAACAGCGTGTTCATCTACCTGGGGATTCCCTTCATCGCGGGCTTCCTCACGCGGAAGGTGCTGGGCAAGCTCAAGGGCCTCGACTGGTACCACCGCGTCTTCGTGCCGAAGATCAGCCCGGTTACGCTCATCGCGCTGCTCTTCACGATCATCGCCATGTTCAGCCTCCAGGGGCGCCAGATCCTGGCCCGGCCCACAGACGTGCTGCGGGTGGCCCTGCCGCTCCTGGTCTACTTCCTGGTGATGTTCCTGGCCAGCTTCTGGCTGTCGAAGCGCGCAGGTGCCGACTACCCCCAGAGCGCCACGCTGAGCTTCACCGCCGCCAGCAACAACTTCGAGCTGGCCATCGCCGTGGCCGTAGCCACCTTCGGCCTGGGCCATGGCGCGGCCTTCGCCGCTGTGATCGGACCGCTGGTGGAGGTGCCCGTGCTCATCGGGCTGGTGAATGTCTCTGTGGGGCTGAGGCGGCGCTGGTTTCCTGAAGCGCACAGAGAGGTGGCAAGTGTTCAGTGCTGTCCGGCTGTGGAGCCTCCCAGGGAGTAGGCATGGACGTCTTCGAGGGGAAGGGGATGATCATCCAGGGCCTGCGCTTCCTGAGCCCGCGGGAGACCTGGCACGCGCTGGAGCAGGGTGCCGTGCTCCTGGATCTGCGCTCCGACGAGCTGATGGAGATGAAGGCCTTCCAGGTCCCTGCCCAGATCCATGTTCCTCACCGGGATCTGGAAGCCCACTGCGGGAGCCTGCCGCCAGGCCGTCCCCTGGTCCTGGCAGACAGTTCCGGCGTCTTCACCAAAGCGGCCGCCCACTTCCTTTTGGAACATGGCTTCCCACAGGTGGCCTGCCTGAATGGGGGCATGCTCGCCTGGGACCAGGAGGGGCTGCCCGTGGTCACGGATCCTGAAGCCCTCCTCCACGGCGAGTGCGCTTGTGTCATGAGATCCCGCAAGAGAACCTCATGACCGCCTTCACCACTTCGTACGAGCGGGAGGTTGCGGCCCGGCTGGGCGCCCACGATGCCCAGGGTCTGGTGTCGGAAGGCGATCTTGCCTCCCTGCCACCGCTGCTGCAGACCTACCTCCGCCGGGTAGGCGTGGTGGGCCGTCCCCGGGTGCGGAATTTCCGCGTGCGCTTCAGCGGTGAGATGCGCCCCAGCCGCGGGTCGGGTTGGATGAAGATCCGAGCCGACCAGCACACCTTCCTGGGGGCCGAGCCCGCGCGGCTCTTCCTGGTGAGGGCCTCCCGCTTCGGCATCCCCTTCGAGAGCTACCACCGCTTCGCGGGACCCACGGCCACCATGCAGGTGCGTGTGGCCTCGCTGTTCCAGGTGGTGGATGCGAAGGGGCCTGAGATGGACCGGAGCGAGACCGTGACCTTCTTCAACGACCTGTGCCTGCTGGCCCCCGCCGCGCTGTTGGAGGCGGACATGCGCTGGGAGGGGGCGGGGCGCAGCCTCCAGGGCACCTTCCGCCACCAGGGCCAGCAGGTTTCCGCGGAGCTGCGCTTCGATGCCCAGGGCGACCTGGTGGATTTCATCTCCGAGGACCGCTTCCAATCCGCGGACGGGAAGGTGTACCGGCGCCTCCCCTGGTCCACCCCCATCGGGCGCCACGGCGCCTTCGGCGGCCTGCGCCTCATGGCCGAGGGCGAGGCCCTCTGGCAGGAGCCGGAGGGGCTCTCCCCCTACGCGCACTTCCGCGTGGAGGACCTCGTCCACAACGTGGGATGCCCCTCTGAGGAGGAGGCGCCATGATCCGTCCCGCGCGGCTGACGGACGCCCAGGCCCTGGCGGACCTCTACAACCCCTACGTGCGGGACACCACCATCACCTTCGAGGAGGAGGCGGTTGGCGCCGAGGAGATGGCTTCGCGCATCGAGAAGGTGACCGTGACCTACCCCTGGCTGGTCTGGGAGGAGCAGGGCCGGGTGCTGGGCTACGCCTATGCCTCCGCGTGGCGGGCCCGCGCCGCCTACCGCCACTCCGCGGAGACGGCCATCTACATCGCCCAGGGCCAGCATGGGAAGGGCCTCGGCACGACCCTCTACCGGGCCCTGCTGGACGAGCTGAGGGCCCGGGGCTTCCACCTGGTCCTGGGCGGCCTGGCCCTGCCCAACGAGGCCAGCGTCCGCCTCCACGAGAAGCTCGGCTTCCGCAAGGCCGGCCAGATGCGCGAGGCCGGGCGCAAGTTCGGCCGCTGGATCGACGTGGGCTTCTGGGAACTGCTGCTCGAAGGGGAGGCGCCGTGATCTCAATCCTGTTCCTCTGCGTGGCCAACAGCGCCCGCTCCCAGCTGGGCGAGGGCCTGGCCCGCCGGATGTTCCCGGGCTTCCGCATCCAGAGCGCGGGCAGCCGGCCCAGCCGGGTGAACCCTCACGCCATCGAGGCGCTGGCCGAAGTGGGCATCGACGCCTCGGCGCACACCTCGAAATCCGTGGCAGACATCGATCCTGCCACGGTGGACCTGGTCATCACCCTCTGCGCCGAGGAGGTCTGCCCAGCTTTCCTCGGGAAGGCAGAGCGCCTGCACTGGCCCATTGCCGATCCCGCCAGTGAGGACTCGGCCCTCACCGCCGAGGCGCTGCGGGCCCGATTCCGGATCGCCCGCGATGAGATCGCCCGGCGCCTGGAGGCTCTGGGGCGCGATCGGAGCTGGGTTTCATGAATTTCCAAAAAAATCGAAATTAGGTCTTGCATGCTATTTCGACATTCTTAGAATTAAGCCAGGAGGCAGCCATGACCGGGCGCGTGGAGCAGGCGGCAGAGCGACTGAAGGCCCTCGGGCACCCGGTCCGCCTGTCCATCCTGCGCCGCGTGGTGCAGGGCCCCGAGGCGGGGACGCCCGCAGGGGAGCTGCAGACGCGCCTGGACATCCCGGCCTCCACCCTCAGCCACCACCTGGCCACCCTCGCCGAGGCGGGGTTGGTGCTGGTGGCCCGGGAAGGCACGACCCTGCGCTACCGCGCCGACTACGGCGTGCTGCGCGCCCTCACCGAGTACCTCTGGCAGGACTGCTGCTCCGGTGGCACCGCGCCGGAATCGACCCCTACTCCCTGCTGCGGCGGGGACTGACCTTCCACCTTCCTGGGACCTGGGTGCAATCGCGTCCTGGGGAGCGTCTACCTTCAAAAGGATCTGCCATGGATTCCCAGACCATCAAAACCGCGGTCCGCGAACGCTACGCGGGCTTCGTTAGTCGAAATGAAAGTTGTTGCGGGCCAGCCACCTCCTGCGGCTGCGTCCCCGATCCCGGTGCCGCGAGCCTGGGCCTGGGCTACGGCGCCCAAGATCTGGAAGCTGTGCCTGAGGGCGCCAACCTGGGCCTGGGCTGCGGCAATCCAGTCGCCTTGGCCTCACTGAAGCCCGGCGAGACGGTGCTGGACCTGGGCTCCGGCGCGGGCTTCGACGCCTTCCTGGCATCCAGGCGCGTGGGGCCCACGGGCCGCGTCATCGGCGTGGACATGACGCCCCAGATGATCGAGCGCGCCACGACCCTGGCAGCCACCCACGGCTACGCGAACGTGGAGTTCCGCCTGGGCGAGATCGAGGCCCTCCCGCTCGCGGACGCCAGCGTGGACGTCGTGATCTCGAACTGCGTCGTGAACCTCAGCACGGACAAGGCCCGCACCTTCCGCGAGGCCTACCGGGTGCTGAAGCCCGGTGGCCGGCTCATGGTCTCCGACCTGGTGCTGGCGCGGCCCCTGCCCGAGGCGCTCGGCCAGGATCTGGACGCCTACGGCGCCTGCGTGGCGGGGGCCCTGCTGAAGCCGGACTACCTCAAGGCCATCGAGGCGGCGGGCTTCATCGGCCTGGCCGTGGCGGGCGAGCGGCGCTACGGCCTGGACATGTTCTCGCCCGAGTTGCTGGAAGCCGCCCGGAAGCGCCATCCGGACCTGAGCCCCCAGGAGATGGAGGCCGCCGCCGGCGCCGTGCTGAGCCTCCAGATCGAGGCCACCAAGAGCCCCCGGGCCTGCGGTTGCGCCCCCACCTGCTGCGGAGGTTGAGGACATGGATCTGGAATCGAAATCCTGCGCCTGTGGTGCGCCGACGCATGCTCCGGACGGTGGGTTCTGGAAGTCCGGAGGCTGGCTGCTGGCCGCCCTCCCGGCCTGGTTCGCGCTGTACCTCAGCCTGAAGCCGCTGGGGGACTGGCTGGCGTTCCGGGCCCTGGGCCTGCAGCCTGGCAGCCGCCTAGGCGAGGCCGTGGCCTTCTTCGCCTACGACGGACCCAAGGTGCTGCTGCTGCTCGGGCTGGTGGTGCTGGGGGTGAGCTTCGTGCAGACCTTCATCAGTGCCGAACGCACCCGCGACCTGCTGGCCAAGCGCACGGGCGCCTGGAGCAACCTGCTGGCCGCGCTGCTGGGCATCGCCACGCCCTTCTGCTCCTGCTCGGCGGTGCCCCTCTTCATCGGCTTCGTGCGGGTGGGCGTGCCCCTGGGCGCCACCTTCAGCTTCCTGGTGTCCGCGCCCATGGTGAACGAGGTGGCCCTCTTCCTGCTGCTCAGCCTCTTCGGCTGGAAGATCGCGCTGCTCTACACGGCCACCGGCGTGGCTGTGGCCTTCGTATCCGGCTGGGTCCTCGGGAAGCTGCGCCTGGAGGGACACCTGGAGCCCTGGGTGATGGCCGTGCCCTTCACGCCGGCCGATGCGGGCAGCGGGCCCGCAGGGTGGAGCGCACGGCTGGAGCTGGCCCTCCAGGCGACCAAGGACATCGTCGGCAAGGTCTGGCCCTTCATCCTGGCGGGCATCGCCGTGGGGGCCTTCCTGCACGGCTACGCACCCGCCGAGCTAATGGCCCGGTTCATGGGCAAGTCCGCCTGGTGGAGCGTGCCCCTGGCCGTGCTCATCGGCGTGCCCCTCTATGCCAATGCCGCGGGCATCATCCCCATCGTGCAGGTGCTGCTGGCCAAGGGTGCCGCCCTGGGCACGGCCTTGGCGTTCATGATGGCCGTCACGGGCCTGTCGCTGCCGGAGACCGTCATCCTCCGCAAGGTACTGAAGCCGCGCCTGCTGGGGGTCTTCCTGGGCGTTGTCGCTTTGGGCATCGTGTTGGTGGGATTCCTGTTCAACGCCATCCTGTAGGAGGTCTCATGAAAATCGAAATATTGGGCAGCGGCTGCGCCAAGTGCAAGCTGCTGGCGGAGCGGGCCGAGGAGGCTGCGAAGGGTCTGGGGGCGGACTTCTCCCTGGTGAAGGTCACGGAGTATCCGGACATCGTCTCTCGGGGCGTGATGTCCACCCCGGGCCTGGTGGTGGATGGCGTGGTGAAGAGCCAGGGCCACGTGCCAACCGTGGCGGCCATTCAGGAGATGCTGCGATAGGATTGCCTCACACCACGAGGAAATCCCATGCGCATCGGCATCCTGGGTTATGGCCGCTTCGGGAGGGCGCTGGGCGCGCTGCTCCACGAAGCGGGCCATGCCTATCGGGCCTGGGATCCTGCGGCGGATCTGCCCGCGGAGCGCCGCGCCGCAGGGGTCCAGGATCTCGTGGAGGGCTCCGAGGCGCTGGTGCTCTCGGTCCCCGTGGTCGCGCTGGGTTCCGCCCTGGCGGGGCTCCGCCCCCTGCTCCGGCCCGACCACCTGGTCTTCGACGTGGGTAGCGTGAAGGTGGGTCCCTGTGGGCTCATGGAGACCCACCTCGGTGCCGGCGTGCCCCATGCTGGAACCCATCCCCTGTTTGGCCCCGTGAGCCTGGCCCGGGCCGAGCGGCCCCTGCGGGTCGTGCTGTGCCCGTCCTCCCGACACCCCCAAGCCGCGGATCGCGTCGAGCATCTATTCCGCAGCCTGGGCTGCGAGGTGCTGCGCCAGAGCCCCGATGACCACGACCGGGTGATGGCCACCACTCACGCCCTTACCTTCTTCCTCGCCAAGGGCCTGCTGGAGGTGGGCGCCGGGGCCGAGCTGCCCTACACGCCGCCCTCCTTCCACGCCATCGCCCGCACGCTGGAATCCGTGCGGGAGGACGCGGGCCACCTCTTCGCCGCGCTTCAGAACCAGAATCCCTTCGCCGCCGGGGCCCGCGAAGGGCTGCTGGAGGCTCTTTCGGCCATCCATCAGAGCCTGGCCGAGGCGGCGGCAGCCGGCACGGACGAGCAGCAGCTGTCCATTCCCGGTCTGGGCGAGCGTTCGCCGGCCCTGCAGGAGGCCCGAGACCACATCGACGCCCTGGACCGGGAGCTCGTCGCCCTGCTGGCCCGCCGTACCGAGCTGGGGCTCCGGGCGGGCCGCGCCAAGGCCGACCTGGGCCTGCCCGTGCACGACCCGGATCGCGAGGCCTCGCAGCTGCAGGCGCGCCGGGCCTGGGCGCAGGAAGCGGGCCTAGACCCGCGGGGCGTGGAGGACGTCTTCCGTGCCGTGCTGCGGGCCTCCAGGTCGGCCCAGGGCGGCCGCGGCTAAGCGCGGCTCAGAAGGGCAGGTCCAGGGCCTTGCAGAGGAAGGCCACCAGGGGCCCGGCCTCCCGGCAGGTCTGGGTGAGGCGCTCGGGGAAGTCCGGCGCCAGCACCTGGGCATCGGTGAAGGCCTTAGCCGCGTAGAAGTCTTTGAACTTGATGTCCTCGGCGCAGGGATGGTCGGGGTCGAAGCCCTGGGGCACTCGCTTGAGGGCCTCGCCCTCGATCTCGATCCCCGAGGCACGGAGCTTCTTCCAGGCGGCGGACTTGGCCACGATGGCCTGCCGGACCCGGAACAGGGCCTCGGGCTCCGGATGCCACAGCCCGCCGCCGGCAAAGCAGCCGCCGGGCTCCAGGTGGAGGTAGAAGCCCGGTCCGTGGACACCTCCGGCAGCTTCGGAGCGATGCCGGAAGTTGACGCCGAGGTGGGTCTTGTAGGGCGTCTTGTCCTTGCTGAACCGCGTGTCGCGGTAGATGCGGAAGAGCGACCCGCCTGCCGGGCGGGGGTCGGCCGCGAAGTGCCGGCTGACCGAGGCCAGCGGTTCGCCGAACCCCGCGATGAGCCGCAGAACGGGGTCGCGGGCCTCGGCCTCATACCGGGCCTTGTGCTCCTGGAACCAGGCCCGGTCGTTGTTCGCCTTCAGGGCCTTCAGGAACCGGAAGAGCTCCGGTCCCAGCGGATTCTCCAAATCCGTGCGGATCGCCTTCGTCGCCACCTTCGCCTCCGGGAGAGCCCCATCAGCTTACGCCCAAAAAAAGGCGGGCCCCCGAAACAGGGGCCCTTCCTTGAACACGCGAAGAGAGGCGCCAAAACGCCCGCCCTCTCCTACTTGCCGAAGCGCTTGGAGACCTCGCTCCACTTGATGTTCTCGACGAACGCATCGAGGTACTTCGCGCGGGCGATGCCGTAATCGACCATGGAGGCTCCGTCTCCAAGAGCGCGGCCCCGGAGGGGCAAGCGATTGGGAGCACAGCGCGGGGCGCTGTGCGATGGGCGGAGGTGTGCGACCAGGAGAAACAGTCGGGCCCCCAACCGGGGGCCCATCCACGAGCACGCGTTGCGAGGCGGAGGTCAGCCTGCGCTTACTTTCCGAACCTTTTGGATACCTCGGACCACTTCAGATTCTCAACGAAGGCATCGAGGTACTTCGCGCGGGCGATGCCGTAATCGACCATGAACGCGTGCTCCCACGAGTCCAGCACGACGAGCAGGTCCTGCTCGATGGGGAGGCCCAGGTGGTGCTCGGCCACGAAGTAGGTGTGCAGGTTGCCGTCGCGGCGGTTGCGGGTGAGCAGGGCCCAGCCGGGGCCGCCCATGGCGCAGGCCTTGAGGTCGGCGATCACCTTGTCCTGGCCCCCGGCGGCGTCCAGGGCGGCCTTGAGGCCGGCGCTGACGGTGCTGTCGGCGCCCAGGTTCTCGAAGTAGAGCTCGTGGAGGAAGGAGCCGTTGAAGGCCACGGCCTCGCGGCGCTTCAGCTCGCTGTACTCGTTGAAGGAGTAGTTGGGCTTGGTGTTGTCCGCCGCCGCCAGCTTCTCCTCGATCTCGTTCAGCTTGGTGACGTAGCCCTTGTACAGCGTGAAGTGCTGGTCGAGCTGGGCGTCGCTGAGCCCTTTCAGGGCGCCGCCCTTCAAGTGATCGTAGGACTTGGCGGTGTAGGCCATGGTCATCTCCTCAGGTGCGCGGGGCGCGAGCAAGTAGTTTACCAAAAAAGTCGGAAATCTGAAAAAACAGGCTGAGCCTGGTGCTTCGCGGATGAATGGCTCAGTCTTCCAGCAGGCTGCGGAGCATCCAGGCGTTCTTCTCGTGGATCTGCATGCGCTGGGTCAGCAGGTCGGCGGTGGGCTCGTCGCCCACCTTGTCCACCACGGGGAAGATGGAGCGGGCCGTGCGGACCACGGCCTCCTGGCCTTCCACCAGTTCCTTGATCATGGCCGTGGCCTTGGGCACGCCGGTGGGCTCGGGGATGCTGGAGAGCCGCGCGAACTCGGCATAGGTGCCGGGGGCCGGGTAGTCCAGGGCACGGATGCGCTCGGCCACCAGGTCCACGGCCAGGGCCAGCTCGGTGTACTGGGTCTCGAAGAGCAGGTGCAGGGTCTGGAACATGGGGCCCTTCACGTTCCAGTGGAAGTTGTGGGTCTTGAGGTAGAGGGTGTAGCTGTCAGCCAGCAGGCGGGAGAGGCCTTCGGCGATGGCTTTGCGGTCCTCGGTGGGAATGCCGATGTTGATGTCCATGCGAGCTCCTCAGGAAGGCCAGGCATCCCAGGTCGGGGGCGCAGACCAGCGGCCGGGGACGACGGCGTGGGTGGAGACGAGGGCGGCGATGCGGCAGCCGTCGGGAATGAAGAAGCGCAGGGCCAGCACCGCGGGCAGGCGATCCTCGGGACCCGCTGCGCCGCGATCGACGGCCGCCGCGGCGAAGGAGCCGTCGCTCAGCTCCAGCCGGAGCTGGTCGGGGAAGCGCTGCAGGGCCGCCAGCTTCGCATCGCGCACGGCATCGGGGAACCCCAGGAACAGCGTGGCGACCACGCTCCGGCCGCCCAGCTCGCGGCGCGGGGCCAGGACGGCGAAGGAGGCCCGGGCCTCCGCCAGGTCCTGGGCCGGGGCGGTCTCCAGCGTCATGCCTTCGGCCCAGAGGGTCTCGACCACCTGGTCCTCGACGCTCTCGGCGGTCTCGGGCTGGAAGGTGATGCCCTCCGCGAGATCCAGCCGCAGGGCGGCTTGGCGGGCCAGGAAGGCCTGGCGCGTCTCATAGCGGGCCAGCTCGGTGGCCGGGTCGAAAGCGAGGTTCATGGTCACCTCAGATGTGCTTGGCGATGTCGGCGTCGGGGGCGGCGATGGCGCCGGACTGCAGGCGGGTCAGGGCGTCCTGGAAGCGGCCGGCATGGAAGCGCTCCACCTTGGCCAGGGTCTCGAACCAGGCGGCGATCTCGGCGTGGCCTTCCTCGCGGGCCACGCGCGCGAACTCGGGATACATGTCCGTGTACTCGTAGGTCTCGCCGGCCACCGCGGACTTCAGGTTGGTGAGCGAATCGCCCAGGGGCAGGCCCGTGGCAGGGTCGCCGGCCTTGGCCGCGAGATACATCAGATGCTTCAGAGCGTGGCCGGTCTCCCCGTCGGCGCTGTGCTTGAAGAGGGCGGCCACCTCGGGCAGGCCCTCCTTCTCCGCGACCTGGGCCATCCAGGTGTAGCGGCGGTTCGCCTGGCTCTCACCGGCGAAGGCGGCCTTGAGGTTCTGGTGGGTCTTGGATTCGGTGAAGGACATGGGGGCTCCTGTGGGCCGCGAGCGGCGGCCTAAAGGTAGAGCCATCTCCATGCCAAAGCAATAAGTCAAATCATTGAATAAATTCTGTAACTTATCCCCATCCCGGCAAGGCGGGATTCCCGACGGGCCGCGACCCGGATTCACGATATGTCGAGAGTTGCCCTTCAGCCCGGACCGCGGAGGGCTGCCTGGATCTGGGACTCTTCCAAGCTCAAGGCCCGGCCGAACCCGCTCACCAGACGCCCGGTGCTGGGCCGGATCAGGAAGAAGGAGAAGTCCCCCAGGCTCAGGGTCATCTCCGCCTGGGGAAAGCGGGCCAGGTAGGCCGCCGCCGCGGCCGCACGGGCCTCTGATCCGGGCGGGATGGCCTGGGCCCGGCCCTGGAGGGTGAGGCGGGGCAGGGCGAGCGGATCCTGATCGCCCAGGGGCGCCATGAGCATCAGACTCACCTCCGGGCTGGCCTCCAGGTCCTGGGTGTGCTGGGCCAGGCGGCTCACATGGATGAGGAGACCCGTTCCCTCGGGGGCGGGGGCCACAGGCACCATGGAGACGAAGGGCGCTCCGGCATGGAGCGTTCCCAGGGCCGCCACCGGGGTGGCCAGCAGGGCTTCGAGGGTGGCTTCGGTCGAGGGATCCATGGGGCTCCCGGTCGATGGTCAGGACTCGGAGGGCTCGTCCGCGTCCGCGGTTTCCTCCGCGCCCTCCGTGTCGGGGAGGTCGTGGCCCTGGGCGTCCTTCTTCAGGGCCTTCTTCTGCTGCTTCTCTTCCTTCTTCTTCTGGCGGGCCAAATCCTTCTGGCGCTTCTCGAAGTTGTAGTTGGGTTTTCTGGCCATGGCGAATCCGATCACAGGCAGGGTGAATCCGACTCAGCCCCAAGGGGCAGTCTACCGCCTCGCCCGCCGGAGCGCCTGGATCAGGTCGTCCAGCCGCTGCAGGAAGGTGGAGCGGTCCCGTGCCGTGAAGGGCGGGGGCCCGCCGCCCAGCTCGCCCATGGCCCGCAGGTGGGCCATCAGTTCGCGGCTGGCCAGGGCATCGCCGATGGAATCAGGCGAGTACACCTTGCCCCTGGCGTCCAGGGCCCGGGCACCCTTCTCCAGGCAGCGGGCCGCCAGGGGGATGTCCGCCGTCACGGCGATGTCGCGGTCCGTGATCTGCTCGACGATCCAGTCGTCAGCCCCGTCGAACTGGCCGTGGGCCACCACCACCGATTCGAAGAGCGGGTTGCGGGGAAGGCGCAGCGGCGCGTTGGACACCAGCAGCACCTTCAGCCCACAGCGCTGGGCGACCCGGAAGATCTCCTCCTTCACGGGGCAGGCATCGGCGTCCACGAAGATGCGGATGTCGCCGCTCACGGAGTCTCCACGGCGGCGGTCAGGGACTCCAGGGCCGCCCGCAGGGCCGCCTCCTGCGCGGGATCCTTCAAGTGGCCCGCCTCATCCAGTCCGGACCGGGCCAGCGTGAGGCAGCGCGAGGCCGCATGGACCACCCGCGCCGACATCACCTCCAGCGTGTGGACCAGGGCGGCCTGGGCCCGGGCCCCGCCTTCCAGCGCGGGGGAGGCGCTCCAGGCCGCGGTGGGCTTCGCTGTGCAGTCGCCCGAGGACACCACCCACTCCAGCAGGTTCTTCAGCACTGCGGGTATCGTGTGGATGTACTCGGGCGTGCAGAAGAGCAGGGCGTCGGCCTCGCGGATCCGCGCCCGCAGCTCTGCCGCAGGCGCGGGCGGCGGATCGAGGTCGCGCTCTGGGCTGTAGTGGGGCAGGTCGTCCAGGCGCTCCCAGAAGACGACCTCCGCTCCCGGCGGGGCGAGCCGAGCCGCCTCGCGGAGCAGCAGCGCGTTCAGTGACTGGGGCCTCAGGCTGCCGGCCAGCGCCAGGATGCGCACCGCTCAGCCCTTCCGGCGCCAGACGAGGACCACGCCGGCACCGAGCACCACGAAGGCCGCCCAGGGCGGGATGCGCAGGGAGTCCTTCTCCTTCACCGAGAACTCCAGGGGGCCCAGCTTGGCATCATGGGTGGCCTTCGTGTACTTGACCTCGGGCCAGGCCAGGGCGGCGGCGCCCGCGACGATGAGGACCAGACCCGCCAGCGGCTTGAGCGTCATGGGGACTCCCGGAAGGACCTTCCCAGTATGGCCCCGGGCAGCCTCAGAAACCCCGTCCAAGGTCCCGCGCCCGCGCCAGGAGCTGACGGCGCACCTCCTCCGGGTTGCCCGAGAGACCCCCCAGCAGTTCGAGGCGCGCCTCGGGGATGCCCACACCGAGGAGGCGGTCCTCGACCATGACGCGGCGGTGGGCTTCCCGCAGGCCCAGGGTCTCCAGCTTCTCGTCCGTGTGACCCGCAGGGGAAAGGGCCAGGGCCTTCCGGACCCGGAGCCGGGTGGTCCGGCTGCGGTCGGCTTCGTAGGCGTAGGCGTAGCCGTAGGACCAGACCCGGTCGAACCAGCCCTTGAGGAGGGCCGGCACGTCGGACCACCAGAAGGGGTAGATGAACACCAGGCCCTCGGCCCGCTCCAGCCGCGCTTGCTGGGCCAGGACATCCGCGGGCCGCGGACTGGCGGGATCCAGGGCCGTCTCCAGCCCGAACTGGCCTCCGTCCAGGATCGGATCGAAGCCCTCTTCGTAGAGGTCGGCGAACTCGACGGAATGCCCCGCCGCCTCCAGCCCGGCGCAGAAGGCTTCGGCCAGCTCGCCGGTGAAGGAACGCCGGCGGGGATGGACGAAGAGGACGAGCACGTGCATGGCGTGGTCTCCAGGAGCGGGTTCGATCGCGGGCTCATTCAGCCCTTGGGTCCGGGCTCCTTCTTGGCGGACTTGCGCCGCCGCTCGGGGCGCCGCGGCTTGGGCGCAGGCTTGGTGGCGCTGTCATAGAGGCTCTCCAGGCGGATGGCCCGGGCCGAGGTGTCGGCGGCCTTGTGGATCTCCTTCAGCACGGAGGCCACCAGGTCCAGGTCCGCCGCCTCACCCTTCAGCAGCTCCTGGAAGGCCGCGGATTTCAGGGCCTCGAGGCGCTTGGACTGCCGCTTGCCCGCGGCCCAGTTCAGCAGCTTGGAGAAGAGGTCGTAGCCGAGCTTCAGTTCCGGGGTGGGGAGGGCCATGGGGACAGTGTAAGGGCGAGCGGTCCGATCAGCCCCGTCCGCTGCGACCGTCCGACCTGGGCCGCGGTCCGTCATCCGGGCGTCATGCTCCGGCCTGCAGCTCATCCAGCCGGCGATCGGCCGCCTGGATGCTGTCGGCCGATTCCGCCTGGAAGCCGCCTGCCTCGCTGATGCGCTCGAACTGGATGCGGCTGATGGGGATCCCCACCACGCGGATGATGGGCCCGGCCCCCTTGAGCTTCAGGGCGGCTTTGACCCGCAGGAGGTCCTTGAACCCCTCCTCGTTGGAGGCGTGCAGGGCCGAGATGTCGGTGACCACGCCGAACCCCGCGGTCAGGTTGGCGGACTCGAGGATCAGCGCCTTGATGGCCGCCTGCCGTTCGGCTCCGTCCAGGTGGCCGGCGAGGGTGATGTAGAGCCGGTTGCGCTCCAGGTCCGAGGCGACGGTGAACACGGGCGGCCCTTCAGGTCTGGAAGGGCGGCGGCGGGTTCTTCTCCCAGGCCCCGCCCAGGAGGGTGGTCCGCACGGGTACGCCGGGGGTCTTCACACCGCGATGGGCCATGCAGGTGTGGACGGCCACGAGCTGCACCCCCCAAGCCGCGGGCCGGAGGTGGGTCTGGAGGGCGTCGGCGATCTGCCGGGCCATGCGCTCCTGGACCTGCAGGCGCCAGGCGTAGGCCTGCACCACGCGGACCAGCTTGCTGAGCCCCACGGTGCCGCCGCCCTCGGGTGGATTGGCGGGGAGGTAGCCGATGGTGGCGTGGCCCTCGAAGGGGGCCAGGTGGTGCTCGCAGGTGCTCACGAAGGGGATGCGCTCAAGGATGACGGGCACGGGGGCCAGGTCGCCGGGCAGGGGTTTCAGCTCCTTGGCGAGGTCCACGCCGTAGCCGGCCAGGCGCTCCACCCAGAACTCCGCCACCCGAGCCGGGGTGTCCAGGAGCTCCGGGGCCCCTGGATCCTGCCCGAGGCCGCGCAGCAGGGCCCGGACGGCCCTCTCGGTGGCGGGGCGGTCAAAGGGGATGGCGGAGGGCTCGGACATGGTCCCGCCAGTCTACGCTTCCCTGGCCGGAGTTCAGGCCAGCAGGTTCAGACCCGAGGCCAGCACCGACTGCTGGCCGGCCGCGGCGGCCTGGGCCGCGGTGTGGCTGGGGTTCTGGCTCTGGTCGTAGGCGTAGCGCACCAGGGCCTGGGCGGAAGCGGGCGAGAGCATGGCCACCGACCAGGGAAGGGCCGAAACCGCAGAGGGTGCCGAATCCTGGCTCCCGCCGAAGGCCGACAGCAGGTCCTGCACAGGGGAGGCGCCGCTTCCGGCGGCGGAGCCGAGGGTGGTGGTGAGGGAGGCCAGGGCCGGCTGACCGGCGTCGCCAGCCAGGGAGGCCAGCGGATCCATGGATCCACCGCTCGAGAAGAGGGAGCCCGCCTGGGCCACCTGCGCCTGGACCGCCGCCAATCCCTGGGCCAGGGCCTTGTTGGCGCTGCCCGTCTGGCTGAGGGCGCTCTGGTAGGTGTACGAACTGAGGGCCCCGATCACATCCACACCCATGGGCCCTCCTTTCAAAGAACCCCATCGGCAGGTCCGGCTGTTCAGGTGAGCCCCCCGGCGCCTGGGTCTGGGCGTTCAGGCGAAGAGATCCACTCCGGTGGCCTGGGGCGAGGAGACGGGGGCTGGGCTGATCTCGTAGGTCCTCAGCAGGCGGAGGTTGGAAGCCGAGGGGCGCAGGAAGGCTTCGGGCCCCGGTGCGCCAGTCTGGGCCTGGAGTCCCTCCAGGCGCGGAACCGCGGCGGCGTCCCGGATCAGGCCCGTGCTCAGGTCCGCGCTGGGCAGGGCGGGCGTCCCCTGGCCGGCCACGCCGGCCCCGAAGCGCAGGGCCGCCTGGAGGGCGAACTCCAGGCTCGAGCTGCTGGCAAAGGCATCCTGGGTGGCAGGGACTTCCGGCAGGACGGCGGCGGGGGGCGAGGGACTGGGAGCGGTCGAGGCCGTGGCAGCCGTGGCCCCCGACGGAAGGGTGGCCTGGGCGCCGGCGGGCGCGGTGGCGTCGGCGGCCGGCGTGGCGCTGGCCGGGGCCTGGGGCGCGGTCAGGGAGGCCAGGAGGGAGGCCGTGGCCTCTGGGGCCACTCCCAGGTTGCCGCCCCCCGGTTCGGCCAGCGGTGCGAGGACGCTCGCCTGGAGGGTCCGCTGGAAGAGCCCTTGGGCCAGGTCCTGGAGGGTCAGGGCGCTGGATCCAGAGGTCTTGTCCTCCGTGATGGGGAGGGGCTGGACCGGGCGGAGGGCGCTCAGGGCACTGAGGGTGGCCGGGGCGAGGGGACTGAGGGCGATCGCAGCCATGGCACCCCAAGCATAGGCCTTTCCTGCGGGAAGGTTTGGCCTCGGACGGGAAAGATCCCTGTGGGATCATGGAAAATTCGGGAGGGGCCATGAGCCAGAAGGTCAGTTACGCGTCCAGCGGCGTGGACATCAACCGCCAGGACGAGGCGCTGAAGCGCATCAAGCCCCACGTGAAGGCCACCAAGACCCCCGGTGTCCGCAGCGACATCGGCCTGTTCGGCGGCCTCTTCGATGCCCGCTTTCCCGAGGCCAAGCCCATTCTGGTCAGTAGCATGGACGGCGTGGGCACCAAGATGAAGGTGGCCCGGCGGGCCGGCACCTGGGACACGGTGGGCCAGGATCTGGTGAACCACTGCATCAACGACATCCTCGTGCAGGGCGCCCGGCCCCTCTTCTTCCTGGACTACATTGCGGCCCAGCAGCTGGAGCCCGAGGTCATCGAGCAGATCGTGAAAGGCATGGCCACGGCCTGCCAGAACTCGGGTTCTGCCCTCATCGGGGGCGAGCTGGCTGAGATGCCCGGCGTCTACGCCGAGGGCGAGGTGGACGTGGCCGGCACCATCGTGGGCGTGGTCGATGAAGCCGACCTGCTGCCGCGCCTGGACGCCATGGCCGAGGGCGATGTGCTGATCGGCCTGCCCTCCAGCGGCCTGCATACCAACGGCTACTCCCTGGCCCGCAAAGTCTGCTTCGAGCTGGAGAAGCTCGCGGTGACGGACCTTCTGCCTGGTTCGGACCGCACCGTGGCCGAGGCCCTCCTGGCCATCCACCGCAGCTACCTTACCCAGCTCATGCCCCTGGTGAAGGCCCACAAGCTGGTGGCCATGGCCCACATCACCGGCGGCGGCCTCACGGACAACATCCCCCGCGTGCTGCCCCAGACGCTGGATGCGGAGATCGACACCGCCAGCTGGCAGATTCCGGTCCTCTTCCGCTTCCTCATGGAGAAGGGTGGCCTGGGCATCGATGACGCCCGCCAGGCCCTGAACCTGGGCGTGGGCATGGTGCTGGTGGTGAAGGCCGACCGCGCCGAGGAGGTGTTGGCGGAGCTGCACGCCGCCGAGGAGCCCGCCTGGGTGCTGGGCAAGGTGGTGAAGGGTTCCGGCGTGGTGCGATACCGGTAGGGCCGAATGGCTGTAACCGCGAAACACGCGGAAGGGCGCGAAAAGGAAGGGTGAGGGCAAACCCGTCCCTCTTTCGCGCGCCGGAGGGCGTTTGGTGCGTTTCGCGGTTAATTTCATGCATGAGACCTTTGTCCTGCGCTGGGGTGCCCGTGGCGACTGAACTGAGCAAGGCTGGCCGCCTGGGCTTCCTGGACCCCCTGCGCGGCATCCTGGCGCTCTGCGTCGCGGTGTACCACCTCAGCGTCTGGTTCGACCTCACGCAGTCCGGCTCCGGCCCGAACATGGCCCTGGCGAAGCTGGGCAACTACGGCGTTTCGGCCTTCTTCGTGCTGAGCGGCTTCCTGCTCTTCCGCACGGCCTCCTGGGCCCGTGTCCAAAGGGAGGGCGTGGCCCGCTTCTGGCTCCGCCGCTTCCTGCGCCTGGCCCCGGTGTTCTACCTGGCCTGCCTGCTGAACGTCGCCTTCCGCCTGGGCATGGGGCCGGATCCCACGCCCCGCTTCCTCCTGGAGAACCTCACCCTCACCTTCGGCGCCTTCCACCCCAACCACGCCCTGGTGACCGGTGGCTGGTATGTGGGCCTGGTTTCCCTGCTCTACGCTGCCTACCCGGCCCTGGCCTGGTTGCGGGAGAAGGGTGGTCTTGGGTTTCTTCTAGCCCTGGCCTTCGGGCTCTGGCTCTGGAGCCTGCCCTCCACGCTCCACGGCGTGATGGATCAGGAGCGCTGGAACCAGTTCCACACCTACGTCCTGGCGCCCAACCAGCTCTTCCTCCTGGCCTGGGGCGGGCTGCTGGCGGGCCTGCACGCGACCACGGAGAAGCGCCTGGATCCCAAGGTCACCCTGCTCCTGGCCCTGCCCCTGCTGTGGCTGCTGCTGCGGCCCACGCCCCAGTTCTTCGACCACCTGGTGGCGCTCACGGGCTGGCTGCGCTACCGCTACTTGCTCATCATCACGCTGCTGGTGGCCCTGGCGGCCTTCACCCGGGATGGGGAGGCGGGCGGGCTGGGGAAGGTTCTTACTCGGCTGGGGGCTTGGAGCTACGGCCTCTACCTGCTGCATCCCTTCACCATGAAGCTGGTGGCGCCGCACCTGCAGGGGCGCGCGGGCTTCGCGCTGTCGCTGGGGCTGGCGATCCTTGCCGCCTGGGCCGTGAACCGCTGGATCGAGGAGCCCGCCGGACGCCTCGCCAGGAGTTGATCAGCTGCCTTCGATCCGGGCGTAGAAGCTGGTGCGCCGCAGGTTCTCCTCCACCTTGAAGGCCTGCTGCAGGGGCGGGAAGGCGCGCTGCTCGCAGTCCGTGCGCTCGCAGAGGCGGCAGGTGACCCCCACGGGCACGGGGGGCTGGTCCAGGCGCAGGCCGTCGGCGTAGATCAGGTCGCGGGCATGGCCCATCTCGCAGCCCAGGCCCAGGGCCTGCATGGCGTGCTGGCCCCGATAACCGCCCGTGTCCTTCTGCAGGGTGCGGGCGATGCAGAAGTACTTGCGGCCGTCGGGCATCTCGCTGATCTGGGTGCGGATGAGGCCCGGGGTCAGGAAGGCGGCGTGGCAGTTCCAGCGGGGGCAGGCGCCGGAGAAGCGCGCGAAGCGGATGCCGGAGGCGGAGAAGCTCTTCGAGATGTTGCCGGCGATGTCGATGCGCAGGAAGTGGAAGGGCACGCCCTCCAGTCCGGGCCGGCGCAGGGTGGTGAGGCGGTGGCAGACCTGCTCGAAGCTGGCCTGGAAGCGCCGGGCCAGGATGTCGATGTCGTAGCGCTCCGTCCTCGCGGCGCGGAGGAAACGCTCGTAGGGCATCAGCACCGCGCTGGCGAAGTAGTTGGCCAGGGCCACCCGGGCGAGCGACCTGGAGGCGCTGGTGCGCAGCAGGGGATGGGTGGTGAGGCGTTCCAGCAGCTCGCTGTGCTCCAGCAGCGCCAACTGGTGGGCCAGCTGGAAGGTGCGGCTCTTCTGGGTGAGCAGCTCCGAGAGGCTGAGGATCTTGCGGTCCGCGTCGAAGCGGCGCAGCAGGCCCACGCCCTCGTTGGCCCGGTGGATGCGGAGCTGGATGCCCCGGGCCCTGAACTCCGCCACCAGACCGGGGTAGGGGTTGTCCGCGTCCAGGGAGCCGCCTTCCCAGAGGGCCTCGGCCGCGGCTTCCAACTCGGGGAAGTGGTTCATGGCCTGCTGGATGAAGTCGCCGACCTCCTCCGAGGGCAGCCGGGTGGCCTCGGGATCGAAGCCCTGGCCGTCGCTGAGTTTCGAGGACAGGGTGCCGAGGCTGTCCTGGGCGTGCTGGTAGGCGCGGTAGAGCTCGAAGATCCCCCGGGCCAGGTCCGGGCTGTTCTGCACCAGCTCACGCACATCCTGGGCCTGGAGGCCGAAGGGCTCGAAGATCGGGTCGCCGAAGACCTCCATGAGGTCGTCAGACAGGCGCTGGTCCTCCTCCGGGGCCAGGGCCTTCAGGTCCAGCTTGAACTGCTGGGCCAGGCGGATGAGCAGGGGGGCCGTGAGGGGGCGCTTGTTGCCTTCGATGAGGTTCAGGTAACTGGGGCTGATGCCCAGGGCCTCGGCCAGCTGGACCTGGCTGAGGCCCTCCTGGCGGCGGAGCAGGCGGATCTTGGCGCCGAGGCGGGCGGCCGGCTTGGTGGGGGCGGCGGAGGGCATGGGGTCCTCATTTACATCAATTTACAAAATCAATGGAGCGAATTGACTGATATTTTCAATTCAACCCCTATCAAATCAGCTGTTCATTGACTTGAATCAGAATAAGTCAATCTTTGACATCACGCCATCCCCAACCCATTTCGAGGTGCCCCATGACCCCCAAGTTTCCCGTTCCCCCCATCGAAGACGACTTCTCCGCCCACCGGTGGGAGGGCATCACCCGGCCCTACACGGCCGAGACGGTGAAGAAGCTCCGGGGCAGCCTCCGCATCGAGCACACCCTGGCCAAGCTGGGGGCCCGCAAGCTCTGGAAGCTGCTCCAGAACGAGGAGCCCACCCGGGCCCTGGGTGCCCTCACCGGCGGCCAGGCGGTGCAGATGGCCCGGGCGGGCCTCAAGGCCATCTACTGCTCCGGCTGGCAGGTGGCCGCGGACGCCAACCTCTCGGGCCAGTCCTACCCGGACCAGAGCCTCTACCCGGCCAACTCGGTGCCGGCCCTGGTCAAGCGCCTCAACAACGCCCTCCAGCGGACCGACCAGGTGGAGCACGGCGAGGGCGGCGTGAGCCGCGACTGGTTCCTGCCCATCGTGGCGGACGCGGAGGCGGGCTTCGGCGGGCCCCTGAACGCCTATGAGCTCATGAAGGGCATGATCGAGGCCGGCGCCGCGGGCGTCCACTTCGAGGACCAGCTCAGCAGCGAGAAGAAGTGCGGCCACCTGGGCGGCAAGGTGCTGATCCCCACGGGCCACTTCATCCGCACCCTGGTGGCGGCCCGCCTGGCGGCGGACGTCATGGACGTGCCCACCCTCCTCATCGCCCGTACGGATGCCGATTCGGCCCGGCTCATCACCAGTGACATCGATGAGCGCGACCGGCCCTTCCTCACGGGCGAGCGCACCCCCGAAGGCTTCCACCGCATCACCGGCGGGATTGAGATGGCCATCGCCCGCGCCAAGGCCTACGCGCCCTACGCGGACCTCATCTGGTGCGAGACCTCCCACCCCGACCTGGAGGAGGCCCGCCAGTTCGCCGAGGGTGTCCACGCGGAGTTCCCCGGCAAGCTGCTGGCCTACAACTGCTCGCCCTCCTTCAACTGGAAGAAGAAGCTCTCGGATGAGGAGATCGCGGCCTTCCAGCGGGAGCTCGGGGCCATGGGCTACAAGTTCCAGTTCATCACCCTGGCGGGCTTCCACAGCCTCAACCACGGCATGTTCGAGCTGGCCAGCGCCTACCGCACCGAGCACATGACGGCCTATGCCCGGCTGCAGGAGGCCGAGTTCGCCGCCGAGCCCAGGGGCTACACGGCCACCAGGCACCAGCGCGAGGTGGGCACCGGCTACTTCGACGAGGTGGCCCAGGCCATCAGCGGCGGCCTGGCCTCCACCCTGGCCCTGGCGGAGTCCACCGAGGCCCAGCAGTTCCACTAGGCCAGCTTCACCTCCCCGGAAAGGATGCGCCGCACCTCCACCATGGCGTTTCCGCCGGGCAGGCTGTTGGGGTAGATCACCGCCAATGAGAGACGCAGGCCTTCCGGCTCGATCAGGTCGAAGCGGAAGGGCCGGTCCTGCAGGGACCAGCGATCAGGGGCGACCGTCCAGCGGAGGGTCGCCCTTGGTTCGCCGGGAAGGAGGTCGAAGGACTGGGCCTCCGGCGTTTCGACGCGCCATGGACCCTCGGGGAGAAGGAGCTCCACCTGCCGGCGACCCTCGACCTTGCTGGCCTCGGCCTTCAGACCCTCGACAGACCTCCCGGAGGCCTATTTGGGGGGCTGCGTCTTCTGGCTGGCGATGGTCTGGTCGTTGATGACGTTGCCCGGGGTGGCGGCTTTCTTGGGCGCGGCGGTGTAGGCCTGGCCCGTGTGGTGATAGGTGAGGTACTCGCCGAAGAAGACGGCCATGAGGTCGGCGCGCTCCTTGAAGTAGGCGAAGCCGTGCTCGCCCCCCTCCTTCAGCTGGATCGCCACGCCCGGCAGGTCCTTCAGGGCCAGGGCATTTTCATGGGCATCCTTGTCGCCCGTGGAGGCCAGGACCAGCGTCGAGGCACGTCCGCGCAGGGTGGCGCCCTTGAGGCGCTCCTGGGCGCCTTCACCAAAAGCGCCGGTGCCGCCCGGGCTCAGGCTGAGCACCGCCACGGGCTTTACTTCGGGGGCGGCCAGCAGCACGGAGATGGCCCCCACGCTGGAGCCCGCGAGGCCGATGCGGCGGCCGTCCACGCCGGGCTGCTTGCGGAGCCAGGCCGCGGCCAGGGCCAGGTCGGCGGGGATCTGATCGAAGCCAACCGTCTTGGCCGAGGCCATGAAGTCAGCGGTGATGGCCACGTCCACGCCGTTCTTCCGGGTGCTGGCGCCGTGGCCGCGGAGGTCCAGGGCCAGGGTGCCGATGCCCCGGGCGGCGAGGCGCTCGGCCAGGGGGGCCCAGCCGCTGCGATCCGCCCCGAACTGGTGGGCGAGGATCACCACGGGGACCTTGCCCCTGGCGGCGGGAAGGCTGAGGGTGCCCTTGAGGGCGTAGCCGTCCGCGCTGGTGATCGCCATGTCCGTGGGGACAGCGGCCGATGCGGGAAGGAGCACCAGGGATGCCAAGGGGGCCAGCAAGCGGAGCGTGCGCATGGGGACCTCGGGGAAGTGGACCCACTCTAGCACGCATGGAACCGCTGGCTTCATGGGGTATAAAGGAGAGAATCACGAGATCTCGAGGTGACCATGACCGCCCAGACCCCCGACGCCATCCTGCAGGAGACGAAGCGCCGCATGCATGCGTCCGTGGAGGCGCTCAAGAAGGAGATGGCCACCATCCGCACGGGCCGGGCCAACGCCAGCCTGCTGGACAATGTCCACGTCGAGTACTACGGCTCCATGGTGCCTCTCAATCAGATGGCGACGGTCTCCGTGCCCGAAGCCGGCATGCTCGTGATCCAGCCCTTCGACAAGAGCGCCATCAAGGCCATCGAGACGGCCATCCTGAAGTCCGACCTGGGCATCAACCCGTCCAACGACGGCAACGTCATCCGCCTGCCCATCCCCATGCTCACGGAGGAACGCCGTCGCGAGCTGGTGAAGGTGCTCCACCGCCTGGGCGAGGAGATCAAGACCGGGGTGCGCAACATCCGCCGCGATGCCAACGAGGATGTGAAGAAACTCGAGAAGCTGAAGGAGGGCCACATTTCCGAGGACCTCGCCAAGAAGACCCTGGACGACATCCAGAAGCTGACGGACGCCCACATCAAGGAGATCGACGAGGCGATGAAGCACAAGGAAGTGGAGATCCTGAAAGTCTGAGGCGATAGGCTGTCATTCGGCACCGCGGCCCTTCGGGGCCGCTGCCTTTTCCCGGATCCAGCGAAGATGCCCAGCCCTTCCGTCCTGCTCCTGCTCATGCTCGCCGCCCTCCTGGCGGGTTTTGTCGACGCGATCGTGGGGGGGGGCGGCCTGATCACCATCCCGGCCCTGCTGCTCGGACTGCCGGCCGGAACGCCCCTGCCGACCCTGCTGGGCACCAACAAGGTGGTGGCGGTCACGGGGGCCACCATGGCCGCCGGCAAATTCCTGCGGTCGGGGACCCTCTCCTGGCGCGAGATGATCGGTCCGGTGCTGGCTTCGGCCCTAGGGGCATCCGGAGGCGTGTGGCTCACCTACCGCGTCCACGGCGACTTCCTGCGGCCCGTCATGTTCGGGCTGCTGCTGGTGATGCTCGCCTTCACGCTGCTCAAGCCGGACATGGGGAACCTGCATGCCCCCCGCTTCGGCCTCAGCCACCAGCGGGGCCTGGCGGCCCTCATCGCCCTGGGGCTCGGCTTCTACGACGGCTTTTTCGGCCCGGGCGTGGGATCGCTGCTGATCTTCCTGTTCGTGGCGATCCTGGGCTTCGACTTCCTGCGGGCCTCGGCCCTGGCCAAGAGCGTCAACTGGGCCTCGAACCTGACCGCCATGGGGCTTTTCGTCTGGCAGGGGAGCTGGATCCCCTCCGTGGCCCTGGGGATGGCGGCGGCCAACGGGGTGGGCGGCTACCTGGGGGCCCACGTGGCGCTCAGCAAGGGCAGCCGCTGGGTCCGGGGCGTGTTCATCGCGGTGGTGGGGGCGCTGATCCTACGCCTGGGCTGGCAGATCCTGCGGGGGTGAACTGCGGGGTGAGCGGGGCAAAAGGTAGGGTTACCCCTTATTGCTGGGTCCCCCCGGCCCGACATACTTGTCCCACGAGGTCTGAATGACCATGAGCGGTGAGCCGTCCGGACAAGGGGGTCTGCTGGTTCCCTCGGGCCGGGCCACGCCCGCGGAGCTGAAGGCGGGCATCGCCCTCTGCCTGGAGGACGCGACGGTCCACTGCCATCCTGGAAGCGGTGGACAGCTATGCGGTGATCCTCAATGCCCAGCGCCAGATCCTGGCCGCCAACCAGGTGTTGCTCGACGCCTTGAGCCAGGAGGAGCCGGCCCGTTGCCTGGGGCTGAGGCTGGGCGAGACCCTGGAGTGCATCCACGCTCAGGAGGGGGCCGACGGGTGCGGCAGCTCCAGGGCCTGCCGGCGGTGCGGGGCCCTGCTGGCCGTCCTGGCGACCCAGACCACGGGCCAGGTCTCCCACGGCGAGTGCCTGCTCAGCCTGCGGCGGGAGGGGCGCTGGGAGGCGCGAGAATTCGCTGTGCGGGCTTCGCCGATCACGGTTTCGGGCCACGTGCTGACCCTGCTCACCCTTCGGGACATCAGCGCCCTGAAGCGCCGGGAGACCCTGGAGCGCATCTTCATCCACGACCTCATGAACTCGCTGCAGGGTCTCAAAGGCTGGGCCGAGATTCTCCATGGCGCCGGCGCGGATGCGGCCTCCGTGGCCGGACATGTGCTCGACATGGCAGGTCACCTGACCGCCGAGGTGGATGCCCAGCGCCGCCTCCTCCTGGCGGAGTGTGGCGAACTGGTGCCCGACCTCCGCAGTGTGACCTGTGCCTCGGTGCTGGATGACCTGGAGCTGGCCCTGGGTGCCGAGGCGGCGGCCCGGCTGATCCGGATGCCCATCCCCCCGGAGGCGGGATGCCTGCGCACGGACCCCGCCATCCTCTGCCGGGTGCTCTGCAACATGGTGACGAACGCCCTGGAGGCCCTGCCGCCGAGGGGGCAGGCCAAGATCTGGTTCGAGCGCCATCCCGGCGGGCTCCGCTGCGTCGTGGAGAACCCCGGCTGCATGCCGCCGGAGGTCGCGGATCGGATCTTCCAGCGCTCCTTCAGCACCAAGGCCGTCCGCGGGCGCGGTCTCGGCACCTACGGCATGAAGCTGCTGGGGGAGACGGTCCTGGGCGGCAGGGTCGGATTCACCACCAACTGGACCGAGGGGACCCGCTTCTTCATCGAGCTTCCGGGGGATGACTGAGCGACCAGCCACGGTATGCTGATCCCTCCATGCCTGCCCCCCGACCCCGTCCCTTCGCCTGGGACGTCCTCTTCCGAGCGCTGAGGTTCTTCTACCTGCTGTGGGGCGGGATGCTTCTGTCCACCCTGGCCTTCTACGGGCGGCTCCGGTTGCCCTCGCTCTTCTGGCAGTGGCCCGATTTCTGCCGGATCGTGATGGGCCCCTGGGGCCGGGCCCTGGCCCTCGGAGCCGGGCTCGTCATGTGCCTGGCGGCCCTGCTGGAGGTCTGGGAGCTGGTGGACCGTCTGCTGGTGCGCTTCATGGGCGAGTCCGAACGCTGAGGACCCAGGAATGCGCTTGGTGATTCGCCCCCTTTTGGCGATCCTGGAGCCTTGGGTTTGAACCCTTCCCGGGTTCGAGCCATTCAAGAAGCGTGTCTCGGGAGGCGTCGGGTATGGTCCAGCTGGTTCGTGGAAGTGTCGGGATGGGGCTGGTGGTGGGCTTGGTCGCCCTTCCGGCGGCTGCCCAGAGCATGGCCCTGCCGGCCGCCGATCCCGTGGGCCTCTCGCGGAGCGGCGCCCAGGTGGCCTACGGCTACAGCCTGGAGGCCGCCGCCACGAACCCAGCCCTGCTCGCCTCCCTCAAGGAGAAGGGGGGCTTCTACCTGGCCATGGGCCTGGAGATGGCCTCCACCCAGCAGAGCCTGGAGTCGGAGCAGACGGCGGTCCGCAAGACCTACTTCAGCTATGACCGCAACCGGACCCTGGGAGCCTTCGGCCTCGCGGCGCGCCTGTCGCCGACGCTGACCCTGGGCCTGAAACTGGACGAACCCTACCTCCGCCACTCGAGGCTCCTGGACAGCGCCCCCAGCCGCTATCTGGGAGACGGCATCGACCTCTCCGCCCGCCGTCTGGAGGGCCAGTCCGCCTGGGCCCTCAGCCCTAACTTCTCCGTGGGCTTCGGCCTGGGCGTGGCCCGCCTTTCCTACGACAGCAGCAGCGTCATGCGCCTGAACGTGCCCAACGATCCGGCGCTCCCCGTCTCCGGCACCAACGCGGTGAACGGCCTGGTGGAGCATCGGGTCGGCCAGAGCGGGGACAAGGTGGTGCCCAGCTATTCCCTGGGGCTCCGATGGGCCATCAACCCGCGCTGGACCGTGGGTTTCGCCCACCAGTCGGGCCTGAAGGGCGACCTCGCCATGAAGGCGGAGTACCGGGATGCGGCGTTGGGCTACTATGCCAACGATGGCTTGAGCACCGCCCCCCTGGGCGCGGCGGCCCGCGCGGGCATCCTCCTGGCCGGATCCACGCCCACGGCCGGTTCGGCCACCCTGGAACTGCCCTCGCAGACCACCCTGGGCCTGCGCCACCGGATCACGCCCATGATGACCTGGGAGGCGGACCTGAAGTGGACCTCGGCGGGCCTGCGGGTGCCGGGCTTCGCCACAGTCCAGACGCCTTCCGGCATGGTTTCGGCGCCTGCGGAACTGCCGCGGGGCAAGGGACACCTGGGGCTGGGCCTGTCCGCGGAAGTGGAGCTCGGGAAGTTCTGGACCCTGCGCAGCGGCCTGTCGCTGGATCAGCGCAGCGTGGAGGAGGCCGATGCCGAGCCCCTGCTTGGTGGCTCCCGCACGGCGGCCTTCTCCGTCGGCGCCGGCTACAAGGTCTGGGGGGGCGAGCTGAGCCTGGGCTACCAGTACCGGCAGAGTGAGGACCAGGACACCACCCGGTTGAACGGAGTCTGGAGTTGGTCCGGATTCCGTTCCGTCGGCACCCGCGTCCGCATGGAAGGCATGGGCCACCTCGTGGCCTTCGGCTTCAAGAAGACCTTCTAGCCATGAAGTACCTGGGACCTCATGCCTGCGAGGAGGCCCTTTCGCGGGGGGAGTTGCACTCCCTCTGGGTGGCCCCGGCCGCCTTCGGGCGGGTGTCCAGGCTGATCTCGGAGGCCCGCGCCGCCGGTGTGGTGATCCATCGCGAACCCATGGAAGGCCTGGATCGCCGCAGCCAGGGCCAGCGCCACCAGGGGGTCCTGGGTGAGGGCGGGGCCTTCGCCTACGCGCCGTTCGAGGATCTGGTAGCCGTTGTGAAACAGAAGGGTGATGCGGCCCTGGTGCTCGCGCTGGATGGCGTGACGGATCCGCACAACCTGGGGGCCATCCTGCGCTCTGCGGCCGCGGCCGCCGTCGACGGAGTGCTGCTGCCGGAGCGGCGGTCGGCCCAGGTGAATGAGACCGTGATCCGCGCCAGCGCCGGCACCGCAGGGCGCGTTCCGGTCTGCCGCGTGGTGAACCTCGGCCGCGCCCTGGACGACCTGAAGGAGGCTGGGGGCTGGATCTACGGCCTGGCGGCGGGAGAGGGCAGCCGCGACTATCTGGCCGAGTCCTTCGACCGCGCCACGGTGCTGGTGATGGGGGCCGAGGGCGAGGGGCTGCACCTGAAGATCCGCGAGCGCTGCGACGGCCTGCTGCACATCCCCATGCCCGGCGGCATCGAGAGCCTGAACGTGTCCGCCGCCGCTGCCGTCGCGCTCTTCCGCGTGGTGGCACGACGAAGCCACCCCACTTCGGAAGTTTCCCCTTGAGGGCCTTCCGTTGCCGTGATACCTTTCGAGTTCCCTGTCAGGAAAGCCCTGCCTCGCAGTGACCCCTGACGCGATGCCCCTAGGGGCCTCGTTGGGCAGCCTCCCGGGCCAACCTGGGCAGGTTTGACAAGCCCCGGGAGGGGCGCCGGACAAGCATGCCGAGATGGCCGAGTGGTTAATGGCAGCAGACTGTAAATCTGCCACGCAACGCGTTACGGAGGTTCGAATCCTTCTCTCGGCACCAGTCCCCTGGAGCACTCCAGGAAGACAGGGTCCCGTTTCCGGAGTTCCACCGCGGGAATAGCTCAGTTGGTAGAGCGTCAGCCTTCCAAGCTGAATGTCGCGGGTTCGAACCCCGTTTCCCGCTCCACCCTCCCCGTTGGCCGGCTCCCGGCCGACGGCAAGGCCCGCCCTCGCGGCGGCAAGGTTCAAGCCCACATAGCTCAGCGGTAGAGCACTTCCTTGGTAAGGAAGAGGTCACCGGTTCAAGCCCGGTTGTGGGCTCCACCTTTCACTTCGCATCAGTTCCCCTTCATCTTCTCTCCCACCCTTCAGGAGGCATACGTGGCCAAAGAGAAATTCGATCGTTCAAAGACCCACGTCAACATCGGCACCATCGGCCATGTGGACCACGGCAAGACCACGCTGACGGCGGCCATCACGTTCGTGCTCTCCAAGAAGTTCGGCGGCGAGACCAAGTCCTACGACCAGATCGACAGCGCGCCCGAAGAGAAGGCCCGCGGGATCACGATTAACACGGCCCACGTCGAGTACCAGACCGAGAAGCGCCACTACGCGCACGTCGACTGCCCCGGCCACGCCGACTACGTGAAGAACATGATCACCGGCGCGGCCCAGATGGACGGCGCCATCCTCGTGGTCGCCGCCACCGACGGCCCCATGCCCCAGACCCGTGAGCACATCCTGCTCGCCCGTCAGGTCGGCGTGCCCTACATCGTCGTCTTCATGAACAAGGTCGACATCGCCGATCCCGAACTCACCGAGCTGGTCGAGATGGAAATCCGCGACCTGCTGTCCTCCTACCAGTACCCCGGCGACGACATTCCCATCATCAAGGGTTCCGCCCGTCTGGCCCTCGACCACGCCGAGACCCCGGACCACCCGGACTGCGCCTGCATCCATGAGCTCATGGCTGCCGTCGACTCCTACATTCCCGATCCCACCCGCGCCATCGACAAGCCGTTCATCATGCCCGTCGAGGACGTGTTCACCATCACCGGCCGCGGCACCGTGGTGACCGGCCGCATCGAGCAGGGCATCGTCCGCGTCGGTGAGGAAATCGAGATCATCGGCCTCAAGGACACCGTCAAGAAGGTCGTGACCGGCGTCGAGATGTTCCGCAAGTCCCTGGACCAGGGCCAGGCTGGCGACAACGCCGGCATCCTGCTCCGCGGCGTGGAGCGCAAGGACGTGGAGCGTGGCCAGGTGCTCGCCAAGCCCGGCAGCATCACCCCCCACACCAAGTTCAACGCCCAGGTCTACGTGCTGACCAAGGAAGAGGGCGGCCGCCACACCCCCTTCTTCAACAAGTACCGCCCCCAGTTCTACTTCCGCACCACCGACGTGACCGGCTCCATCGAGCTCGAGGCCGGCCGCGAAATGGTGATGCCCGGCGACAACGTGACCCTGACGGTGGAGCTGATCCAGCCCATCGCCATGGACAAGGGCCTGAAGTTCGCCATCCGCGAGGGTGGTCGCACGGTGGGCGCCGGCAACGTGGGCGAGATCCTGGCCTAAGGCCGATCCGCCCTCCGACTTAGGAGGTCACCATGCGCGACATCGTTCACCTGCAGTGCCAGGAATGCAAGCGTAAGAACTACAGCACCACCAAGAACAAGAAGACCACCACGGGCAAGCTCGAGTTCAACAAGTTCTGCCGTTTCTGTGGCGGTTACAAGATCCACCGCGAGTCGAAGTAGGGCTCCGGTTCCGAGGGTTTCCCGCCCGGCGCCACCAGTCGCCGGGCGGTCCCACAGGGGAGTAGCTCAGCTGGTAGAGCAGCGGACTCCAAATCCGCAGGTCGCGGGTTCGAACCCTGTCTCCCCTGCCACTTCCCGGCCCCGGCGCTCCCGCTCGGGGCCAGGTTTTTCTGATCGACATCCATTCCACGAGGTCCATCGTGATCGGTGCCATCAAGCAGCAGGCCAAGGATCTCTTCGCCGAACTCGACCGGGTGGATTGGCCCACCAAGGAGAAGGTGATGACCTCCGCTTGGACGGTGGTCATCGTCTCGACGTTCGTGGGGGCCTACCTCTGGTCCGTGGACTGGGTTCTCTCCAAGGGCTTCGCGTACTTCTTCCTGAAGACTCGCTGAAGCGGAGGCAGGCATGACCGATCTCGTGAGCATCCCTCAGGACGCCACGGCCCCCTCCCAGGGCCGCGAGTTGAAGTGGTTCATCATCCACACCTATTCCGGCTATGAGGCCAAGGTGATGGAGCATCTCCGGCAGCGCATCCAGATGGAAGAGCGCCAGGACAGCTTCGGGGACATCCAGATCCCGGAGGAGACCTACGAGGAGATGAAGGTCGACGCCAAGTCGGGCAAGAAGGAGCGCGTCGTCAAGAAGCGCAAGTCCTTCCCCGGCTACCTGCTCGTGCAGATCCAGGTGGAGCGCAAGCCCGACGGTTCCGTCGAGATGGCCGACGCCGACTGGCACCTGGTGCGCAACACCCCCAAGGTGACCAGCTTCGTGGGCGCCAACAAGAAGCGGCCCACGCCCCTGACGGACGAGGAAGTCCGCCAGATCATGCACCACACCGAAGAGACCCAGGAGAAGCCCAAGCCCAAGTACCACTTCGAGAAGGGCGAGAAGGTCCGGATCATCGACGGCCCCTTCGCCAACTTCGAGGGCGACGTGGAGGAGATCCACGAGGAGCGCTCCACCATCAAGGTGATGGTGACCGTCTTCGGCCGCTCCACCCCCGTCGAGCTGGACTTCATCCAGGTCGAAAAGAGGTAGGGATTCCAGATCTCCTAAGGACTTTTTGAGGTCCTTTTGGTAGACTTTCCAGTCCCGGTCCTTTGCGGCCGGGACCTTTTCAACCCCGGCTGGCGGATCCGCGGGATCCCCACCCTCAAGGCGGACGTCGCCGGCATGCGCCGGAATCCTCCGCGGGAGCTTAGACAATGGCAAAGAAGATCACCGGCTACATCAAGCTGCAGCTGCCCGCGGGCGAGGCCACCCCGGCTCCCCCCGTCGGTCCCGCGCTGGGCCAGCACGGCGTGAACATCATGGAGTTCGTGAAGCAGTTCAACGCGAAGTCCGTGGGCGCGGTCGAGAAGGGCACCACCCTCCCCGTCGTCATCACCGTCTACGCCGACCGCAGCTTCAGCTTCATCCTGAAGACCCCGCCCGCCGCCGTCCTCATCAAGAAGAAGCTCGGCCTGGACAAGGGCAGCGCCACGCCCAACAAGACCAAGGTCGGCAAGATCACCAAGGCCCAGCTCGCCGAGATCGCCAAGGTGAAGATGCCCGACCTCACGGCCGGCAGCCTCGAAGCCGCCGTCCGTTCCATCGCCGGCTCCGCCCGCTCCATGGGCGTCGACGTCATCGATTAGTGTCTGTCGCGCGGGCCCCAAACCCGCGCGAGCTTTGTTTTGAAATTCGCTTTTGTTGGAGAGCCGCGTCGTGCGGCGATCCCGGCCACCGCGACCGACATCGCGGGAGATTGTTCGAATGGAGCCACTATGGCAAAACCTGGAAAGAAGTACCGGGCTGCCGCGGCCAAGGTCGAAGATCGTCCCTACGAGCTGAAGGATGCGCTCACCGTCGTGAAGGACCTGGCCTTTGCCAAGTTCGACGAGACGGTGGAAATCCACATGCGGCTCGGAGTGGATCCCCGCCACGCGGACCAGATGGTCCGCGGCACCATCGTCCTGCCCCACGGAACGGGCAAGACCATGCGTGTGGCGGTGATCGCAGGCGGCGAGAAGATCAAGGAAGCGGAAGCTGCGGGCGCCGAGATCGCGGGCGGGGACGAGCTGGTCGAGAAGATCGCCGGCGGATTCCTCGACTTCGATGCCCTCGTCGCGACCCCCGACATGATGAAGGGCGTCGGCCGCCTGGGCAAAGTGCTCGGTCCCCGCGGCCTCATGCCCAACCCCAAGACCGGCACCGTGACCTTCGATGTGGCCAAGGCCATCAAGGAGATCAAGGCCGGCAAGGTGGAGTACCGCGTCGACAAGACCGGCATCATCCACGCCGGTGTGGGCAAGCTCTCCTTCGGCGTCGAGAAGCTGGAAGAGAACGCCAAGGCCCTCATCGATGCCGTCCACAAGGCCAAGCCCGCCACGGCCAAGGGGAAATACGTGAAGACGATCTACATCGCCTCCACCATGGGCCCTTCGGTCACCCTCAACACCAGTGTTGAGAAGTAGGAGGCCGACCATGGAAAAGAACCAGAAGATCGCCGAAGTCGCCGAACTCAAGGAAACCTTCACGTCCGCCACCTCGGCCATCGTGATCGAATTCAAGGGCCTCGTGGTTGAGAAGGACACCGCCTTCCGCAAGAGCGTCCGCGAGAGCAAGGCTCAGTACCGTGTCAGCAAGAACACCCTGCTCCGCCTGGCCGTGAAGGACACCTCCTTCGAAGTGCTGGGTGGATCCTTCAAGGGCGCCAGCGCCGTCGCCACCACCAACGACGATGTCGTGGCCATGGCCAAGGCCGTCAACGGCTTCCTGAAGGACAATCCCGCCGCCACCTTCAAGGCCGGCGTCATGGATGGCAAGCTGATCGACGCCAAGCAGCTCCAGGTCCTGGCCGAGCTGCCCAGCCGCGACGTGCTGATCGCCAAGCTGCTCTACCTTATGACCTATCCCATCTCCGGTCTGGCGGTCGCCCTCGATGGCATCCGCAAGCAGAAGACCGGCGAGTAGCACCTCAACCCCGAATCCAAAACCCATTTCGAATTTTAGGAGGCCATCATGGCTCTCACTGCTGATCAGCTCATCGCTGAAATCGAAACCATGACCGTCCTTGACCTGGCCAACCTGGTCAAGGCCCTCGAGGACCGCTTCGGCGTGTCCGCCGCCGCCGCCGCTGCGCCCGCCGCGGGCGGTGCCGCCCCGGCCGTCGCCGCCGAGGAGCAGACCGAGTTCAACGTCATCCTGGCTGACGCCGGCGCGAACAAGCTGAACGTCATCAAGGCCGTCCGCGAGATCGTCGCTGGACTCGGTCTCAAGGAAGCCAAGGACCTGGTCGACGGCGCTCCCAAGGCCGTCAAGGAAGGCGTGGCCAAGGACGAGGCTGCCAAGATCAAGGAAAAGCTCGAGGCCGCTGGCGCCAAGGTCGAGATCAAGTAGGTTTCGATACAGCATTAACGCAAAGCGTAGGGTGCCTTTCGCACCTTACGCTTTGCGATTCTGTCTTGATCTGGTACGATTATTCCTTCCGTCCGGATCCCCGTACGGACTCCGCCTCCATAAAGGCCCCTGGTTGCCAAACGCCCGCCGTCGCAGCACCACCCTCGTTCCTGGGCCGCACCTTCCACCGCAGGGTGGCGGGGTGGCCATCGGTTCGTACCGGGGGACCCCGCACCATCGCATGTAATCCCGGACCGGGGCCCTCCGCCCTGGGACAAAGCCGTCTTTGCTCAAGGCCCGCAGCTTTGAAATTCCGTGCCGCGCGCCGTCCTTAGAAGGTTCCGCCAACTTCACCTGGAGCGAACCATGAGTGTTCAGCAGAACATCTACCGCCAGCGCCACAACTTCTCCAAGATCCGGTCCCTGGTGCCCATCCCGAACCTGATCGACATCCAGAAGCGGAGCTACGACGAATTCCTCCAGATGAACCTGCTGCACAGCGAGCGGGAGACCCGCGGCCTGAAGGCCGTGTTCGAGTCCATGTTCCCCGTGCACAACGGCAAGAATCCAGACGGCACCGACGCCAACCTCGAAGTCGAGTTCCTCGACTACACCGTGGGCCACTGGGCCTGCAAGTGCGAGAAGTACCTGGGTCTCGAGCACCTTCGCACCAGCTGCAAGCACTGCGGCCACAGCATCGTGTCGGACCACCCGAAGGATCCCACGGTGGACTGCCCCAAGTGCGGCACCCGGAACAAGAATGCCGCCACCATCTGCGACGTGTGCCAGGAGCCCGTCGCCATGAAGCAGAAGATGGGCATGGACGAGTGCGTCGAGCGCGGCGCCACCATGGCCGCCCCCCTGAAGATTCGCGTGCGCCTCAACCAGTTCGACAAGGACGACAAGGGGAACCGCCGCTTCAAGCAGAGCCAGGATTCGGAAGTCTACTTCGGCGACCTGCCGATCATGACCGACCGCGGCACCTTCATCATCAACGGCACCGAGCGCGTGATCGTGAGCCAGCTGCACCGCAGCCCCGGCGTCTTCTTCAGCATTGCCTCGGACAAGAGCCTCTACAGCGCGCAGATCATCCCCTACCGCGGCTCCTGGATCGAGTTCGAGCTGGACGCCAAGGGCCTGCTCTACGCCCGCATCGACCGCAAGCGCAAGTTCCTGGGCGCCACTTTCATGCGCGCGCTCGGCCTCTTCAGTGAGAGCCTCGAGTCCAACGAGCCCATGCTCCGGCACTTCTACACCCCCGCCACCTTCTTCCTGAAGAAAGGCAAGCTGAGCGTCGCCGTGGGCGACCATTTGCAGGGCAAGAAGACCGATGAGGACGTGAAGCATCCCAAGACCAAGGAAGTGGTCCTGGCGAAGGACAAGAAGATCACCCGCCGCGTCCTTGAGCAGATGGAGAAGGCCGGCATCAAGGACGTGCCCGTGTCCCGCGAGATGCTGGATGGCGCCGTCCTGCTGCAGGACATCGTCAACATGAACACCGGCGAGGTGCTCATGGAGGCCAATGAGCCCTTTGTCCAGACCCACCTGGAGATGTTCCTGGCCAATGACGTGCAGTCCTTCGACGTGTGCTTCCCCGAGGCGGATGCCACGGGCAAGGTCTTCTCCGAGACCCTGGCCAAGGATCACACCGAGGACAGCGAAGAGGCCGCCAAGGAGCTCTTCAAGAAGATCCGTCCCGGCGAACCCGCCACGCTGGAGTCCAGCAAGAAGCTGCTCTTCGGCATGTTCTTCGACCCCCAGAAGTACGACCTGAGCAAGGTGGGCCGCCACAAGATCAACGCCAAGCTGGGCCTCTCCACCGATCTGGAGTTCCGCACCCTGGGCACGGACGACTTCATCCAGACCATCCACTACCTCCTGCGCCTGAAGAAGTACGACACCACCCGCCAGGACATCGGCGAGATCGCCCCCGTTCGCGCCGATGACATCGACCACCTGGGCAACCGCCGCGTGCGGTCCGTGGGCGAGCTGCTGGAGAACGGCTTCCGCGTGGGCCTGGTGCGCGTGCAGCGGGCCATCAAGGAGAAGTTCAGCATCGCGCAGGATCCCAACAATCCCGTGCAGGCCCACGACCTCATCAACAGCAAGCCGGTCATCGCGGCCATGAAGGAGTTCTTCGGCAGCAGCCAGCTCTCCCAGTTCATGGACCAGACCAACCCGCTGTCCGAGATCACCCACAAGCGCCGCCTCTCCGCCCTCGGACCCGGCGGCCTGAGCCGCGACCGCGCCGGCTTCGAGGTGCGCGACGTGCACACCTCCCACTACGGCCGCATCTGCCCCATCGAGACGCCGGAAGGCCCGAACATCGGCCTCATCAGCTCGCTCTCCTGCTATGCCCGCATCAACGAGTTCGGCTTCATCGAGAGCCCCTACCTCAAGGTGGAGAACGGCAAGATCGTCCACTTCGCCAAGGTCACCAGCGTGGGCGACTCCAAGCTGGGCTACATGGAAGTGGTGCGCCTCGAGGACCTGGAAGCCGAGAACAAGAAGCTGACCAAGGCCGGCAAGCGTCCCGCCAAGTACGAGATGCACGCCTTCTACCTTTCCGCGTGGGAGGAGGACGAGCACGTCATCGCGCAGGCCAACGTGCGCGTGGACAAGGATGGGGTCATCCAGGACGAGGACGTCACCGTCCGCGTGGCCGGCGAGACCAAGATCGTCTCCCGCGACAAGGTCACGCTCATGGACGTGAGCCCTAAGCAGGTGGTCTCCGTGGCCGCCAGCCTCATCCCCTTCCTTGAGAACGACGACGCCAACCGGGCCCTCATGGGCGCCAACATGCAGCGCCAGGCCGTGCCCCTCATCCGCACCGAGGCCCCCATCGTGGGCACGGGCATGGAGTTCGTGGCCGCCAAGGATTCCGGCGCCTGCGTGGTCTGCCGCCGCTCTGGCATCGTCGAGACCGTGGATGCCAACCGCATCGTGGTGCGCGTCGAGGATGATCCCGACACCGAGGGCATCGAGTCCGGCGTGGACATCTACACACTGGTGAAATTCGCCCGCTCCAACCAGAACACCTGCCTCAACCAGACCCCGCTGGTGAAGAAGGGCGAGTACGTCACCGAGGGCCAGATCCTCGCGGACGGCCCCTGCACGGACCACGGCGAGCTGGCCCTGGGCCGGAACCTCGTCGTGGCCTACATGCCCTGGCGCGGCTACAACTTCGAGGACGCGATCCTGATCTCCGAGCGCGTGGTGAAGGAAGACCTCTACACCACCATCCACATCGAGGAGTTCGAGGTCCACGCCCGCGACACCAAGCTGGGACCCGAAGAGATCACCCGCGACATCCCCCAGGTCCGCGAGGAGGCCCTCAAGAACCTGGACGACAGCGGCATCATCCGCACCGGCGCCACCGTCAAGCACGGCGACATCCTGGTGGGCAAGGTCACGCCCAAGGGCGAAACCATCCTCTCTCCTGAAGAGAAGCTGCTCCGCGCCATCTTCGGCGAGAAGGCCAGCGACGTGAAGGACGCCAGCCTGACCGTGCCCCCGGGCATCGAGGGCACCGTGGTGGACATCAAGGTCTTCACCCGCAAGGGCCAGGAGAAGGACCTGCGCACCCAGCAGATCGAGCGCGACCAGATGGCCAAGTGGGAGAAGGACCTCTCCGACGAGGAGCGCATCATCCGCGCCGAGGCCAAGAAGAAGGTCGTGACCCTGCTGAAGGGCAAGGAACTCGACGAAGTCCTCACCGACGACAAGGGCAAGGAGTTGCTGCCCAAGGGGAAGAAGCTCACCCAGAACATGCTGGAGGCCGTGCCCTACCACCGCTTCCGCCAGATCTCGGTGGCCGCCGGCAAGAACCGCATCAACGCCGAGGTGCTGGACATCCTCGACAAGACCGAGAGCCAGCTCAAGGTCCTGCGCGACATCCTGAACGAGCGCATGGAACGCCTGCTCAAGGGCGACGAGCTCATGCCCGGCGTGCTCAAGACCGTGAAGTGCTATGTGGCCGTCAAGCGCAAGCTGCAGGTCGGTGACAAGATGGCCGGCCGCCACGGCAACAAGGGTGTGGTGAGCCGCATCCTCCCCGTGGAGGACATGCCCTACCTGCCCGACGGTCGTCCCGTGGACATCGTGCTGAATCCCCTGGGCGTGCCTTCCCGTATGAACATCGGCCAGGTGCTCGAGTGCCACCTGGGCTGGGCCGGCAAGACCCTCGGCGTCCACTTCTCCACGCCCGTCTTCGACGGCGCCCGCGAGACGGACATCAAGGGCTTCCTCACCCAGGCCTGGGAGAAGAACAACAAGCTCGGTCCCGACGTCACCGGCAAGACCCGCCTCTTCGACGGCATGACCGGCGAGGCCTTCGAGCAGCCCGTGAACGTGGGCTGTGTCTACATGCTCAAGCTGCACCACCTCGTGGACAACAAAATCCACGCCCGGAGCATTGGGCCCTACAGCCTCATCACCCAGCAGCCCCTCGGCGGCAAGGCCCAGTTCGGCGGCCAGCGCTTCGGCGAGATGGAAGTCTGGGCGCTGGAAGCCTACGGCGCGGCCCATGTGCTGCAGGAACTCCTCACCTACAAGTCCGACGACATGCACGGCCGCACCCAGATCTACCAGGCCATCATCAAGGGCGAGACCATCAAGGATCCCGGCCTCCCCGAGAGCTTCAACGTCGTCAAGAAGGAACTCAACGCGCTGTGCATCGATGTCGAGATGCTCACCCGCGAAGAGCTGGACCCGGCCCTGGCGGAAGAAGAACCCGCGGCCTTCTCCATCGAAGGCTGATCCCGTTTCCGCTTCCGTTTCCGACGAACACCTGAGAGGTCCACATGTATCCAGAGCAGCAGAACATCAACGCCTATGAGTGCATCCGGGTGTCCCTGGCCAGCCCGGACAAGATGCGCTCCTGGTCCAAGGGCGAAGTCACCAAGCCCGAGACCATCAACTACCGCAGCCTGAAGCCCGAGCGGGACGGCCTCTTCTGCGCCCGCATCTTCGGCCCCGTGAACGACTGGGAATGCCTCTGCGGCAAGTACAAGCGGCAGAAGTTCAAAGGCGTCACCTGCGACAAGTGCGGCGTCGAAGTCACCAAGAAGTCCGTGCGCCGCGAGCGCATGGGCCATATCCAGCTGGCCTCCCCGGTCAGCCACGTGTGGTTCTTCAAGGGCGTCCCCAGCCGCATCGGCTACCTGCTGGACATCCCCCTGAAGGACCTGGAGCGCGTGCTCTATTTCGAGGCCTACACGGTCACGGAGGCCGGCGGCACCAGCCTGAAGGAAGGCGAGATCCTCAACGAGGACAAGTACCGCGAGTACCGCAGCCTGCACGGCGAGGGCTTCAAGGCCCAGATGGGCGCCGAGGCCATCAAGGAGCTGCTCAAGCAGGTCGACATCGAGGCCCTCACCATCGAGCTCCGCGACCTGATGAAGAAGGAGACCTCCACCCAGAAGCGCAGCAAGGTCGCCAAGCGCCTCAAGGTGGCGGAGTCCTTCCACCGCTCCGGCAATAAGCCCGAGTGGATGATCCTGGACGTGGTGCCCGTACTGCCCCCCGAGTTGCGCCCCCTGGTGCCCCTCGACGGCGGCCGCTTCGCCACCTCCGACCTCAATGACCTCTACCGCCGCGTCATCAACCGGAACAACCGCCTCAAGAAGCTGCTGGAGCTCAAGGCCCCCGACGTCATCGTGCGCAACGAGAAGCGCATGCTGCAGGAGGCTGTGGACGCCCTCTTCGAGAACGGCAAGCGCGGCCGTCTCCTGCGCGGGGTCAGCAACCGCCCCCTCAAGTCCCTCAGCGACGCCCTCAAGGGCAAGCAGGGCCGGTTCCGCCAGAACCTGCTCGGCAAGCGCGTGGACTACTCGGGCCGCTCCGTCATCGTGGTGGGTCCCGACCTCAAGCTGCACCAGTGCGGCCTGCCCAAGAAGATGGCGCTGGAACTCTTCAAGCCATTCATCTTCAACCGGCTCGAGCACAAGGGCTACGCGGCCACCATCCGCCAGGCCAAGGAGATGGTGGAAGAAGGCCGTCCCGAGGTCTGGGACGTCCTCGAAGAGGTCATCAAGGACCACCCGGTCCTGCTGAACCGCGCACCGACCCTGCACCGATTGGGCATCCAGGCCTTCCAGCCCGTGCTCGTCGAGGGCAAGGCCATCCGCCTGCACCCCCTGGTTTGCACCGCCTTCAACGCCGACTTCGACGGCGACCAGATGGCCGTGCACGTGCCCCTCAGCCCCATGGCCCAGATCGAGGCCAAGGTGCTGATGATGTCCACCCAGAACATCCTCAACCCCGCCAACGGACGCCCCAACGTGGTGCCCTCCCAGGACATCGTGCTGGGCGGCTACTACCTGACCAAGAAGCGCCTCGGCCGCAAGGGCGAGGGCATGGTCTTCGCCAACGTCAATGACGTGGTCTCGGCCCACGAGGCCGGGGTGGTCGATACCCACGCCATCATCCAGATCCGCCACACCGGCGAGTGGGTGGACACCGAGGCCTGGCACGCCAAGGATCCCAAGAAGAACTCCGAGCAGGAGGTCTTCGAGGCCCCCGCCGAAACCGTCAACGGCCAGCTCAAGACCACCACCGTGGGCCGCGTGCTCTTCAACCGCGCCCTGCCCGAGGAGGTCCCCTTCATCAACGGCCTGCTCAAGAAGGAGGGCCTGCTCTCCCTCGTGAACCGCGCCTACAAGCTGAACGGGCCGGAAGTCACGATCCGCATGCTGGATGCCATGAAGGACACCGGCTTCCAGTGGGCCATGAAGGCCGGCGTGTCCGTGGGCATCGACGACCTCGTGGTTCCGGATTCCAAGACCAAGCTGCTAAAGGGCGCTGCCGACGAGGTGCGCGCCATCGAGAAGGAATCCTACGAGGGTCGCCTCGACGCCTCCACGCGCTACAACCGCATCCTGGAAGTCTGGGGCAAGACCAGCGACCAGGTGGCCGGTGACATGATGAAGGAACTGGAGAAGCGCAACGAGACCGGCGAGTTCCTGAACTCGATCTACATCCTGGCCGACTCCGGCGCTCGTGGCTCCAAGACCCAGATCCGCCAGGTGGCCGGCATGCGCGGCCTCATGGCCCGCCCCAGCGGCGACATCATCGAGACCCCGATCACGGCCAACTTCAAGGAAGGCCTGAGCGTTCTCGACTACTTCATCTCGACGCATGGCGCCCGCAAGGGTCTGGCCGACACCGCGCTGAAGACAGCGGACTCGGGCTACCTCACCCGCAAGCTGGTGGACGTGGCCCAGGACGTCATCGTCAACGAGGACGACTGCGAGACCATCAACGGCATCGAGGTCGAGGCCATCGTCAACAGCGACGGCACCATCCGCTCCCGCCTGCGCGACCGCATCATGGGCCGCGTCTGTCTTGAGGACATCGTGGATCCCTACGATGCCGCCAAGACCATCGCCCCGGCCGGCACCCTGCTGTCCGAAGAGCTGGCGTTCAAGATCGAGACCAGCGGCATCACCAAGGTCAAGATCCGCTCCACCCTCACCTGCGAGGCGCGCCGCGGCATCTGCGCCAAGTGCTACGGCCTGAACCTCAGCACCGGCCGCCTGGTGGACCTCGGCGAGGCGGTCGGCGTCATCGCCGCCCAGTCCATCGGCGAGCCCGGCACCCAGCTCACCATGCGTACCTTCCACGTGGGCGGCGCGGCCAGCCGCACCTCCGAGAAGAGCACCCACGAGGCCCAGATCGCGGGCGTCGTGAAGTACGAGGGCCTGGACAACACCAAGGATCAGCGCAAGACCGTGGTGAACCGCAAGGGCGAGACCGTGGCCCTCACCCGCAACGGCTACATCCTCGTCACCGACGAGGACGGTAACGAGCGTGAGCGCTACAAGGTCACCTCCGGCGCCATCCTCAAGGTCAAGGACAAGGAGAAGGTCGAGCCCCGCACCGTGCTCGCCGAGTGGGACCCGTACAACGACGTGCTGCTCACCGAAGTGGGCGGTCTCGCGGACTTCAAGGAATTCGAAGTCAACGTCTCCTACCAGGAAGAAAAGGATCCGATCTCCGGCAACTTCCGCAAGAAGGTCATCGATCCCACCGACGACAAGATCCACCCCCACATCAACATCAAGGGGGACAACCACAAGGTGCTCAAGCGCTACAACATCCCCACCGGTGCCTACATCGAGGTGGAGGAGGGCCAGGAGCTGCTGCCCGGCGATGTCATCGCCAAGACCAGCCGCCAGCAGGCCAAGACCAGCGACATCACGGGCGGCCTGCCGCGTGTGACCGAACTCTTCGAAGGCCGCAAGCCCAAGGAACCCGCCATCATCAGCGAGGTCACCGGCATCGCGAAGTACGGCAACCGGGTCCGCGGCAACCAGAAGGTGGTCGTGGAATCGGAGACGGGCGAGAAGGGCGAGTACCTCATTCCCCGCGGCAAGCACATCCAGGTCCAGGACGGCGATGAGATCCGCGCCGGCGAGAAGCTCACCGAGGGCGCCGTCAGCCCCCACGATCTCCTCAAGGTCCAGGGCGACCGCGCCCTCCAGGCCTTCCTCGTCAACGAGGTCCAGGAGGTCTACCGGGCCCAGGGCGTGGTCATCAACGACAAGCACATCGAGGTGATCATCCGCCAGATGCTGCGCTGGGTCCTCATCACCGACGTGGGCGACACCCCGCTCATCGTCGAGGAGAAGGTCGACAAGCACCGCTTCAAGGAGATCAACGAGCAGGCCCTCAAGGATGGCGGCCAGCCCGCCACCTGCGAGCCCCTGCTGCTCGGCATCACCAAGGCCGCGCTGACCTCCGAGAGCTTCATCTCGGCCGCCAGCTTCCAGGAGACCACCCGCGTCCTCACCGAGGCCGCCCTCGAAGGCCGCGTGGACTACCTGCGCGGGCTCAAGGAGAACGTCATCCTGGGCCGCCTGATCCCCGCCGGCACGGGCATGGCCCACTACCGGAACCTCGACATCGAGGAGGGCGAGTACCCCGAGCCCAGCCTCAACGAGTTCCAGGGCGGTGAGGACTTCGACGACGAGTACGCCCGCATGGCGCAGCACGTCGAGGAACTCCAGGGCATGACCGAGATCGACGGCGAGGACCTGTAGGGTAGTAAAACCATGTAGCCCAGAACGGCCCGCCTCGGCGGGCCGTTCGCATTTGGGCCCGGTTCCATCCCGGGGGCGTTGAACGAACCCCGCGGGTGCTGCGTAAAATCAGTCCACGGTTCTCGGCATTCGTGGCAGGCGGTTCATCACCAACGCATCGGGAGGGTCCAGGCATGACGCGACGCATGGGGCGCAGGGCCGGATGGTGGGCCGCCATCTGGGCCGTCCCGATTCCCGGCCTCCTGGCCCAGGCGCCCGCGGTGGGCCCCGTCCAGGCCCCGGTCAAGCGCACCCTCGAGGCCTACACCGTGCCCGAGGTCCTCCTCGTGAACCAGGATGGTGCCCGGGTGAAGCTGAAGGCCCTGCTGGAGAGCGGCGACCCCGTCATCGTCGATTTCATCTTCGGAAGCTGCACCACCATCAGCCCCGTTCTCTCCGCGGGGTATGCCGACCTGCAGGGGAAGCTGCCGGCCCGAGTCCGCCTCGTCTCCATCTCCATCGACCCGGAGAACGACACGCCCAAGGCGATGCGCGACTATCTCCGGCGCTTCGGGGCCCGGCCGGGCTGGGATTTCTTCACGGGGAAGCGCGAGGACATCGACCAGGTGCTGCACGCCTTCAACGCCTACGTTCCCAACAAGGCGCTCCACCACCCCCTGATCCTGATCCGGGATCCGAAGCAGGGGACATGGGTGCGCCTGTCCGGCCTGATGAGCTCCTCCGAGTTCATCGGAGAATGCAAGAAAGTGGGGATCCTTTGAATCTCGCGCCACGACCTTCCACCCTTCTGCATCGCCTGGCCATCCTGCTGGGGCTGAGCCTCCTCGTGAGCTCGGCGCCGGCGGCCCCGCCCGAACCCAAGGCCAAGGCGGGGGAAGTGCTGGTGGCCGGCCTGCCCCCCGAGAAGGCCCTGGCCCTGGGCGAGCGGATGTACCGTGAAGGCCTGCTTCCCAGTGGTCAGGTCATGCAGGCCGTCGTGAGCGGCGGTGCGGCGGTGGCCGGCACCTCCTTCTCCTGCATGAGCTGCCATCTACGGAGCGGGGTGGGAGCCACCGAAGGGGGCGTGGTCACGCTCCCCACCAATGGATTCAAACTCGGCCTGACCCGCTACTGGAAGTTCCCCAACCTCCTGCCGGAGGAACGCAAGGGGCTGCGGGTGCAGACCAGTCCGGCCCGCCCGCCCTACACCGACGCCACCCTGGCCCGAGTGCTCCGAACGGGCGTCGATCCCAGCGGACGCGTGCTGAACCACGCCATGCCCCGCTACGACCTGAACGACCAGGACATGGCGATCCTGATCCACTACCTCTGGAACCTGTCGGCGAAGCCCTCCCCCGGGGCGGACGCCACCAGCCTGCGCTTCGCCACGGTCATCACCGAGGAGGTGAGCGCCGAGGACGAGCAGGCCATGCTCGTGCCGATGAACAACTACATCGCGCGGCACAATGCCTTCGCCGACGGCATGGACACGAGGATGTACGCCAGCATCGGCGGCAAGGAGATGAGCGGCTCGTTCCGGACCCTCTCCCTGGCCGTGTGGCGGCTGAAGGGGGCCCCCGAGACCTGGGGGCGCCAACTGGAGGCCCACCTGGCCAAGGAGCCGGTGTTCGCCCTGCTGGGCGGCCTCACCTACGGCGAGTGGAAGCCCATCCACGCCTTCTGCGAAAGCCATAAACTGCCTTGCCTCTTCCCCATCACAGAGCTCCCCGTCATCTCCAACACCGACTGGTACACCTTGTACTTCTCCAAGGGCTACTACCAGGAGGGCCAAGCCGTGGCCCGCTACCTCAACGGGCTGGAGGAGGACAAGGTCATGGTCGGAGGCCCGGTGCTTCAAGTCATCCAGGACAGTCCCGAGGGTCGGGCCCTGGCCACGGGATTTCGGGAAGCCTGGCAGGAACTGGGGCAGGGCCCCGCTCGGGAGGTCGTCCTGAAGAAGGGGGAGATCCTCACCTCCGCCGCCCTGGAGGCGATGCTCGAGCGGGAGAAGGCCGCCACCCTCCTCCTCTGGGGCGCCGAGGGGGCGGCCGAAGCTCTGGAAGGACTGGCCGGCCGTCCCGCCCAGCCGGGTAGGGCCTTCCTGTCCGGCCGCCTGCTGGGAGCGAAGGTCGCCCGCCTGCCGGAGAAGGCGCGCCCCTTCACCCTCTTCACCTTCCCCTACCGCGAGCCCAAGGACGAAGCCAAGGTCTCCCGGTACGCCAATGCCCTGCTGAAGGGCCTGACGAAGCACCACCCCGAGACCCGGATCTCGACCCGCACCTACTCCATGCTTCAAGTGTTCACCGCCGCCCTGGTGGAAATGGACCGCAACCTCTACCGGGACAACCTGCTCGACCGACTCGGCCTGCTCCGCGACTACCTCCTGCCCGACTACCTCCGGCTGAGCTTCGGCACCGGGCAGCGGTATGCCTCCAAGGGCTGCTACATCATGCAGCTTGGGGCAGGGCCCGAGCCCCCCTTCGTCAAGAAGAGCGACTGGGTCATCCACTGATCGGCCAACCCCTGGCATGCTCCATCCAACACCACCGAGGTGCCCATGCGAGTGATCAGACATGCCTGCAGCGCCCTGCTGACCGGCCTCTGCCTCCTCCTGGCGCCCGGCTGTCGTGAACTGGTCGAGACGCCCACGGCGCTGAGCTATGGCACCAACCCCGCCGTCTACACCGTGGGCGTGGCCATCCCCGCCAACAGCCCGACCCACACCGGGGGCGCCCCCGAGACCTACTCGGTCAGTCCGGCCCTGCCCGACGGGCTGGTCCTGGACGCCAAGTCCGGGGTGATCACGGGCACGCCCACCACGGTTTCGACCGCGGCGACCTACACGGTGAAGGGGACCAACAGCGCGGGGAGCGCCTCGGTCGGCCTCACGATCACGGTGAACGACAAGCCCCCCGCCATCACCATCACCACCCAGCCCACCAGCCAGGCCATCCTGGTGGGCCAGACCGCGACCTTCACGGTGGTCGCCTCGGGGACCGGAACGCTCACCTACCAGTGGGCCCGGAGCGGTGTCGCCATCGCCGGAGCCACCTCGGCCTCGTACACCACGCCCCCAGCGGTCCTGGCGGATGATGGCAGCACCTATGCCGTCGATATCTCCGACGGCTTCGGCCACATCCTGAGCAGCAGCAGCGCCACCCTCACGGTGAGCGCCGTGCCACCTCCCATCACCATCACCACCCAGCCCGCCAGCCAGTCCATCAGCGTGGGGCAGACGGCCACCTTCAGCATCCTCGCCACCGGCAGCAGCCCCCTGGGCTACCAGTGGCAGAAGGATGGCACGGCCATTACCGGCGCCACCGGGGCCTCCTACACCACACCGCCCGCCGTCCTGGCGGACAACGGAAGCCTCTTCACCGTGGAGATCTCGAACGGCGCCGGCGACAAGCTCACGAGCGCAGCGGCCACGCTCACGGTCCTGGCTGGCGCAGGCCCCGGAACCTTCACCGCGACAGGGGGGATGTCGGCCGCCCGCACCTCCCACGCCGTCGCAGGACTCGCCAATGGGAAGGTCCTCGTGACCGGCGGTTACAACGGATCCATCATCCTGGGCAGCGCAGAGGTCTTCGACCCAGGCACCGGGACCTTCAGCCCCGTGGGCAGCATGGGCACCACCCGACGGTTCCATACCGCCACCCGACTGGCCAACGGAAAGGTGCTCATCGTCGGCGGCTCCGACTTCTCGGCCGCCCTGGCCAGCGCTGAGCTCTTCGACCCGGCGACCGGCACCATGGCGGCCACCGGGAGCCTCGTCCACGCCCGCGCCGACCACACCGCCACCCTGTTGCCGGACGGCAAGGTCCTGGTGGTGGGAGGGGGAAGCGGAGGCACCTTCCTGGCCTCGGCAGAGCTGTACGATCCCGCCACGGGGACCTTCACCGCGACCGGGTCCGCCCCGAAGGCAGCCCGGGCGGGCCACAGCGCCACCCTCCTGGGGAATGGCCAGGTCCTGATCATCGGCGGGAGGACCGCCGGAAACCTGTCCTCCGCGGAGCTCTACGATCCCGCCACGGATTCGTTCGCGTTCACCGGGCCCATGAGCATCCCGCGATCCTTCCACAGCGCCACGGCCCTGCCCGATGGACAGGTCCTTGTGGTGGGCGGCGCCACCACCTCCACCGCCGAGCGGTACGATCCGCTCACCGGCAGCTTCGCGTTGGCGGGCAGCCTCGTGGTGGGGCGCCACTCCCACGCGGCGGCGCTCCTCCCCACGGGGAAGGTGCTGATCTGTGGCGGATCGAATCTGGGCTCGCCGGCCACCCTGCTGGCTTCGGCGGAGCTCTACGATCCTGTGGCCGGGACCTTCGCGCTCACGGGCAGCATGGCCGGTGCACGGGAACTTCACACGGCCACGGCCCTGGGGGACGGACGGGTTCTCCTCAGCGGCGGATACAGTGGCGCGAGCTTCCTCGCCAGCGCGGAACTGTACTTCTGACCTCTGATTATTCAGGCGAACCCATGTGGGCATCGCATGGATCGCCCCGGCTCCGGGCATCGCTGAGGCGGCTGTGACGGGGTCTAAATGGTATTAGGACTAGATCTCAGTGATTTCTTGAGTCACCTAGTCCCATTTACATAGTTCCCACCTCGTCTATAGGTAGAACCCCCCATATCCCGAAATTCCGTCCCGGCGGACCTTGGTGGTTACTAGGACAAATTGTCGCACCCAGGCCCGCGGTCTCCAGGACAGGACGGGCCGACGGTTCTTGAATCCATTCCACCGCTCCCATTCCCACCCATTTTCTCCCCCCCACGAGGTGAACCATGCTCAAAACCTTCAACCGTCTGCTGGCATTCGCAGCAGCCTTGTTCATGGGGGTCGGCGGTTCCGCCGAAGCGCCCACTGGACAGGAAACCCTGCGGCGCACCGCGCCGCCCACCGTCGGTGGCGATCAGAACGCCGTCATCGAGCGCGCGGTTCGCCGCCGCACGCTGGCGCTGGCCCGCCAGGCGGCCGCCGAGCGCGCCAAGCCCGCGCGCGAGGCCGCCAAGGCCGCCCGCGCCACCAAGACCAAGGCCCAGGCCATGGTCCAGACCACCAAGCTCCCCCAGGGCTACATCGCCCCTCCGGGGATCATGAACCCCCTGGGCACGCCCGACTACATGGGCGGCGTGGTTCCCAACTACGCGAACTCCCCGCTCATCCGGAAGTTCGTGGACACGCTGCCCGGCCTCGGGGCGGCGAATGCGAACAACCTGGGGACCTACATTCCCATCGCCATCCCCGATACCACCACCTACCCGGGATCCGACTACTACAAGATCGGCGTGGTGAACTTCACCCACCAGTTCAACTCGGATCTGCCCGCCACCCATCTGCGCGGCTACAAGGATCTGAATCCCGCCGCCGATGGCGCGGCCCACTACCTTGGCCCAGTCATCATCGCCCAGCGTGACCGGCCGGTCCGCGCGAAGTTGGTGAACATGCTGCCCACAGGCGCGGCCGGGAACCTGCCCATCCCCACCGACCCCAGCCTCATGGGCGCGGGCCCTGGCCCTGGCGGTTCCACCTTCACGCAGAACCGCGCCCTCTTCCACCTCCACGGCGGCCTCAGCCCCTGGATCAGTGATGGCACGCCTCACCAGTGGGTGACCCCCGCGGGCGAAGCCACGGCCAACAAGAAGGGCGTCGCCTTCCGCAACGTCCCCGACATGATCGGCGTGGATGGTGTGACGGACACGCCCGGCGACGGCATCGGCACCTACTACTGGACCAACCAGCAGAGCGGCCGCTTCATGTTCTACCATGACCACTCTTTCGGGCTCACCCGCCTGAATGTCTACATGGGCGAGGCGGCGGGCTACCTGATCGTGGATCCGGTCGAGACCAAGCTCATCAACGACGGCATCCTGCCCAACAACGGCGGGGACGTCTACAACTACGGCATCCCGCTCATCTTCCAGGACAAGACTTTCGTTCCTGGCCCCTCGGACCTGGCCTACCAGGATCCCACCTGGGACACCGCCAACTGGGGCGGCTATGGCGACCTGTGGTTCCCCCACGTCTACATGCCCAACCAGAACCCTGACGATCCCTCCGGCGCCAATGCCATGGGACGTTGGGACTACGGTCCGTGGTTCTGGCCCCCGGTGCCCGTGGCCGATGCCCCCAACAGCATCCCCACCGCCCACGGCCCCGTCCCGGGCGCCAACCCTGGCGATCCCACCTATCCCGGCACCCCCAACCCGTCCCTGACGCCTGAAGCGTTCATGGATACGCCCGTCGTCAACGGCACGGCCTATCCCAAGCTGACGGTCGAGCCCAAGGCCTACCGGTTCCGCCTGCTGAATGCCTCCAATGATCGTCCCTTCGGTCTGGCCTTCTATGAAGCAGACCCCCTCCATCCCACGGAGGTGAAGATGGTGGATGCCTCCCCGGCCGAAGCTGCCCTCGCGGCCGCTGCTGGTTTGGTGGATGGAGGCGGCGTCTCCCTGTGGCCCACGGATGGCCGCGCCGGTGGCGTGGTCGACTGGCGCACCATCGGCCCCGACATCATTCAGATCGGGAATGAGAGTGGCTTCCTCCCCGCGCCTGTGCGCTGGAAGTCCCAGGCCACGACCTACAACTACAACCGGCGCGACATCGTCGTGCTGGATGTGGCCAACCACCCCCTCTTCCTGGCTCCCGCCGAGCGCGCCGACGTCATCGTCGACTTCTCCGCCTGGGCTGGCAAGACGCTCATCCTCTACAACGACATGCTGGCCCCGGTGCCCGCGTTCGACGTGCGCTATGACTACTTCACCGGCGCGCCCGACCAGACCCCGACCGGTGGCGCCCCCTCGACCCTGGAAGGCTACGGCCCCAACACCCGCACCCTGATGCAGGTCGTGGTCGCCAACACCGCTCCGGCGCCTGCGTTCAACTACGCGGCCCTCGAGACGGCCTTCGCGTCGACCAACACCTCCAACGGTGCCTTCGCGGCGACCCAGCACCCCCCGATCGTCCCCCAGACCTTCTACAACACGGCCATGAACCAGAACGTGGCGGCCGATACTTACGCCACCATCCAGGCCTACGAACTGCCTTACACCAAGACGGAGAATGGCCAGCCCGTGGTCATGCCCCTGCAGCCCAAGGCCATCCAGGAGCTCTTCGAGCTGGACTACGGCCGCATGAACGCCACCCTCGGCGTCGAGCTGCCCTTCACCAACTTCAACAACCAGACCACCATCCCCCTCGGGTACTCCGAGCTCGCCACCGAAATCCTGGCGGATGGCCAGACTCAGCTCTGGAAGGTGACGCACAACGGTGTGGACACCCACCCCGTGCACTTCCACCTCATGGATGTCCAGGTGGTCAACCGCGTGGGCTGGGACGGCGCCGTGCGCTTCCCCGAAGCCAACGAGCTCGGTTGGAAGGAAACCGTCCGCATGAAGCCGCTGGAAGACATCATCGTCGCCTTCCGGCCCATTTCCCCGGTTCTGCCTCCCGCCATCCGCGATGGCATGACCAACAGCCTCCGGGTACTCAACCCGGTCTATGACAACAACGCGCTTGTGCCCACCACCGACCTGAGCCAGACCGCCATCAACATGGGCAACCTGGGCGCCATCATCAATGTGCCCAACAACAACACTGGCAACGGCTATGACTACGGCTGGGAATACGTGTGGCACTGCCACATCCTCGGCCACGAAGAGAACGACTTCATGCGTGCCATGGTGCTGAAGGTGGCCACCACCGTGCCCGCCGCGCCCTCGGCGCTGACCGGCACCGTCAATGGCCCCACCCGTGTGGACCTGGCCTGGACCAAGAACGCGCTGCCCCCGAATCCCACCCCCGCCGACGGCATCGCCGTCCCCGTGGATGAGACCGGCTTCCGCGTAGAGCGCAGCCTCGCCGGCGCGAACACCTTCGCCGTCGTCGGCACCACCGTTCCTGACCAGACCAACTTCACCGACTTCACCGTCGTGTCTGGCACCAGCTACGACTACCGCGTCTTCTCCTACAACCAGAAGGGTGATTCGGTTTCCGCCGCCACCCTCAACGGGGTCACCCCCGGTGCCGTCACCGCGCCCGTGAGCGTGAGCCTGGATGCCCTGCCTGCGGCCACCGCCGTCAAGGGAACCCCGATCACCTTCACCGCCCTCGGCGTCTCCAACCCCGCTGGCGCGGCCTTCGAGTACCAGTTCCTGGTCAACGGCGCCATCGTGCAGAACTACAGCGCCACGGCGACCTACAGCTTCCCGCTGACCCAGGCTGTCGGTGTCTACACCGTCGACGTCAATGCCCGCACCAGCCCCGCCAGCGCCGTTGTCAGCAACAGCCTGGTCTACACCATCACCCCCGGCCCCGCCACGGGCGTTCAGCTCCTGCCGAACCTGCCCAGCCCGCAGGCATCTACGAAGATCATCACCTTCACCGCGACGGGTATCGGTTCCACCAACTATCAGTACCAGTTCTCGGTGGATGGAACCGTTGTTCAGGCCTACAGCACGAACAACAATTACACCCTGGCCGCTGGCTTGGTGGGCACTCATGCCATAAAGGTGGATGTGACCACCGCCACCCCTGCCGTCACGGCCGATGCGACCGCGACCATGAACTTTACCTTCAACGGCGCACGGATTTCGGGCACTACCTATGTTGCGGTGCCTTACACGCCTCTCTCTGGTGCGACGGTCACCTTCAGCAACGGGGGTGGCACCGCCACCACCGATGCATCCGGAAACTACACGATCGAAGTCCCCCTCGGCTGGAGCGGTACTGCCACGCCCACCTTGGCCCACTACTCCTTCGCGCCGGTAACTCGGACCTACACCAACCTCACTACGAACCAGTCCGGGCAGAACTACCGCGGCACAGCCTTTGTGGTGGTTTCGGGCCAGGTGACTTCCGCTGGCGCACCGAAACAGGGTGTGACCATCACCTTCAGCAATGGTGGTGGCTCAGCCATCACGGATGCCTCCGGGAACTACTCCATGAATGTCGCCGCAGGCTGGAGTGGAACCTCCACTGCATCTCTGGCCGGCTACACATTCTCCGCGCCCTACACCTACTCGAACCTGGCCACGGACCAGCCGTCCCAGAACTTCACGGTCACCGGAATCAACGTCACGGGTCAGGCCTACGTGGCTACCAACCCGATCACCCCAGTCAGTGGTGTGGTGCTCACCCTCTCCACGGGTGGCACAGTGACCACGGATGCCAGCGGCTTCTACACCGCCGTGGTGGCACCCGGTTGGACTGGGACCATCACCCCGTCGCTGGCTGGTTGGGGCTTCACCCCCGGCTCTAGGGCCTTTACCAATGTCCTGGCACCCATCGCCGGTATGAATTTCCGGCTGAGCCCCAGGGTAACGGGAACCGTGACCCTCAATGGCACACCCCTCGGAGATGTCCTGATCACCTTCAGCAATGGTGGGGGATCCACCACGACCAACGGTTCTGGTGTCTACACCCAGGCTGTCCCACTGGGCTGGTCTGGAACGGCTACCGCATCGCTGAACGGGTATACTTTCTCCGGGCCGCTTTCGTTCACCAATGTAACGACTGCCCAGGTGAACCAGAACTTTGCCGTCACGGGAGTTCCGCTCAGTGGTCGGGTCTACTTTGCTTCCAATCCGATCTCACCCAGGGCTGGAGTGACTGTCAGCCTCAGTACGGGACAAACCACCACCACCAACGCCAGTGGGAACTTCACCCTGACGGTGCCCCTGGGGTGGAGCGGGACCCTGACCTACTCTGGTCTTGGTTACACCTACACACCCGCCACGAGGACTTTCACCAACGTGCAAACCGCCATCACAGGGTTGAACAGCCGGACGAATCTGTAGGCACCACAGGAATCGTCCGAACAGTGACTGCTTGACATCCGGGGAGGGGCAACCCTCCCCGGATCGTTGTTTGTCAGGGATATGGGTGGGTAGCGATGACAGTGAACCCGGTTCCCTCCTCCGAGCCGATCCACCACATCACCCAGCGATGCCACAAATGAGAGCAACCCTGTGAACCGGCCTACTACTCCGGACCCTGGGTGTTTTGAAATCGTGGAGGTCCAGAAGGGGTCACGAACCGCCAAATCAATTGGCCGTCAGAAGCCGTGCCACTGGTATGGAATGGAGGTACCGTTCCAGCTCGCCCCTGGTCAGAGGCACATTGATAGACCTTGGCATTGCTGATGACGTAGTCACCGTACTGGTAGAAAGCTCCTTGGGCCCACCCTTCCTTTACAGCGAATCCTGAGGCCACGCAGATCCGATTCACCAGGCCGCCACTCGGCAACAGCCGCTGGAAAACCTCGCCCGCTTTCCAGAACCCACTGGTGGGTTCCTTCTCGAGGAGGATCCGGGCCGCCCGGGCCGGTCCGAGTAGGAAAGGCGTCACATAGGACCCACGCTCTACCTTGAGGTGCCGGAATCGGAGGTGGCCGGGCCCCGTGGTACCCACTCGCACTCGCGCGTTGCGAGCCCGAGGTGGAGCGGTGACGACACCGGCCTTCGCTAGCCAGATCCCCGAAAGGCGGTTCTCGCCGGAGGCCACACCTGCCTCTCCGAGGAGTGTGCCGCCCTCGTCGTAAAAGAAGAGTGACCAGAGAGCACCCATGCCGGCCGGTTCTTCGGACATGAGGATGCTCGCCGCATAGGTGGCTCCGGGATCCACCTGGAAGTAGTCCGTCCAGGCCACCAGGGTGCCTGAGGTCCGCTTGTCCACTTCCAACTCGCCGGAGGTGCTGATCTTGAAGGCGTTGATGCCATCACCGTGGAGAGCACGGTCCTCTAGGGTCGCAAAGGTGCCGGCCCCTGGAATCAGGTTCTCGCGGATGGCGCTGGCGAACGGAAGGGCCGGCTCGGCGAGCTGCTGGGTGGCGTAGGTCTCCAGGGTCCGGCCCTGGTCGTCGATGACTTCGAAGCGGCAGGTGGGGCTCCCGGCTAAGGTCCAGAAGGTCCCGCCCATGATGAGGCGCGTGGACTGGTTCACCCGCAGCATGGCGGGCGTGCTGCCAGCCGCGGCGAAGGACGAGTCCATGCCGGTGATCCGGACGGTGGTGTTCTTGCACTGGATATCGAAGGGCCAATCGGTGCCCACAGGGTTGAAACGGGTGATGCCGAGGGTGATGCCGTCGCTGACCCGGGCCAGGTTCGTCTTCAACACGCCGCCGGGCGAGGTCTCGTCCCAGTAGTTCTCGATGATGACCCGCTTCACTTCGTCATCCCGTGCCTGGACCACCTTCACCAAGTAGGCCGCGGCCCCGAGCCCTGATACCTGCACATCCTTCGCAAAGAGATCTCCGGCCGCGAGGTGGAAGACCGCATCTGTCACCGAGCTTGCCGAAAAGCGTCGGCAGTAGATCCCCTGGGCATTCACCTGGGAGACCTTGAGACCGATGACGGTTTCAGCGATCTTCACATCATCGAAGTACACATCCGAGGGCTGATGGGCGGAGGATTCAGCAGCCCCGTCGCCGACCTCCACCGCAGTTCCTGCACAATGGAAGAAGAGGCAGCGACTGAGGCTGATGAACTCGGACTGCCGGCGCTTCGAGGCCGCAGGGCGCTCGTGGATGTACACGAATCGCGCCGGGGCGGAGAGGCCCGTGAATGTCGGGGTTGCATCCTGAACCGGGTTGGCGTTGGATCGCCCCAGGAACTTGAGGGCGTCGAATCTCAAATCTCGGCAATCCAATACATCCACCAGCGTTCCGGCCGTGGTGGACAAGAAATAAGTCCCCACTTCCCCCTGAAGCGTCAGACCGTTGAAACCGTCCAGGCTAAGCCTCGCGATCCGATAAAACCCACGGGGAAACCGCAGGATGCCCCCGCGGTCCTTGTCTATCGCGGCGAGGGCCGCGGCGATGGCTCGGGTATCATCGGCGAGGCCATCCCCGATGGCACCGAAATCCTTGACATTGATCTGGGCCGCTCCCCTAGCGATGCCACTCGCTTGAGGCTCGATCGAAAGTGCTGGCATGCCTTCTCCAGCGGCGAACACAGGGCCTGCGCACAGATAGAAGCTGAGGCAGGGAGCGGTGAGGCGCAGCATGGATGACCTCCCAAGTGGGCCAGGGGTGCCTGAGCCGGTCTTACCATATCCGCTTCCAGGGGCACCGCCAGGCCGCTGTTTTTGTTAGTCTGGCTAAGCATGCCAGTCCTCACCCGAGCCTCCCTCACCTCTTTTCTCCAGGGCGCCATCCGCCGTCCCCTCCGTACGGGACTGGGCGCTGCCGCCGTGGTGGCATGCTGGACGCTACTCCTCCCGAACCAGTTCAAGTCCGAGGCCCGGGTGCTGCCGGCAGATGCCCAGTCCAGCGCGAGCGGGGCACTCGGCGCCGCCGCTGCGGTGGGAATCACTCTCCCTGGCCAAGAGAGCCCCGATGCGGCCTTTGTGGACATCCTCAACAGCCGGTCGATCCGGGTGGCTCTGCTCACGACACGGTACCGGTTCCACCTTCGGAACTGGCTCTTCGGATTGGAACAACTGAAGGAGCAGACCCTGTACGAGTATCTGCGGGCCAAGAACATGGACCGGGCGGTGCGTACACTCAAGGAGCATGTGACCATCACCCGCGACCTCAAAACAAAGCTCCTGACCATCACAGTAGAGACTGAAAGCCCGGAATTGAGCCAACTGGTAGCCGAGCAGATGGTGACCCTGCTCAACGATTTTGTGGTGGGTAAGGCCCAGACCCGCGGCGGGGCCAAGGCGGCCTTCGCCGAACAGAGGCTGGAGCAGGCCCGAGCAGAGATGGCCCAGGCGGAGGAGGCCTTGCGCGCGTTCCTCGAGAGCAACCGCAACTTCCTACAGAGTACAGATCCCGGGGTGCGCCTCCGAGGACAGCGGCTGGACAACGAGCTCAAGCTGCGCACCCAGGTGGTAACCACCCTGGCCATCACTCGGGAACAGGCATTGCTCGAAGAGAAGAACGACATGCCGATCCTCAACGTTCTGGACCGCGGCAATCTGCCCATCGACAAAAGCGGCCCTGCCCGTAGCGTTATGGTTCTTATGACCCTTGTCGCTGTGACCGGTGCCTGCGTAATCTACCGAGAACGGGAGCGGGTCCGGCGCCTCTTGGCTTTTGGGTAAGGCCGTCATGGCCCGGCATCTGATCTTGATCGCAGCCGCCATCCTTGGATTGAACGGGCTGGTGGCCGCCCTCGGTACCTGGTACTGGCGCGACCTGTTCTTCTCACTGGGATTGTTCCTTTCCTTGGTCCCGATGGTCCGGTTTCTGGTCGTCGAGGATGGAGATACGCCCTTCTTCCCCGTCCTTTCCATGGTGTACGGAGTCTACTACTGCGTCTTCGGCATCATCCCTTTTGAGCTCCACCGCACCGTAGCAGGGGTTTCGGATGAAGCCATGGACCTTGCCTCGGTCTTCAGTTGTCTGGGCATCCTATCGCTGCTAGTTGGGTACTACTTCGTGCGGAGGCCGAAACTCCGGAACCCTCTGCAAGGCGAGAAACGCTTTTCTCCCCGTTCAGCAAGTTTGATGGTTCTGCTGGGGCTCATTTCCTCTGCTGGCTGGATGGCCAAGTTTATTTGGAAGGTTCCCCTTGCTTTTGAAGCACTTTTGACTCTGGTCTCAGAGCCCCTTCTTTTTGTGTTTGCTGGATTGTTCCTCCTGCAGCTTCAGAAACGTCTCCCGCGTTGGATGATTGCGGTGAACTGGTTTGGATTCGTCCCGGTGGTCCTGGCGACTTCACTCGCTACCAGCCTGCTGTTCCCTTTCATCAGGCTCCTGGTGCTGGGCCTGCTGGTCTACCTGCTGATCCGTCGGCGCCTTCCTTGGCGTCAGGTGGGAGTGTTCGGATCGATCCTGCTGATCCTGTTCGTAATGAAGACGGGGTTCCGACAATTGGAGAGCGCCACCAACAAGGAAAAGCTCGCGGGCACGCAAGAACTTGCCAAACGATTGGCTGTGTACGGAGAGGTGATCCGTGCCCTAGGCGAAACACCAACAGCAGAGATGTTCCAGGCCAATGTCAACATTGTGGCCAGCCGCCTCGACCTGACCCATATGTTCGGCTTCATAATCGATCATGCACCGGTCCAGGTCCCCTACCAGCGGGGCAAGACATACCAGGGGCTGGTCTGGAAATTCGTTCCCCGCCTCCTCTACCCGGAGAAACCCATCGAAAGGATGGGGAACGACCTGGGCCACGACCTAGGTTGGCTCGATCCTGAGGATGACGACACCTCCGTCAACCTGCCTCAGATGGTCGAGTTGTATTTGAATTTCGGGCCCGTGGGCATTCCCATCGGGATGTGCCTCATTGGCGCACTATATGGATGGCTATTCAACTTGTTTTGCAAGGATGGGACGAAAGTTCAGCAGGTTTTCGGGCTGTTTATGGCCTCAAACCTGGTCAACATTGAATCCAATCTGTCCATTGTGTTGGGGGGGCTCTTTTATCTAATCGTGGTGATGCCCCTGCTCTTACATGCCCTGCTTCATCGGTCCCTCGAAGGCTCTGAAGCGGAGTCGGCCGTTTCCGCGCTCTGATCGATCCCCATCGCTGATGACTTACGGAGGAGCCACAAGCCGGCTGTGAACTCCAGGCTTGCATATGCCGGACAGGCCCACCCCGCCCCTTCGAAGCCCCAACCGTGCAGGGCTAAGGCAACCGAGGCTAGGGCGGTGATGCTGCCAACCATCTGCTTGAGCAAGACGAGGTGGGTTCGTCGCTGAAGGTAGAAGTGTTGCTCCAAAATGGTGCCCAGGGCCAAAATGGCGTTGCCAAGGACGAGCCCAGGCACCACGCACAGTCCTGCGGCGTACGCTGGGGCCAGCAAGATGCGGACGAGGACGATCCTCAGAAGGAATAGGGCCAAGGCCAGGGCGCCCACGCCTAGGGCCATGATTCGGAGGTAGCGCCAGAGCATTTGCCGGGCCTCACCCAGGGCTCCCTCGGCAGTCAGTTGCAGAGCCTGTGGCCTCACGGACAGGAGCACCACGGTACCAGCGATGAGAAAGGGGGCTGAGAATAGTGCATAGATGCCAGCATAGATTCCCGCTTGGTGGGCCCCGAGGAAAGCGTTCACCAGGTAGCGATCACTGAGACCTGTTACCCATGCCGTGAGTCCCACGCCCAGCAAGGGAAGCAGGAATGCCCTGTGGGCGTGCAGCCAGACCCCGGGTGGGGGCACGGGCAACTCTGAGAAGCGCTCCTGCGTGAAACGGCGAGCCATGGGGTCCAGAGCGGTCAAGCCCAGCATAAGGACGCCGCCGGCGCCATGGCTGGCCAGCAGCAGCAGGGCCCCATGGGGTAGGGGCAGGCGGGAGGCCAGCAATACCATGAGGGGCTTGGCGGCGGCATCCAGCAGGGTCCACACGGCGAAGCGAGAAGCCAAGCCCCGTGAGTGAAGCAGATTGAGCCGCTCTGTCTTGAAGGCTTCGGCCACCAACAGTGTGAGCAAGAGCAGTGCCCCAGGTATTACTTGGGGCCAGGGCAGTCCGAGCCCCCAGGAGGCCGCCAGGAACAGTGGAAGTGCCAGCCCGCACAGCACACCGACTGCCCCGGATGTGGCCCTGTGGGTCCAGCCCATGCCATGCTCCCGACCTTCCCGTGGATGGGCATAGATGGCCAGGTTGAGCAGGGGGTTGAGGGCCGCGTTCCGCACGAGCGCATGCAGTCCCAGCAGCAGGGCAGCCGTGCCGTAGGCCGGGACGCTGAAGTAGGAGACCGAGAGCTTGATGAGCAGCAGTCCAAGCAGGGCGGCTGCGCCTTGGCTGGTCAGGTTGAGGAGGAGGGTGGTCCGCGCCCGCATCGTGGGAGTCACGCCTCAGCCGGAAGCGTGGGACATGAAACCAGAAAGGCGGCGAGGCGAGTGGTCACGGCGGTGGCGGGCATGGGCATCCTTGGAGTGTGCCTACCATATTTGCCCCAGGACCGGGGCGGCTGCCGGCAGCACGGCGAGGCCTAGGTGAGCGTCAATTCCGGATTATACTGGGCCCTCGCATAGGCTCACACGATCGCAACCGGCATCACGGGAACGAGGTCGCTGAAAGCCTCGAGTCGGAGGGTGGGATCATGCGGGTGCTGGTCACAGGTGGGGCGGGTTTCATCGGTAGCCATTTTGTGGACCGTCTGGTCCTCCTGGGGCACGAAGCGCTGGTTGTGGACGATCTTTCCACGGGCAGTACCGGGAACCTTCCGCCCGAGGCGCGGCTGGAGATGCTGGACCTGCGGGAGACAGGCCGCCTGACCGCCCTCTATCACAGCTTCGATCCAGAGGCCGTGTTCCACTTCGCAGCCCAGGTCTCCGTGGGTCGGTCCATCGCCGACCCACTACTGGATGCAGAGCTGAATGTGCTGGCCAGTCTTCGCGTAATGGAACTGGCGCGGGCGAATCGCGCCTACTTGGCGTTCGCCTCCTCAGGTGGGGCCATCTACGGCGAGGCGACCGAAGGGCCTCAAGGGGAAGACTACCCCCAGCAGCCTCTCAATCCGTACGGGGCTGCCAAGCTGGCCGTGGACGCCTACTTGGGCGCCTACCGCCACCAGTACGGTCTGGACACCTGCTCCCTCCGCTTCTCAAATGTCTACGGTCCCCGCCAGCGGCAGGGCGGCGAGGCCGCCGTGGTCCCCTGCTTCTGCGAGGCGGCTCTGAGGGGTGAGCCGCTGCGCATCTTTGGGACGGGCGAGCAGACACGGGATTTCGTCTTCGTGGGGGACCTGGCAGACCTGGTGCCGCTGCTACTGGCGAACCGTCCCGTGGGCGTGCTGAACCTGGGTACGGGGCGTGAAACCACCATACTGGAGCTGGCGCGACAGGTGCAGACGGTGGCGGGCGTGCCTCCGACCAGGGTTCATGAGGCTCCCAGACCCGGGGAGCAGCGGCGCTCGGTGCTGGACCCCGCGCGGGCGGAGGAGCGGCTGGGGTGGCGACCACATACGTGCCTACAAGAGGGGCTGGCTATCACCCTCGCCTGGAGTCGCACGGTCTTCAGGAACATGCAATTGGGCGTGTAAGGGCAAAATCAGGAGGCAGGCGGGTCCAGGAAGGGGAATCGTGGCTTCAGAGGCTTGCAGGGATGACCGGCGCAAACCATAAGATCGGGAAGGTCCTTTACGACTACCGAGCGTGCTGCCACCACGGTCCCGGTTCCAATGGTGACACCTGGACCCACGTAAGCATCGGCTGCAATCCAAGAACGATCACCAATCTGAATTGGCCGCGTCGTTAGTGGCATTTCGGGTTGCGTAAAATCGTGACTACCGGTGCAGAGGAACACTCGTTGGGACACAGTGGTGAACTCACCGATGGTGATCCTATCTAACGTGTAGATCCACGCCCCTTCACCGATGGATGAGTAGCGGCCCATTTCGAGATTCCAGGGAAATTCGATCCTGGCACTGCGTTGAACACAGACATGATCTCCAAGTTTGGCCCCGAACATCTTGAGGACCATTCGACGCCAAGAGTACATGGGGCGCAGTGACCCTTTAAACAAGAAGAACTCGGCTATCCACCATGTTACGCGTCGGATTTGTTGCTTGTACGAGTATGGATTCCGGATCTGTCGTTCATCGGGAAGGCCTAGGCTTCGGAGTGGGGACGGGGGTTCCATGGTTCGCCTTCCTAGGGGATCAGAGGGAGAGGCCGCGTTGGTGCCTATCCATTTCCATGACTTTCAGGTCGATGAGGTACTCATAGTAGGCGCGGAGCAGGCAGTAGTGCAGCCCAGGGCGGCCCTCCAGGAAGCCCAGGCGGAAGAGGTAGAGCAGGAGGAACACGGCGGCGGGTCGGCCGGGTAGCCGGTAGGCCAACCGCTTGAGGGCTTGCCGACGCCGGGATGGATCCCGGACGAGTAGGTCGCCCCAGACACCCGGTTGAGCGCGGAGGCGGACCAGTTCGAGGGCTTCGCCTGTGGCGTAGCCGTTGTGCTTGGCCACCCACTCGGTGAAGCCCTTGTGGAAGCTATGGTGGTCGAAATGGCCCTGGAGGCGGCCCACCTCGCCCTCCACGATGGCCACGGGATTGACGACGCGCTCCCAGCGCACTCGCCCAGGCATGAAGAACCGCAGCACCCAAACCGGATACATGGTGACGCGCCGGACCCAGCGGCCCATGAACATGTTGCGGAACCGAACGCGGTAGGCAACGCGGGAGGTGGTTGGGTCCGCGGCAATGGCTTGGAGTTCCCGCCGGAGGTCCTCGGACATGCGCTCGTCGGCATCGGAGTAGTAGACCCACGGATAGCGGAAGGGAATGTTTGCCACCGCCCAGTTTTGGTGGGAAGACCAGTCGTCGAAGGGCCGGTGGAAGACCCGAGCGCCGGCGGCCTCGGCGATGGCCACCGTACGATCCGTGCTGCCCGAATCGAGGACCACGACATCGTCGGACCAGGAAAAGGTGGCAAGGCAGTCCGGCAGGTTCTGTTCCTCATTCTTCGTGAGGATCAGGATAGACACTCCAGAATGGGCAGGGGCTGGATCGGTCATGGTTGTCTCCTCGCCGTGTCGATCAGGCGCCTGTAAGCCTGGATCATCTGCGAGGCCACGGCTGGGGGAGAGAAGGCCCGATGCATCCATGCGCGTCCAGCCGCCCCCATGTCAGCTCGTGCCTGCTCAGGCAGGGCGAGGGCTTCCCGGAGGGCGGCAGCCAGAGCCTCGAGGTGGGGCTCGACCCACCAACCGCACCCTTTGTCCTGGAGGCCCTCCCAAGGAGCGCCGGTGGTCGTGATCACGGGCACGCCGCAGGCCAGGGCTTCGCCCACCACATTGCCGAAATTCTCGCTGTGGGTGGGCAGCACGAACAGACTTGTCCGATGGAACAGGGCCTCCTTGGCGGCGCCATGGATGGCCTCTCCGAAGGTGACCCTATCTGGCCCTAGTCCGAGGGCGGCGGCCAGGGACTCGAGCTGGGCCCGATAACCGTCGGGATCGGGGCCGCGCAACTCGAGGGTCCAGCCAGGAAAGGCCGCCTGGATGCCGGCCCAGGCGCGGAGCAACAGGTCCGGCCCCTTCTTGGGATGGAACCGGGACAAAAAGAGCAGGGTGCGCTCCCGTTCACCGGAGGGCGAGCCCTCTGGAGGGGTGATGGGATTCGGGATGGTGCAGATGTCCTGCTGGAATCCCAGGGCCCTCAACTGGGCGGCCTCCATTAATGCGGTGGCGTGCAGGAGCCCGCAGGCGGCCAGATTCCGGCCCTCCCAGGTCCGGAGCGCGAGATGCTTCAGGAAGGCCCGTTGGCGGAGCGACCAGGGCTCCAGCATGCCGCGGGGGCTAATCGCCAGGGGCAGGCCCTGGGCCAAGGCCGCCCGCCGGGCGCAGACTCCCGGCCACTCCCAGAGGCCGTGGACATGGATCAAGTCGAAGCGCTGGGCCTCGGCCTTCAGGAACGCAGCCAAGCCAGGTGCCCACCGCAGGCGCCGAGGGGAAACCACAGGGAAGGAATGCACGGGGGTCCCACTCGGCATCGGCAGCTCCTCCAGGGGCGCGGAAACCGTTGCGATCTCGGCGGGGGCCCCGGCTGCCTGCAGGGCATCGCAGAGGCGGGTGACACTCTGGGTGGGGCCACCGCTGGCGAGGCTGAGGCTGCTCACCACATGAAGGCTGCGGGGGCCCATCATGCGAGCTCCCCGGACCAGAGCCGCTCCAGGAGGCGATGGGTGCGGTTGGTGAAAGACTGGAAGGCGAAGTGGTCCAAGCCTTCGGGTACCTGTCCGGGGCCTTCGAGGAGGGCCTGATGTGCTGCACGGCAAAGACCCTCCAGGTCCTCTGGATCCACGAGTCGGCCCAGGAGTCCGTCCCTGGCGGCTTCCCGTGTGCCATCGACTGTGCTGGCCACTACGGGAATGCCGCAGGCAAGGGCTTCGAGCACCACAAAGCCGAATCCTTCCCCTCGGCTGGGCATAGCGTAAGCATCGGCCAGCCGGAAGTGGTCTGCCTTCTCATGCTCGGGAACGCGGCCTGTGAACACCACGGAATCCGCCACGCCCAGCGAGTGGGCCTTCGAGCTCAGTCGCGCCAGGTCGGAGCCATCGCCCGCTAGCACATAGGTCAGGTTGGGTTGGACCTCGAGGAGCCTCGGCAGGGCCGCCAGGACCTCATCAAAGCCTTTGTATCGCTCGAAGCAATCCATGCGACCGAAGGTGAGCAGGATCTTTCGGCCCTGCAGGCCGTAGCGGTCAACGAGGTAGGCTGGCTTGGGACCGGGTGCATAGTCGGCGAGGTGGATGGCATTGGGGAGGATGGCAACTCGGTTGCGGGCTGCTCCGCTCCAGGCTAGGTATCGTCGTAGCGTGACCTCGCTGATGGAGATCGTTGGACCGAAAGCCTTGGCCAGGACATTCGCCAGACTGGAGGAAGTGGGATTCCAGGCGTCGATGCCGTAGATGAAGCAGGCCCGTGGGGCGCGCACCCAGGGGGCCAGGGAGCGGGCCAGGGGCAGCAGGTTCAGATGGCCGCAGAGCACCACGTCGAAGCGGGGGTCCTTTGCCACAGTGAGGGCCACGGCGGCGAGGTAGCGCAGCTTTCCACCCAGGCCGGCAGTGACCCAGGTGAGCCTGGACGGTAGAGGGCCCGGCCGATGCGGCATGATGCGCGGCAGAGCCACCACTTCCTGGACACCCGGATGGGAACAAATGGCCTCAAGGAGGTCGCGGGAATACTGGGCGATGCCTCCGTGGCCGCCGTAGGCATCGGTGAGCAGCACGAGGATGCGTTTACCCCTGAGCGGGGGCAGGGCCCTTGGGGTGGCCATGACCTGGGCCCAGCCCCGCATGCCTCTTGTGCCCTGCGGGGCTCCAACGAGGGCCTGGGCCCAGACCCGGATGGGGGTAGTGAAGCCGGTCTTCGGACGGACTCGCAGTCGTTCCGGCAGGGGCGGCCGTGGGCAGGCGTGGAGGGCGGCTTTCCCAAGAGGGGCGGCCCCGACCTGGATTGGGGCCAGTGCCCGGAAGAGGTCAGTGTCCACAAATGGCACGCGCACCTCGAGTCCATGGGCCATGGAGGCCCAGTCGGTATCCTTCAGCAACTGGCCGGACATGTACCACCCCATCTCGAGGGCCATTAGGCGCCCCCGGTCGGAGCGCAAGCCTTGAATGCTGGCACGCAGGCGTCCTAGGAGATCCAGTTCCGTCAGGGCCAGATGGGCGTCCTTGCTTCCTAGCAGCCGAGGCAGTTCCCATGGCATGAACAGGGCTCGCCGAAGGAAGTAGGCTCCTGCGACTTCTCCGCCATACTCGAGCACCCCGGCGTACTTTGGAGAAATCTTCTCGCCGAATAGGGGTGCTAGCGCGCGCCGGACCATCCCGTTGAGAGTCTGGTTGCCGGAGACAGGGCCCACCAACCGCGCCAATCGCGGTACCTGACGGAAACTGGGGTAGCCCGCCAGCAACTCATCTCCCCCCAATCCAGAGAGAGCCACCTTCATGCCGGCCTGGGCGGCAGCCATGCTTACGAAATAGGTGTTAATGCCATCGATGCTCGGCTGGTCCATGGCCGCCAGAGCATGATCGAGGTGGGCTTCAAAGTCGGCACGGGTGGTCCAGTGTATCTCGTGGTCCACACCGAAATGCTGTGCCCCCAGGGCGGCTAGGGCTGTCTCATCCTCTGCGGTCCCGCGGAATTCGTGGAAACCGAGGGTGATCGCCCGCAGCCGCCCCTGAGTCCTCTCTGCGGCCAGGGCGGCGATGGTTGAGGAATCTAGTCCGGCGGATAAGAACAAGCCCACGGGCACATCGGCCACCATGTGAGTTTCGACGCTGTCGGCCAAGGTGGCGCGTAACCGCTCACAGGATTCAGCGGGGGAGCACTCAAGGGCTTTGTCTTCGGCGATGGCGAGTTCACCGCGCAAATCGAAATGGGTGATGGTTTGGCGAGTTCCGTCTCGGCGCATGAGCAATGCTTGGCCAGCAGGCAAAGCCCGGATGGCGCGGTGGATGGTATGGGGCTCTGGGACATAGCCCAGCAGGTGAAACCCGGCCCATGCGGCGAGGTCAGGGCCGCTGTGGATGCCACCGCCTGCCATCAAGGCCTTCACTTGGCTGGCAAATCGAAAGGTCTTGCCGTCATCAGCGTAATAGAGAGGTTTGATTCCAAATGGATCTCGGGCGAGGAAGAGGCTTTGCTGGCGCCTGTCCCATAGCGCGAAGGCGAACATGCCACGGAGATGGTGGACTAAGTCGGGACCGTAGGCATCCCAGAGAGCCAGCACCACTTCGGTGTCGCTATTCGAGCGGAACCGCCAGCCTCGCCCTGCCATGTCCTGACGGAGCGCTTTGTAGTTATAAATCTCCCCATTGAAGGTGATGGCGAGTCGGCCTCCATCTGCGAGCATGGGTTGGGAGCCTGCGTCGCTGAGGTCAAGGATGGACAACCGCCGGTGCCCGAAGATCACCCGGCCATCGCTGGGGGCTGTCCAGGCTCCTTGACCATCGGGCCCGCGTGAGGCCATCTGGTCGGTCATCCGGCGAATTTCGGCGCCTTCCGGCTGGGGCGCATCGGTGTGATACGCAAATAGGCCAGCGATGCCGCACATGGTCATCTCGCCTGCGAAGGGTTGAGGGGGGGGCGCTGGAACAATTGCAGTGCATGCCGGGCTAGTTTGGCTGGGGTGAACAGCATGGTGCAGGGCAGATCGAGGTCACGGAAGGCCTGGCGACACTCGACATTGGCACGAAAAATACTCCTGAGGCTACCGTTGGAGGCACCTCCGGCTCGCATGCGGACCAGGACTTCGGGAATGTACGCGGTCTTGAGACGATGCTTGAGGAGCACGCGCAGCATGAACTCGTAGTCCCCGGCAATACCGTAGCGAAGGTCGAAGCGTCCGAGGCGTTCATAAACTTCCCGACGCACGAAAAGCGTGGGATGAGGCGGCATCCAGCCCCACTGGAAGCTGTCTGGGCGTGGAGGTCCACTGCGCCAGTAGCGCAAGATCCGGTCGGGATGGTCTGCTTGCACATAGACCAGGTCACCGTAGCAGGCCTCAACCTCAGGGGTTTCAAAGGCCCGGGACACCCGCGCAAGGACGTGGCAGTCCTGGTAGAGGTCGTCGGCGTTGAGCAGCCCCACCAAGTCCCCGGTGGCGAGATTCAGCCCCTTGTTCATGGCGTCGTAGATGCCCCGATCCGGCTCACTCAACAGGTGGGTGAGACGGGGGCGAAGGGGTTCCAACGCGGCAAGCGTGCCATCGGTGGAGGCTCCATCGATTACGATGGATTCGATACGACCGTTGTACTCCTGTCCGAGGATGCTTATCAGCGCCTGGACCACGAGGGGGTTGTTCCGAACAACGGTGATCAGGGAGATAGAAGGCGCGATTCGGTTTGCCATGCGGAGGTCAGAGGAGGATCCAGAGGTTGGAGAAATCAGACTACCCTGTTCACTCATGATCGTCGTCACATGGATTGGGAGGCACTGTGGATTCCGGTTCAACCATTTTCGTCGCAGGGGCCCATGGCTTGGTGGGTTCGGCGGTGGTGCGCAAGCTTCGGTCCGAAGGCTATGCCAACCTGCTGTTGCCCACCCGAACTGAGGTTGACTTGACGGACCAAGCGGCGGTGTACCGATATTTCGAACTGAATCGCCCCGAGTTCGTGTTTCTGGTGGCCGGGCGCGTAGGCGGTATCCTGGCCAACAGCACATTCCCGGCGGATTTCATCCGGGACAACATCATGATTCAGTCCAACGTCATCGATGCGGCCTATCGTCATGGCGCTAGGAAGTTGCTGGATTTGGGCTCCTCCTGCATCTACCCAAGGCAGGCGTCTCAGCCGATGACCGAGGATAGCCTGCTTTCGGGCCCGCTTGAACCGACCAATGAGTGGTACGCCATTGCCAAGATTGCCGGGCTGAAGATGTGCCAGGCCTACCGGAGGCAGCATGGTTTCAATGCCATCTGTCTGATGCCCACAAACCTTTATGGGCCTGGAGACAACTTCGATCTTGAGGGATCCCACGTCCTTCCGGCCATGATTCGGAAGTTCCACGAAGCGAAGGTGGCACGGCAGTCGGAGGTTTTCCTTTGGGGGACGGGCAGTCCTAAGCGCGAGTTCCTCCATGTCGACGATCTTGCGGAGGCTTGCATCTACTTCATGCAGCACTACGAAGGGGAGGCCATCCTGAATGTCGGGGTAGGTGCGGATGTGACCATTCAGGAACTGGCGGAATTGGTCAGGGACGTCGTGGGATTCCGCGGTACCCTGCGCTGGGATCATTCCAAGCCCGACGGAACGCCCAGGAAGTTGTTGGATGTATCACGTGCGCGTGAATTGGGTTGGAAGGCCAACACAGAGCTGCGACAAGGCGTGGCGAGCACTTATCGATGGTTCGTCGAGAATAGGACTTCTGAAAAATGAGCCATCGAAGAATCCTTCTGACTGGTGCTACTGGGTTTGTCGGCCGACACATGGTCCAGGCGCTGCTCGAGCGAGGGGATCAGGTGGTCGCGCTCAGCCGCGGGGTTGGTCAGGGTCTTCCGGAGGAAGTCCAGCAATGCAACCTGGACCTGGAGGATCCGGCCTCTTTGGCCATGCTTCCCAGGATTTGGGATGGCGTGATTCACCTGGCCGGGGCCTCCATCCCGAGCCTCTTCTCCACACCCGCCCCCGTGATTGTTAACACGAAGCTCACCATGAACCTTCTGGAGCACCTCAGGGAGACCAAGGTTCTGCTTGTCAGCAGCTGTCATGTGTACGCCCCGTCTGAACATCGGCGACGGGAGGCTGACTTGGCCCGGCCCCAAGGGCGCTACGGACTATCCAAGGTCCTGACCGAACAGCTGGCCCAGTTCTACCAGGGGCGTCTGGATATCAGGGTGGCGCGCCCATTCAACCATGTCGGCGTGGGGCAGCGGCCAGAGCTCATGTTGCCTTCGCTGCTGAAGCGGCTTGCCAGCACCCGGCGCCAGGAGGATGCCCCCATCCTGATGACCGGATGGAACAGCATCCGGGACTTCATTGATGTGCGGGATGTGGTGGCGGCCTATCTGGCAATCCTGGATCTTGAATCCCCTTCCCACTCGGTTTTTAACGTATGCACGGGTATCGGCACGAGCGTAGAGGGCCTCGCGCGGTCCGTGCTTGATCTGTTGGAAATGAACAGAAAGGTCGTCTTCCAGGGCAATCCCAATTCATCTGATGATGTTCCATACCTAGTGGGGGACCCCGGCCTTCTCACGGAAACCACGGGATGGAAAGCCCGCCACTCTCTTCACAGCGGCCTGAGCACGATGCTGCAATCAATCAATTCATAAGGAGTTGTTATGTCGCCGAGTGCACTTATTACGGGGCTGACTGGCCAAGATGGCAGCTACTTGGCTGAGCTTCTGCTTTCTAAGGGCTACCAGGTGCACGGCCTCGTGCGGCGCGCCTCCCTGTTCAATACAGATCGAATCGATCACCTGTACAACGATCCGCATCAGCCCACCAAGCTGCATCTTCACTATGGGGATCTGTCGGATGCCGGGGCGCTCCGGAACCTGCTTGATGAGATCCGGCCAAACGAGGTCTATAACCTTGGGGCTCAGAGCCACGTCCGTGTCAGCTTCGACCAACCGGAGTACACAGCCGACATCGTTGGCTTGGGTGCCCTCAGGCTCTTGGAAGCGATCCGGAGCTACATGAACCACAGTGGTGAGCAGATCCGGTTTTACCAGGCCGGAAGCTCAGAGATGTTCGGGAGCGCCAAACCGCGTCAGCACGAAGGGACCCGCTTCGAGCCCCGCAGCCCCTACGCGTGTGCCAAGGTCTATGCCCACTACCAAGTGGTGAATCATCGCGAAAGCTATGGTTTGTTCGCCTGCAACGGGATCCTCTTCAATCACGAGAGCCCCCGGCGTGGTGAAACGTTCGTCACCCGGAAAATCACCCGGGCCGCCACCAGGATCAAGCTTGGACTGCAGGAGCAGCTCTTCCTGGGGAACCTCGAAGCCAAGCGCGACTGGGGTTTCGCCGGCGACTACGTGGAGGCCATGTGGCGCATGCTCCAGCAGGACAAGCCCGACGATTACGTGGTGGCCACCGGAGAGAGCATCAGCATCCGGGATTTCCTAGACTTGGTCTTCGGCCATCTCGATCTGGATTGGAGGAAATACGTGGAGATCGATCCCCGCTACTTCCGCCCAGCCGAGGTGGATCATCTTGAGGGGGATGCGACCAAGGGGCGGCAAATCCTGGGATGGGAGCCGAAGACGGATGTCCGTGTGCTGGCCGCGATGATGGTGGACTCCGACCTGCGCTTGGCCCAGAAGGAACAGGTCCTCCGGAATGCCGGACACACTGAATCGGCCAGGCTCGGGTTCTAAAACATCCTCAAGCCAACAAAGAAGGGGGGCGCCGAGGCCCCCCTTCTTTGTTGGCAGGATGGTTTGGAATTACCGGTCGCGCCGGGGCCGGGGCCTGCGCTCACGGCGGGGTTCGCCGGAGGCCGCTTCCTCGCCTTCGGGCTCGGCATCCGCGCCCTCAGGCTTGGGGATGAGGGCCTTGCGGCTGAGCTTGATCTTGCCGCTCTTCTCGTCGATGCCGATGCACTTGACCATGACTTCCTGGCCTTCGCTCACCTCGTCGGCGGGGTTGGCCACGCGGTGGTGGGCCAGCTCGCTGACGTGCAGCAGGCCGTCCAGACCGGGGAGGATGGTCACGAAGGCGCCGAACTCGACCACCTTGGCGACTTTGCCCAGGTAGGTCTTGCCAACCTCGGCGGTCTGGATGAGGTCGCCGATCATCTTGAGGGCGATCTGCAGCTTCTCCTGGGTGGGGCCGGCCACTTGGCAGAGGCCGTCGTCGTCGATGTTCACCTCGCAGCCGCTCACCTCGATGATGTTGCGGATGGTGGCGCCACCCTTGCCGATGACGTCGCGGATCTTCTCCTTGGGCAGCTGGAGGCTGTGCATCTGGGGGGCGTTGCTGGCGTACTCGGCGCGCGGCATGGCGAGCACCTGGCCCATCTGCTCCAGCAGGTGCAGGCGGCCGGCCTTGGCCTGGTCCAGGGCCTTGGTGAGGATCTCGGTGGTGATGCCGCCGATCTTGATGTCCATCTGGAGGGCGGTGATGCCCTTCTCGGTGCCGGCGACCTTGAAGTCCATGTCGCCGTAGTGGTCCTCCTGGCCGGCGATGTCGGAGAGCACCACGAACTTGTCGCCGTCGCTGACGAGGCCCATGGCCACGCCGGCCACGGGGGCCTTGAGCTTGATGCCGGCATCCATCAGGGCCAGGGTGCCGCCGCAGATGGTGGCCATGGAGGAGGAGCCGTTGCTCTCGGTGATGTCACTCACCACGCGCACGGTGTAGGGGTTCTCCTCGGCGGGGGGAAGCACGGCGAAGATGGAGCGCTCGGCCAGCATGCCGTGGCCGATCTCGCGGCGGCCGGGGCCACGGTTGGGCTTGCACTCGCCCACGCTGTATCCGGGGAAGTTGTAGTGGAGGTAGAACTTCTTCTTGTACTCCTCCTCCAGGCCGTCGATGATCTGGATGTTGTTGATGGTGCCCAGGGTCGCGGTGACGAGCGCCTGGGTTTCGCCGCGGGTGAAGAGGCAGGAGCCGTGGGCGGAGGGGAGGACGCCCACCTCGATGTTGAGGGGACGGATCTGGTCGAACTTGCGGCCGTCCAGGCGCACGCCCTGCTTGAGGATGGCGTTGCGGAAGAGGGTCTCCTTCAGCTCGTCGAAGCAGGCGACCGTATCCTTCTTCAGCTCGGGCTTCTCGGCGCAGAAGTGGGCCACGGCCTCCTTCTTCAGGGCGTCGATGGCCTTGTAGCTCTCGATCTTGACCTTCATGGTCAGGGCCGCGAAGAGCTTCTCGGCAAACGCCGCGGCCACCTGGCCGTAGAGTTCTTCGTTGCGCTCGGCCTTGGCGGCGGCGACCTTGGGCTTGCCCACCTTGGCCTGCAACTCTTTCTGGAGCTTCACGAGGGTCTTGATCTGCTCGTGGCCGAAGGCCAGGGCCTTCACCATGTCGGCTTCCAGCACTTCCTTGGCGCCGCACTCCACCATCACCAGGGCGTCGGCGGTGCCGGCCACCAGGAGGTCGATGTCGCTCTCGGCGCGCTGGTCCACGGTGGGGTTCACCACCAGCTGGCCATTGACGCGGCCCACGCGGACGCCGCCCACGGGGTTCACGAAGGGGATCTCGCTGATGATGAGGGCCGCGGAGGCGCCCACCATCGCCAGCGTCTCAGGGGCGTGCTGGCCGTCGTAGCTGAGCACCTGGGCGGTGATCATGGTGTCGCCGTTGTAGCCTTCCTCGAAGAGGGGGCGCAGGGGACGGTCGATGAGGCGGGAGGTCAGCGTCTCCTTGGTGGTGGGACGGCCCTCGCGCTTGAACCAGCCACCGGGGATCTTGCCCGCGGCCAGCACGGGCTCACGGTAATCCACGGTGAGGGGGAAGAAGTCGATGCCTTCGCGGGGGGTGCCGTAGCACACGGCCACGAGGACCATGGTGTCGCCCTGGCGGACGACGACGGCGCCGTGGGCCTGCTTGGCGATGCGGCCGGTCTCGAGGCTGATGGGCGTGCCGCCCAGATCCACCGAGACGGTGGTGGGGTTGAATTTCAATGCGTTCATGCGGTCTCCCGGGCCCTCAGGCCCGCGGGTGGCCCCCCCTGAGCTCGGGCACCGGCCCGGGTCTCCTGCGATCGCTCCATGAAACCCGTCCGCCGGATCCTGGACCAGGAGGGGGAGGTGGGCTTCCTGCAGAGGTCGCCGCCGAAGGGGAGCAGGTGAAAATCGGCAGAGTCAGGATACCGCGATTCTTCAACCCTGCGGAGGGCCTCGGGGTCGAATGATGGAAGTTGGGGACACGGAGTCGTGTGCCGATGAAGGGACACCCTTCGTTCTCTGCGCCTGCACACCCTGAGACCCTGTGATCTGGATTACCGAATTTTTACTTGTGGTGTTCTTTCCCTTGTTGGAAAATCAACATTCTTCGTTGACCTCTTGATCTTTTTGAATTTGTAAAAATCAGCTAATCATTATTTTCCAAAATACCTCCTATCTGTATTCCTGGGGCACCTTATGCCAGTCATCCAGGCTTCAACCCTCCTTTCCATGTTGGTCGGGGCCACGGCCACCTTCCTGATCGCGTGGGCCTGCATCCGCTGGGTGGCCCCTAGCGGCTGGATGGACATTCCCGACCCGCGCAAGCACCACGCGACCCCCACGGCCCGGACCGCCGGCCTGGCCCTCTGGCTGATGTTGCTGGGGTTGTTGGCCCTGGACAAGTGCCCGCTGCCCCTGGACAGGCTGGAGTGGACCGGGGTGCACGCCATGGCCCTCCTGGGCCTCCTGGATGACCGCCTGAACCTCCGGTCGCGGCACAAGGCCATCGCCGGGCTGGGGATCGCCCTGATCCTCGCGGTGGACATGGCTCCGGACCTGAGCCGGTTCACGGACGAGGTCTCCTTCCTGGGCCTGATCCTGCCGGATCATCCGCTGGTCACGGTGCCGCTGCTCGCCCTCTGGTTCTGGTCCATCCCCCAGGCCTTCAACCTCATCGACGGGTTGAACGGGCTGTCCATGGGCTTCAGCCTCATCGTGCTCACCGTGCTGGCCGGGGTGCTGGGTCACGCGCCGGCCGGGGGCTACCTGACGGGGGGCCTCCTGGCCGCCCTCCTGCTCAACTACCCCAGGGCCCGCCACTTCCTGGGCGACTGCGGCAGCCTCATGTTGGGCACCCTCCTCGCCGTACTGTCCGCGAAGGCCTTCGCGGCGACCGAGGCCAACCTGATGCTGTGGGTCTTCGCGTATCCCGCGATCGACGTGGCGCTGGTGGTGGGCGTGCGGAAGTGGAAGCGCCTGCCCCTGGGCGTGGCCGACCGGAGCCACCTGCACCATTTCCTGGTGGACCGCCTGGGTGTTCGGAGGGCCTGGCTGGTCCCCGTGATCCTCCTGACCCTGGCCTTCCTCCCCATGACCCGGGCCCTGGACTTCCCGGGGCACAAGGCCACCTCCCTCTTCGGCCTGGCGGCCCTGGCCTTCGTGGCCCTCCGGGCTTTCCGGGACCGGGTGGACCCAGCGAGGGTCGTTGCCCCGCTGAGGCCCCTGGAGGAGCTGAAGGCTGTCTCGGGGCCGCACCAGGTGGCCTGAGGCCCCGCTTCCTACCTGCGGATGGCGTTCCAGATCAGGGCCAGGGGCGTCAGGGCCTGGAGGTTGTCCTGCCAGGTGGTGTTCACCCGGAAGCGCTGGGGCACCAGGATGGCATCCCCGGGCTCGACTTCCCGGGACTCCACCCAGGAATCGAGGATGCGGCCATCGGCCTTGAGCAGGCGCACCTGGCTCTGATCGGCGTTCCGGGTGAAGCCGCCGGCCATCTTGAGCACGTCGCTGACCTTGTCGCCCCCCTTGACCCGGAAGGTGGCGAAGGGGCTGGCCACCTCGCCCACGACGTAGGCGCTCTCGGCCTGCCGGGGGATGATGATCTGGTCGCCGTCCAGCAGCACCACGTCCCGGCGCTCGTCCCCCTTGAGGGCGGCCTCGAAGTCCACCACCAGGCGGTTGATGGCTCCACTGGCCAGGCCATGCAGCACGGGGCTGGCCAGGAGGAGGCCGGTCTCCTTGGTGCGTTTGGTCTCGCTCAGCCGCTGCAGGATGTCGTTGAGCCCCTGGGCCGTGGGATCCAGCGCCTTCACTCCGGCCTTCTCCAGCTCAGCCTTGGAGAGGTCCTTCTCCTCCAGGGCCCCGCGGAGGAAGATGCCCCCCTTGGTCATGGCCTCGCGCGTGAGCCCGCCGGCGCGGGCGATGAGCTGGCGCAGGGTGAAGTGGCGGTCCGTGAAGACGTAGGGCCCGGGCCGCTGGACCTGGCCCGAGATGGTGACGGTGCGGTGGATCTTGAAGTCGGGGATCTCGTAGAGGGTGATCTGGTCGTAGGGGCTCAGGAGGGGATTGACCTGGGCATCGGTCAGGCCCGCAGCCGAGCGCTCCTCTGTGTACAGCAGCTTGGCCAGGTCGAGCCGCTGGATGGCACCGGGCCGGCCATCCGGCTCGAAGTGGGCCAGTTCCGCATAGAAGCGGTCAGCATTGAGCTTGGGAACCCCTGCCGCGAAGATGAGATCGGCGGCGCGCATGCGGTCGTGCCAGTCGTAGGTGCCCGGCTTGCTGAAGGGGCCCAGCACCTTCACGGTGCGCTTCTGGCGCAGGTCATCGACCTTGAAGAGCTCGACGCGATCGCGGGGGTGGAGGGCCAGGTTGTGGGCCGGATCCTTCTGGAGGGCCTTGGTCAGGTCGAAGGCGAGGAGTTCGGTGCTCTGGTCATCCAGGGTGCGCAGGATCTGGCCCCGGCCCATGTAGGTATCGGGCTGGATCTGGCTGGGGTTCAGGAGCAGATCGGCCACAGTCATGGCAGGGCGGAAGGCGAAGGCGCCGGGGACCCGGGCATAGCCAGCGACTTCCACGATGCCTTCAGGGCGTTCGGCCCGGGTGAGGGCGACGAGGCGATCGTTGGGGAAGAGGTTCAATCCCTTCAGGGCGGCCTCCTCGGGGAGGAGGTTCTGGACATTGATCACGCCATTGGGATCGGTGCGGCGGAGGGTGATGAGGCTGCGGTAGGCATTAGGAGCCAGGCCCCCGATGAACCGAACGGCGTCCCAGGCGGTTTCGGTGGCCTTCAACTCGACCAGCACACCCGGGAAGTCCTTGTTCGCGGGCGCGGTGAGGACGCGTACGAACGCACCGTCCATGAGGACCTGGCTGCCGAGGATGGGCACGAAGAGGGTGTCCCCGTCCCGCAACAGCAGGCTCTCCATGCCCAGCCCCTGGAGGCGCAGGGGGTAGAGGTCCAGGGTCTGGATGACCTTCCCGTCGCGGATCAGCTGGATGTTCCGGGTGGTCCCCATGGGGTTGGGCCCGCCCGAGACTGAGAGGGCATTGAGCATGGAGGTGAGGCTGGGCACGACGTAGGAGCCGGGCCGGTAGACCTCCCCAAGGATGAAGATGCGCACATCGCGGGTCTTCAGGAACTGCAGGTCCACCCGGGAGCGGGAGAAGAGGCTGTTGACCAGCTTCTGCACCTGCTGGCGGGCATCGCCGAGGCGGAGTCCGGCCACGTGGATCGTGCCGACCTTGGGAACGGTGATGTTGCCCGCCCGGTCCACGGACACGGGGAGCTCGAAGGTGGCGCTGCCGAAGACGTAGAGGGTCATCGTGTCGCCGGAGCCCAGCCGGTAGTCATCGGAGACGCTGGCCATGGGGCTCTGGCGGAAGCTGCTGCTGCCCGCGAAGAGGTCGGAGGCCAGGATGAAGGCGCCCCGGTAGGCCTTCTTCAGCTCCAGGATCTCCTTTTCGATCTGTCGGTTAGCCTCCGCCTCCGAGCCCTGGGCCGTTCCCGGCAGTCCCTGCAGGACGTCCTTTGCGCTCGGCACGGCATCCGGTCCGGGCTGGGTGGGCTGTTCCCCCTGGGGTGTCGTGGGTACGGGGAGGGCCCCCGGAAGGACAACACCCGGGAGGCTGGGCAGGGTCGGCGCGGGACTGGACGGGGCCGGCGCCGCGGGGGCCGGGCTCCCCTGGGCGGCCAGGGGCACGACTGCACCAAGGGCCGCCAGGAGGCGCAGGGCGCGCAAATGATTGGAGAGAGCGGTCATCTGATGTTCTCCGCGGATGGATCACCCTGAGCCTGGTCAGGTTGGATCACCGGTCTGCGTGGCAAAGCTTGAGAATAGCAGGGCAGGGCTCAGTCGCCGGGAGGGTTCGCAGGGGCTACAATCAAGGGCCCCGCCACCTGCGGGGCCTTTTCATCGTGAGTGCCATGATCCTGCGCAAAGAGTACTGGTTCGAAGCCGCCCACTTCATCTACAACCATCCCGGCAAGTGCCGGAACCTGCACGGCCACAGCTACAAGCTCTTCGTGTCGCTGGAGGGGCAGGTGAACGCCGAGACGGGCATGATCATCGACTTCGACGACCTTTCGAAGGTGGTGGTCGAGAAGGTCATCTCGAGGCTCGACCACCGCTTCCTCAACGACCTGATCCCCCTCTCCACGGCCGAGAACATCTCGGTGTGGATCTGGGAGCAGCTGAAGCCCGAACTGCCCCAGCTCTGCCAGATCGAGGTCTACGAAACCACCGACAACTGCGTGATCTACCGCGGAGCCTGACATGCGGCGCTTCTGGGTCCTGCCGGCGGTGGCCCTGCTCATGGGCTGCGAGGCCCTCAGCCCGGCCCTGAAGTACGAGGCGGCGGCCCGGCAGCTGCGCTTCAGCCTGGACCGGGTGGAACCGAGGATCGAGTTGGCCTTCCCGCTGGAGCAGTCGCGCCTGCGGCTGCGTCTGGGGGTGGGCGTGGACAACCCCACGGAGCAGCGCTTGCGCACCCGCCGCGTGGCCGGGAACCTGCGGCTGAACGCCCAGGGCGGGGATCACGCGCTGGGGGCCGTGAGCTTTCCCGAGGGCGCCGACCTCGCCCCCAAGGGCCGCAGCGTCCTCAAGGTGGACGTGGCGCTGGGCTACAGCGACCTGAAGACTGCCTGGGGCCCGCTGTCGGGCGCCGTGCTGCGCCATGAACCCGCCACTTGGAGCCTGGCCGGCGAGGCCCGCTTCGAGGTTCTGGGCATCGAGTTCGGCGTGCCCTTCCGCACCAGCAAGGGCAGTGGGTCATGACGGGCCTCCGTTGATCCGCGCCGTCGTCTTCGACCTCTGGAACACGCTGGTCTTCAGCCCCGCGGGAAGCCCCTTCCAGCGGATGAAGGAGCTGCTGCGTCCGGAGCAGGCCCATCTGTTCCCGGACCTGATGCGCGATGGCATGGTGCGGCCCTATCCGTCCGTGCGGACCTTCCTGGAGGCTTGGCAGTCCCACGCGGATCTGGACGGAGCCCAGATGGAGGCCATGGCCGAGGCCTTCCTGGCGGCGGGCCGGCAGGCGGAATGCTTCGCGGGCACCCCCGAGGCCGTGGGGGCGGTGCGGGACCTTGCACGGGTGGCGCTGTTGTCCAACACCCAGACCTTCGGCCTGGAGTTGCTGGACCGGCTCGGCATCGCTGGGCGCATCCGCACGCGGGTCTTCAGTGCCGAGATCGGCGCCCTCAAGCCCGAACCGGCCGCCTTCGAGACAGTGCAGCGGACCCTTGGACTGTTCCCGGGCAACCTGGTCATGGTGGGTGACAGCTGGGTCGACGATGTGGAGGGCGCCGTGGCTGCCGGCTGGACGGCCATCTGGGTGAACCGCGAGCCCAAGCCGCGGCCCGACCACGATCCGGACCATCCCATCTACGAGGTGCGCAGCCTGGACCGCGTGCCCGAGCTCATCCAGAGCCTGCAGGACGGCCTGCGCTGTCCCACCTGTCTGGGCTGAGCGCCGAGGGCGCAGGCGGTCGGTCAGGCGGTGGCGCTGTCCTGGCCGGGAAGCTGCAGGTCCATGACCACGGCGTGGCGAGGGGTGTCGGCGCGCTCGATCCAGGAGACCTTGGCGCCCAGGAGACGGGCCAGCTGCATGAGGCTGTCGCGGGACTCCTGGTGGAGCGAGGCGGCGAGGTCTGGATGCAGGGTCAGGCGCACGTCGGCCCCGCGCAGGCGCTCGCCCAGGCGGACCAGCTCACGGTAGGCCTTGAGCAGGGAGGTCTCGGGGCTCGGGGTGCGGCCGGCCCCGTTGCAGGCGGGGCAGGGCTGGGTGAGCTGGCGTTCCAGGGAGGGGCCGGTGCGCTTGCGGGTGAGTTCCACCAGGCCGAATTCGGAGATGCCTCCGGCGCGGGCATGGTTGCGGTCCCGTTTGAGCTCCTCCTGGAACCGGGCCAACACCTCCTCGCGGTGGAGCGGATCCACCATGTCGATGAAGTCGATGACCACGATGCCGCCCAGGTTGCGCAGACGCAGCTGACGCACGATCTCGGGGATGGCCTCGAGGTTGGTGAGGAAGACGGTCTCCTCCAGATCCTTCTTGCCCACGAACTTCCCCGTGTTCACATCCACGCTCACCAGTGCCTCGGTCTGGTTGAGCACGATGGAGCCGCCGTGCTTGAGGAAGACCTTGGGCTGGCGGGCCGAGTCGATCTCGGACTCGATGCCGAAGGCCTCGAAGATGGGCAGGTCCGAGGTGAAGCGCTTCACGCGGTTCGACCACTCGGGGTGGATGTTCTCCACGAAGGAGACCACCTCGCGGTGGGCGGCATCGTCATCGACCCAGAAGGTCGAGACCTCCTCGCGGAAGATGTCGCGCATGACCTTCTGGAGCAGGCGCAGGTCCTGCCAGACGAGGCCCGGGGCGGCCACGGTCTCGGCCTTGGCCTGGATGCCCTCCCAGAGGCGGCGCAGGAAGACCACGTCGCCCACCAGGTCCTCGTCCTTTTCACCGATGGCGGCGGTGCGGACGATGAAACCCTCGCCGGGCTGGGCCTGGGCCCGGATCAGCTCGCGCAGGCGATCCCGCTCGGCGGGGTCTGTGATCTTGCGCGAGATGCCGATGTGGTCGATGCCGGGCATGAAGACCAGGAAGCGGCCGGGAAAGCTCAGGTGCCGCGACAGGCGCGGGCCCTTCGAGCCAATGGGATCCTTCACCACCTGGACCAAGGTCTCCTCGCCCTCCTTGAGGGGCGGCAGGGGCGGCGGCGGGGGCGGCAGGTCCTCGGTGGCGGCCTCCTCGCCCTCCTCCTCGGAGGACAGGTCGGCGCCCAGGCGCTGGGCGACGGGATCGTCCAGGTAGAGGAACCCGTCCTTGACCCCGCCGATGTTCACGAAGGCGCTCTGCATGCCGGGCAGCAGCTTGGCCACCTTGCCTTTGTAGACATCCCCCACCTGGCTCTTGTTCATCGTCCGCTCGAGGAACAGCTCGCAGAGCTGGCCGTTCTCAAGCAGGGCGATGCGCGTCTCCAGGGGGGTCGAATTGACCACCAGGGACTTGCGGACTTCCATGGAACCAACCTTTCAGAACTTTGCGAGAGGTCGCCATGCCTCTACTGCGGGCCCCGGGGTCGTACCAGACCGAAGGGTGATTCATTTCTACCATGATCCTTGGATGCCGCGCCAAGGGTCAAAGGTTCCGCAATCGGGTTTTATTCTTTTTCAGTCCGTGAAGGCGGCCAGGCAGAGGGGCGTCCGCTCCTGGGTCCGGCGCTCGGTGATGCGGTTGCGCTCATCCACGAAGACCACCTTGGGGGCCACGGTCTCGGCCTCCTCGGGCGTCATCCAGCCATAGGCGGCGATGATCACCAGGTCGCCGGCGTTCACCAGGTGGGCGGCGGCCCCATTGATGCCCACCTCACCGGATCCCGGGGTCCCCGGAATCACGTAGGTGGAGAGGCGGGAGCCATTGGTCACGTCGTAGATGTCGATCTTCTCGTTCTCCATGAACCCGGCGGCCTCGATGAGCAGCGGATCCAGGGTGATCGATCCCACGTAATCCAGGTCGGCCCTCGTCACCGTGGCGCGATGGATCTTTCCGAGCAGGAAGTGGCGCAGCATGCATCCTCCGGTCCAGGCTCCGTCCGGAGTCCCGGCCAACGCATAAGCATGGACCCAGGATTACCCTGGGTCCATGCTCGATTTTTTACCTTCTCAGTTGAACAGAACCACGTGCAGATCCACCCCGATCCGAGGGGGCGCGATGGGCGGGGGGGCCACGGGTAGGCGGAAGGCGCCTTCCAGGTCGATCCGGGCCCTGGGATCACGGACGCGGCGGAGCACCCAACGGCCGTCCAGGAAGACATACATGCGGGAGGGATCGCCGGGCACCAGGGCCACGTAGCGTCGGGTCTCACCGGAGCGCCAGTAGCCGTTCATCCAGGGCGGGGCCACATGGCGGCCGTGGCCCCGGTCATCGTCGTAGCGGTGGGCATGGTGGTCGCTCTTCCGCTCCTTCCAATATTCCCGTTCCCGGCGGTCGTGTTCCTTCCAGGTGCGGCGGTCCTCCTTCCGCTCCTCCTTCCACTCCCGGCGGCGCTCCTTGTCATCGTGGCGGTCGGGGAGGGCCAGGGCGGGCAGGGCCGCCGCGGCGATCAGACAGGCGGAAAGCAGGGGGCGGAACATGGGCGACTCCTAGTTGAAGAGCACGACGTGGAGGTCCACCCCCACCCGCGGCAGGGGGACGGGCGGCGGGGCGGCGGGCAGCCGGAGCACATCCCGGATCTCGCCTTGGAGCCCCACATCGAAGCCCTTGCGCAGCTCCCAGCGGCCCTCGATGAGGAACCAGGCCCGGTCGTGGTAGCGGGGATCCACGGCCACATAGGGCCGCTCGGGGAGCCGACCGTATTTCCTGGCCAAGCCCGGGGGCAGCCCCCCCTTCTTGGCCAGGCCGGGGGGAACGCCGCCCTTCTTAGCAAGTCCCGGGGGGACGTGCTTGTCATGGCCCCGGCCCGGCGGGTCTGCCAGGGCGGAGGAGATCAGGAGCAGGGAGAACAGCATGGGGCACCCGCATGGACAGGTCCCCAGCCTAGACTCCCGGCCCGTGGAAGGCCATAGATCGAATGGAGGATCTGGCCGCCCTGAAGCTCAGACGGGGCTCAGGAGGCGGCGCCGGGCAGATCCGTGGCTGGGGGAGTCAGCAGCACGTTGTCGATGAGCCGGGTGCTGCCGACATAGGCCGCCACGCAGAGGGCGACACTGCGATCCACCACTCCCTGGACGGGCTCCAAGTTCTGAGTGTCCACCAGTTCAACGTATTGGATCGAGTCCACCCCGGCCAGCGGGGCGCGGGCGATCTCCAAGAGGCGGCTGGCGTTCCGCTCTCCCCCCTCGAAGGCGGCCTTGGCGGCCAGGAGGCCTTCGCTCAGGTGGAGGGCCCGGCGCCGGGCATCCTCGTCGAGGTAGCTGTTGCGGCTGCTCAGGGCCAGGCCATCGGCCTCCCGGACCGTGGGGACCACCACCACGTCCACGGGGAGGTTCAGGTCCCGGGCCATGCGCCGGATGACCACGGTTTGTTGGAAGTCCTTCTGGCCGAAGAAGGCCAGGTCGGGCTCGACCATGTTGAAGAGCTTGGCCACCACAGTGGCAACCCCCCGGAAGTGGCCGGGGCGGAAGCGTCCGCAGAGCGGCTCCGCGAGCCGACCGGGCTCCACATGGGTCTGGAAGCCCGTGGGGTAGATTTCCGCGGCCTCGGGGAGGAAGAGCACGGTGGCACCCGCCTCCAGGCAGAGGTTCTGGTCCCGCTCCAGGTCCTTGGGGTAGCTGGCCAGGTCCTCGCCGGGGCCGAACTGGGTGGGGTTCACGAAGATCGACACCACGGTGGCATCGCAGCGGGCCGCGCTCTGGCGGATGAGGCTCTCGTGGCCCTCGTGCAGGAAACCCATGGTGGGGACGAAGCCGATTCGCTTCCCCGACTCTCTTAAGGGACGGAGGAGGGCTCGTAGATCAGCGATGGTACGGACAACTCGCATGGACAAAAGCGGGATCCTTCAGAGGGCACCTGCCAGCTTACCAAGGAGCGCCTCAGGGGTGCCACTGGGTCAGAGCCGGACGAACGGCTTCTGGAAGGGTATAGGATTCCCGGCCGTCCGGGAACCCTCCGGACCTCACATCTTCCGCCCAGGAAGCCAAGGCGACCCGTAGGTCTTCGAATCCCTCGGCATAGCGCCGGACGAATTTCGGGGAGCTGCCGGGCAGCAGGCCGAGCACATCGTGGAAGACCAGCACCTGCCCCGAGCAGTGGGGGCCGGCCCCGATGCCGATGGTGGGGATCTCGAGGGTTTCGGTCACCTTGGCGGCCAGGTCCGCGGGAATGCCCTCCAGGACCAGGCTGAAGCAGCCGGCCTCCTGGAGCCGGTGGGCGTCCTCCAGCAGGCGGAGGGCATCTGCCTTGTGCTTGCCCTGGACCTTGTAGCCCCCCATGGGGTTCACGCTCTGGGGGGTGAGGCCCAGGTGGCCCATGACGGGGATCTCCGCGTCCAGCAGGGCATGGATCATGGGCAGGCGCTTGGCGCCCCCCTCCAGCTTCACGGCCTGGGCGCCCCGCTGGAGGAAGCCCCCGGCGTTGCGCAGGGTGTCCTCCACGCTGAGGTGGAAGCTCAGGTAGGGCATGTCGGCGATGAGCATGGCCGAGGGCCGGGCGCGGGCCACGGCCTCCAAGTGGTGGTTCATCATGGCCATGCTGACGGGCAGGGTGTTCTCGAAGCCCAGGCAGACATTCCCCACGCTGTCGCCCACGAGGATCACGTCCACTCCGGCTGCATCGGCGATGCGAGCCGTGACGGCATCGTAGGCGGTGGTCATCACCAGCCGGCGTCCGGCGCGGTGCCAGCTCTGCAGCTGGGACAGGGTGACGCGGGCGCGCGAATCGGCGGGCAGGTGGCTCATGGGGTCTCCGCTGGGGGGTCGAAGCCTGGACCCTCCATCAGACCACCGAACCCGCCGGGCGTCACTCCGGATCGGGGAAGGCTGGCAGGTTCATCTGGGTGGGAGTCCAGTCCACCAGCGGATCGGCCCGCTCCGGCTGGATGAACCGGAGGCCCACGGCCTCCACGGTCTGCCGGAAGCGGTGCAGGTCCTCACGGCCCAGGAAGCCGGTCTCCTGGCCCTCGGGGAGCCGGGCCCACAGCTGCTGAAAGCTGGGGAAGGCGTCCTGCATGCGGGCCCGGGCCCCCAGCTTCTCGCCCCGCTGCAGCAGCAGCTGCGCGCCCTCGGCGCTGGCCTCGAGGATCAGGGCGGGGAACTGCAGGTCCCGGGCCGCGGCCTGGACCTCGCTCCAGGCCGCAAGTGATTCCAGCGCCACGGCCTCGGTGGCGGGCACCGTGGACAGCAGCAGGGCGTGGGCCCGGTGCCACTCCAGGTCCAGCCACCGGGAACCCGAGCCTTCCACGGGTCCCTTCAGGTTCTCCAGGATCGCCCAGCCCTGCTCCGGGGCCTCGAGGCGGGACAGGCGGGCCTCCCGCGCCACGGCCTGGCAGAACCGGAGCTGGGCGAGGCGCTGGCGCCAGAGCAGGCCCGTGGATTCGTAGTGTTCGGCGGCGGCCCGGAAGAGGCGGGCCGTGTCCCGCCAGGCGCTGCGGAAGCGGGCCACCTCCCCCTGCAGGAAGAGGTGGTCCCCCTGCTCCTCGGGGGACAGGAGGGGCGGCTGGGCGGCCAGGGCCTCGAACTGGGCGTGGTCCGCGGCCACGGAATCGCCCATGGCGGCAAAGGTGCGGGCCCGCCAGATCTGGATGAGGGAGACCAGGGCGGCATCCCCCAGCCGCTGGGCCCGGGCCAGGGCTCGGTCCAGGTGGGACAGGGCCGGGCCGAGGAACTGCTGGAGGCTGCGGACCATGCCCAGGGCCAGGTGCCCCTTGGCCTGGAGGGTGGTGTCACCCTGCATGCGGGCCGTCTGCAGGGCCTCCCGCAGGAGGTGGATGCAGGTCTCCGACTGGCCCTGGGCGAGGCGGACCTGGGCCAGGGCGATCTGCACGGAAACCAGGCCGCGGAAGTCCTGGGCGTGCTCGAGCATGCGCTGGGCCGACTGCAGCATCGAGGCGGCCCGGAGGAACTGGGACTGGCTGGCCAGGGCCTGGCCGAGGGCCAGCAGGAGCGCTGCCTGGTCCTGGGGCAGGGGCTTGAAGCCGCCCTGCGGGTGCAGCCCCTCCTCCAGGGCCCGGATGCCCTTGGTGAGGTGGCCCTGGAGCAGGTGGAGCTGACCGATGGCCAGGCGCAGGCGGGGCTGCTCGGGGTGGAGGGGGTGGTCGGTGAGCCGCTCGGCGGCGAACTGGAGCGCCTCCTGGGCCTCGGCCGGCCGGCGCAGGCGCAGGAGCAGGGAGGCCCGCTTGCGGAAGAGGCGGGCCGCGGTGAGGCGGGTCTCGTCGTTGCTGGACCCGTGGGCCAGGGCGCCCAGGGCGCGGCCGAGGGCGAGGAGGGCTTCTTCGGTGGGAGCGCTTTCCGTCGCCTCCTCCGGGAGATGGATGCCGGCGGCCCACGCATCGGCCAAGTGCTCGTGGAGGCGGGCCTCCTCCTGGGGCGCGGGCCTAAGGTGGAGGGCCTGGCCCACGATCCGCCGCACCTCCTCGGGGGAGCCGTGGGTCGCATGGTCGAGGGCGCTGAGCACCGAGGCCAGGGCCGTGGCCTCGTCCGAGGCCAGCGACTGGAGGGGGACCGGGCAGTCCCAGCCCTGCTCCTGGAAGGCCGTCGACAGGGCCCGGGCCAGGCGCTTGAGCTCGGGCTGGGGCGTGTGGGCCAGCACCAGCTCCCGCCAGCGGGGGTCGGGGATGAGGGCGTGGCCACGCTGGAGCTGGGCGAGCCGGGATCCGACGGCGCCGTGCAGGGCGTCCTCCAGGGCCTCGTCCTGGAGGCCCAGGAGCCGACCCAGGGCGCCGGTGGGCAGGGGGCGCTCGGCCAGGGCCAGCAGGCGCACCAGGGTCGCCGAAGCCGCCGTCAGCCGCTGGAGGCGGCCCAGGAAGATCTGGCGCATGAGGTCTTCCTCGGCCCTTAGGGTCGCGGGCTGGCCCGGGGCCAGGAACCACCGGCCCCGCTCCCAGGCCAGGGTCCCGGACTGGTGGGCCAGCTCCAGGAAGTTCCGCAGCAGCCCCGGATTGCCCAGGCTCTGGGTGATGAGGTCGTGGCGGAAGGCCTCGGGCAGGTCGTGCTGCCCGAGCAGGTCCTCCAGCACCAGGCGCAGGTCCTCGTCCTCCAGACGGTTCACGCCCACCAGGGCCGCCGTGGCCTCGCCGCGCAGCTGGGTGATGAGGGGCTTGAGCCCCGCCCCCTGGGCGCCCGTGGTCAGGGAGAGCAGCCAGGGCAGGGCGGAGGCGTGGACCAGCTCCCGGATGAGGGTGAGCACGCCGGGGGTGGCCCGGTCCAGGCCCGACAGATGGATGAGGCGGGGATGCAGGAGGCCCGCGAAGTCCAGGGCCTCCAGGGCCGCCCGGACCTCCTCCGGCTCGGGCCCTGCCTCCTGGCCGTTCACGTGGCGGCCGCCGGTGAGGAAGGCGAAGGCCTGGACCCGCAGGGAGAGGGCCTTGGCGGCCTCGGGCCGCTCGGCGTAGAAATCCACCTCGCTGCCGCCGAGCAGGGCTTCCAGGAGGCGGCCCAGGAACCGTCCCGCGGTCTCGTCGGCGGAGGCGGCCAGGTGGTGGACCCAGATCCCCTCCCCTTCCGCCACTGCGCAGGCGAAGGCGGCCAGGTGCTCCTTTCCCACGCCCTCCTCGCCCTGGAGGAGGACGATGCGCTCCATGGGGATGGGCGCGCTGAAGCCCAGCATGAGGGATTTGAGGTAGGGCAGTTCCTGGCCGCGGCCCCGAAGGGGGCGGGCGATGGGTTCGGAGAGGTCCCGCGGGTGCTCCCAGGGCAGGTCCTCGGAGAGGGCCGGCGCAGGCGCCGTCTGGGGCAGGAAGCCAGCCACCACCTCGGGACCCCAGGGCGCCTTGCCGATCACCCGGGGGATCTGGGTGAGTCCGGGCCGGAATGTGATGGCCTCCGGGTGCAGGAAGCGGGGGTGGAGATCCAAGGCGAGCTGCTGGGCGAGGTGGGCCTGCAGGGCTGCGCGCTGGCCCTCGCCCCAGCCGGCCCAGAGTCGCGACAGGGGCGTGCCGTGGATCGCCTGGAGGTACCAGGCCTGTTCCCCGTCGAAGCCGAGGTGGCTGAGGACGGGATCGAGAGGCGTCGCGTCCAGGAAGCGCGCGAGGAAGGTGTCGCGGATGTGGTCGAGGTCGCGGTCCGAGGGCAGGGGCGACCAGACCTGGGCGAGAAAGCGGGTGCCGTCCAGGTCGCGTCGCATGAGGTGCCAGGAGCAGCCCTCCCCCTGGCCCAGTTCCATGAGCCAGGTGTAGCGGTGCGTGCCGAGGAACCGCGTCATGTCCATGGGCGGACCCTCGGGGCTTCGGAGCGGCGCTGGGTGGGCATGGGCGGCAGTGTACCGCAGCCCCTGCCGCGGCCTAGCGGGCGAAGAAGGGATCCAGGATCACGGCCGCTGTAAGCACCAGGGCGAAGAGGTTGATGTTCATGAAGACGCGTCGGTAGAGGGCTGCGTCCTGGGCCGGCCGCAGCAGGGGCAGCGAGCCCGCGATGAGCCAGACAGCACCGAGGCCGAGCATGGCCTCCGCGGGCCAGGACACCAGCACCCGGAACAGGGGCAGGAGGCCGCAGGCGGCGGCCGTGCCGCAGGTCCAGGTGAAGGTGAGGCGCGAAAGCCGGGGCCGGCCGAAGACGCTCACCAGGGTGGGGTAGCCGGCCTCCTCGTAGCCCTCGGCGTGGAGGCCCACCAGCAGCCAGAAGTGGGGCACCTGCCAGATGAAGAAGACGAAGGCGAGGGCCAGCACCGAGGGATCCGCCGCGCTACCGCCGGCGGCGGTCCAGCCGATGGCGGGGGGCAGGGCGCCGATGAGGGAGCCGGGTACCACGGCGAAGGCGCTGACGCGCTTCAGGGGCGTGTAGAAACCGTTGTACCAGCCCAGGGCCAGGGCCCCCAGCAGGGCCGAGGTGAGGTTGTGGGCGAGCCACAGCACCAGGAAGCCGCAGACGGCCATCACGGTGGCGATGACCGTGGCCTGGGCCGGGGACAGATCCCCCCGGGGGATGGGCCGGTTCGCCGTGCGGGGCATCAGGGCGTCGAAGCGGTGCTCCTGCACTTCGTTCAGGGCGCTGCTGCCCATGGCCAGCAGCAGGATGCCCAGGAGCGTCGTCACCAGGCCCAGGTCCGCCCCGCGCAGGAAGGCCACGTAGCCCGCCGCCGCGGTGAAGGTGGAGGCGCCCGAGATCCGGAGCTTGGTCAGTTCCAGGAAGGTGGAGACCGGGTGGGATTTCGGGGCGGGAAGGGCGGCCACGCTCAAGGGTACGCTCCTAATTCAAGGTCTTGATGTAGCGCACGACGTCGTTCAGCTCCTGCTCCGTGAGCTGGGTCTGGGGCATGGCGTTCGGGTAGCCCCGGACCACCTGGCCCGTGGGATCCGTGATGGACCGGCGCAGGTAGGCGTCATCCACTTGGACGACCTTCATGGCGCCCGCCATGAGGATCTGCTCCTCCCGGCCGTAGAGGGCCTTCAGGGTGGGGCCCACCTTGGGCTTGCCGTCCACGGAGTGGCAGGCGAGGCAGCCCTTGGCCGTCAGCACTGCCAGCCCCTGGGGCATGTCCTTGAGGTCGGGATGGGCCTCGGTGGCGCGGAAGCTCTTGCCGGGCTCGGGGGCATCTTCGCCGCCGAAGTACCAGGCCTTGAACTCCTCTTCGGGAACGACGATGACCTTGCTCAGCATGAGGCTGTGGTCCACGCCGCAGATGACCGTGCACTCGATGTCGTACGAGCCGGCCTTGGTGGCCTGGAACCAGGTGCTGGTGGTGCGGCTGGGCACGGCGTCGATCTTGATGCGGAAGGAGGGCACGAAGAACCCGTGCACCACGTCGGCGCTGCGGACCTCCATCTTCATGGGCTTGCCCAGGGGGGCGAAGAGCACGCGGCTCTGCTTGCCGTTGGGGTACTCGAAGGACCAGCTCCACTGGCGGGCGGTCACCTTCACGGCCATGGCGTCCCGGGGGGCCTGGTTCATGTACTCGTAGTTGGTCCAGCCGTAGTAGAAGATCGACAGGAACATCACGAGGGGGATGACGGTCCAGACGATCTCGAGGCCCACGTGGCCATCGATCTGCTCGGCCTTCGGGTGGCGCTTCTTGTTGTAGCGCACCACGAAGTAGATCATCAGCGCCGTGATGCCTATCAGGAAGACCACCGACAGCCCGAACACGTAGAAGAAGACCGCGTCGGACTTCTGGGCCGATACGGCGGCTTGGTTCATCCAGTCCATGGGAGCCTCAGCGGAAAGCGACGTCGGAGAACAGCAGGGCGAAGAAGATCAGCAGGGTGCCCAGGGTGACCAGGACCACGACCTTGAACAGCGGCCCCTCATATTTCAGGTGCATGAAGTAGTAGAAGACCAGCCCGGCCTTCAGGGGCGTCAGCGTGAGAAGGCCCCACACGGCAGCTGTCTGGCCCAGGTGGCTGACCCCCACCAGGCAGCCGGTGAGGACCACCAGGATCAACCAGATCTTGATGAAGGTGCCATAGCCGGGGTGCTCGGCGTGGGCTTCTGGGGAATGGAGGGTTTCACTCATGGGGGATCCTCGGACCGAGCTTCCAGCTTGGCTGGAGGCGAGGTGGGGGCCCGGGGGTGTGCGCGCAGCGCGGGACCCCCGGAGAAAACATCAGGCGGCCAGGTAGAACAGCGGGAGGAGGAAGATCCAGATCACGTCCACCAGGTGCCAGTAGAGGCCGCTGTTCTCCAGGTGGACGTAGCGGTCCTGCCGGACGCGGTCGGTGGCCACCCACCAGAGCATGACGCTGAGCAGGCCGAGGCCCACGATGACGTGGACGCCGTGCAGGCCGGTCATCGTGAAGTAGAGGCCGAAGAAGACCTGTTCCCCGGGGGGCAGGGTGGCCAGGTGGTGGGAGTTGGGATAGATCCCGTGGTGGAACTTCGCGCCCCACTCGAAACCCTTGATCACCAGGAAGGTGAGGCCGAGGGCCAGGGTGGTACCCAGGAAGGCCATGGCCCGCTTCTTCTCGGCCCGCTGGATGGCCACGATGGCCAGCACCACCGTGAGGCTGCTGGTGAGCAGGACCAGGGTATTGATGATGCCCAGCGTGGCGTTCAGCTCGCCGCCGCCGTGGTGGAATTCGGCGGGGTAGCGGTATCGCATGTAGGAGTAGCCGATGAAGAGCCCGCCGAAGAGGACCATCTCCGTGACCAGGAACAGCCACATGCCCAGGCGCGACCCGAAGTCGTCACGATGAACGTGCCCGCTCATGATTTCGCCTCCTGCTGCTCGAAGTGGTAGGGGCCGTGGGTGACGGTGGGGATCTCCTCGAAGTTCTCCAGCGGAGGCGGGCTGGGGATGGTCCACTCCAGCGTCACGCCGCCCCAGGGGTTGTCCTCGGCCTTCTCGCCCTTGAAGATCGCGTAGAGCAGCGTGCCGAAGAACATGACCAGCCCGAGGATCAGCAGCCAGCTGCCCACGGTGGCCACCACGTGCATGGTGTGGAACTGGGGCAGGTGCACGTAGTAGCGGCGGGGCATGCCCATCATGCCGAGGATCATCATGCCGAAATACAGCATGTTGAAGCCGATGAACATGGGGAACCAGGAGGCATAGATGGCCTTCTTGGAATACATCTTTCCCCACATCTTGGGGAACCAGTAGAGCAGGGCCGCAAAGAGCGCCATGCCCGTGCCGCCGAACATCACGTAGTGGAAGTGGCCCACGATGAAGTAGGTGTCGTGGATGTGCACGTTGAGGGCCAGGGCCCCCTGCATGACGCCGGTGAGGCCGCCGATGCAGAACAGGAAGATGAAGGTCAGCGTGAAGAGCAGGGGGGGCTGGAAGTCGATGCTGCCCTTGTAGAGGGTGCTCACCCAGTTGAAGACCTTGATGGCGCTGGGCACGGCCACGACCATCGTGAGCAGCGAGAAGACCATGTTGGCCGTGGCGCTCATGCCGGAGGTGAACATGTGATGGGCCCACACGAGGCTGCCCACGGCCGCGATGGACATGGAGCTGAAGGCGATGGCCTTGTAGCCGAAGATGGGGCGCTTGGTGAAGGTGGGCAGGATCTCGGAGATGGCTCCCATGGCCGGCAGGATCATGATATAGACCGCCGGGTGCGAGTAGATCCAGAAGAGATGCTGATAGAGGAGGGGATCGCCGCCCTTGGACGGATCGAAGATGCCGATGCCGAAGAAGCGCTCCAGGATGACCAGCACCAGGGTGATGGCCACGATGGGGGTGGCCAGCAGCTGGATCCAGGCCGTGGAGTACAGGGCCCAGCACATCAGCGGCATGCGGAACCACTTCATGCCCGGCGCCCGCAGGCGGTGGATGGTGGTGATGAAGTTGATGCCCGTGAGCATGGAGGAGAAGCCCAGCACGAAGGCGGCGAAGACCGCCAGGCTCACGTTGGTGCCCGTCTTCAGGCTGAAGGGCGCATAGAAGGTCCAGCCCGTGTCCGGCGCGCCGCCGCCCGTGAAGAGCGAGAGCACAGCCAGGATGGCGCCGGCCACGAAGAAGTACCAGGAGGCCAGGTTCAGCCTAGGGAAGGAGACATCCTTGGCGCCGATCAGGATGGGCAGGAAGAAGTTCCCGAAGATGGCCGGCAGGCCCGGCACCACGAACAGGAAGATCATGATCACGCCGTGGACCGTGAACAGGGCGTTGTAGGTCTGGGCACTGATGAGCTTCTGGAAGGTGGTCAGCTGCACCAGGCGCATGACGAAGCCGATGCCCACCCCCACGAAGAAGAACGTGATCATGGAGTAGAGATAGAGCAGACCGATGCGCTTGTGGTCCGTGGTGGTCAGCCAGGCCATCAGGCCCTTCCGCGCCCCGGTGTCCACCAGGTAGCTCGGCTGTGCCGTGGATGCATGCGTGCTCATTGAGCCTCCTCTGACCGGGTCCTGCGCCCCTTCCGGGTGAGCGTGAACACGAAGATCGCGGCCGCCAGGATGGTGATGGCGGCGCCGATGCTGGTGGTGTTCAGGACGTACCTGCGCCCGACGGGGTCATAGCTGAAACAGAACTTCAGGAACTTGTTGATGGTGGGCTGGGCTTCGCCGCGGGCGGCCTCCTGGGCCGCCAGCTGGAGATCGGCGGGCAGGTAGGTGGTGCCGTACATGTAGCGGGTCACCTGGCCCTTGGGGCTGATGAAGATGATGGCGGCGGCGTGGATGAAGTCGTCCTTGTCGCGCTTGAAGCGGAAGCCCACGGCGTCAGCCAGGGCCTTCGTCGCCGCTCCGGAGCCGGTGAGGAAGCGCCATGCGGCGGGTGGGAAGGGGCGCTTGATCTCGCCGAGGTAGTTGGTGCGCTTCTGGGCCGCGACCTCGGGCTCGTCCCGCTCGTCGAAGCTCACGGTGAGGACCTGGAAATCCCGGCCGGGTACGGCCTCGGTGCGGTTCAGCACCTCGGCCACGCCGCCCAGCTGGGGGGTGCAGATGCCAGCGCAGCGGAAGTAGTTGAGGGTTAGGATGGTGGGCTTGTCGATGAGCTGCCGGAGGGTGACGGATCTGCCCTCCTCATCCTTCAGCTCGAGATCGAGGGGAATGGTGGCCCCCAGCTTCTCGTTGATGCCCACTTCTTCGGGGGTGAAGGCCGGTGCTGTGGCCGAGGCCGGGGCCTGGGCCTGCTGGGCGCCCGCGCTCACAGCCAGGGCCGAGAGCGTGAAGGCGAGGAGGAGCTGTCGAAGCGATGGCTTGGTCATGGGATCAGCGGATGGTTGAAGGGGCGGGCTGGGGATGGGACTCGGCGTATTCGCGGCAGAGGACCGTCACGGCCCGGCTCACGGGGATGCGGTTGGGGATCACCTCGCCCGCGCCGGAGAAGAGCTTCTCCAGGTTGGCGAGGGCCTTGGGATCGCTGGCGCCGTGGTCGAAGGCGCCCATGGCCTGCACCACATGCACCAGGGCCATGCGGTCCCTCTTGCGCAGGTAGTTGTAGGACACCATGGAACTGCCCTTGATGCCTTCCTCCAGGGTCTTGTAGATGTCCTCCACCCGGGTGCCGTTCTTCCAGCCCGCCTTCTCGGCGAAGTTGCGGGGCTTGGGGTTGAGCCCCTTGCCGGCGGCACCATCGCCCTTGCCTTCCGCGCCATGGCAGGTGGCGCAGTTCTGGTCGAAGAGGGCCTTGCCCCGGGCCAGCAGCTCGGGGTTGGGCGTCATGACCGTCTTGGGGTCGATGGGGGGGATGACCTCGCGGGGCACGGCGGGGTACTCGGTGGGATCCAGCCAGCCGGTCTCGCCCTGCACGGCCTGGACCGAGGCGTCTGTGGTGTGGGCCTGGTAGCGCAGGCCGGGGACCACAGTGAAGCCGAAGAAGGCGGCGATGGCGATGAAGCCCAGCACCACCAGGAGGGCGGAGGCGAGGCGCTTCAGCTCCTCGGGGGAGAGGTAGTCGTTGAGCTTCATAGCCGGAACTCCAGGCCCTCACGGAGGAAGGGATCGCCGACGGGCATGTCCTCGCCCTTCTGCATGGCGCCGCGGACCCAGAGGAGCATCCCGCCGATGAAGAAGAGGGCGAAGCTAAGCTCGGGCCAGGAGAAGAGCGGCTTGGCGCCGAGCGCGGGGAAGATGAGCCAGTACATGTCCAGCACGTGGGCGCCGAGCATCAGGAGGGCCACGCGGCGCAGGCGGCGGGGGTCCTTCTTCGAATCCCGGGTCACCAGGGCGAAGAAGGGCAGGATGAAGTGCAGGAAGGCCAGGGCGATGGTGATGGCGCGCCAGGCACCCGCCAGGCGGACCTTGTACCAGATGACCTCGTCGGGCAGGTTCGCGTACCACATCAGCATGTACTGGGCGAAGCCGATGTAGGACCAGAACACGGTGAAGCCGAAGAGGAAGGCGCCCAGGTTGTAGAGGTGGTCGCCCTTCACGCCCTCCAGCCGGTTCTGGTCCTGGAGGTAGAGCACCGAGAGCGCCGTGGCCGCCAGCCCGCTGAGGAAGGCGCCGGCGAAGACATAGACGCCGAAGATATCGCTGTACCACTCGGGGGTGAGTCCCGAGATCCAGTCGAAGGCGATGAGGGTGATGACCAGGGCGAAGATGGCCATGAAAGCCGGGGCGAACTTCCGGGCCCGAAGGTTGAAGGCGGGGTCCTTGGTGCCGTCCTGCTTCAGGGAACCGCCCACCAGCACGGCCAGGCCCAGCAGGCAGAGGCCGAAGGCGACCAGGCTGCGCGCGGAGAAGAAGGGCAGGCTCAGCCAGAAGGCCTTGCCGGCGAGGATGGGATGGTGGGCCGCCTCGGGCCGCGCGCCGGGGTAGAGCACGGGCACGGCGCCCAGGGCGATGAGGCCCACGAGGATGGCGGGCAGCAGCAGGGTGGCCAGGCGTTCGGGGACGCGGCGCAGGGCCACGCTCCAGCGGGCGCTCACCAGGTGCTCGAGGGCCACGATGAAGAGGGAGCCCAGGGCCAGGGTGAACATGAGGACAAACCAGAGGAGCCAGTTGGCCCAGAACCGCTCGGGGCCGGCCGCGGCATAGGTGCCGGCGACGCCCAGGGCGCCGAGCGCGGTGGCGGCCCAGATCAGGGGGGAGGCGTTCTTGTTCTGGCTCATGGGGTGACCACCTTGAGGTCCTCGTCCTTGGCGTTCTGGGCGCGCTGCAGGGCGCGCACGTAGTGCACCACGGCCCAGCGCTCCCGCTCGGAGAGGTAGGGGGCGTGGGAGGGCATGGCATTCTTCCCGTTGACGATGGCCCAGTAGATCTTGCCGTCCGGGTAGTCCCGGAACTGCTGGGACTGCAGGTTCGCCGCCTTGGCGCCATAGGCCGAGGTCAGGCTACCCGAGCCATTGCCGACAGCGCCATGGCAGACCTCGCAGCGGTTCGAGAAGACCTTCTTGCCCACGGCGAAGACCTCAGGCGTGCGGGGCAGGGGATTGACCAGGCCGGCAGCCGCCTCCTGGGTTCCCGTGGCGGTGGGCAGGTAGCCCCGGGCCACGGTGCCGGGCACGGGCTTCTGCATGCCGTGGCCATCCTTGAAGAAGGCGGAGGCCTTCTGGGCATTGAGACGGGGCTGGTCCTGCATGTAGACCATGGGCTTCAGCAGGGGGAACCACTTCGTGAGGGTGTACATCGCCACCCCGGACACCAGGCAGGCCACGAAGATGCCGCCCAGGGTGCGCAGGATGAAGTCGCTGGTGAGGAAGGGGCTGCGGTCGGGGGCCGGCAAGGCCTCCACCTCGACGGCACCCGCGTCGCGCAGGGCCTGGGCGGCGGCCGCGCTGTCGAAGCCCTCGCCCTCGGCCTCCAGGGCCAGGGCGTAGCGGTCGCGGGTGATGCTCGCGATGGCCTTCGAGGACAGCACCGGATGCCCGAAGAAGGGCAGCTTGTTGAGCAGGAACAGCATCCCGAGGCCGGCCGTGAAGGTGGCGAAGAGCACCGTCACTTCGAACATGATGGGGATGAAGGCTTCCCAGGAGCCGGCGGGCTTGCCGCCGGTGATGATGGGGTAGTCGATGGCGCTGATCCAGTACTGGAAGCCGAGGGCGGTGAGAGCGCCGATGATGCCCATGACCAGCACCATGCCGCCCAGGGGCGACTTCCGCAGGCCCAGGGCTTCGTCGATGCCGTGGATGGGATAGGGCGTGTAGGCCTCGACGGTGCCGAGCCCGGCGGCCCGGGCCTTGGGGATGGCCGCCATCAGGGCATCGGGCGTGTCGAAGATGCCAAGGACGGCGAAGGACTGCTGAGGCTTGGAGGTCGTCTCAGGCATGGTGGTCGTCTCCATGGTGAGAGGGCTGCGCGTCCGGCAGGATGGCCTTCACCTCGGTGGTGGCGATGACCGGCAGCACCCGGGCGAAGAGGAGGACCATCGTGAAGAAGAGGCCGAAGGTGCCCAGCAGGATCCCGAAGTCCACCATGGTGGGCTTGTAGATCCGCCAGGCCGAGGGCAGGAAGTCCTGGTGCAGGGAGATCACGATGATCACAAAGCGCTCGAACCACATGCCCACGGTGACGCCCAGGGCCACCAGGATCATCCAGAAGTAGCTGGTGCGGGCCTTCTTGAACCAGAGGATCTGGGGGATGAGGATATTGCAACTGATGGTGAGCCAGCCTGCCCAGCCGTAGGTGCCGCTGATGATGTTCATGAAACCGTGGTGGAGGAACTCGTTCATCGAGTACCAGGCCGTGAAGCCCTCCATCATGTAGCTGTAGCCCATGATGCAGCTCATGGCGAGGATCACCTTGTTCATCACGTCCAGGTGGCGCTCCGTGATGAGGTTCTTCAACTGCATGGTCTCGCGCACCACCACCAGCACGATGACCACCATGGCGAAGCCGGCGAAGATGGCGCCCGCCACGAAGTAGGGCGGGAAGATGGTCATGTGCCAGCCGGGCACCACCGAGGTGGCGAAATCGAAGCTCACCACGGAGTGGACGGAGAGCACGAGGCCCGTGGCGAGGCCCGCCAGCAGCAGGTAGGCCTTCTCGTAGTGCTGCCAGTGGGTCGCCGCGCCGCGCCAGCCCAGGGACAGGACCGTGTAGATGAGCTTGCGCAGCTTGCTGGTGGTCCGGTCGCGCATGGAGGCGATGTCGGGGATCAGGCCCAGGTACCAGAACATCAGGGACACGGAGAAGTAGGTGTTCACCGCGAAGACGTCCCACAGGAGCGGGGAGCGGAAGTTGGTCCAGAGGGCGCGCTGGTTCGGGTAGGGGAAGAGCCAGTAGGCCAGCCAAGGCCGCCCCACGTGGATGAGGGGGAAAATCACGGCGCACATGACCGCGAAGATCGTCATGGCCTCCGCGAAGCGCGCGATGGCGTTGCGCCAGCGCTTGCGGAAGAGGAAGAGGATGGCCGAGATCAGGGTTCCGGCGTGGCCGATGCCCACCCAGAACACGAAATTGATGATGTCGAAGGCCCAGAACACGGGGCTGTTGTTGCCCCAGGCGCCGATGCCGGTGACGAAGGTGTAGCCGATGAAGCCGAGTCCGATGAAGAGGGCCGTCAGGGTGATGGCCAGGCCGATGTACCACTGTTTCGGGGGCTTGGTCTCGGGAAAGGCCAGCACCTGGTCGTCGAGGCTGCCGGGGGTGACCTTGCCCACGGTGAGGGCGGGCTCCAGCAGGGCCTCGGGAATGGCGCCGGCGTTCGCGGCGTCAGTGCGCATGATGACCTCCCACGGTGGCGTCGGCAGCGGGGTTCTTCAGGTCGGCCAGGTAGGTGATGGCCGGCTTGGCGCCGACCTCCTCCAGGACCCGGTAGGCCCGGCTGGCGGCCACCAGCTGGGCGACCTTGCTCTTGGGATCCTTCAGGTCGCCGAAGACGATGGCGTCGGCGGGGCAGCCGGCCATGCAGGCCGTGGTGATCTCGCCGTCGAGGATGCTGCGCCCCTCGCCCTTGGCCCGGATCTTCACGTCGTTGATGCGCTGCACGCAGAAGGAGCACTTCTCCATGACGCCGCGAGGGCGCACGGTGACCTCCGGGTTGTTCACCAGGGTCTCGGGCTCGGTCTTGTAGGCGGTGTACTCCAGGAAGTTGAAGCGGCGCACCTTGTAGGGGCAGTTGTTGGCGCAATAGCGGGTGCCCACGCAGCGGTTGTAGGCCATCTGGTTGAGGCCGTCCGGGCTGTGGTTGGTGGCGTTCACGGGGCACACGTTCTCGCAGGGCGCGTTGTCGCAGTGCTGGCACAGCATGGGCTGGTGCACCACCTTGGGGTTCTCCAGCTCGCCCTCGTAGTAGCGGTCGATGCGGATCCAGTGCATTTCGCGGCCCCGGGCCACCTGCTCAGGGCCCACCACCGGCACGTTGTTCTCGGACTGGCAGGCGACCACGCAGGCGGAACAGCCCGTGCACGCGGCCAGGTCGATGACCATGCCCCACTTGTGGTCGGGGAACTTCTGGTCCTCGTAGAGGGTGACCAGCTCGGGCACGTGGTGGTGGCCCTGGGGGTTGTGCTCGTACTCGTCCATGGTGAGCGAGCGCACGATGTCGCGGCCCTCCATGCGGTGGTGGCTCTGGGTGCGGGAGAGCTCCTTCCTGCCGCCGGCCTTCGCGAGGCGGACACCGGGACGGAGGTTGGCGCTGGCCGGATCCAGGCCCAGGAGGGGGAAGGCGTTCACGCCCACGCCCTTGGCGACGCCGCCGGTGCCGCGGCCGTAGCCCAGGGCCAGCGTGAGCACGCCCCTGGCCTGGCCGGGCTGGAGGACCGCGGGAAGGCGCAGGGTGGTGTCGCCGAGGCTGAGGCTGACCCAGTCACCCTCCTGGATGCCCAGGGCCTGCGCGTCTTGAACGGACACGGCCAGCGGGTTGTCCCAGGTCATCTTGGTGAGGGGATCGGGGGTCTCCTGCAGCCAGCTGTTGTTGGCGTGGCGGCCGTCATGGGTGGCGAAGCCCGGGACGAGCACCAGCTCCAGGCCTTCGGTCCGGGACGCGGCGGCCTTCTTCGCGGCGGCGGCCACGGAGGCCCCCTTGAAGGCCGACTTGATGGACAGGTCGGCGGCCTTGTCCTCGGCTTTCACCAGGCCGTCGTGGAGGGCCTGTTCGAAGGACGTGGTGGCGGGCAGGTTCTTCTGCCAGCGGGCCTTCAGGTAGGCGTGGTAGCCGTCCGGGGCCGGAGCGCCGAGGGCCTTGAGCACGCCGAGGAGGACATCCTCACCCTGGCGGGTGTCATAGAGGGTGCCCACGGTGGGCTGCTGGAGGACGGCGGCGCCCGGGGTGCCGAAGTCGCCCCAGCTCTCCAGCCAGTGGCTCTCGGGCAGCAGGACCTGGCAGTGGGCCGAGGTCTCGTCCTCCACCTGGCCGATCCAGGCGCGGAAGGGCACCTTGGCCACGGCCTGCTTCCAGGCCGAGGCCTTCGGGAAGGTGAAGGCGGGGTTCACGTCCCAGAAGATCGCGGCGGCATAGCGGCCCTCGGCCATGGCCTGCACGGCGCTGTCCAGGTCCCGGACCGTGGCGAGGGGCTCCGCGGCATGCAGGGCCACGCCCTCGGAACCCAGCATGGCGTTCAGCAGGTGCGCGGCCTGATGGGCCTCGGCGGGCATCTGGGCGCCGCAGAGCACCACGGCATTCCGGCCGGCGGCTTTGAGATCCTTCACCAGGTGGGCCCAGGTGGCGGCCGGGATTTCCGCGGGCGTGCCCGCCGAAATCCCGGCCAGGTCCGTGCCGGCAGGAAGGGGAACCCCCTTGCCTGCCAGTTCCTTCGCCAGGGCGAAGGCGATGGCGCCCAGCCGCGAAGGCGGGACCGGCACGCGCTGGTCCGCGTTGGTCCCCGTCAGGGTGAGGGGACCCTCCAGGGCCCACAGGCGGTTGATCTCCTCCTTGGCGTTCTTGAGTCGGCGCTTGGCGCCCCAGGCGGCGAGCGCCTCGGGGTCGTCGCCATTGAGGAAGTCGGCCCCCAGGGAGAGGATGACCTTGGCCTTGTCGAGACGGGGCAGCAGCTCCACGGCTTGGCCGAAGCTGGCCTTGGCGGCCTCCTCAGCGGCGTCGCCCGCGGCGGGTTCATAGGCCATGTGCTCCAGGGTGGGCAGGGCGGCCTTGAGGTCCGCCAGCAGGGCCTTGCGGCTGGGGGAGACCAGGGCTGGGGAGACCAGCAGCACGGCCTTGCCCGAGGACTTGGAGGCGCGCAGGGCACTGTGGAGCTGGCCCTCGACCTCGGCCCAGTTGGTGGTCCGGCCCTCGGCCTTGGGGGCCCGGAGCCGGTCGGGGTCATAGAGGCGCAGCACGTCGGCCAGGGTGCGGGGGCTGGTCTTGCCCTTCACGCCGGGGTGCTCGTCGTTGCCCGTGAGGTGGATGGGCCGGCCCTCCCGCGTCTTCACGAGGACGGGATAGACCCGGCGGCCCTCGTGGGTGGCGCTGGCGTAGTAGTTGGCCACACCGGGCACGACCTCCACCGGGCGCTTGGTGTAGGGCACCACGGTGCCTTGCCCCTTGCGATCGCAGGCGACGGTGGCGGCCAGGGCCGCGGTGGCGCTCACCAGGCCCAGGAAGTCCCGGCGGGAGAAGCCGCTCTGGACGGGCAGGCCATGGACATCGTCAAAGGCGCCGGGGCCTGCGCCGGGCAGGAACTCGTCGTGGGCCGCGGCCTGGGCTTCGGGTGTCTCGATGCGCTCTTCGAGGGTGCGCCAGAAGCGGGGGGTCTCGAGGGGGCCGTGTTCGGGGAGTCGTGTCTTCATCGGGTCATCCGCGGCGCTTGATGGCGTGATCGGGGGGCGTGAGGGTGAGACGGGAGACAGCGGGCGCCGGCACCTCGGCCGGAGCTTCCTGGAGGGGGGCCAGCACGAGGCTCAGGGCGCGGCGGCCCAGGAGGAAGGGGCCGGCCAGCAGGGCCGTGGCGCGTTCCACGATCGGCTTCCGGGGGGTGTCGGCCATGGTCGGGCTCCTAGCGGTGGCAGGCGGCGCAGTGCTCGGCGCCCCTGGTGATCTTCGAACCTGGCGGCAGGGCCGCGTGGGGGTCCCGGTGGCAACCCAGGCAGTTGCCCATGCGCATGCCCATCTCGCGGGTGATGACCTTCATGGTCTGGACCTCGCCGTGGCAGCTCTGGCAGGCGATGCCGGCGTTCACATGGGGCCGGTGGTCGAAGAAGACGTGGTCGGGAAGGCTGTGGACCCGCTGCCAGGCGAGGGGGGCGCCGGTCTTGGCGATCTCGGTCAGCTTCTGGATGGCGGGCCGGTCCACCTTGGTGACCTTGTGGCAGTCCATGCAGAGGTCCACGCTGGGAATCCCTGCGCTCCGGGACTTGTCCACCCCGGAATGGCAGTACTGGCACTGGATCCGGAGGGTGCCGGCGTGGAGCTCGTGGGAAAAAGGGATGGGCTGCTCGGGGGCGTAGCCCTTGGCGAAGCGGTCCGGCTGGGTGAACCAGCCCACGCTGAGGACCGTGGCCAGGACCGCCACGGCCGCGGCCGGCAGGACGAAGCGGAAGGCCTGGTCGAATCGGTGCATGCACAACCCCTTGGAAAGCGCTGGCTCGGGAGGAGGCCATCAGGGAACGGTGTTTCGGTGGAACGGATCGGGAATGGCGGGTCGATCAGGTCTGGGGGGGATCCCCGGACCCCAGGCGAATCCGCTGGTGGGCGTGGATTCAACCATGTCTAAAAAAATTTTCAGACACTACCTAAACCGAGGGCTTCCACCCCAGGGCGACAACTCGGCAAGTTGTGTCGCAGATCACGATGATAGGGTATGGCATCGCGAATGTTTACCTATTTTTTCTGAGGGATTTCCAGCGAATTAAGTGGATTTTGGGGTGGTCTATTTTCGCCTCGTCCGAAAGGACGATTTCCTCCAGGACTGCACTCCGAATCACCTAGTAAATCCGTCAGGTTTTCGGAAATCCCATCCAGGGCCTCAGCAGGCCCAGGTGGCCGAACAGGGCCCCCATCCGCTCCACGGGGAGCCCCATGACGGTGGAAAAGCTCCCCTGCACCGCCTCGATGAACAGGGCCCCGATGCCCTGGATGGCGTAGGCCCCGGCCTTGTCCATGGGCTCGCGGGTGCCGACGTACCAGCGGATTTGCGCCTCGGTCAGGGGGCGGAAGAAGACCTGGGCCGTGTCCACGAAGCTGTGGATGACTTCGTTGCGCTGCAGGCAGAAGCCGGTGTGCACCTGGTGGGCCCGGCCCTGGATGAGGCTGAGCATCCGCACCGCGTCCTCCACGTCCACGGGCTTGTTCAGGGTGTGGTGGTCCACGGCCACGGTGGTGTCGGCGGCCATGACCCAGCGCCCGGGGTTCCGGGCGGCGATGACCTCGGCCTTGAGCTCGGCCAGGCGCAGCACCAGGTCGGAGGGATCCTCATCCAGCAGGGGCGTCTCGTCCACCTGGGGCGCCTGCAACTCGAAGGGGATGCGCATGGCCTCGAGCCAGTGGCGCCGCCGGGGGCTGCCGCTGGCCAGGATGAGGGGCTGGAGGGCGGTCTCGGCCAGGCCGGGCATGGTGTCGCTCATCGGAGCCCCCGGGCCTGGAGGTCGGCGGTCTTCACGCGCATGTGGAAGCTCTCCACGTCATGGCCCGGCTGGAAGCCGAAGCGGGGGTAGAACTCCGTGGCGTCCCGGGTCTCGAGGACGAAGCGGTGGACCTCGCCCACCCAGGGGTGGCGCAGGGCCCACTTCACCAGCTCCGAGGCCACCCCGAAGTTCATGAGGTCCCGAGCCACCACCACGTCGTAGAGCTTGGCTTCGTAGGCATGGTCCGACCAGAGGCGGGTGGCCCCCACCAGGCGGCCCCCCATGTGGCCCTCGGGGACCAGCCGGGCCGTCAGCATCCGTGAGCAGGCCAGCAGGCGGCGCCACTGCTCGACGGTCCGGTAGGCGGTCCAGTAGACCTCCTCGGCCTGGAAGAAGATCTGCAGCTCCCGCGGATCCACCGTCCAGGTCTCGTCGAAGAAGGCCACGGTGCCGTGGGGCGTCGCCAATGGCTCGGGTACGAGGAAATCGCGGTTCATCAGGGGGTCCGGGAGTGGGCCTTCCATCCTAGCAGGAGGCATCCGGAGACTAGTCCGGCCACCAGGATGGGCAGGAACCACGCCGAGCGCAGCGGGGTGCGCACCGGCCGCCACTGGAGCTCCACGGCCTGGGCGCCCTCCGTGAGCGGCTCGCCCCAGAGCTCGAAGCGGCCGTCCTCCCGGAAGAGGCCGGACTTCCCTGACAGCGTGGCGCGCACCAGGGGCACGCCCAGCTCCACGGCCCGCAGGCGGATCTGGACCGCGTGCAGGTCCGTGGCGACGCTGCGATCGAACCAGCCGTCGTTGGTGTGGTTGCTCAGCAGGTCCGCATGGCCCAGGGTCAGGCCCCGGCGGGTGCGTCCGGGCAGCAGGGCCTCGCTGCAGATCAGGGGGTGGACCCGGATGTCCCCCGCAGGGGTGGGCACGGCGAAGGCGCAGTCGGCGGTCAACTCGCCCGGCTCCTGGGAGAGGAAGCCCAGGCGCTGATCCAGCCAATGGCGGACCGGGGCCGGCCCGGGCATGCGCTCTCCGAAGGGCATGGGCTCCGTCTTGGCGAGGAGGAAGGTGGGGCGGCCCGGTGCCTCGCCCCGGACCAGGTTGAAGAGACCGCCTTCGGTGCCGAAGAGCCAGGCCACGCCGCGGGAGGCGGCTTCGGATTGGAGGCGCGGATCGGGCTGCCGGTCATCCCGGCCCAGGACCGAGCTCTCGGGCCAGAGCAGCAGGGTGGCGCGTCCGGACCTGGGCCAGCCCCGGGCCTTCAGCAGCGCGTCGCTGCGCTGCCACATCTCGGCTTCCATGCCGGCCCAGCGCAGGCCCGCCGGAAAGTTGGGCTGGATGACCGCCACGTCCAGGCTGCGGGGCGCCTCCCGGGGCAGCAGGTACCAGAGACCTCCGGCCAGGATGAAGAAGCCCAGGGCCAGGCCCGGACCCGCCAGGGCGCGGCGGGGAGAGCCACCCCCGGCCAGGACGGCCGCCGTCCAGGCGCCGGTGCCCCAGGCCAGGGCGGAGAGGCCCGAGGCGCCGAGAAAGGCGGCCGAGCGGGCGGTCCAGGGCAGGGCGCCGAAGGCGGCGCCCCAGGTCCAGGGATAGACATGGAAGCCCCAGGTCTCCCAGGCCAGGAGGAGCAGGCCCGCAGCCAGGGCGGCGCCCAAGGCGCCCGTGCGGCGGAACATCCAGCGCGAGCCCGCGGCCACCACCCAGAGTCCCGTGGCTTCCCAGAGGCTCAGCAGGCCCATGCCCAGGAGGGCAGCGCCAAAGGGCAGGCCGCCCTTGCTGGCCAGGGTCTGGGGCACCCAGAGGTAGAGGAGGACGAGGCCGGCCACCAGGGTCGCCCAGGTCCAGAAGGCGTGGCGGCCCTTGAACAGCCCGTCCAGCAGCAGCAGCGGGAAGAGCAGGGCCATGGCCGGTTCCAGCCAGCCGCCCAGGGCGCCCGGGAAGCGGAAGGCCAGGACGAAGGTCAGCGCCAAGATCAGGGAACTGAAGGAACTGAGGAGCCAGCCTGTTCTCAACCCGGGAACCTCCGCGCCACTTCGAAGCAGGCGATGCCCGCGGCCACGGCCGCGTTCAGGCTCTCCACGCCCTGGATGGGGATGGCCAGGCGCCGGACGCCCAGGGGCAGGTCCACGCCCTGCCAGCCATGCCCCTCGTTGCCCACCAGGAGGCGCAGGGGGGCGGACAGGTCCGCTTCGGCCAGGGGCACGGCGCCGGGGCCGCCATCCAGGGCGAACCAATGGCCGGCATCCGGGGCCAGCGTCTCCACGCGGCGCAGGGGCAAGAGGAAGGCGGCCCCCATGCTGCCCCGCAGGGCCCTGGGGTGGAAGGGGTCGGCGCACCCGGGGCCCAGCAGGGCCTCCTGGAAGCCGAAGGCCGCGGCACTGCGCAGGATGGCGCCGAGGTTGCCGGGATCCTGGATGCCCCAGGCGCCGATGACCCGCGCGGCCAGGGGTCCGGTGGGATCGGGGCCGAGGTCCATCAGCAGGGCATGTGCGGGAGGGCTGCCCGCATCGGCCAGTTCCCGCATGAGGGCCTCGCCCAGCACCTGGGTTTCAACCCCCAGGCTCGTCTCCAATGGGTGGGGAGCGGTCTGCTCCAGCCGCAGCCAGAGGGCCGGATGCAGGTGTCTGCCAGCGGCGGTCTGTCGAGCCTCGGCCCAGGCCTCGATGAGCTTCTCCCCCAGCAGCAGGGTGCTCTCGCGCCGCGCACCACCCGCTTTCAGGCGGGCCTGCAGCGCCTTGAAGCGCGGGTTGGCTTTGCTGGTGAGGAGGGGCAAGGAAGGCCTCGGTGGGAGTCAGGGCGCGGTGGCAGCAGGGCGTGAGCGGGCCGCGACCCAGGTGTCGATGACCTTGAGGATATTCGGCATGGCCTGCTTCGTGGCGTCGATGCCGGCCTGCATGCAGCGCTTCTTCTGGGTGAAGTCGAGCATTCCCACGTCGCCGATCCCCGTGGGCGTGATGAGGATGTCCGCGGCCTTCTTGGACTGCTCGACATTGAGGGCGAACATGATGTTCGTGGCCTGGAGGCTGACGCCCAGCAGGTTGGTGATGTTCGGGTTGCCCAGGTTGCTGCTGATGTCCACGGCGATCACCAGGTCTGCGCCCCGGGCCTTGGCCACCGAGATGGGGATGTTGTCCACCACGCCGCCATCCACCAGGATCTTGCCCTGGTGCTGGACCGGCTGGAACACCCCGGGGATGGCCGCGCTGGCCCGGATGGCCCGGGCCACGGAGCCCTTGTCCAGCACGATCTTCTGGCCCCAGTTGAGGTCGGTGGCCACCGCGGCGAAGGGCAGCTTCAGGTTCTCGATGTTGGCCGTCTTGATGTGCCCCTTCACCCAGGCCTCGAGCTTGTCCCCCTTCGCGAAGCCCATGCCGGTCACGGCATTCAGCATCCCGAAGTCGAAGATGTCCTCCTTCTCCAGCTGGAAGGCGGTCCACTCCAGGTCGAAGCTGTTGAGGTCCGAGGCGTAGATCGCGCCGATGAGGCTGCCGACGCTGGTGCCGACCACCATGTCGATGGGGATCTTCTCCTGCTCAAGCGCGCGGATGACCCCCACATGGGCGAAGCCGCGGGCTGCGCCGCCGCCCAGCACCAGGGCGATCTTCGGCTTCGGGGGAGGTCCGACCGGGATCTGGGGCGCCTGGACGACCGGTGCCTGGGGAATGACAACGGGTGTCGTGGTCTGACAGGCAAATAACAGGGCCGTTCCTGCCAGGGCCAGGGCCTTTGCCAAACGCATGGGGTACCTCCGGAAATCGCGTGGGTGTCCTCGCGGGCACGGACCGGCCTGGGGTGGGGCGGGGGCGGTGCTGTCCAGGCCGGTTTCGGTATTAGACTATCCGCTACATTCGGCTTTGTTCTTCTCCCGCCGTGCCTTCTTCAGGAGCACCGATGCAACCCTTTGTCCCCTCCGACCATAACCTGAGGGAGTTCTCCCTGCGGGCGGTGCTCATCGGCCTCGTGATGGCCGTGATCCTGGGCTCCGCCAACGCATACCTGGGGCTCAAGGCCGGCATGACCATCGCCGCCACCTATCCCGCAGCCGTCATCGGCATGGCCCTCATCAAGCTGATGAAGGGCACCATCCTGGAAGAGAACATGGCCCGCACCGTCGGCAGCATCGGCGAGTCCGTGGCTGCCGGCGCCATCTTCACCGTGCCCGCCTTCGTCATCAGCGGCATCTGGCCCAAGTTCTTCACGGCCGGAAACTACGTCACCAGCTCCCTGATCATGTTCACGGGCGGCGTGCTGGGCATCATGTTCGTCGCCCTGCTCCGCCGCGTGATGGTGGAGGACGCCGAGCTGCCCTACCCCGAGAGCGTGGCCGCCGCCGAGATCCACAAGGCCGGTGCCCGCGGGGGCAGTGGGACCAAGTTCCTCTTCGGCGCCATGGGCATCGGCGCCTCGGTGCAGGCCCTGGTCCAGCTCTCCCTCTTCGCCAGCGCCTGGGAGAAGTTCGTCCACTTCAAGACCTCGGCCATCAACCTGGTGGGCACCTGGAAGGCCAAGGTCGCCGGCGGCATGCTGCTGAGCTCCCCCGGCATCAGCCCCGCCTACATGGGCGTGGGCTACATCATCGGGCCCAAGCTCGGCGCCCTGAACTTCTCCGGCGGCATCATCGCCTGGGGCCTGCTGGTCCCGATCATCACCTACTTCCTGGCCCCCGGCGTGCTGCCCGAGGGCGCCGTCGAAGGTGACTGGATCGCCCTCTCCTACTCCGTGTGGAAGTTCATCGTCCGTCCCATCGCCATCGGCGGCATGCTCGTGGGCGCCGGCTTCACCCTCTTCAAGATGCGCAAGAGCCTGGTGGCCGGCCTGGCCCGCTCCGTCTCCGACGTGAAGAAGGCGGCCTCCGGCGACCACGTGGTGGACCGGGTCAACAAGGACCTGCCCTTCACCTACGTGCTCGGCGGCCTGGCCTTCGCCGCCGCCGTGACCTTCCTCGTCACCTGGCAGATCTTCCATGTGGGCGCCATGGTCTCCTTCGTGGCCGCCCTCGTCATGGTCATCCTCGGCTTCTTCTTCGCCGCCATCAGCGGCTACCTCGTGGGCATCATGGGCTCCAGCAACAACCCGATCTCGGGTCTGACGCTCACCGCCCTCGTGCTCACCGCTCTCGTCATGGTCATCCTGGGCGTCAAGGGCCAGGAGGGCGTCGCCGCCGTGCTCGGCGTGGCCGCCATCGTCTGCGTCTCCGCCGCCGTCGCGGGCGAGATGCTCCAGGACCTCAAGGCCGGCCACATCCTGGGCGGCACCCCCTGGCGCATGGAGATGGGCGACTTGCTCGGCGTGGCCCTGGCCTCCGTCGTGCTCTTCATCCCCCTCATGGTCCTGCACGAGGGCGACATCACCGCCCAGGGCACCAAGCGCATCGCGGAACTGACCGCCCAGCAGGTGCAGGTCGTCACCGCCCCCGACGGCAGGACCTATTCCCTGGACGAGGTGAAGAAGCTGCCCGCGGACCAGAAGAAGGCCGTGCTCTCCCTGGATGCCGGCTTCGGCTCCAAGCAGCTGGCCGCCCCCCAGGCCGGCCTGATGGCCCTGCTCAGCCGCGGCATCGTGGAGGGCAAGATGGCCTGGCCCCTGATCATCGTCGGCATGATGATGGGCCTCGCGTTCATCCTCATGCAGGTCAAGAGCCCGATGCTGGTGTCCGTGGGCATGTATCTGCCCCTGGAGACCACCTTCGCCATCTTCCTGGGCGGCCTCATCAAGGGCGCCGTGGAGATGTTCGGCGCCAAGCGGGGTCTCAACGAGGCCCAGAAGGTGCGGGTGGAGAACAACGGCGTGCTGCTGGCCGCGGGTCTCATCGCGGGCGAGGCCCTGGTGGGCCTGCTCTTCGCGTCCTTCGCCTTCTTCGAGGTGAAGTACAAGATCTTCCCCAACCCCGGCATGTTCTGGATCAGCCTCCTGATCCTGGCCGGCATCGCGGTCTACCTGGTCAAGGTGCCCCTGGACAACGCCGGCGAAGCCGACGAGCCCGCGCCGCCGAGTGCCAATTTCTAAAGCGCTAATGCAGTAAAGATCCATCGCCAAGACGCGAAGACGCCAAGAAAAGCAGAAGACATTCTTCATCCAGTTGCCTTTCTTGGCGCCCTTGGCGGCTTGGCGGTGTTCTTTTTTGGAAGCAATCCACATGAACCTGTTTCCCGATGAAGCCTTCCTCGCCGCCGTGCCCCTCCAGGCCCTCCTGTCCGAGCCCGGCGAGAACGGCACCGTGATCTTGGTCCGTCCGAAGATCCTGTCGAAGCGCTGGACCTGGCTGCTGCGGATGATGAAGAAGCCGAACTACCGCGTGAAGCTGGATGCCCGGGGCACGGCGGTGTGGCAGGCCTGTGACGGAACTCGCACCGTGGGGCAGGTGGCCGAACTCGTGGCCCTGGCCTTTCCCGGGGAGGTCGACACGACCACACGGACGGCCCTGTTCGTCCGGGAGCTGTTCCGGGGCGGGTTCCTTACCCTCATGGAGAAGCTATCCTGAGGTCTCGGAGGCAGCACCCATGGCCAGCCAGGGTAAGGAAGACGGCCAGGTCCTCACCCGCAAGCGCGCGAAGCTGCGGGAGCCCGGGATGTGGAAGGTGCTCCTGCACAACGACGACTACACCACCCAGGAGTTCGTGGTCTTCCTCCTGAAGACGGTGTTCCGCAAGCCCGAGCCCGAGGCCACGGCCATCATGCTGGCGGTGCACCGGGCGGGCGTGGGCGTGGCGGGCATCTACACCCGGGACGTGGCCGAGACCCGGGCCGAGCGGGGCCGCCAGCTGGCCGAGCGGGATGGCTTCCCCCTGCTGCTCACGGTGGAGGAGAACGATGGCTGACTCGCCGCAGATCAGCCCCGAGCTGAACCAGGGCTTCCAGCGGGCCTTCGAGCTGGCCCGGGCCCGCCGCCATGAGGACGTGGCCCTGGAGCACCTGCTGCTGGCCCTGCTGGACGATGCCCATGCCGCCCGCGCCCTGAAGGGCTGCGGCGTGGACCTCGACGCGCTGCGGGCGGACCTGGAGGCCGTGCTGGCCCGGTCCTTCGAATCGGTTCCCCCGGGCGAGGCCTTCCACCCCCACAGCACCCTCGGCTTCGTCCGCGTGGTGGAGCGGGCCCTCGTGCACGCCTTCAGCTCGGGCCGGCAGGACCTTCGGGGCGGCGAGCTGCTGCCACCCTTCCTCGAGGAGGAATCCAGCCACGCCCGCCAGCTGCTGGAGCGCCACGGCGTGAAGCGCCTGGCCCTGCTGAAGGCGCTGAGCCACGGCCCCGCCGCGGACAGGGCCGTGCCGAGGGCCCCGGCGAAGAAACAGGCCGCCGGGGAGGAGGAAGAGGCCCCCGTGGCGGAGAATCCCCTGGAGGCCTACGCCACGGACCTGGTGGCCCGGGCCGCCGCCGGGCGGCTGGATCCCCTCGTGGGGCGCGATGCGGAGATCACCCGCATGGCCCAGGTGCTCTGCCGGCGCCGCAAGAACAACCCCCTGCTGGTGGGCGAGCCCGGCGTGGGCAAGACGGCCATCGTGGAGGGCCTGGCGCGGCGCATCCACGACAAGCAGGTGCCCGAACCCCTCCGGGCGGCGCGGATCTTCGCCCTGGACCTGGGCGCCCTCCTGGCCGGCAGCCGCTACCGGGGCGACTTCGAGGAGCGGCTCAAGGCCGTGCTGAAGGCCCTGGCGGAGACCCCCGGGGCCATCCTCTTCGTGGACGAGCTGCACACCCTGGTGGGGGCGGGCGCCACCAGCGGCGGGGCCATGGACGCCGCGAACCTGCTGAAGCCCGCGCTCGCCTCCGGCGACCTGCGCTGCATCGGGGCCACCACCTTCCAGGACCTGAAGGGCTCCCTCGACCGCGACCGGGCCCTCTCCCGGCGCTTCCAGGTGGTGGAGGTGAGCGAGCCCACGGCCGAGGACGCCCTGGGCGTGCTTCAGGGCCTGAAGGCCGCCTACGAGAAGCACCACGGCGTGAGCTACACGGCCGAGGCCCTGGAGGCCGCCGTGCGCCTGGCCTCCAAGCACCTGCCCGACCGCCGCCTGCCGGACAGCGCCCTGGACGTGCTGGACGAGGCCGGGGCCGCCCAGAAGCTGCTGCCGAAGAAGGACCGCGTGAAGAAGGTCGGTCCGGCGGAGATCGAGGCCGTCATCGCCCGCATGGCGCGGGTGCCGGTGGCCTCGGTCAGCGCCGATGACCGCGAAGCCCTGGCCGGGCTGGAGGCGGCCCTCCAGGCCCAGATCTTCGGCCAGGATGCGGCCTGCGAAGCCGTGGCCAGCGCCATCAAGCTGGCCCGCTCCGGGTTGCGTGATCCCCTCAAACCCATGGGCTGTTTCCTCTTCGCGGGGCCCACGGGCGTCGGTAAGACGGAGCTGGCCAAGCAGCTGGCCAGGGCCCTGGGCATCGCCTTCCTGCGCTTCGACATGAGCGAGTACCAGGAGAAGCACGCCGTGGCGCGGCTCATTGGCGCACCTCCCGGGTACGTGGGCTACGAGGAGGGCGGCCTGCTCACCGACGCGGTGCGGAAGGCGCCCCATGCCGTCCTGCTGCTCGACGAACTGGAAAAGGCCCACCCCGACCTCTTCGGCGTCCTGCTGCAGGTCATGGACCACGCCTCGCTGACGGACAGCCATGGCCGCAGCGCAGACTTCCGGCACACGGTGGTTGTCATGACCACCAACGTGGGGGCCCGGGAATTGTCGGCGCGGCAGGTGGGCTTCGCCGAGGCCGGGGCCCGCCGCTCCGCCACCGGCGCCCTGGAGAAGGCCTTCAGCCCTGAGTTCCGCAATCGCCTGGACGCCATCCTCCAGTTCGCGCCCCTGGGCCGCAAGGAGATGGAGCGCGTGGCCGACAAGCACCTGCGCGAGCTGGAAGCGCAGCTGGCCGAGAAGGCCGTCACCCTCGCCTGCACGCCCAAGGCCCGGGCCTGGCTGGCGGAAAAGGGCCACGATCCGGCCTTCGGCGCCCGGCCCATGGCCCGGCTCATCGAGCGCGAGCTGCGCCGGCCCCTGGCGGAAGCGCTGCTCTTCGGGCCCCTGGCCAAGGGCGGCAAGGCCAAGGTGGACCTCAAGGACGGCCGGCTGTGCCTGTCTTTCGGCTGACGGCGGACCTGGCCTTCCCGGATCCGGAACTGGCCGAGGACGGGCTCCTGGCCATCGGCGGCGACCTGAGCCTCCCGAGGCTGCTGCTGGCCTACCGCAGCGGCATCTTCCCCTGGTACGGCGAAGGCGATCCCTTCCTCTGGTGGTCGCCGCCCGAGCGTGCGCTGCTCCGGCCCGGGCGCCTGCACCTGTCCAGCCGGACCCGCCACAGCCTGCGCCGGCGCCCCTTCGACATCCGCTTCGACACGGCCTTCGAGGCGGTCATCGGCCACTGTTCGCAGGTGCCGCGTCCGGGCCAGGACGGCACCTGGATCACGCCGGAGATGCGCTCGGCCTATGTGGACCTGCACCGCGCCGGATACGCCCACAGCGTGGAGGCCTGGCGGGACGGCGAGCTGCGGGGCGGCCTCTACGGCGTCTCGCTGGGCGGGGCCTTCTTCGGGGAGAGCATGTTCAGCCTGGAGGCGGAGGCCAGCCGCGCGGCCCTGGCAGCCCTGGACGCGCGCCTGGCGGCCTGGGGCTTCAGCATGCTGGATGGCCAACTGCCCCACGAGGGCCTGATGGCCTACGGCTTCCAGACGGTGCCGAGGCCTCTCTTCCTGATGGAACTCGCCCTGGCGCTCCGAACCTGGGACCGCCGGGGGGACTGGTCAGTTCCGTAGGGGGATCGGGCCGGGGCGTGGCTATCATGCACACAGGCCTCCCGAGGACTCCCATGCAGACGATCTCGGAATCGCGACTCTCCCCCCGCCACACCATCGCGCTGGTGATGGCCGGAGGGCGCGGGAAGCGCCTGATGGACCTCACGGACCACTACTCCAAGCCGGGTCTCGACTTCGGCGGCAAGTACCGCATCATCGACTTCACCCTGTCGAACTGCGTGAACTCCGGCTTCCGGCGGATCATGGTCCTTACGCAGTACAACTCGCACAAGCTGCTCGAGCACCTCCAGTTCGGCTGGACCTTCCTGCCCGGCAAGCTGAACGAGTACGTCCACGTGCTGCCCGCCCAGCAGAGCTTCGACAAGAACGCCTGGTACAGCGGCACGGCGGACGCCGTCTACCAGAACATGGGCAACATCCAATCGGCCCGGCCCAAGAACGTGCTGATCCTCGCGGGGGACCACATCTACCGGATGGACTACAAGATCTTCCTCCGGGACCACCTCGAGTACCAGGCGGACATGACCATCGCCTGCCTGGAGGTGCCCCGGGATGCGGCACGGGGCTTCGGCATCGCCCACGTGGACGCCCAGGACCGCATCGTGTCCTTCGTGGAGAAGCCGGACGATCCCCCGGCCATCCCCGGGAAGCCCGACAAGGCCTTCGCTTCCATGGGCATCTACCTGTTCAACGCGGAGTTCCTCTATCGGGCCCTGCTGCGGGATGCGGAGGATCCGACCTCGGGCCACGACTTCGGCAAGGACATCATCCCCAAGGCCGTGGCCGAGGCCCGGGTCTTCGCCCACCGCTTCGAGAACAGCTGCATCCCCAACCAGGGCCACCCCGAGCCCTACTGGCGGGACGTGGGCAGCGTGGACTCCTACTGGGAGGCCAACATGGACCTCACCAGCGTGCTGCCGGCCCTGAACCTCTACGACGAGGCCTGGCCCATCACCACCCACCAGGAGCAGCTGCCCCCCGCGAAGTTCGTCCATGCGGGCGAGATGCGGAATGGCGTGGCACTCTCCAGCCTGGTGTCGGGGGCCTGCGTCATCTCCGGCGCCCACGTGCACCATTCGCTGCTCTCCAGCCGGGTCTCCGTCCATTCCCACGCGCGGCTGGACGGGGCCATGATCCTGCCGAACTGCGACATCGGCCGCCATGCCCGCCTGCGCCGCTGCATCGTGGCCAGGGACTGCCGCGTCCCGGAGGGGCTGGTCGTGGGCGAGGATCCAGAAGAGGACAGCCGGCGCTTCTACCGCACGGACGCCGGCGTTACGCTGATCTCCCAGCGGATGCTGGATCAGCTGGAGCGCTAGCGTTTTGAGAGTCCTGTTCGTTGCCTCCGAGCTGTTCCCCTATGTCAAGACTGGTGGCCTGGGCGACGTGATGGCCGCCCTGCCCCGGGCGATGCGCGCCCTGGGGGCCGAGGTGCGGCTGCTGCTGCCGGCCTACCCGGCCGTCCTGGATGGCGTCGAACTCCAGGGGGAGGTCACGGCTCTGCCGGATCTCATGGGCGGGGGCCCGGCCCGGCTCCTGCGGGCCGAGGCGCCGGGCCTGCCCCTCTACCTGCTGGACCAGCCGGCCTTTTTCGAGCGTCCCGGCGGCCCCTACGGCCAGCCCGGGGACCTGGCCCAGCGCTTCGCCGCCCTCGCCTGGGCCGCCGCGCACCTGGGCCGCAGCGGCGACATCGCCGGCTGGAGGCCGGAGGTCGTCCATGGGCACGACTGGCACACGGGCCTGATGCCCGCCTACGTCGCCTTTGGCGGGGGGCCCCGCCCCGCGACGGTGATGACCATCCACAACATCGCCTTCCAGGGCCGGTTCTCCGCCTCGCTGCTGCAGGACCTGTGGCTTCCCCGCCATGCCTTCACGCCCGAGGGCGTCGAGTTCCACGGGGACATCGGCTTCCTCAAGGCGGGGCTCCGGCTCGCCGACCGCATCAGCACCGTCAGCCCCACCTACGCCCGCGAGATCCAGGTGGCCGGCGGGCATGGCCTCGAAGGCCTCCTGTCCCACCGCAACGGGGACCTGCGCGGCATCCTCAATGGGGTGGACCGCGAGGTGTGGAACCCGGCGAGGGACCCGCACATCCTCAGCCGCTACGACCTGAGGCACCCCGGCCGCCGCGCGCCGAACCGCCCGGACTTCCAGCGCCGCATGGGCCTGCAGGAAGACCCGGAGGCCCCCCTCTTCGCCGCCATCAGCCGCCTGGATCCCCTGAAGGGGCTGGACCTGGTGCTGGACAACGTGGACCACCTGGTGCATTCCGGGGCCCAGCTGGCGGTGCTCGGCACCGGGGATCCCCACGCCGAGGGCGCCTTCCGCCAGGCGGCCCAGCGCCACCCGGGCCGCGTCGCCGTCTTCATCGGCTACGACGAGGTCCTCGCCCACCGGGCCTTCGCCGCAGCGGACGTGGTCCTGGTGCCCTCGCGCCAGGAGCCCTGCGGCCTCACCCAGCTCTACGCCCAGGTCTACGGCGCCCTGCCCCTGGTCCGCCGGACGGGGGGCCTGGCCGACACCGTGGTGGGCGCCACGTCGGAGAGCCTGGCCGACGGCACCGCCACCGGCTTCCAGTTCGACGCGGCCACGGGCTGGGCCCTGGGGGAGGCCATCAACCAGGCCCTGGCGCTCTTCCGCGATCCCGTCGCCTGGCGCCAGATGCAACGGCGCGGCATGGCCGCGGAATTCGGCTGGGAGGCCCCGGCCCGCGCCTACCTCGACCTCTATGCAACCATTCCACCCAAGGGGGACTGAAATGGACATCCACGCGCACTGGCAGACCCTCAAGGCCCATCCCATGGGCGGCTGGCGCCGGGTGGCCGAACCGGCGCTGCCGTACCTCGACCCCGCCAAGCGGCTGCTCTGGTGCGGCATCGGCGGTTCCCTGCTGCCTTCCGAAACCCTGGTGCGGGCCTTCGGGGAGGACCTCGCCTTCCGGAACTGGGTGCCCCTGGCCTCGCCGGAACCCGCCCCGGACTTCCGCCTCCAGCCCGGCGACCAGCTGGTCCTGGCCTCCAAGAGCGGCAAGACCCTGGAGCTCTGGACCTGGATCTCGCGGCTGCGGGCCCTGCCCGGATTCGCGAACCTGGCCGCGCCCATCCTCATCACCCAGGACGATGCGAACCCCCTGGCCACCTGGGGCCGGGCCAACGGCTGCCGCATCCTGCCCATTCCCGTCGACGTGGGCGGGCGCTTCTCCGCCTTCACGCCCATCGGCACCCTGCCCCTGGCCTGGATGGGCCGGGATGCAGGGGCCTTCCTCCAGGGGGGCCGGGAGGTCGCCGCTGAGCTCGAGGCGGATCGCGGGCCCTGGCGTGACCGCGTGGCCGCCACCGTGGACCTGCTGCTGGATGCCCACCGGAAGGGCATCACCGAGTGGGTGCTCATGCCCTACGCCATGCGGCTGGACAACCTCTCGGCCTGGTGGGTGCAGCTGGTGGCCGAGTCCCTGGGCAAGGTGGCCAAGGACGGCACCCGCAAGGGCTACACCCCCATCCGCGCCGTGGGTCCCGTGGATCAGCACAGCCAGCTCCAGCGCTGGATGGCCGGCCCCCGGAACCTCGGTGTGATCGTGCTGACAGTGGAAGGGGCTTCGGCGCCTGAGACACTCGACCCACCGCCGGGCTCTCCCTATCCGGGCCTGGCCGGGCTCCAGGGGGCCGACATCCTCCGGGCCCAGGCCGAAGGCACCATGGGCGCCCTGGAGGCGGCCGGGGTGCCGGTGCTGCGCTGGCCCATGCCGGCCCTCAGCGAGCGCGGGGTGGGGGCCTTCATGATGGCCTGGCAGGCCATCATCGGGATCCTGGGCTTCGCCCTGGACCTCGACCCCTTCGACCAGCCGGAGGTGGAGGACGGGAAGAAGCGCACCTTCAAGCGCCTCGGCCTGGCCTAAGAGTGCCTAACAATACCCCGACGAGGCCGCGAGAAAGCCAGGTGGGATGCACCGCAAGGATGGGCCTGCAGGGCAACGTGGTTCGTTGTTCAAGGGACCAGACGCCGCGGGGCGCCCATCTGGCTTTCTCCCTCCGGGCGAGGGCCGGCGGGCGTCGCGATCCATAGTCACGCTCGTCGCGCGTAGTACCCGCTACGCGTCTCCTTGCGTTCCTCGCCACGCTCGCCCGGCGGCCCTCGCGCGACCCCGTGGGGGTTTTGTTAGGCACTCTAGGGCGCCTCAGAGATCCGTGATCAGGGCCTTGTCCCGCTCCAGGGCCTCCAGGGCCGAGGTCCGGTGTTCCTGGTAGGTCGATTCGTTCAGGTGGAGGATGTCCATGGCCTCCCAGGTGGCTCCGGCGAGGGCATCCGGCATGCCGATGCCCACCTGCAGGTCGAAGGCCATCTGGTTGCCCAGGGCCACCAGGGCCACCAGCCGCTGGTGCTCCACCCGCGCCTGGAGGGGGTCGTGGTGCCAGCGGGCCACGGCCTCCAGGCCTTCGGCGAGGTTCCAGGAGGCCAGCAGGGCCTCGCCCACCATGGCGTGGTCGAATCCGAAGGCATCCAGCTCCATGCTCAGCCCATCGCCACCCTCTTCCTGGAGGCGGCGGAGCAGGGCGCCGTAGCTTTCGGGGAACTTCAGGACCATGACGCTCTTCCCGATGTCGTGCATCAGGCCGGCCAGGAAGGCCTCCTCGGCGATGGGGAAGCGCATGGCCCGGCTGAAGGCGCTGCCCGTGAGAGCCACCACCAGGGCATGTTCCCAGAGAATGCGCTCCTGCAGGCCCACCGGGCCGCGGGTGAAGAGGTTCTTCACGCTGGCGGCCAGCACCACGCTGCGGGCGGTGGAGAAGCCTAGGGTCAGAATGGCCTGGGTCAGGGTGGTGACCTCCCGCACCCGGCCGAACATGGCCGAGTTGGCCACCTTGAGGAGCTGCGAGCTGAGGGCCTGGTCCGTGCGGACCAGATCCTGGAGCTGCTCGGTCGAAGCGCCGGATTCCGCGCTGATCCGGATGACCCGGGTGGCCACCTCGGGAAGGGGTGGCAGCTCTCCCAGGTTCTGGATGACATCGTGCGGAGAGATGGGCATGGCGGATCCGGAAAGGGCCTCCTACCCAACTCATCTTCACGCGGCGGCCCGGACATGAGTTCGGTGGGGCGATTCAGGCCATGGTCAGCTGAAACAGGTGGGCCGCGCTGGCCGCCAGGTGCTCCATCAGGTCGATGCCATCGGCCGTGAGGCGGTTCGGCCGCGGGTCGTTGCACTGGATGAGGCCATAGGTGACGTCGTCCCGGCGGATGGGGAAGAGCCCCAGGGTTTCATAGCCCTCCACGCCACAGCGGCCGCGGATCTGGCCCAGGCAGCCGGCCTCCGGCGAGCCCAGCAGCTGGGAGGTGGACGAGGCGATGAAACTGCCCCGGTCCGTGGCGAACCGCTGACCGCGGTCAAGTTGGCAGGTGAGCACCCGCCCGCAGAGGCAGGCCAGCAGCGGTCTCCGCTCCCCATCCCGCTGCAGGTGGCCGGCCTCGTCCCTGGAGCAGAGGTCATTCTCCATGGCGATGAAGCGGGGCGGGAAGCCCAGGTAGGCCGCGTAGGGATACCCGGGCCCAGACTTCAGGCGGATGGCCACGGCCTCGCAGCCAGAGAGATGCTGGGCGAGGACCACCAGCTGCCGGGCGAGCTCCCGGGGCTCCGCCAGGGTATTGGCCATCTGGAGCAGGTCCAGGAAGGCCCTGCGCTCCAGGCCAAGGCGCCTGGCGCCCGTCGGGACATGAGCTGATCCGGCCATGGCCGCCGCTCCTCGCCCCCTTATCGGCAGATCCGATCCGGGTGATAAGGGCTGGGGGGCTAGTTTGTCCGGGCGCCCGGGGCTCAGGCGGGGGGCATCTGGCAGCTGCTGCCGATGGCGGCCGGCAGGTAGAGGTGCTCGACGTAGTCCTGCACCATGCGGTCGGCATTGAAGCGCCAGGCCAGGGTGCGGATGGAGTTCTTCATGCGCTCCACCCAGCAGCGGGGCACCCCGGCGGCATTGCGGTTCTCGTAGTAGAGCGGCACCACCTCGTCCTCCAGCAGGCGGAAGAGGTCCTCGGCGTCGCGGTGATCCTGGATGGCCTGGTCGGCATGGATCTCGCCGGTGCCGATGGCGAACCCGTTATCGCCGTCGTAGGACTCGGCCCACCAGCCATCCCGCACCGAGATGTGGAGGCCCCCGTTGAGGACCACCTTCATGCCGCTGGTGCCGCAGGCCTCCAGGGGGCGCTGGGGGTTGTTGAGCCAGGCATCGATGCCCTGGTAGAGGATGCGCCCCACATGGATGTTGTAGTTCTCGACGAAGACGATGCGGTGCCGGAAGCGCGGGTCCTCCAGGATCTTGGAGACCTTCTGGATGAGGCCCTTGCCGGTGCTGTCCGCCGGATGGGCCCGGCCAGAGAAGATGAGATTTACGGGCCGCTCCGGGTGGTTCACCAGGCGGTCCAGCCGGTCCAGATCCGAGAAGAGCAGGTCGGGCCGCTTGTAGGGCACGAAGCGGCGGGCGAAGCCGATGGTCAGGGCATCCGGATCCAGGGGGGCGGGCTCGATCTCGGGCAGGCCCAGGCGGGCGCGGGTGGCGGCGCTGCGCTCCCGGATGAAACGGATGGTCCGGGCCTTCAGGACCTGCTTGGTCTCCCAGATCTCGGAGGAGGAAACAGACGTGATCCGCGACCAGGTGGCCGGCCGGGTGAGGGAGCTCTGGTAGTCCACGCCCAGGTGGGATTCGTAGAGGTGGTTCATCTCCGTGGCCAGCCAGGTGGGCAGGTGCACGCCGTTGGTGACGTGGCCGATGGGGACGGCCTCTTCCCGCAGGCCCGGGTAGAGGTGGTTCCACATCCTGCGGGACACCACGCCGTGCAGGGCGGAGACGCCGTTGGCGCGCCGGGACAGCTTGAGGGCCAGCACTGTGGGCAGGAAGGGGGAACCGTGGTCGTGGGGGTTCACCCGGCCCAGGCCCATGACCTCGTCCAGGGGCAGCTTCAGCCCCGCGGCCAGCGGCTGCAGGTGCTCGGCGGCCAGGTCCGCGGGGAAGCGGTCGTGACCGGCGTCCACGGGTGTGTGGGTGGTGAAGACGGTGGCCGAGGCGACTTCCTGCAGGGCCTGCTGGGGGGTCATGCCGTCCATCTGGACGCGGTACCGGGCCCGCTCCAGCAGCGAAAAGGCGGAGTGCCCCTCGTTGAGATGGAAGACGCTGGCATTGATGCCGAGCGCCCGGAGGGCCCGGGTGCCGCCCACGCCCAGCAGGAGCTCCTGCTCGATGCGCATGCGCTGGTCGCCGCCATAGAGGCGGGCCGCCAGGGCCACGTCTTTCGGGTCGTTCTGCTTGACGCGGGTGTCGAGGAGGATGAGGCGGATGCGCCCGACCTTGACCTCCAGCACGGCCGCCTGGACGAGCCGGCCGGGCAGCTCCACGGACACGTGGATGGGCTCGCCGAACCTGTCTGCGGCGGGCACCAGGGGCAGGTCCGCGATGTCGAAGGGCTCCACCACGTCCTGCTGCCAGAAGTCCGCGTTGAGCACCTGGCTGGTGTAGCCCTCGTGGTAGAGCAGGCCCACGCCCACCAGGGGCACGCCCAGATCCGAGGCGGCCTTCAGGTGGTCGCCCGCCAGGATGCCCAGGCCGCCGGAGTAGATGGGCAGGGATTCGTGGATGCCGAACTCCATGCAGAAGTAGGCGATGGGCCGGGAGCGCATGGCCCCCGCGTGGGTCAGGCCCCAGGTGGTGGGGGCTGAGAGGTATTCCTGCAGTTGGCGGAGGGCCCGGTCCACACGGGCCGGCACGTCCACATCCGCGGCCCGCCGCTCAAGCTGCTCGGGGGTGATCTGCTTGAGCACGGACATGGGGTTCCGGTGGGCCTTGTGGTACAGGTCCAGGTCCAGGTCGCGGAAGATGGTCCGCACCTCGGGCTTCCAGGTCCACCACAGGTTCTGAGTGAGCTTCTGCAGTTTCGGGAGGAGCTTGTCCATGGCGGATCCTTGGAAAATCAGGGGTGGATTCGGGGTTCGGGCTTCAGGAACAGTGCGGCCAGGGGCGGCAGGGTGAGGTTCAGGGACTGGGGGAAGCCGTGGGCGGGGATGGGCTCCGCCTCCACCCGCCCCGTGTTGCCCTGGTTGCGCCCCCCGTAGTAGGCCGAGTCGGTGTTCAGCAGTTCAGCGTAGGTCCCGGGCGCCGGCACGCCGATGCGGTAGTCACGCTGCGGCAGGGCGGTGAAATTGAAGGCCACGGCCAGGAAATCGTCTGGATCGGCGGCCCGGCGCAGCAGGGTGAGCACGCTGTTGAAGCGGTCGCCGCAGTCGATCCACGCGAAGCCGCCCGGCTGGCAGTCCCCTTCGTGCAGAGCCGGGTGGCGGCGGTAGAGGTGGTTGAGGTCACGGACGAGGTCGTGGATCCCCTTGGGGCCGGGCTGGTCCAACAGGCCCCAGTCCAGGGCCGTGTCGTGGTTCCACTCACGCCCCTGGGCGAACTCGCCGCCCATGAAGAGCAGCTTCTTGCCACCGTGGGCGAAGAGCCAGGCGTAGAGCAGGCGCAGGTTGGCGAGGCGCTCCCAGGCCTCGCCGGGCATGCGCCCGAGGAGGCTGCGCTTGCCATGCACCACCTCGTCGTGGGAGAGGGGCAGCACGTAATTCTCCGCGTCGTGGTAGAGCATGGAGAACGTGATGTCGTCGTGGTGGTGGGGCCGCGCCATCATGCCCTGGCCCAGGTAGCGCAGGGTGTCGTGCATCCAGCCCATGTCCCATTTGAACCCGAAGCCGAGGCCGCCCTGGTCCGTGGGCCGGGACACCCCGGGCCAGGCGGTGGACTCCTCGGCCACGGTGAAGGCGTCGGGGAATTGGGCGTAGACCACCTCGTTCAGCCGGCGCAGGAAGGCCACGGCCTCCAGGTTCTCGCGCCCCCCGTGGCGGTTGGGGATCCACTGACCCTGCTCCCGGCTGTAGTCCAGGTAGAGCATGGAGGCCACGGCATCCACCCGCAGGCCGTCGATGTGGAACTGGTCCAGCCAGAACAGGGCGTTGGAAATGAGGTAGTTCTGCACCTCCGCCCGCCCGTAGTTGTAGATGAGGGTGCCCCAGTCCATGTGGCGCCCCTGGCGGGGATCCGCGTGCTCGTAGAGGTGGGTGCCGTCGAAGAATCCCAGGCCATGGTCATCCTCGGGGAAGTGCGCGGGCACCCAGTCGAGGATGACCCCCAGGCCCGCCTGGTGCATCGTGTCCACGAAGGCCTTGAAGTCCTCCGGCCCCCCGAAGCGGCTGGTGGGCGCGAAGAGGCCCAGGGGCTGGTAGCCCCAGGAGGGATCGAAGGGATGCTCGGTCACGGGCAGCAGCTGCACGTGGGTGAAGCCCAGCCAGCTGGCGTAGGGCGCCAGGTCCGCGGCGATCTCCCGGTAGCTCATGAAGGAGCCGTCGGGGCGGCGCCGCCAGGAACCCAGGTGCAGCTCGTAGATGCTGAGGGGGGCCGCGTGGGCCTTCGCATGGCGCCGCCCGGCCATCCACGCCCCGTCCTTCCAGTCATGGGGCTGGAGGCCATGGATGATGGAGGCGGTGCCCGGGCTGCGCTCGCAGCGGAAGGCGTAGGGATCCGCCTTGAGGGGCAGCAGCCTGCCGTCCGGTCCGTGCAGCTCGAACTTGTAGAGCATCCCGGGGACCAGGCCGGGCACGAAGGTCTCCCAGAAGCCGTTGGGGCCTACCTTGACCATGGGATGAGCCCGTCCGTCCCAGCCGTTGAAGTCGCCCACCACGCTCACGGAGCCCGCGTTCGGCGCCCAGACGGCGAAGCCCACGCCGGGCGCGCCAGCCACCACCCGGGGATGGGCGCCCAGTTTCTCGTAGGCCCGCAGATGCGTGCCCTCTCCGAGCAGGTGCAGATCGAGGTCGCCTAGGGTCGAAGCGGCGCGGGGTGCTTCCATGGGCCATTCTAGGGCGTGAAGCGCCCCCGTGGACGCACGGATTCAGTGGATCCCGGGATCCCAAACCGGCGGCATTGAGGATGCATCCATCGTCGAATCCTCCGACCCGGCCCGTTGCCACCGCCGCCGAGGGGGGGCCAGAATGGGCCCGCTGGTTGAACCCGCGGAGGAAGGCCATGCCCGAGCACCTCGCCCCCGGAGTCTTTGTCGAGGAAACCAGCTTCCAGTCCCGGCCCATCCAGGGCATCGACACGACGACGGCGGCCTTCGTGGGGCCGACGCGCAAAGGGCCCTGGGGCTGGCGTCCCCGGCTGCTCACCAGCCTGGTGGATTTCCAGCGGATCTACGGCGGCTTCGCCGAACTGCGGGTTTCCGGCCCGCCGGAGCTGAGGCGCAACCATGTCGCCCATGCCGTGCAGGCCTACTTCGCCAACGGCGGCCGGCGCCTGTATGTGGCGCGCACCCGGCCCAACCGCACCCGCACCCTGCCGACGCCGGCGGACTACGCCGCAGCCCTGGCCACGCTGCGGTCCCTGGTGGACCTCTCCACGGTGGCGGCCCCGGGCTATTCCGTCCGCCGGGCCTCGGATCCGGCGGCCTGGTCGGAGATCCAGGGACAGCTGGTGGCCTTCGCGGAACAGGCGGGTACCTACCGGTTCGCCGTTCTCGATGCGCCGCCCGCCAGCACCGTGGAGGTGATCCGCGCCGTCCGGAGCCAGCTCGATTCCAGTCACGCCGCCCTCTACTACCCCTGGGTGACGGTGGCCAACCCGCTGGCGGGGACCTCCTCGAAGCAACCCCCGACCCTCGACCTGCCGCCCTCCGGCTTCCTCTGCGGCATCTACGCAGTGACCGATGTGAACCGGTCCGTGAGCCAGGCGCCGGCCAACGCCGTGATCGTCGGCGCCCTCGGGTTGGAGCAGGCCCTCACCCAGGGTCAGCAGGAGTTGCTGAACCCCGAGGGCGTCAACTGCCTGCGCCACTTCGAGGGCAAAGGCAACCTGGTCTGGGGCGCCCGCACAGTCTCCAGCGATCCCGAGTGGAAGTACGTGAATGTGCGCCGGTATTTCAACTACCTGGAGGGCTCCATCGACCGCGGCACGCAGTGGGTCGTATTCGAGCCCAACGGGGAGGCCCTGTGGGCCGCCCTGCGCCGCGCCATCGAGGACTTCCTCGCCGGCGAGTGGAGACGCGGCAGCCTGGTCGGGACCAAGCCGGCGGAGGCCTTCTTCGTGCGCTGCGACCGCAGCACCATGACCCAGAGCGACCTCGACCAGGGCCGGCTGGTCTGCCTCATCGGCGTCGCGCCCCTGCGGCCGGCGGAGTTCGTCCTCTTCCATCTCGGTCAGTGGACCGCCGACCGGTCCGCCTGAAGTCCGGTCAGTCCAGGAGCTTCCACACTCGCAGGGCCTCGCTGACGCTCCAGGCCTGGGCATCGCACCCGCGGGGCGTGTGCGGCGCGTCACCGTCCAGGAGCTCGGGCAGCTGGCCGAGGCAGCCCGAGTCCAGCAGGGGAGCAACGGAACCCAGCCAGGCCCGGGCCGTGGCGCGGGCGGCGGGATCGCCCTCCCAGGCCAGGTCCAGGGCCTCGCAGAGCAGGGGCAGCTGCCAGACCCAGGCCGTCCCGTTGTGGTAGGCGGGCTTGCGGCGGGTGTCCTCGTCGCCCTCGTAGCGGCCCCAGTAGGGCTGGCTCGGATCGTTGAGGGTGCCGCCCCAGGGCGCCGGGATGGGCAGGGGGACTGCCACGGGCAGGGGGGCCAGACTGCGCAGGCCGCCGGGCACCAGCAGGTGGCGGGCGCAGGCGGCCACGGCGCGCTTGGCGCGGACGCCGCCCACCAGCCCCAGCACCACGAGGAGCAGCTGGTTGGGGCGCAGGTGGTCGGCGGCCGTGGCGGCGCGCGCGGGGGCGGCCCCCGGGGCCAGCAGCACGTCGGCGAACCAGCCCCGCTCCTCCAGCCAAAAGGCGTCCAGCGAGGCCTCGGCCCGGGCCAGGGTGGCCGCCCAGGGCTCGCCGTCGCTGGGGGCGACAAGGCGGTCCAGCAGTCGCAGGAGGCGGATCCACAGGGCCTGGATCTCCACCGGGTAGCCCTCCCGGGGCGTGCCCATGGGGTAGCGGGTGTCCATCCAGGTGCAGTGGGCGGGGCTCCAGAGCAGGCCCGAGCCGGGATCCATCCGGACGCCGTTCCGCGCGCCGGCCCGTAGGTGCTCGCCCAGGGAGGTCAACACGGCGAGCATGCTGCGGCCACCGGCCTCGGCCTGGTAGAAGGCCGGGCCGAGGTGCGCGGCGGCCTCCTCGCAGGCCAGGGCCAGCCAGAGGGGGGCGTCCGAGGTGTCCCGGTCCGCGGTATGGTCGGCGCCCAGCATGTTGGGCAGGGTGCCGCCGTCCTCCAGGGCCGCGAAGGTGCGCAGGATGAGGGCCACGTCCTCCACCTGCCCGGCGGCCAGGAGGCCCCGGCAGGCGATGAGCGTGTCCCGGCCCCAGTCCAGGAACCAGGGATAGCCCGCGATGAGGGTGAGGCCGCTGCCGCGGCGGGCCAGGAAGGCCTGGAGGGCCTGGCGCAGGCGGCCGGGAAGGTCCCGGGCCGCGCTTTGGGTGTCACGGGTGTCCAGGGCGGGGGCATGGGCCTCGGCATGGATGCCCATGCGCGCCTCGGCGCCCGGGGGCAGGGGCAGGTCGAACCAGCCGGGGCTCCAGGCATCGCCCGAATCTGCCAGTCCGCGGGTGCCCTCGATGGGGTGGGGGATGCCCCGGCAGGCCTCGGGCTGGGGATGGTAGACCCCGATCTCGGACCAGGCCTCCAGGTGGCGTTCCGGGGCCGGCTCGAAGCGGAAGCCGGCCTGGTTGGGCAGCGCCTTCGTGTGCGACAGGAAGTGGTCTTCGGTGCCGCCCTCGAGACGGGTTTCGCCGTGGAAGGAGCGGTCCTCCAAGTCGAGCCGCACCGTGATGCGCACGGCGTGGCGCAGGGGCAGGTCCGTGTCCGCCCCGGCGTTGGCCGGGCGCGACCAGCGCAGCACCACGGCATTCTGGTCCACGGGCATGGCGGCCTCGAGGCGCAGGTCCACCTGGCGGCCGTCCCCGGCGCTGGCCCGGAAGACCCAGCGTGCCGGGGGGCCGGGCTCGAAGCTCACGAGGTTGCGGCCGTCCAGGGGGGTGATGAAGCCGTCCGCGTTCACCCAGGCGCGCAGCCGCTTGGCCAGGACATGGCGGTCCGAGGGGGCGGAGGGATGGAGGTTCGCCGCCAACAGGCAGTCGTACTTGGAGGCGATGGCGCCGAGGTCCGCCTGTAGCCGGACCATGCCGCCGCGGCCGTTGGTGAGCAGGGCCAGGCCCTCGCGCCCGGGGCGAGGGGCCTCGGGGGTCTCCTGCAGGAAGATCAGGCCGGCCCGGAGCGTCCCCGCGCCCGGGACGTGGCGGCGCAGCCGGAGGGTGGCGGGGCCCCGGCGGGCGGGGCTTGGCGGGATCGCCGCCATGAACCCGCCCTGGGCCGGGATGCCCTGCAGATGCAGGTCCGGCGATTCCCCCGAGCTGAGGGTGGCCTCGAAGGGGTCTGGCGACTGCAGCAGCAGCCAGTGATTCGGCGCCACCAGGCTCACCCGCCGGACATCATCGAGCCGCCAGACCGTCACCCGGGGGAAACCCGGCGCGGCGAGGGCGGTGTCGAGGGCCGCCAGCAGGTCCTGCTGGAGCAGGTCCGGATCCACGTGGGGAAGGGCCGCCAGGAAGGCCGCCGGATCCGCGGCCACCCGCTCGGCCAGGCCGTGCCAGGGGCCGGGGCCGAGGGCCTCGGCCGGGTGGACCGCCGCCAGGGCCTGGAGGCCCCAGGCCACCTGGGCCCGGGCCTGGCGGTAGGCATCGCCGGCCAGGCCCTGCGGCTCGGCATGGGCCGAGAGGCAGTGGCAGGCGCCGGGCGCCAGGCTCAGCTCGCGGTCTCCGCTGGGCAGGAGGCGGGTGGCGGGGGCCGGCTGGCCCAGCAGGTCCAGCCCGGTCTCTCCGAGGAGAGCCCAGTCCGCCGCGTCCACCGTGCAGGTCCGGGCCCGGTCGAGGTCCAGGTTGACCAGCACGAGGACGGCATCGGCGCCTTCGGCGGAACGCCGCTGCAGGATCAGGACGGGCGCGTCATCCACGCTGAGGCGGCGGATCTCGGCGCCGTCGAAGAAGCAGGGGTGTTTGGCAAGCAGGCGGTTGAGCGAGGCGAGCTCGTCCACCAGGTTGGGTGCCGCGCCCCAGGCGAGGTCGCGGGCCTCGTGCACGTCCACCTTTTGCGTGGCCAGCCACTCCACTCCGGCCGTGAAGCCGAAACCGCCGTTCTGGGCGGCCAGGGCGCAGAGCCGGTTGCGCAGGCGCGACCAGGCGGCGCCCCGCTCCGCCAGGCGGAGGTTGTCGTGGGTTTCGCTGTAGTGGACGAGCAGGCCGGTGCGATCACCCTGGCGCAGGCAGTGGTCCAGGTAGCGGGCCACGTCGGTGGGTTGGTGGTTCTGGAACAGCTCGGAATAGGCCCACTGCATGCCACCCCGGGTGAGGAGGGCCTCGGTGGCCTCCCAGCCCCCGCCCAGGCCCTCCAGCAGGAAGACGGCCTCCGGGTAGGCCTGGTGGACCTTGGCGGTGATGTACTGCCAGGCGGGCAGCGGCACCATGTAGCCCGCGTCGCAGCGGAAGCCGTCCACGCCGCGCTCGCACCAGGTCAGCAGGGCCCGGGCCACCACGTCCCAGAGGGCGGGGCTGCCGTGGTCCAGCTCCACCAGGTCCTCCCAGGTGGTGCCCCAGGCGCCGGGGCTGTGGAAGGTGCCATCGGAGTTCCGCCTGAACCAGTCCGGGCGGTGCTCCAGGAGGCGCGAGCCCCAGCCCGTGTGGTTCACGAGGATGTCCAAGATGACCTGGCCTCCCCGCTGGTGCACGGCCGCGGTCAGCTCCCGGAACTGCTCCGCGGCGGTGGTGCGGCGGTCGAAGTCCACCAGGGCCGGGTCGATGGCCGTGAGGTCCAGCTGGGCGTAGGGGCTGCCGAAACGGCCCATGCGGGCGAAGGTGGTGGGCACGGGCCCCACGGGAAGGAGGTGCAGGATGCGGCAGCCCAGGCGGTCGAAGATGTGCGGCACGGCGGCCTTCAGGTCGCGCAGGCGGCCCGAGGGGGGAATCACGGCATAGCCCGCCGCATCCAGCGTCTGGATGGCTCCGGCGAGATCCGGCACCTGGCGGGACGCAGCCCCGCCGAACATCCGGGGGAAGGCACAGTAGATGGTGTTGGCCGTGCGCAGGCGGTCGGGGTGGATGGAGAGGCTGAGGTCCTCGCCCTCGGGCCAGTGCTGGAAGCCCTGTGGGTCCACGGCGTAGGCCTTGGCGCGGAAGCAGCCGGGCTCGGTGAGGGCCAGGTCCAAGCCCCAGCCGCCCCCGGTGTCCCGCAGGGGGATGTCCCGCCAGGAGGAGCCGGCGGGATCCTGGTCACCTTCTCCCAGCGTGGCCAGCGTCTCGGCGCGCATCCGGGCGCCCCGGGTAAGGTTGGTGCGCAGGAAGCCCTTCCAGCCGCTGGCCCCGGGCGCCGGGTGTGCAAGCCCAAAGACCACCCGGTCCCCCACGAAGCGGAGCAGCTGGGAGCCCGGGGGCGGGGTCATGGCAGGGGAGGGCATGGGGATTCGGCCACGGGGTGGCGCGGCGGGCGGGCCTACTCGATCCCCAGTCGGCCCTGGCCCATGCGGATGATGGCCGGCACGTGGAGATCGTCAGCGGCCCCGGGCAGCTCGCCGCTGGGGGTGGGTGCCTGGGGCAGCAGGCGGGTGGGCGTGGGTCCCTGCATCTCCCCGGCGGGCACTTCGCCGTAGACGCGGCCGCTCACGACGTTGGCGGGGAGGGGCTGGGACTGGATGGGCAGGATCGGAGCCTCCCCCCCCAGGTGCAGGCTGTTGCGCCGCTCCTCGAGGAGCTTCTCCTCCTGGTCGAAGCCGCTGGCGAGGACGGTGACGAGCACGCGGTCCTCCATACCCTCGCCCTCGACGGTGCAGGCCTTGATGTCGGGCCGGCCGTTGTAGTGATCCTGCAGGTAGTTCATGGCCGTCTCGATGGCCGAGGCCTCCATGACCTCCCAGTCGGCGCTGATGGACACCATGACGTTGGCGGCGGCGCCGGACTGGGCGCGCTCCAGCAGGGGGCAGGCCAGGGCCTTCTTGAGGGCGTCCATGACGGCCTCCTCGCCGCGGCCGACTCCGGTGCCGATGAGGGCCTCGCCGCCGTTGCGCAGGACGGCCTCCACGTCCGCGAAGTCCCCGTTGATGATGCCGGGCTTGAGGATAAGGTCGGCGATGCCGCGCACGCCCTGGATGAGCACGCCGTCCGCCACGCGGAAGGCCTCCTTCATGGTGACGCGGGCGTCGCAGACGTTCTTCAGGCGCTCGTTGCTCACCACGATGACGGTGTCCGCGGTGTCGCGCAGGTTGGCGAGGCCGGCCAGGGCCAGGTCCCCCTTCTTCCGGCCCTCCCAGGCAAAGGGCGTGATGACCACGGCCACCGTGAGGGCGCCGAGCTCGCGGGCGAAGCTGGCCAGCACGGGGGCCGCGCCGGTGCCCGTGCCGCCGCCCATGCCTGCGGTGATGAAGATCATGTCGGCGCCCTGGAGGGCGGCGAGCACTTCCTCGCGGCTCTCCTCGGCCGCCACCGCGCCCCGCTCGGCGTTGCCCCCCGCGCCCAGGCCCCGGCTGCTCTGGGGCCCCAGGGGCAGCTTGAGGTGGGCCTTGCTCTGGGCGAGGCTCTGCTGGTCGGTGTTCATGGCGATGAACTGCACGCCGGTCACGCCGCTGTCGATCATGCGGTTGATGGCGTTGCAGCCCGCGCCGCCCACGCCCAGCACCTTGATATTGGCGCCGGGGAGGCTGTGGGGGCAGGGGAGGAAGGGGGTCTCAGACATCGGGGCTCCCGGATGCTTATGGCTGGGGGTCATCACTAGAACAGCTTCTTGAAACGGCCGAGGAGGCCATCGCCCCGGTCCTGCTTGCCGCGGGTCTCGTTCATGTCGCGCGACAGGGCCTTCACGGCGCCCAGCGCGTTCACGAAGAAGGGATTGCCGGTGGCCTGCGGCAGGCCCATCACGCCCTGGATGCGGCCCAGCACCACGCGGGGCCGGCCCAGCAGGGTCTGGGCGAGGATGGGCAGGTGCGTCAGCAGGGCGCCGCCGCCCACCAGGTGCACGCCACCGTGGATCTCGTGCATGAGGCCCGTGCGCCCCATTTCAGCCAGCACATGATTCAGAAGCTCCGCGGCGCGGGCCTGCAGCACTTCGGCGATCTCGCGGCGGGAGACCAGGCGGCCCTCCTCCTCGAGCTCGACGGATTCCTCGGAGGGGACATGGCTGGGAAGCACGGTGCCGAAGCGCATCTTCACGCGCTCCGAGGCCGCGATGCCGCCCAGGTGCTTGGTGATCTCCAGGTCCCGCGTGAAGTGCGCGCCGCCGATGGGAATCACGGCAGAGTGGAACAGGGTGCCGTGCAGGAAGATGCCCAGGTGCGTGAGCTGCTCGCCGATGTCCACCACCACCGCGCCGTTCTCGCGGTCCTCGCGGCTGAGCACGGCCTCGGCGCTGGCCAGGGGCGAGTACATCAGCTCCGAGCCGTGCAGGCCGGCGTTCTTCAGGGCCAGCTGGATGTTCATGATCACCGGGCTGGGCGCCACCACGATGCGGACCTCGGCTTCGAGGGTCTCGCCGAACATGCCCACGGGGTTGCGGATGTCGCGCTGGCCCTTGATGTGGAAGATCTGCGGGATGCGGTGGAGGACCAGCTCCTCCTTGGCCAGCTTGCAGCTGTTGGTGGCCTGCTCCAGCACGCGGTCGCGGTCGGCGGCGGTGATGATCTTGTCGCCGCTGCTGATGGTGATGGAGTCGCGGAGGTTCTCGCCCTTGAACTGGATGCCGTCCACGGCCACGCGGATGCCGTCCACCTTGGTCTGGCCGGCGGTGTTCATGGCCTCCTCCACCGCGCGCACGATGGCGCGGGTGCTGAGGTCCATGTCGGTGATCTGGCCCTGGGTCATGCCGCCCTGGGGCGAGGCCTGACCCGTGCCGGTGACGTTCAGGGTTCCGTCTTCCTCCTGGACGGCGACCACCGCCACCACTTTGCTTGCACCTAGGTCGAGTCCGAGGAGTACGGCGCGCTGCGGCATGAAGATCCTTTTCCTTGCTCTAGGTTTATACCAGTTCCGCCCGCGAAATCGAGGACTCGTGGGTAGGAAAAACGCGGATTCGTCCTCCCGGGGTTCAGCGCCGCGGCTTTGCCGGGACCGCCTCCTCTTCGGGTTCCCCCACCGCCACCTCGTCATCCCACCGCAGGTCGATGTACCTCAGCCGGGCGAGATCCGGCCTCTGGGAGAGACGGTCCACGAAGAGTCCCTGGAAATTGGGCACGTTTTTCGTCACATCCTTGCGCGAAAGGTAAATCGGGGCCAGAAGGCCCTCGATGTAGGCCACGGGCCCCTTTGGGCTGTCCCGCAGCTCGGTGATCCGCTCGTAAAACCCCTGCTGTTTTTCCCGCAGCATCCGAGCAGCGCTGACCAGACGGGCCAGTCCCTGGTCTGTCTGGCTGGCGGGATCCACCACCACGGGAATGGGATTTAGGTTGGCCTGGTTGACGCGATCGAGCAGGACGCCATCATCCGAGACCAGGAACACGCCGTTCGGCCGCACCAGCCAAAGGACCGGGCGCCGCTCCTCGATGGCGAGGCTGAGGCGGTCCGGCGGGTCTTTGCGGATCTGGAGGCCCCGCACCCAGCGCTTGGCCTCGATGCGGGCGCGCAGCTCCTCGGCATCCACCCAGAAGAGGGGCTTGCCCAGGACCAGCTGCTCCGCCAGCTTCTGCACCTCGGCCTGACGTTCCCCGCGGCAGCCGTTCACGTTCACCTGCTCGATGACCAGTTTCTGCAGGCCCAGGTACCGGGTGCCCAGCTCCATGAGGCCCCAGCCCGCCAGGCCGATGACCGCCACGGTGATCCCGGCCCGCGCCCAGGGCATCCAGGGGCGCTTGGGGCGGGTGCGGGGGAGCATGGACATGGAGTCAGTCTACCGCCAGGACCCCGATATGCTGGGCGGGGGGTGGCATGTCCGGCCTGGATTCGACCGATGTTGCGGGCCTGCTGGATGGACTCTTCCGCCAGGATTCCCGGCGGATCCTGGCCACGCTTATCCGTCTTTTGGGGGATTTTGACCTGGCCGAAGATGGTCTGCATGATGCCTTCGCGGCGGCTCTACATAGCTGGCCCAGGGAGGGTATCCCCTCGAATCCCAGGGCTTGGTTGGTGTCCACTGGCCGCTTCAAGGCCATCGACCGCTTGCGGCGCCAGGCGCGGTTCGCCCCTCTGGAGGACCTCCCATCGCCCCCATCCATGGACCTTTCCGACTTGGAGGACCAAGATGGGGCCGAACTCGGAGATGACCGCCTGCGGCTCCTCTTCACCTGCTGCCACCCGGCGCTGAGCCTGGAAGCAGCCACGGCCCTCACCCTGCGCGACATCTGTGGCCTTCGCACAGAGGTCATCGCCCGGGCCTTCTTGGTGCCGCCCGCGACCCTGGCCCAGCGGATCGTGCGGGCCAAGGCGAAGATCCGCGAGGCGCGCCTGCCCTACGAGGTGCCTGGCCGGGCGGACCTTCCCGGGCGTCTTTCGGCGGTGCTCCAGGTGGTCTACCTGGTGTTCAACGAGGGCTATGCCAGCGCCACGGGCGAGGCCCTCCTGCGCCCCGACCTCTCGGCGGAGGCCATCCGGTTGGGTCGCTTGCTGCTGGACCTGATGCCCGAACCGGAGGTGATGGGCCTCCTGGCCCTCATGCTGCTCCAGGAATCGCGGCGGGAGGCCCGCACCACCTCCGAAGGGGAACTGGTGCTGCTGGAGGATCAGGACCGTTCCCGCTGGGACCGCGGACTCATTGAGGAGGGGAGGTCCCTGGTGTCGCGGGCCCTGGCAATCGCGTCTCCCGGGGTCTACACCCTCCAGGCGGCCATCGCCGCCGTGCACACGGAGGCCAGAGACCTGGCCGACACCGATTGGACCCGTCTCCTGGCCTGGTACGACCTGCTCGCCCGGATCGCGCCATCGCCGGTGGTGGCCCTGAATCGGGCCGTGGCCCTGGCCATGCGCGATGGTCCGGAGGCCGGGCTGCCTCAGGTGGACGCGCTGCTGGAGGGCGGGGGGCTCGCCTCGTACCACCTGGCGCACGCCGTTCGGGCCGACCTCTGCCGACGCCTCGGCCGCACCGCAGAGGCCCGGCGGGCCTATCAACAGGCCCTGGGCTTGGCGCAGCAGGGGCCAGAGCGCCGGTTCCTGGAGCGGCGGCTGGCAGCACTCCAACCCTGATTTTTTTGGAGGCCTGTCGAAGAAGGGCCCCTCCTCGCGACTAGGATGCGAGGGACGGATTCCCTCCATTGGAGCCCCCATGAAATACATCTGCTTCGGCTACCTGGACGTGCAGCAGTGGTCCACCCTCTCCCAGGGTGAGCAGCAGGCCATGATTGACGCCTGCTTCGCCTACGACGAACAACTCAAGCGGGATGGGCACTGGGCCGGGGGGGAGGGGCTGCAGGGCCCCGAAACCGCCGCCATGGTGCGATTCCAGCAGGGCTCGGTGAGCGTCACCGATGGGCCCTATGCCGAAACCAAAGAGCTGCTGGGCGGGATCCTCATGCTGGAGGCCAGGGATCTCAACCACGCCATCCATCTCATCTCCCACCACCCGGGCGTGAAGATGGGGCCCTGGGAAATCCGTCCCGCCGCTGATCTCACTCCCATGATCCAGGAGAGCGAGGTTCGGCGCGCCATGTCCCTGGGGAACCCGGCCCGCTGAGGCCGATCACTCCAAGAATCTTCCGCTCGAGGTGAATCCGAGGCCCCTTCGAAGGCCGCCCATGAACATTGCGGTGGATGCTTGCGCACTCCCCGGCCTTCACGCGCACCCTGGCATCACCCCTGCCAGAGCTCCACTTCCGGCTCCAACTGAATGCCGTGCCGTTCGAGGACGCCCGCCTGCACCTGGGCCATGAGGTCGGCGAATTCGGCGGCGGTGGCCCTGCCGTGGTTCACCAGGAAGTTGGCGTGCTCGGGGCTCACCTCGGCGTCGCCCACGCGCAGGCCCTTGAGGCCCGCCTGATCGATGAGGCGTCCAGCGCTCTGGCCCGGCGGGTTCTTGAAGATGCAGCCGGCGTTGCGCTTCGACAGGGGCTGGCTGGTGCCGCGCTTTTCCCGGTACTCGGCCACCTGGCTGCGGATGGTCGCAGGGTCGCCCCCGGCCAGGGCCGCCGTGGCGGAGAGCACCACGCGGCCCCCGGTGAGGAAGCTCCAGCGGTAGCGGAACTCACCCGCTTCGGGCGCTTTTTCCACCAGGTCTCCTTCGGGCGTGAGGAAGCGGTAGCGCACGAGCACATCCACCCACTCCCGGCCATAGGCCCCGGCGTTCATGCGGATGGCGCCGCCCAGGGAGCCAGGGATGCCGCTGGCGAACTCCAGGCCCGAAAGGCCCGCGGCGGCGGCGGCCTCGGCCAGGGCGATGTGGCCGTGGCTGGCGGGCGCCGTGAGGCGGTCGCCCTGACGCTGGATCACCCTGGGGAGGGCCAGCCGCAGGACCGGCATGGCCATGTCCCCCAGCACCACCAGGTTGGAGCCGCCCCCCAGCACTCGCCAGGGCAGCCCTTCTCGGGCGCAGGCGCGGACGAAGGCCTGGGCCTCCTGCTCGGTGGTGGGTTCGAAGAGCCAGCGGCAGAGCCCGCCGACGCCCAGCGTGGTGAGCTTGGCGAAGGGCACGTCCCGCCGGTGCGGGACCTGCAGCAGGTCGTCTGGAAGCGGATGACTCATCGGGTCCAGTATGGCTGATGGAGGTCGCCCATGAAGGTCCTGCTGTTCGGCGCCACGGGCATGATCGGACAGGGCGTGCTGAGGGAGTGCCTGCTGGATCCCCGCCTCACGGAGGTGCGTTCCCTCGTCCGCACCGCCTCCGGCACCACGCACCCCAAACTGAAGGAGCTCCTGCACCGAGACTTCTTCGACTACACAACCATCGAGGACCAGCTGACGGGGCTCGACGCCTGCTTCTTCTGCCTCGGCGTCTCCTCTGCGGGCATGACCGAGGCGGCCTACCGGCGCATCACCCACGACCTGACCTTGGCAGCCGCCAGCACCCTCAGCCGCCTGAACCCCACCATGACCTTCGGCTACATCTCCGGCGCCGGGGCCGACAGCTCGGAACGGGGTCGCATCATGTGGGCGCGGGTGAAGGGGCAGATCGAGAACGCCCTGCTGCGCCTGCCCTTCCGGGCCGTGCACCTGTTCCGCCCCGGCGCCATCCGGCCACTCCACGGGATCACCTCCCGCACGAAGCTGTACCGCATCCTCTACCGCGTGCTGGAGCCCTTCCTGCCGCTGCTGAAGGCGGTCTCGCCGGACAGCCTCACCACCACGGAGCAGCTGGGCCGGGCCATGATCCACGCGGCCCTGGAGGGCGCCCCGAAGGCGGTGCTGGAGATGCGCGACATCAACCGTCTTTGAGTGTCTCGAGCTTCAGCAGCCGCGCCTTGCGCTCCAGCGATCCGAAGGCACTCCAGCCGCCGGGCCCGTCAGCGGCCACCACGCGGTGGCAGGGGACCAGGATGAGGATGGGGTTGGCCTTCACGGCCTGCCCCACGGCCCGCGCCGCGCCCGGCTGGCCCGCGAGCAGGGCGACCTCGCCGTAGCTGATCGTCTGGCCTGGCTTGGTGCCCCGCAGCGCCTCGGCCACGCGGCGCTGGAAGGGCGTGAGGTCTGACAGGTCCAGGGCAATGTCGCCCAGGTTCTGGGGCCGACCTGCCAGGTGGGCCATGAGACGGCGTACGGCCTCCAGCACCCAGGCCGGGGCCTTGGGAGATTCTTCCCGGTCGAGGGTGTCCGTGAAGCGCAGAAGGCAGATCCCCTCGGTCGTCCAGGCCATGCGGAGACGGCCCAGGGCAGTGAGGAAGGAGATGGTGGAGGCCATGGTTGGCGGGGAATCCCTACTCGAAGAAGGTTCACCGCAGCATGGCGGTTCCCCACAAGTGCTGTTCAAAGAAATCCGTGTAGTCCTTCTTGACGATCAGTTTGAGGAGATTGATGAGGTCCTGGGTGGTCCCTGGCCGCCCTTTGAGGGATTTCTGGAAGGACCGCATCAGGGTCACAAAGGCCTGATCTCCAACCTCTTTGTGGATGTGGTGAAGCAGAACTGGTCCCTTCCCGTACAGCATGGCCCACCGCAGAGAGTAGCCCGCGTAGCCGCCAAGGTCCCTCGCCCGCCACTGGGTCGGGATGGTGCCCAGCGGTGCCTGGTCTCCAGATTTGGAGGCCCAGCTGGCCATTATTGTGTTGAATTGCCCCTCCCCCTTTCCCGCCCGCATGGCAAGAGCCGACGCGTACTGGGCGAATCCCTCGGAGATCCAGTTTTCCTCCCGGCTGGCGATCATGACCTGATTGCCCCAGTACTGGTGGGCGATCTCATGGGCATAACGCTGGTTGACGCCGTGGGAGAACCACTGGTTGAGGGTACTGGAGAGGGGGTTGAAGGCCTCGTTGGTGATGAAGAGAAAGCCCGCCGGCGCCTGACCGGAGCCCCAATCGTTCCGCTGGACCACGTTCAGTTCCCGGACGGGGAAGGGACCGAGGATGCCGTCGTAGTACCGGATGATCTCGTGTGCCAGAGAGGCCAACTTGCGGTCGTTGGCGGATTTGTGGGCATAGCTGGCCACCCGCACGGTGAGCCCGTCCCGGGTCTCCTCCTCGAAGTAGTAGTCCCCCGCCACCAGGAAGAAGGACCAGGTGGGCTGGTCGATGCGGGTTTCCAGGACATGGAAGTTCCCATCCTCGCGTCGGTCGAGGATCTGGCCACTGGCCAGGGGGCGGAAGGGCTTTTCGCAGCGGATCTTGGCCGTGGCCGTGAACCTCATCCCTTCAAATTCGGTGGAGGGAAACCAAGGTTCATTGCCGAGCTCCCAGCGGTTATCGCCGCCTTCCTGGATGAGAAAGTCGCCTTCCACCTCGAACCGCAATTGGATCGGGCTACCGACCTGGGTTGGATTGATCAGTTCCAGGAGAAGCTCGTTCTCGCTGTGATGGAAAAGCAGAGGTTGTCCATCCTGGGTCACCTTCTTCAAGGTCAGTTTGTGGGGGATGATGGCGTTGGTGCTGGCGTCAAACACGGTGTCGACCAGGCTGAGATTCATGAGTTTCATGCCCGCCATCTGGGGGATGAACGTTTCCGTGGCGACATAGCTGGCCTTTCCCTTAGTCCGGGCCTCCATGGCCAAGTCAAGGTGGCGGAGAATGAAGGGTGGGGTCATGGGCCGGCGTGCCGGTGTGCCCACCATCCTGATCGAGATTGGAACCATGATCAGTCCGTCCACTTCACCCTTGCCCTCGAGGGCGGCCCTGGTCCTTCCGAACCAGAGTTGCTCCGAACGCATCGTCCAGGGATCCCTCACGAATTCCCATAGCCCATGATCGCCGAGGATATCCATGTACCATGCGGCCTGGGCCGGGGCGTTGTGGCGGGCCGTGAGGATGGTATGGCTTCGGTTCCGCCAGCCCGGCACCAGATATTTGCTCCGGAAGGCGCTGAGGCTTTCCTGAATAGATCCGGTCGGCTGCGGCTCAGCCGAAGTCGGAGGCTGGATCTGTAGGCCCTCGTAAAGCAGATTAATCTCCCGGACTGCTAGGTCCAGGAACAGGGACTGGCCCTCCCATCTGAGCTTGGCTTTGGTGTTGCGGTCGACGTTGAATTTGACCACAGGGATTTCATCATCCTGGTCGATGGGGAGCGTGAAGACCCCGCTGCCCTTGAAGTAGAATCCGACCTCCCGATTGTTATCCATCAAAGGAAGCAACACGCCCTCGGCCAGGCGCAGCTGTCCCTTGCCCAGGGACAGGTTCCAATTCGTGATGCTGCGGGCATTGCCGGGCGTGGGGGCCACCAGGCCCTGAACCTGTGTCCTCAGGTCCGGGATTGGGCTGGTTTCAGCCCCCAGGGTCCCTCCGAACATGAAACAGAACAACGCCATGGCCAGGATGGGCTTCATCTCTTCTCCATGCTGTGGTTTTAAGGGAACCGGCTGATGTCCATGGGCGAATCACCCGGGAATTTACCTTGAGGACCATTAGGGTGTCTATTTAAACCAGGGGGTGTGCCGGTCACAATTCTTCCCGGCATTAGGCCGGAAGCGGCGAGGCCACACCGGGTCTGCAAGGTTCGATACCCTCTCTTGAAGAAGCCGCTTAGCCAGTGGTCCGCGGTTCGGCCTTCGGCGGGATGAACCCCATCGCCCGTTCAGCCAGGGCGGCGATGGTGAGGGAGGGGTTCACGCCAGGGTTGGCCGAGATCGCGGCGCCATCGATGACGTAGAGGCCTTCGTAGCCGAAGAGGCGGTGCCGGTGGTCGATGGCGCCGGATTCCGGCGAATCGCCCATGGGCGCTCCTCCCAGGATGTGGGCCGTGGTGGGGATGCCCAGCAGGGTCTCCGTGAGCAGGCTGGTGGGGTAGCCATCGAGGTGCTGGGCCACGCGCTCCGAGAGGTCCGTGGCCTCCGGGGCCCAGGCCTTGGCGGGGGGGCCATCGCCGGGCTCGGTCACGGCCCCGCGCAGGAAGCCCGTGCGCAGGCCCCGGCCCAGCCGCATCCGGATGTGGCCATCCACGGTGCGCATGTAGAGCAGGATCATGGTGAACTTGGCCCAGTCTGGGACCAGGTAGGTGCGGAGGGTCCGCCATGGATGGCGCAGCATCCGGCCAAGGGCGTTGGCGGAGCGCTGGAGGAGCGTGTCGCCGGGGGCCAGGGGCAGCATGAGGGTGCGGAAGAAGCCGGCACCCGCCGGGTAGCGCACGGGCTCCAGGTGGGAGTGCTCGTCCGTGTGCAGGATCGAGCCGATGGCGATGCCCTTGGACAGGTCCTGGTCGCGCCGCCGGGTGACGACGCCGACCAGCACTTCGGAGTTGGTGCGCACGAAGTCGCCCACGCGGCGGGAGAGCCGGGGCAGGCCCGAGGCCGCCTCCCGGAGCTTCAAGAGCAGGGGCACGGTGCCTAGCACGCCGCCGGCGAAGATCACGTTCCGGGCCCGGTGGGTCTGCTTCCGGTTCAGGGCCGGGAGGGCCCAGGTGCCCTGGCGGGCCTCCACTTCGTAGCCTCCGTCCACCGGCTTCACCCAGGTGACCTCGGTATCGGCCTCGATCCGCAGTCCGAGCCCCTCGGCCAGGTGGAGGTAGTTCCGGTCCAGGGTGTTCTTGGCGCCGTGGTTGCACCCCAGCATGCAGCCGCCGCAGAGGGTGCAACCCGTGCGATCCGGCCCCAGGCCGTTGAAGAAGGGATCCCGCACCGTCTCACCGGGCTTCCCGAAGTAGACGGCCACCTGGGTGGCCTCGAAGGTGGCCTCGCGGCCGATCTCCAGGCCCACGGCTTTCAGCACCTCATCCGGAGGCGTGAGGGCCGGGTTCCGGGTGGCGCCGAGCATGCGCAGGGCCGTCCGGTAGGGGGCGGCCAGCTCGGCCTTCCAGTCCGCCAGGTGCGCCCAGGAGGGGGCCTCGAAGAAGGGATCCTTGGGCACGGGCAGGGTGTTGGCGTAGACCAGGGAGCCGCCCCCCACGCCCACCCCGGACAGCGCCGTGACGTGGCCCAGGAAGGTCATCTTGAACAGGCCCCGGAAGCCCACCTGGGGCAGCCAGAAGAAGCGCTTCAGGTTCCAGTTCGTCTTCGGGAAGTCCCCGGCCCGCAGGCGGCGCCCCTTCTCCAGCACCAACACCCGGTAGCCCTTCTCCACCAGCCGCAGGGCGCTGACGCTGCCGCCGAACCCGGACCCGATGATGATGTAGTCCCACTCCACGGCGTCTCCTGGGCGGCAGGGGTTCCCGCTAGGCTGAAGGCATGCGCTGGCTTTCCATCGATCATGGCACGAAGAAGATCGGCCTCGCCTTCTCGGACGAGCTGGAGATCCTGGCCTCGCCCTTCGAGGTCTGGCCCCAGGAGGAGGCCCGCACCCTGGATCGCCTGGCGCGCCTCTGCCGGGAGGAGGGAGTGCAGGCCCTGGCCGTGGGCCTGCCCCGGCACAAGGATGGGGCCGAGAGCGCCACGGCCCCGGCGGCCCGCGCCTTCGGCGAGGCCCTGGCGGATCGCACCGGCTTGCCCCTGCGCTTCGTGAACGAGCACCTCAGCAGCGCCGAGGCCGAGCGGCTGCTCCGCGAGCGAGGCGTCAAACCGGACAAGCGCAAGGCCCTGCTGGACGCAGCCGCCGCCGCCGTGATCCTGGCCGAGTTGCTGGAGGAGCGGCGGGCCAAGGGGGTGGCCCCCTTCTCCTTGGACTGAGCGCGGTCCGCCTCCCTGGTGGCTTCCGTCACATCCGGTCCGGAAAGGGGCCCTGGGGTCGTCTTTGGCGGGGTGGAAGGGGAGCGGGGTGCTAGAACGGTTTCAGACCGTTCGTCCGATTCGGTGCATCGCTACCAGGACCACCTTTGGTGAAATCCGAGCCAGCCGAGACCACCCCGCCCGGGAAGAGGCCCCTCTGGGCCGATGAGCCGGCGTGCATGCACGCGGGGCGCTTCCTCCTGGGGCGGGAGCTGGGCCGCGGCGGAATGGGGCGCGTGCTGGAGGCCTGGGATCCGGTGCTGAAGCGCAGCGTCGCGCTGAAACTCCTGTTCGGACGCGACCCCGAACTCCTGCTTCGCGTCCTGAGGGAGGCCCAGAATCAGGCTCGACTGGATCACCCGAACATCTGCCGGGTCCTGGAGGTCGAGGCCGAGGCGGAGCAGCCCTTCATCGCCATGGCCCTCATCCAGGGGAAGCCGCTCGGCGACCTGAGGCTCCAGCTGGATGCCCGAACCATCGCACGGATCATGGCCGACGTGGCCGGGGCCATCCACGCCGCCCACAAGGCCGGCATCGTGCACCGGGATCTCAAGCCCCAGAACATCCTGGTGGAGGCGCTGCCGGATTCCGGCTGGAAGCCCTTCGTCGTGGATTTCGGCCTGGCCCGGGACCTTTCGCGGGAAGACCAGACCCTCTCCTGGGCCCTGATGGGAACACCGGCTTTCATGAGCCCGCAGCAGGCCCAGGGCGAATCCCCCCGGCCCTCGGACGACATCTACAGCCTCGGGGCGACCCTCTATTCTCTGCTGGGCGGCTGCCCGCCCCATGAGGCCGCCACCCTGGCGGGTCTGATCTCGCAGCAGGCCCGGCAGGATCCGCCACTCCTTCGCCTGCGCCTGCCCCAGGTGCCGAGGGACCTCGAGACCATCGTGGCCAAATGCCTGGAGATGGACCCGGGTGTCCGGTACGCCACGGCCTTCGACCTGGAATCGGACCTGCGCCGCTTTCTGGCCGGAGAGCCCATCCTGGCCCGGCCAGTGTCCAAGGTGGCCAGGCTCTGGCGGCGGATGAAGCGGCACCGGATAATCTCCCTCACCATCGCGACCGCCTCGCTGCTGGTGATCGTGCTCCTGGGCTGGAACCTCCACACCCGGGTCCGGGCGCGGCGCCAGGTGGAAGTGGCCCAGCGCTTCGGCATGGAGGTCAAGGAGATCGAAAGCCTGCTGCGCATCGAGCGCATGCTGCCCGCCCATAACATGCGGCCCGTGGAGGGCCAGGTGCGGACCCGGCTGGAGGCGTTGAGGCGGTCGATGGCAGACCTGGGGGCGATGGCGGAGGGGCCCGGCCAGTATGCGTTGGGGCGGGGATTCCTGGCGGTCCGTGACTACCGTCGGGCCCTGGAGGCATTGGAAAGAGCCTGGGCTGTGGGTCATCACGCTCCTGAGGTGTCCGCGCTTTTGGCCCAGGTTCACATGGCCATGGGGGAGGTGGACCGCAATCACGGAACGGCGCCTTCTGCCGAGAATGACGGTGGAAGGGATGCTGTTGGCCGTGGGCATTATCACCAAGCACAGGCGCTGCATTTTTTTCGGATGACCCAAGGTCAGGGGATGGAGTTCGGCACCTTCACTCAGGCCCAGTTGGCCTGTCTCGAGGGCCATTTTGCCGATTGCCGAACGCTATGCGAACGCGCTGTTCGCGAACAGCCCTGGAGGTATGAAGCCCTGGTTCTATTTGGGGACGCCGCCATGGACGAATTCCAATTCGTCAAGGGGCATTCGGCCCGTTCCTTCGGTTCGTTGCGCAGTTTATTACGGGAAGCAGAGACGGCTTTATCACGGGCTGCGATTCTTGCGCGAAGTGATGTGCAGGTGCATCGGGCGTCCGTCAGGGCCGCCACGATGTTGGCGTTGTTGGAGAGTGAAGGGGGGAGCCCTTCACTGGGACCAATCCTGAAGGCCAGGGCCTCTTGTGAGGAGGCTCTGCGGATTGAAGCCGACCATCTGTTGCTAGAGGTCTGGAATGGGTTGGTGTCTCGGGAGATTCTGCTCCGCCTTGCCGCTGGGGAAGATACTCGAAGGATTTCCGCCCTCGCGATTGACCGACTCAAAGATCTTAAATCATCGACTCCAAACGGGTTGGGCGTTCGCTTGGATCATGAATGCATCGCCTTTTGGCTTCTCGGGGAGGCTCAATGGCGATTCGGAAAGGATCCTCGTCCAGCGTTGGATGCTGCCCTGGCATCGGGTCCCTGGGCCTTCACCCATCAGGTGGAGGCGATGAATGTCCTTGCACGCTTTGAGGGGCAGCATGGTCGTGATATTCGCGACCTCAGCCATCAGGCCGAGCAGGTGATGGAAAAATTGGTGCAGGTCGACAAGGGTGCGTATTACAACTGGACGCTCTGGGGTGAGACTTTGACCCTGAAGTCTCAGTGGGAGTTCTGGACTGGGCGGGATTCAATGGGAACGATCCGGCGCGGCAAGACCAAGTTGGAGGAAGCCATTCGGATCCAGCCCGGTTCGGTCTACAGCTACTTCCACCTGCCCCTGCTTCACGCCATGGAGGCCCGCCTCCTGCTGGCCCAGGGGAAGGATCCTTTCGGGCCGGTGGGGGCGGCCCTGCGCTCGGCCCGCGCCGGCGCGGCCATCCGGGCCAACCACTACCGCACGCAGCTGGCGCTCATCGAGGCCCACCATGTGGCGGGCATGGCCGAGCTCCAGGCCGGCCGCGACCCGGTGCCGCACCTGGACAGGGCCCGCCAGGCGGTCCTAAAGGCCTGGAGCCTGAACGGCACGGACTGGCGCATCGCCCTGGCCCAGTCCCGCCTGGCCCTCACCCAGGCGGAGGTGGACCATGCTGCAGGCCGGGCGGTCGACACCAGCCTGGCCCTGGCGGATCGGTCCGCAGAGAAGGGGCTGCGGGTGAAGGCCGATGCACCGGAGCTGTTGCTCTGCCGGGCGGAGGCGGCCCGGCTGCGGGCCCGCTGGGGCGGGGATTCCGGTGCGGAGGCGCAGGCCACGATCTTCACCCAGCGGGCGAAGGAGCTCTGCCCCGCCATGATCCTGCCGGCCCTTCGCTAAGGTCGGCGCCCCGGAGGCGATTCCGCCCGGCGTGGGCCCCCTGCCTCCGGTCTACCCCAGCCGTACGGTCCTCATGCAGCGCTCGGCCAGGCCCGGGTTGTGGGTGACGAGCAGGGTGGTGGGGCGCAGCTCGGCGTGGAGGCCCAGCAGGAAACCGAAGACCTCCTCGGCGGTGGCGGGATCCAGGTTACCGGTGGGCTCATCCAGCAGCCACAGGGCGGGCCTGCGCACCAGGGCGCGGGCCAGACCCGCGCGCGCGGCCTCGCCGCCGGAGAGCTGACCCGGCATGCGCTCACCCAGCTCGCCGAGGCCCACGGTGACCAGGAGCCGGTCGATCCAGGCTTCGGCCTCGGGGCTCACCCCGCCCTCGATGAGCAGGGGCATGCGGAGGTTCTCCCGCACCGTGAACTCGGGCAGCAGGTGGGGCTGCTGGAAGGCCAGGCCCACGGAGCGGCGGCGGTAGAGGGCCCGGGCCTCGGCCCCTTCGGGCACGAGCGCCCCGCCCACGGCGATGTGGCCCCCCGCCCAGTGGTCCAGCCCGGCGATGCAGTTCAGCAGGGTGGTCTTGCCCACGCCGGAGACGCCCACGATGGCGCAGAGGCTGCCCGCTTCCACGTCGAGGCTGAAGCCGTCGAAGACGGGGTGGGCGTTGCCGGCATAGGTCTTGTGGAGGGCCTGGATGGAGAGCGTCTGGCCGATCATTCCGCCCTCAGCGCGTCGACGGGGTTGAGGGAGGCGGCCTTCTTCGCGGGGTACCGCGCCGCCAGCCAGGACACCAAGAGGGGGAAGACGGCCACGAGCGCCACATCCAGGACCTTCAGCCGGAAGGGCAGGTAGCTGATGAAGTCGTAAACCGCCGCGGGGAGCTTCAGCAGGCGGAAGTGGTCGAGAATGAGACAGAGGGGCACGCTGAGGGCCAGGCCCCAGGCGGTGCCCACGGCGCCGATGCGCAGGCCCTGCAGCTCGAAGAGGCGCTGGATCTGCCGGGGCGTGGCGCCCAGGGCCAGCAGGACGCCCAGGTCGCGGCGTTTCTCGGTCACCAGCAGCACCAGGGAGGCCACGATGTTGAAGGCCGCCACCAGCACCAGGAGGCTGAGGACGGCGGTGAAGAGCCATTTTTCGACGATCAGGGCGGCGAAGAGGCTCCGGTTGGATTCGCGCAGGTCCGTGGCCAGATAGGCGGGGCCCAGGGCTTCCAGCACGCGGGGCTTCACCTCGGCGATGGCGTCGATGCCGCTGGCGCGGACCTCGATCATCTCGGCGCGGCCCTCCGCCTTGGCGATCCGCATGGCGTCACTCAGGTGGATGAAGGCCCAGGCCTTGTCGTACTCCGCGATGTGGCTGTGGAAGACGCCGGCCATGCGGAAGGCGGCCACCTTGGGCTGCGGGCCGCCGAGACCCAGCTCCGGGCGGAAGAGGACCAGGGCCACCGTGTCGCCCACCTGCAGGCTCAGGCGCTGGGCCAGTTCCTTGCCGAGGACGATCTCGCCCTCCTGCAGCTGCTCGATGGGCCGCGGCTGGATGGAATCGAAGATGCTGGAGGTGCTGTGAGCCGTGGCGGGATCCACCGCCTTCACCACCACGGCCTCGGGGGGCATGTCGCTGCCGCCCCGCCGCAGCAGGCCCTTCTCCATGCGGATGGGCGAGGCCGCCCGCACGCCGGGCACGGTCCGGATGGTCCTCAGGGCTCCCTCGGTGTCCGGGATGTCCCCGGCCAGGTGGAACACCGTGAAGTGGGCCGTGGCACTGAAGAGGGTGGCCTGGATCTCCTCACGGAACCCGGTCATCAGGGCCAGGGTCACCACCATGGCGAAGACCCCCACCGCCACGCCACCCCGGGCGAAGCGCACCATGGTCCGCACGAAGGCCCCCTTGCGGTGGGTCTTCAGGTAGCGGTCGGCGATGGTGCGTTCGAACAAGGGCATGCCACCAGAGTAGCCTGCCCTAGCTGATGCCCAGGTGTCCTTCGACCATCTGCAGGAACTCGGCATCCAGGGCGTAGGGCTTCACCAGGAGCTGAGCCACCCCGATCTCGTGGGCGCCCAGCACCAGCTCCGCATCCACGGAGGCCTCGGCCAGGACCACGGGCGTCTCCGTTCCATCCAGCCGTTGGCAGAGCAGGGAGGCCAGGGCCAGCCCCTGGAGCTCGGCCACGCCGCCGTCGACGAACACCAGCTGGACCTCGTCCAGCTGGTCGAGGAGCTCCGTGAGGGTGGCCGCGACCCGCAGCTTGGCGTAGCCGTCTGCGGCGAGGTAGGCCAGCAGCGCGTTCCGGTCCCGGCCCTCGGGCATGGCCAGGAGCACCCCGCGGGTGCGCTTCTTCATCCGGGACAGGGCCGAGCCCCGGTTGGCCGATTCCGGAGAGGCGGGGGCCGCCTCGGGAACCTGGGCGGGAGCCTTGTTTTCCGGTGGGGCGGCGGGAGATGGAGCGGGTGTGGGGGTGGCTGGCAGAGTGGCTGGCGGAGCGGATGGTTGGGCAGGCTCCTTCACCGGAGCGGGTCGGGGCGGAGCCAGTTCGACGGCGGATTCCGCCGGTTCCGGCTTCGACTCCCGGGGGCGCCGCGCCTTGGGTGGCAGGGCGGTGGGCAGGGCGCCGGCGCGGCTGGACACCAGGGCCTTCACCGGGCCGAGGGCGGCCTCCTTGGTGGGATCGAAGGTGATCCCGACGGAGAGGCCGTTCCCCTCCGAGGTCACGTGGGCCACGACACCCCCGGTCTCGATCAGGGGGCACTTGGGCAGCTTGCTGAGCTTGATCACCATGAAGACATCGCCCACGGAGAGCAGGTTCGGCCCCATGTGCATGGGACCCTGGGTCTTCACGTTCATGGCCCGGGCGACCTTGAGGCACATCCCGCCCTCGGAGATGTTGTCGATGGCGCCCGTGAGGCCGATGCCATCGAACAGCCCCGTTAGGGCCACGGCGGTGGCCCCTTCACGCTGGTTGAGTCGGGCCCGGGCCTTCTTGCGGCGCTCGGCCAGCTCAAGGCTGGCGGGCAGGTCCATGACCAGGGTGGCGCCCTTGACTTCCAGCAACCTGCCCGTGCCCTTGAGGCGGAGGCCGTCGAGGTAGAGCAGGAGGTTCAGGGAGTCACCCTTCTCGGCCATGACCCGGCCCTGAACGTTGAGCGTCACCCGCTCCTCGGTGACGGTGACGAGGGTGGCGGGCACTTCCCGTCCCTTGTCCAGGACGAAGAGGGTGGCGCGCACGCGCTGGGCGTCCTCCAGGTAGGCCAGGACCAGCTCGGATCCCTCCGACGACTTGGATTTTTTCAGCCCGAACATGGCCATGAAAGCGCGGCTCCCAATCTCCTGCATCGTCCTCGGGGTCAAGGGCTTGATTATTACCGCAGGGGCAGGCAGGTTTGCCATATGGATGAATCCCCCCTGCGCTGCCTGCTCATCGCCCGCCAAGGCCCCGAAGACCGGGAGGAGCGCATCCAGGACCACCTGCTGGAGCTGGCCGACCTGGCCCGGAGCTGCGGCTTCGAGGTGCAGTCCCGCCGGGCCCTGAAACGCCCCCAGATCGCCCCCAAGACCTTCTACGGCTCCGGCCAGCTGGAGGCCCTGGCCGACGAGGCGGCCCGGCAGGGAGCGCGGCACCTCATCTGCGACGACGAGCTGAGCGGCAGCCAGGTGAACGCCATCGAAAAGCTGACAGGCCTCATCTGCCTGGATCGCACGGGCCTCATCCTCAGCATCTTCGAGCAGCGCGCCCAGACCCGGGAGGCCAAAGCCCAGGTGGAGCTGGCCCGCTGCGAGTACGAGCTGCCGCGCCTGAAGGGTGCCTGGACCCACCTGGAGCGCCAGGGTGGCGGCGTGGGCCTGCGCGGCGGGCCCGGCGAGACGCAGATCGAGGTGGACCGCCGCATGATCCGCACCCGCATCAGCCAGCTCAAGCGGGAGCTCACCCACCTGGAGCAGGTGCGGGAGACCCAGCGCCAGGGCCGGCCCAAGGGGCTGCCCCGGGTGGCCCTGGTGGGCTACACCAATGCCGGGAAGACCAGCCTCCTGAAGGCCCTCACGGGCGAGGGCGAACCCCGCGACCTGCTCTTCGCCACGCTGGACACCACCACCCGGAAGGCCTGGCTGGGTCAGGACTTCGATCCGGAGACCGGCGCGGGCAGCCTGGAGCCCAAGCACTGCCTGGTGGCCGATACGGTGGGCTTCATCCGCAAGCTGCCCCACCAGCTGGTGGCCGCCTTCCGCAGCACCCTGGGCGAGGTGCGCACGGCGGATGCCCTCCTGGTGGTGGCCGATGCGGCCCACCCGGACCTGGAGGACCACCTGAAGGTGGTGGGTGCCACCCTGCGGGAGATCGGCTGCGAGCCAGAAGGCAAGGAGGCCCAGCCTCGCCTCCTCATCCTCAACCAGGTGGACCGCCTCCACCGGCCCCGGAAACTCGAGCTCAGGAAGCAGCACCCCGGCGCCGTGCAGGCCTGCGCCATCCAGGACCTCGGCCTGGACGAGATCCGGCTCTGGCTCCGGGAGCTGATTCCCGGCCCGGCCAAGCCCCGGGAACTGGAGGCCTGGGAACTGCCCGAAGCCGAACCCTACGCCGCCGGTTCCTGATCCGGATTCTGGGCCTTGGTGCCCCGGGGGAGCAGCCCCACGGTGGCCGCCAGCCCCACCGCAAGCAGGATGCGCAGGAAGAACAAGTTGCGGCTCAGGCCGTGGGCCTTGTTGTAGGCCACCCGGTCCGCCGCGTCGGGGGCCAGGCTTTCGATGGGGGCGTTGATCCGCGCCCGGATGGCCTGGACCTTGGGGGTGACGACGAAGCTGCTGGCCAGGCACATGAGCAGGGCCACCATCAGCCCGCCGCTCCAAAGGCGGATGGGGCCGATGAGGTCCTCCTTGACCTCGGCCACCCAGCGGCCGACCCAACTGAGCCCCGCCAGGCCGAAGACGACCCAGGCGGCCCAGTCCAGGCGGCCGATGATGAGCCCGGCGATGCGCCCGGCCACATCGCGGCTGGGCAGCTCCCGGAAGAAGACCGGGGCGGAGAAGACGCCGAAGCCGAGGGCGGCCCCGGCCCAGAGCAGCAGCAGGATCAGGGAGAGCTGGTCGAGGCGGCGGAGGGTGGTCGGGTTCATGGGATCCTGGAGGCGCTCATTACCATTCGTTGTAGGCGTAGCCGTTCGAGCCCTTTTCCGTGGACCCGCTGCGCACCCGGAAGACGCCCAGCTCGGCGTCGGGGTTGTCCGGATCCGGGGGCTCCAGTTCCGTCTGCCAGGTCTCCTTGGATTGGGTCATGGGGTCCTGGGGGATGTCCCGCAGGTAGCCCAGTTCCCGCAGGGGGCCGAGGCTGGAGGGGTACCGCCCCCGGTCTGCCCGGTACTGCTCCAGGGCGTGATTGATCTGGAACAGGTTCTCCTTGAGCACGGCCTCCTTGGCCGTGCGCACCTTCTGCCGGTAGCCGGCCAGTCCCACCGTGGCCAGCAGGGCCAGGAGGGTCATGACCACGACCAGTTCGATGAGGGTGAAGCCGCGCTGGCGGGAGGGGAAAAGGCGCATGGAATCACCTTACCGCAAGGGATGCGGCGGGGCGCGGGGAGGTTCGGCCGGTGGCATCCTGGGGATTCATCCGGAGGCCCCATGGCCAGGGATCTCAACCTGCTCCTGCTCGCCCTCGACCAGGCCTATGACCGGAAATCGTGGCACGGCAGCAACCTCAAGGGGGCCCTGCGGGGCCTGACGGCGGATCAGGCGGCCCAGCGCCCGGCGCCAGGTCGCCCCTCCATCCAGGAGCTGGTGGTCCACCTGGCCTACTGGAAGTACGCCGTGCTGCGCCAGATCGCGGACCTGCCCCGGGGGACCTTCCCCCTGAAGGGCTCCAACTGGTTTTCGCGGCCCCAGGTCTCGGCCGCCCAGTGGCAGGCCGACCTGGCCCTCCTCGATCACATGCAGGCTCAACTTCGGAAGGCGGTTTCGGGCCTGACTCCGGCGGAGCTGGACCGGCCCTCCGCCAAGGCCAGGTACCGGCTTCGCGACCTGATCCTCGGCGCGGCTGCCCACGACCTCCACCATGGGGGTCAGATCCAGCTCATCAAGCGGCTGTGCGCCGGGCAGGTGGATTAGATCTTCGGCGCATTGAACTTTTTTCCTCACGGGGCGTTTCATGACAATTAGGACTCGATGAGGAGCGGATCAGGGCAGGAGGATTACAGGACCCCCCTCTTCTTCTGATCCAGCTCGATGGAGTCGTACAGGGCCTGGAAGTTGCCCTCGCCGAAGCCCATGTTCCCCCGCCGCTGGATGATCTCGAAGAACAGCGGGCCGATCTGGTCCTCGCTGAAGATCTGCAGGAGGTAGCCGGTCTCGTCGCCGTCGACCTGGACGCCCATCTCCTTCACGGTGGAGAAGTCCTCTCGGACGGCATACCCGCTGCGGGCCACCCGGGCCGGGAGCAGGTCGTAGTAGGTGTCCGGGACGCGCAGGAACTGGAAGCCCTGGTCCCGCAGGGTTCGCAGGGTGTGGAAGATGTCGTTGGTGGACATGGCGATGTGCTGGACGCCCTGGCCCTTGTGGCGGGTGACGTATTCCTGGACCTGGCTCTTCTCGTCCGTGGGTTGGTTGATGGGGATGATCACCTGGTTGTTGGCGCTCTGGACGACCTTGGAGTCCAGGCCGGTGCCCAGTGCGCCCCGGATGTGGAACTCGCGGGTGACCACGAAGCCGTAGACCCGCTCGTAGAAATCCACCAGGGCCTCCATCTCGCCGGGGCCCACGTTGTTGGTGAGGTGGTCCACCCGCACCAGGCCCGGATCGCAGAAGGCCGGCGCGGGATCGGCCACGAGGCCGGGCCAGAAGCTGGCGGGGTCCCCCTTCCGCTCCACCAGGTAGTTCCAGACATCACCCACCCCCTGGATGGCCGCGAAGCGCAGCGTGCCCGCCCCGGGCGCATGGGTCTGGGGCTCGAGCATGACCCGCGCCCCCTGGGCCCGGGCCTGGGCCAGGGCCACATCCAGATCCTCCACGGCGAAATTGAGGGCGCAGACGCCCTCCCCGTGGGTCTGGAAGTAGCGCCCGGCCGGGTGGGTGGCATCCGCCTCAAAGATGAGGATGTCCATGCGCTGCTGGCGCAGGTGGACCACGGAACCCCAGGCGTGCCGGCCCGTGGCCACCCGGGCGAAGCCCAGGCGGCGGTAGAGGGGCTCCAGCCGGTCGATGGATCCCGTCAGCTGGAAGTGATCGATGCGGCTCAGCCCCAGGGGATTGGTGGCGGTCCTGCCTTCCACGGGGGTGCTGAGATCGAAGCTGGGGGTGGCCATGGGGTGTCCTGGGAGGGTCAGGCACCAGTGTGGGGGGCGAATTCGGTGACGGGGGTCACAGCATGAATGGTTACTTCAATCTAATCAGTATTTGAACACCATTGAGTCAAATATGCGTCAAATGGAAAAGGGCCCGCATCGCGGGCCCTTTTCATGGGTGCGCCAGCCTCAGGTGAGCGAGGTGGCGATCACCTTCTCCTTGCTGAAGAACTCGAGGACATCGCCCTCCCTCAGCTCGTCGAAGCCCTCCAGGGCGATGCCGCAGTCGAGGCCGTTCTTCACCTCGGCCACATCCTCCTTGAAGCGCTTGAGGCTCTTGAGGGCCCCTTCGAAGAGGACGGCCTCGCCCCGCTTGACGCGGACCTTGAAGGCCTTCTGCACCTTGCCTTCGGTGACGAAGGACCCGGCGATGACGGTGCGGCCGATCTTGAAGAGCTGGCGCACCTCGGCCTGGCCGTGGATGGTCTCCTTCTCGGTGGCGTCCAGCATGCCGACCATGGCCTGCTCGATCTCCTCCGTGACCTTGTAGATGATGTCGTGGAAGCGGAGATCCACGCCCTCTTCGCGGGCCAGCTCCTCGGTCTTCTTCTCGGCCTTGGTGTGGAAGCCGATGATGGTGGCCTTGGAGGCTTCGGCGAGGAGCACGTCGTTCTCGGTGACGGTGCCGGCGGCGCTGTGGATGATGCGCACGCGGACCTTCTCGGTGCTGAGGCGTTCCAGCTGGCCCACCAGGGACTCGACGGAACCCTGGGTGTCGGCCTTGATGATGAGCGGGAGCTCCTTGACCTGGCCGTCCTTGAGGGTGCTGAAGAGGGTCTCCAGGGTGGCCCGCTGCTTCTGCTGGGCGGCCTGTTTGGCCTTTTCCTGGCGGAAGGTCGCGATGGTGCGGGCCTTGGCCTCGTCCTCCACCACCTGGAAGTTGTCGCCGGCGCTGGGCACCTCCTCGAAGCCGAGGATCATCACGGCGCTGGAGGGACCGGCTTCCGTGACCTTGCGGCCCAGGTCGTCGAACATGGCGCGGACGCGGCCCATGGTGGCACCCGCCACGAAGATGTCGCCGGCCCGCAGGGTGCCGTTCTGCACGAGCACCGTGGCCACGGGACCGCGGCCCCGGTCGAGGCGGCCCTCGATGATGGACCCGGCGGCGGGGCAGTCGTAGACCGCCTTCAGCTCCTTGAGGTCCGCCACCAGGAGCAGCGTCTCGAGCAGCTCGTCGAGGCCCTGCTGGGTCTTGGCGCTCACCAGGACGGCGGGCACGTCGCCGCCGTAGGCCTCGGTCTGGACGCTGTGCTGGAGCAGGCCCTGCTGGACCTTGTCTGGGTTGGCGCCGGGCTTGTCGATCTTGTTGACGGCCACCACCAGGGGGACGTCCGCGGCCTTGGCGTGGTTGATGGATTCCACGGTCTGGGGCATGACGCCGTCGTCGGCGGCCACCACCAGGATGGCGATGTCCGTGACCTTGGCGCCGCGGGCGCGCATCTTGGTGAGGCCTCGTGGCCCGGGGTGTCGAGGAAGACCACCTGGCGCAGCTCCGCCGGTGTTGGGGTCCTTCACGTCCCGTGGTAGGCGCGTGCTGCGTGATGCCGCCGGCCTCGCCCGCCGCCACCTTGGTCTTGCGGATGGCATCCAGCAGGGAGGTCTTGCCGTGGTCGACGTGGCCCATAATGGTGACGACCGGGGGCCGGGGCAGCTTCTCGCCCTGCACCTCGCCGGACTCGTCGGCCATGATCTGAACGTCCTCCTCGAAGGAGACGATGTCGGCCAGGAAGCCGAACTCGCGGGCGATCTCCTTGGCCATCTCGGTGTCGAGGGGCTGGTTGATGGTGGCGAAGATGCCGCGGTGGAGGAGCTTGGCCACGACGTCCTTGGCGGGGCGGTTGCACTTCTCGGCGAGTTCCTTGACCGTCACGCCCTCGGAGAGCATGACGATGCCGATCTCCTCCTCGATGTACTCGCTGGCCACCTGCTGGGCGCGGGAGCGGGGCTGGCGGAGCTTGAGATCGAGCTCCTCCTCCTTGCTCCGGACATAGCCACCCTTCTTCTTCTTGCCGCCCACATGGGCGCCGCGACCGGGACCCTTCTGGCTGTTGGGATCGATGGGACCCGAGGCGGGAATGCTGGGACCGCGACCGGGACCGCCGGGACGGGGCCCCATGCCGGGACGGCCGGGACCGCCGGGACGGCCACCGGGACCGCCGGGACGACCGGGGCCGCCAGGGCCACGGCCGGGGCCGCCGGGACCCCCGGGTCGGCCGGGACCGCCGGGCCGACTGCCGGGCGCAGGCCGGGCCTGGGGCAGCTGGATGTAACGGGCCGGTTCGGTGGACCGCGGCGCGGGGGCCGGAGTGTCCGAGGTCTTGATGCGGCTGAAGCCCTGGTCCGTCCTCATCTCGGTGATGGCGGGGGGGATGTAGGGGCGCCGGGCTGGCGTGGCCGGGGGCAAGGGCTCATGGCGCACCTCGCCGCGGCCGGTGTTGGTGGCCATCTGCAGGACAGCCTTTTCCTTCTGGGGCATGCCCGAGCGCTGGACATTGCTCGGGGACTGGCCGGGCCGCTGGACGATGGGCCGGGCGCCCGCCTCGGGGCGGGGGCCGCCGGCCGGGGACTGGGGAGCGCTCTGGGCCGGACGCTGGGCCGCGGGGCCCGTGGGCCGGGCGGGGGGTAGCTGGATGTAGCGGGCCGGCTTGTCCTCGCGGGGCGCGGGCGTGGGGGCGGCCGTCGACACCTTGAGCCGGGAGAAGGTCTCCTGCACGGGCTCGGCGGGAGGCGGAACCGGGCTCTTGGCGGGGGCGGGGGCCTCCGTTGCGGCTGCGGCGGCAACGGGGGCGGGGGCCGCCGCGTGCTCGGCCTGCGGGGCGGCCTTGGCCTCGGCGATGGGCTCGGGAGCCGCGGGTTCAGGTGTGGGCTCGGGCCGACTCTCGGGCTTGGGCTCAGCCTTCTTCACCAGCACGGCCGGGGCGGGCTTGGGGGGCTCGGGCTCGGGCTTGGGTTCGGGCTTGGGCTCGAGCCGGACCGCGGGGGCGGCGGGGGCGGGGCCCTTGACCACCTTCACGGCGGCGGAGGGCTTGTGGAGGGCGAGCGGGGCGGCATCGGCCTCCCCTTTGTGCTTGCCCTGGAAGCTCCGGCGCAGCTGGTCCGCCTGGTCATCGGTGAGGTTGGAGCTGTGGCTCTTCCCGGGGAGGCCCAGACGCTTCTCGCAGGCCTCGATGACCTCCTGATTGGCGACTCCGAGCTCTTTGGCGAGTTGGTTGATGCGCAGCATGTAAGCGGATTACCTCGGCCTGGGTGTGGGGAACGGGAAGGGCTGCAGGTCTACAGCCTACTCCCCGAAGTGAGCCTGCACGGCATCGATGAGACGGAAGGCCAGATCCTGATCCATGCCTTCCACCTGCATCAGCTGTTCGGCCGTAACAGTGTAAAGGGATTTGGCGTCGGGATAGCCCGCGGAAGCCAGACGATCCGCCAGCGCGGCATCCAGGCCCTCGACCTGGAGGGTGTCCAGGAGGGTGGAGGCGGGGGCGGCGGCCTCCTCGGTGGGGACGCTCTCCGCATGGACTTCGGGCAGGGCGAGGCCCATGGCGACTTCCGCTTCGCGGCGCTTGTCGGCCTCGCTGCGCACGTCGATGTTCCAGCCCGTGAGTTTGGCGGCGAGGCGCACGTTCTGGCCCCGCTTGCCGATGGCGACGCTGAGCTGCTCGTCGTCGACGACCACCTCGACCCGGCGCCCCTCGGGATCGCCGAGGTTCACGCGGATGGCCTTGGCCGGGTTCAGCGCGTTGGCGATGAACTGGGCCGCGTCCTCGGAGTAGCGGACGATGTCGATCTTCTCGTTCTTCAGCTCGCGGATGATGGCCTGCACGCGGCTGCCCTTGAGGCCCACGCAGGCGCCCACGGGATCGACGTCGGGATCAAGGCTGTGGACGGCCACCTTGGCGCGGTCGCCGGCTTCGCGCACGCAGTTGCGGATGACCACGGTGCCGTCATGGATCTCGGGGACTTCATTCTCGAAGAGCTTGATGAGCAGCCGCGGATCGGTGCGGCTGACCTGCACCTGGGGATCCTTGGCGCTGCGATCCACGCTGACGATGACGACCTTGATGCGCTGACCCTTGTCGAAGCGGTCGCCGCGCAGCGCCTCGGAGCGGCGCAGCATGGCCTCCACCCGGTCGATCTCGAGGATGATGGCGCTCTTCTCGAAGCGCTTGACCTCGGCCACCACCACCTCGCCGATGCGGTCGGCGAACTCGGTGAAGATGCGCTCGCGCTCGGCCTCGCGGACCTTCTGCACCAGCACCTGCTTGGCGGCCTGGGCGGCGATGCGGCCCAGCTGGCTGGTGTCCTGGGGCAGCCAGAGGGTGTCGCCCTCGGCGGCGTCGGGGTTCAACTGCTGGGCCTCGGCCAGGCTGATCTCCAGGTCCTCTTCTTCCACCTCGGCCACCACCTGCTTCAGGGCGTAGACGTGGAACTCGCCGGTCTCCCGGTCCATCTGGGCCTGGAAGTTGCCGTAGAAATCCTGGGCATTGAAGAATTTGTCCGCGGCCTTGGCGAGGGCTTCCTCCACCGCTGCAAAGACATCCTCTTCAGGGATGCCCTTCTCGGCGGCGATCATCTTCACGCTGTCGAAAAAGGTCGTTGCCACGTTTGCCATGTCAGGCCTCCTCTTCTTCGGCGGCGCTTGTCTCTACGCCGTCGGCATCGGGAACTTCGGTGAGCTTCGCGGTCAGGTGCTTGGGCCGCGGGGTCTTCTCTTCATCAAACGGGGCCAAGCGCGCCTTCTGAATCGCCTCGATGGGCACCGCCTTGAGCACGCCGTCTTCCTCGAGGGTGACGCTTCCATCGGCCACGGGGCCGATCCAGCCCTTGAAACGCTTCTGCCCATTGATGGGGGCGGCGGTCTGGACGCGGCAGAGCCGTCCGGCGAAGCGGCGGAAGTGGTCGGCCTTCACGAGGGGACGCTCCATGCCCGGGCTGCTCACTTCCACGCCGAGCTTCTCCCGGAGGTCGGGGAATTCCACGTCCATCCAGAGCAGCAGGCCCTCGTGGGCGGTGGTGCAGTCGTCCAGGGTGACCTTGCGACGGCTGGTCTCGGCGTCCAGGTGGTCGATGTAGAGGCGCAGGATCTCGTCCTTGCCCTCGCGGGCGGTCTCGAGGTGCACCAGCTCGTAGCCCAGCAGGGCCAGCTGGCGTTCGAGGGGAGGCTGCACTTTCTTCAGATCCACTGAGACTCCGACAGAACAACAAAAAAGGTGGGACGAACCCACCCAGTCTTGGGCCCGGGGACGGGACACCATGGCCGAATTGATCCTCGAGTGTAGCCCTGAATTCCAAGAATCTCAAGGGCGCGGAAGGAAATGCCCCTCCCTGGCGCCCGCTGTTTCAATGGGGGGAGGCCCCGGAGCCGGGGATGGGAGATCCATGTCGCGCCAGAGGAAACGGATCGGAGGCGGCCTGCGGGTGGGCATCCTGGTGGCCGGGCTGGCCGGCGACGCCGGGGCCCAGGACTTGGCCCTGGGCCTTGGGCGCCTCCATGAAGTGGGGGAACGGACATTCACGTACGCCTGGCGGGCGGACTATGCCCATCCCCTGTCCTCCCGGATGGCCCTGACCTTCGGCTGGCTGAACGAAGGGCACCTCCCGGACCACCACCGGGACGGCTGGGTCAGCCAGCTGTGGTACCTCCACGATCCGGGGCGGGGCCGGTTCCGCTTCGGGGCGGGCCTGGGGATCTACCGGTCCTTCGACACCTACCTGGGCGGGACCGAGTACCGGAACGAGCATGCGACCCGTCCCCTGCTCTCGGTGGGCCTCCGGCATCCGATCGGGACCACCGCCTGGTCCGGCCAGGTCCATTTCAACCGGACCCTGGGGGGACGGGACCCCGTGACCTCCTCCGTGCTCGTGGGCGTGACCTACCACCTCTCGGCTCCGTCCCCGGAGCCGACCCCTCCAGAGCCCCGGTCCGGGGAGCTCCAGGAGGTGATCTGCTTCCTGGGGACCACCATCCTGAACAGTGACCTGAGCGAGACCTCCGATGGGTACGAGTTGATGTACCGGCGGCGGATCTCCCCCCACCTGGCCTGGAGCGCCAGCTACGTGAACGAGGGCTCGCCGGAGCGCCTCCAGCGGGATGGTCTGAGCCTGCAGCTCTGGCTGCGGGGCCGCTTCCTGGACCAGCGGCTCGCCCTGGGCCTCGGCCTCGGGCCCTACGCGACCCGGGTGGAGCACCGTGACGTGGCGGGGGACCGGGACGACGTCCGCGTGTCCGGCCGCATCACCCTGTCGGCCGGATGGCGGATCCAGCCCCAGTGGCAGGTCCACGCGGCCTGGAACCGGACGGCCACGGCCTACCACCGCGACACGGATCTGCTCACGGCGGGCCTGGGCTTCGACTGGTAGGCTGGAGAGGGGGGCGGCAGGCCCCTTTTTGCTCGGGAAGGATGGCCCATGTCTCAGGTTCTGGATGGCAAGGCGCACGCGGACCGCATGCTGGAGGAGGTGCGGCAGGGGGTGGAGGCCCGGCTGGCCCAGGGGAAGCGTGCCCCCGCCTTGGCCGTGGTGCTGGTGGGCGACGACCCGGCCAGCCATGTCTACGTCCGCAACAAGACCGCCGCCTGTGCCAAGGTGGGCATCCGCTCCCTCGAGCACCGTCTGGCCGCAGACACGCCCCAGGCCGCCCTCGACGCCCTCATCGACCAGCTGAACGCCGACCCGGGCGTGGACGGCATCCTGGTGCAGCTGCCCCTGCCCCAGGGCCTGGATGCCAAGCGGGCCCTCCACCGCATCAGCCCTGCCAAGGACGTGGATGGCTTCCACCCCGTGAACCAGGGCCTGCTCCTGGAGGGCTTGCCGGGCCTGCGCCCCTGCACCCCCACCGCCTGCATGTCCCTGCTGGCCCACCATGGCGTGGCCCTCAAGGGCCTGCGCGCCGTGGTGCTGGGCCGCAGCGAGATCGTGGGCAAGCCCATGGCCCTCATGCTGCTGGAGCAGCACGCCACCGTCACCATCGCCCACAGCCGCACCAAGGATCTGCCGGCAGTCTGCCGCGAGGCAGACCTGCTGGTGGCCGCCGTGGGCCGACCCGGGCTGGTGGAGGGCTCCTGGATCAAGCCTGGCGCCGTGGTGGTGGACGTGGGCATCAACCGGGTGGAGGACGAGGCCCTGGGCGCGGCGATCTTCGCCGCCGAGCCCAAGAAGCTGGAGACCCTCCGCGCCAAGGGCGGGGTCCTTTGCGGCGATGTCCGCTTCGGGGAGGCCATGGCGGTGGCCTCGGCGGTGACGCCGGTCCCGGGCGGCGTGGGGCCCCTCACCATCGCCGGCCTGCTCGCCAACACCCTGGCGGCTTCGAATCAGGACGCCTGAGGGGCGCCCCTTCCCGGGCAGATGCGAATTTCCTGAGCTTCGGTAACACTTTCGGTGGACCCCCCCGATGCCGACGCTCCTGCTGGTGGAAGACAACGAGATGAACCGGGATGCGATCTCTCGCCTCCTGGAGCGCCGCGGCTTCACCGTGATCACCGGCGAGGACGGGGAGCGGGGCTTGCAGCTCTGCCGGGACCGCCAGCCGGACCTGGTGCTCATGGATGTGGGCCTGCCCGGCATCGACGGTTACGAGGCCACCCGGCAGATCAAGGCCGACGCGCGGACGGCCCACATCCCCGTGGTGGCCCTCACCGCCCGGGCCCTGACCTCGGATCGGCAGGAGGCCATGGCGGCGGGCTGTGACGACTTCGACACCAAACCCGTGGACCTCGTGCGGCTGATCGGAAAGATCAATGCGCTACTTGGGGCGACGGGCTAAGGACAGAGCCCCCCGTCCACGTTGATGACCTGGCCGCTCATGTAGCTGGCCCACTCCGAGCAGAGGAAGGCCACGACGCCGGCCACTTCCTCGGGCTCGCCCTCCCGCTTGAGGATGGCCGGGGCCAGCATCTCGCGACGCATCTCCTCGGACACATCCTGGGTGAGCTCCGTGTGGATGAGGCCGGGGTTCACGGCGTTTACCAGCACCCCGAAGGGGGCCATCTCCCGGGCTAGGCTCTTCGTGAGGGCGATGACGGCGCCCTTGCTGGCGCCGTAGTTGGTCTGGCCCGCCTTGCCGATGATGCCGGTGGGGCTGACGATGTTGACCACGCGGCCCCATTTGCGGGCCATCATGCCGCGCACGAAGGCCTTGGTGGCGTAGACGGTGCCGCGGAGGTTCACATTCATGACCTCCTCCCACTTCTCGTCGCCCATGAGGATGAAGGGTCCGTCCTGCCGGGTGCCCACGTTGTTCACGAGGATGTCCACGGGGCCCAGCTCCGCCTTCACGCGGTCGGCGGCGGCCTCCAGCTCCGCCTTCACCCGCACGTCCGCCAGGACCACCAGGGCCCGGCGGCCCAGGCCCCGGATCTCGGCGGCCACGGCCTCGGCCAGTTCCAGGTTCTTCTGGGCGTGGACCACCACGTCCGCCCCCCAGTGGGCCAGCTCCACGGCGATGGCCCGGCCGATGCCCCGGGAGGATCCGCTGACGAAGGCGATGCGGCCGAGGAGGGGGGGATGCTTGAAGGGCATGGCGGGACTCGAGGAAGGCGTAACAAAACCCGGGGCAACGGATTAGGATGCACCAGGGGGGAAAGCATGTCCAAGGATCTGGTCAGCCCTGAGGCCATGGAGGCCTTCCTGGCGAGGCATCCCGAGTGGGTGGCCCAGGGCGACTCCCATGGCCTGACCCTGCGCCGGCGCTTCGCCTTCTCGTCCTACCCCCGCGGACTCGGGTTCGTGGTGGCTGCGGCGGAGCACGCCGAGGCCGTGAACCACCACCCCGACCTGACCCTGGGCTACCGCTGGGTCGTCGCCGTGCTCATGACCCACGTCAGCCTCGGCATCACCCAGCGGGACCTGGACCTGGCCGAGGCGCTGGACCGGCTGTACCTCGAGCACCTCTAGGCCAGTTCCCTACTTCATCGGCGAGCCATTGGGTGGCAGGCGGTTGAAGCGTTCCTGCATGGCCTTCACCTTGGTCAGGTCCAGCTTCTGTGGCTGGCTGGGATCGGACTGCATGATGTCACCCAGTTCCAGGGCCTGGAGTTTGGGAGGCGGCTGCGCGAAGGCGCGGGAGAGGCGCTCCCGCAGGCCCCCCAGGTAGAGGCTGAAGGTCTCCCGGCGGGGTGAGCTGGGCGGGAGCAGGTCCCAGACCTCCACGGTGGCCCCAGGGCTCAGCCGGCGCCGAGGGGCTCCGGGGCTGGCGCCCAGGAGCAACCCGTCCCAGCAGCCCGGCGGCGCCAGCTGGATTCCCGCGACCGAGTTCCCGCCCAGCGCCGACCAGCGGTCGGGCGGCCCGTCAAAGGCCGGACCCGGCGCCTGGGCGGCCAGGGACGCGGTGAACAGGAGGCAGCACAGGAGGCGCATCGAGACAGGGATGCCGTCGGCGGATTCAGGGTTTCCGGGGCTTGGGCTTTCCCGCCCGGGGCGCGGGCTTGCCCTTGGGACGGGCGCCGGGGCCTTCCCGCCGGGGACCCGCCGGGCGGTCGGAGGGTCCGAAGGTGCGTCGGGGCCGCTCGTCGCCATCCTCACGGCGGGGCCGTGCAGGACGCTCGGCGGAGCCGAAATTGCGGCGGGGCCGCTCATCACCTTCCTCGCGGCGGGGCCGAGTGGGACGGTCGGTAGAGCCGTAGGTGCGGCGGGGCCGCTCATCGCCTTCCTCGCGGCGGGGCCGGGCGGGGCGATCGGCGGCGCCGAAGGTGCGTCGGGGCCGCTCATCACCCTCCTCGCGGCGGGGCCGGGCGGGACGGTCGGAGGGTCCGAAGGTGCGGCGGGGCCGCTCATCGCCTTCCTCGCGGCGGGGCCGGGCGGGACGGTCGGCGGAGCCGAAGGTGCGTCGGGGCCGCTCATCACCCTCCTCGCGGCGGGGCCGGGCGGGACGGTCGGAGGGTCCGAAGGTGCGGCGGGGCCGCTCATCGCCTTCCTCGCGCCGGGGCCGGGCAGGACGATCGGCGGAGCCGTAGGTGCGTCGGGGCCGCTCGTCGCCCTCTTCCCGGCGGGGCCGGGCGGGACGGCTGGGGGCCTCGTCCCGGTCCTCGTAGCGCTTGGCGCGGGCCACGCGCTTGAGCTTGTGGTCGAAGCTTTCGGTGGGCTGGAAGATGCCCTCCTCGCCCTTCTGGCCGGCGCTGGCCCGAACGAGGCGGGCCTGGTTGCGGAGGACCTTGAGGGCCGCCTCCATGTCGGCGGGCATGGGGGCCGTGACCGTGACCTGCTCCTCGGTGATGGGGTGCTTGAAGCCCAGCAGCTCAGCATGCAGGGCCTGGCGGTCCAGCAGGGGGCTCTCCACGCCGTAGACCTGGTCGCCCAGGAGGGGGAAGCCGCGGTCGGCGAACTGCACGCGGATCTGGTTGCGGCGGCCGGTCTCCAGCTTCACCTCCACCACGGTGTGGCCCGGCAGGCGTTCGATGACGCGGTAGTGGGTGACGGCCTCCTTGGCGCCGGCGGGCATGCGCTTGCCGCCGCCGGAGCCCTTGCGCTCCTTGGCCACGGACATCTTCAGGGACTTGGCGTGCTCGATGAGGTGGCCGGCCAGGGTGCCGCTGTTCTCCGGCAGCTCGCCCACGAGCACGGCGAAGTAGACGCGCTGCAGGCGGTGCAGCTCGAAGTGCTTCTTGAGGCCATGGAGGGCCTCGGGGGTCTTGGCGAAGACCAGCACGCCGCTGGTGAAGCGGTCCAGGCGGTGCACGATGTAGAGGTTGAAGCGCTTGAAGCCCCGGCGCCGGTAGGCCTCGGTGATGGCCTCGGCCAGGCTGGGCTCGCCGCCCTGCTCGGCGGGCACCGTCAACAGACCCGCGGGTTTGAACACGAAGAGCAGGTGGTTGTCCTCCCACAGCGTCTCGAAGGGGCCGGCCTTGAGCTTGCGCTCCGGCGGCAGCACCTCGTAGGTCTGCTCGGGATCAAAGGCCACCTTCACCGTGTCGCCGGCCTTCAGGCGGTGACCGTGCTTCTGGACGATCTCGCCGTTCACGGCGACGCAGTTGCAGTCGATGAAGCCCTTGGCCTGCCGGTGGCTGATGACCATGATCCGATGCAGTTCGGAAGCCAGGGCCGAGCCCTCCTGTTCCGCCTGCCACTCCCGTTCGATGCGTGCCATGGCGCCGCCCTCCGTCATCGCCCCGCGTCCTCATCAACGCCAAGCGGACTACCAGCAGACCATGGAATGGGCGCCGTTCCTAACGAAAAGGGGACGGCATGCGCCGCCCCCCCCATCTCGCAAGGTCAAGGGATGGAGCTACTTCTTGGCAGCCTTGGCGAAGTCCCCGGCCTTGATCACCACCAGCTTCGCGGGATCCAGGTACTTCCGCAGGGCCGCGTTCACGGCCTCCAGCTTCAGGGCCTTCACCTTGGCCTCCAGTTCGGCCTCGAAGCGGACGGAGCGGTCCACCTGGAGGCTGCGCCCCAGCCAGGCGGCGATGGCCCGATCCTCCTGGCGCTCGGTGCGCTCGCCCTGGATCCAGCTGTTGCGGGCGAAGTCCAGTTCCTCCTGGGTGAAGCCTTCCTTCAGGGCCTTCTGCAGCTCCTCGTCGAAGGCGGCTTCCAGCTTGGCGGCGTTCTCAGGGGCGTGGATGGCGTAGCCCTGCCAGCTGGTGACGGGGTCGAGGCTGCTGACATCGACGAAGGACCCCGCGCCGTAGCTGAAGCCCTCCTTCTGGCGCAGCCGGTCGGCGAGGCGGCTCTTCAGGGCGCCGCCGCCCAGGATCTGGTTGGCCATGAGGAAGGCCGGGTAGTCGGCATCCGAATCCTTCATGGCCCACCGGGCCTGGGCCAGGAAGATGGCGCCCTTCTTGTCGGGCGTCTCGATCATGCTGCGGACGCCGGCGGGGGACTTCAGGCGGGCGGGGATGCGCGCGTAGGCCGACGGGGAGTTCCAGCTGCCGAAGAGCTCGGTCACCAGTTTCTGCACTTCCGCGGCGTCGAAGTCGCCCGAGGCGGCGAACTCCGCGTGGTCGGCCCCGTAGAAGGCCTGGTGGAAGGCCTTCAGGTCTTCGGCCTTCACCAGCTTGAGCTCGGCGAGGCGGGTGTCCGAGTTCCGGTAGGCGAGGGGGTGGCCGGCGGGGAAGGCGTTGAAGGTCTCGCCCATGAACTCCATGGCCCGGGCCTGGGGCTCGCTGCGCTGGGCCTCGAGGCCCGTGGCCTGCTGCTTCACCAGGGTCTCCAGCTCGCTGGCCGGGAAGGCGGGTTCGCGCAGGACCTCAGCCAGCAGGCGCAGGGTGGCCGCCAGGTTCTCCCGGGGCACTTGGACCGTGGCCATGGCCCAGGTGGGCGTGCCATTCACGGCGACCTGGGCGCGGAGCTTGTCGAAGGTGTCCGCCAGTTCCTGCCGGGTGTGCTTCGTGGTGCCCCGTGTCAGCATGGCGCCCGTGAGGCCGGGGACGGCCTTGCGGTCCATCAGGTCCGCCTCGCGCCCGAAGCGCAGGGTGAGCTGCAGGGAGGCCATGGCCCCCTTCGTCTTCCGCGAGAGCAGGGCGCCCTTGAGCCCGTTGGGCGCGGTGAAGCGCAGGGTGCGGGCCTCCACGGCCTCCGGGCTGGCATCGAAGGCCTCGCCCTGGGCGACCACCTCCTTGCCCTTGTAGTCCTTCACCAGGGCCGCGATGTCCTGGGCGGCGGGGATCTCGGCGCGGTCCGGCTTCTCGGTGGGGACGTACTGGGCCAGGGTGCGGTTGCTGGCCTTGAAGGCGGCTTCCGCCGCGGCCTGCACCTGCTCGATCTTGGCCGAGAAGGACCAGTCCCGCTCGAAGAAGAGGTGGCGCCAGTCCCCGGCGGCCATGCCTTCGCTGAGCATGACCGCCAGGTTCTTGGTGTCGGCGAAGATCTGGTCCACCGCCTTGCGGGCCTTCGCCTGGGCCCGCTCCAGCTCGGCGGGGGTGAAGGGGTTCGACTTGATACCCTCCAGTTCCTTGAGGAGCACCTCCTTCACCTTTTCCGGGTCCCCGTCCTTGGGCAGGACGGCCACGAAGACCTGCAGGCCGGGTTCCGTCTGGCCCTCTGACAGCTGGCCGACCTGGGCCGCCAGCTTGGTTTCCACCAGGGCCTTGTGGAGGCGGCTGGCGGGGCCCTCGGCGAGGATGCTGGCCGCCAGGTCCATGTGGGTGCGGCCGGGGTGGAAGGCGGGCGCCACATGGTAGCCGACCATCACCAGGGGGGTGCCGCCCACACGGCGGATGACGGCGCTGCGCTCGCCGTCCTGGACGGGATCCCGCGTGTAGGTGGGCTCCAGGGTGCGGGCCGGGTTCTTCAGGGGCCCGAAGGCCTGGTTGATGCGGGCCAGCGCCTTGGCCTCGTCGAACTTGCCCGCCACCACCAGGATGGCGTTGTCCGGCGCATAGTAGCGGTGATAGAAGGCGCGGAGGTGGTCCACATTCACCTGCTCGATGTCCGTGCGGGCGCCGATGGTGGACTTGCCGTAGTTGTGCCAGTCGAAGGCCACGGCCTGGAGCCGCTGCAGGGTGACCCGGAAGGGGCTGTTCTCGCCGTTCTCGAACTCGTTGCGCACCACGGTCATCTCGCCGCTCTTGCCGTCTTCGCCCCACAGCGTCTTCTTGGTGAAGCTGCTGTTCTGCATGCGGTCGGCTTCGAGATCCAGGGCCTTGGCGAGGTTCTCCTCCGTGGCCGGGAAGGAGATGTAGTAGTTGGTGCGGTCGAGGGAGGTGGTGCCGTTGAAGTCGCCGCCCAGCTCATTGAGCAGCTGGGGCACGTCGGGGTGGCGGGGCGTGCCCTTGAAGACCATGTGCTCCAGCAGGTGGGCCATGCCCGTCTCGCCGTAGTGCTCGTGGCGGCTGCCCACCAGGTAGGTGATGTTGGTGGTGATGGTGGGCTTGCTGGCATCGGGGAAGAGCAGCACGCGCAGGCCGTTGGCCAGCCGGTACTCGGTGATGCCCTCCACCGTCACGACCTTGACGGGGGCGGGCAGGGGAGCGGCAGCGGCAGGCTTGGCCTTGGAGACGGTCTTCGAGGCCCGGGCCGTGGCCTTCGGGGCCTCGCCCGCCACCAGCGTGAAGGCCAGGGCCCCGCACAGGGGCAGCATGAATCGACGGGAGAAGGGCATGGAGCCTCCAGGCTGTGAAAGATCCCCGCTGGGGAAGGCATCAGCATAAAAGGGATGGCCGGGTAGGAATGTTAAGAAATGTTAAGCCCCCGGCAACGCCCCGTCGAAGAGAGGCAAGGCTGCAGGCGTTGGATGGAGGAGCCCCGGATGGACCGTGAGATAGCCAACAAGATCGTGGCGTTCATCTTCAGCGCCACCGGCATGAATTCCATCGTGTGCGACACCGAAGGGACCATTGTGGCCGCCAAGATCGCCTCCAGGGTTGGCCATGTCCACACGGGCGCCCGGAAGATGCTCCAGGAGAACCTGCCCCAAATGGTCATCACCGCGGCCGAGGAGGAGGCTTCACGGGGTGTCGTCAAGGCCGGCATCAACCTTCCCATCCGGCACAACGGCGAGCTGATCGGGTCCATCGGCATCCCGGGTGATCCCGAAAAGACCCTGCTGGTGACCCAGATGGCCTCGGGCCTGTTCTCGAAGGAACTCCAGGAGCGCGAACTGTTCCAGGCCCTGCTCGGCCATGCGGCCCAGATGGACAGCGCCATCACGACCATCGTCGCCACCGTGGACCAGGTGAATGCCTCCCAAGCGAGGGTGTCCGCTTTGGTGGACGAGGTGGAGCAGCATGTGAACGCCTCCTTCGACGACATCAAGACCACGGACGAGGTGGTCGAGACCATCCAGTCCATCGCCGGCGAGACCCAGATGCTTGGCCTGAACGCGGCCATCGAGGCCGCTCACGCCAAGGAACACGGCCGGGGCTTCGCCATCGTGGCCGAGGCCGTGCGAAAGCTCTCCATCCAGTGCGGCGAATCGGCGGAATCCATCAAGGTCACCCAATCGCACCTGAATGCCTCCATGGGCAAGGTCGTGGGTTTCTCCAAGGACCTGAGCGCCGGCACCCACGAGCAGACGCGGTCAACCAAGGCCATCGCCGAGATGGTCCTGGAGCTGAAGCAGGTCAGCGAGGCCCTGATGGCCCTGACCAGGGCCTAGCCGGCCCGGAGCAGGCCCTGCAGGGTCTCCTGCCAGGCGGCCCGCAGGTCCTCCAGCCTCAGGCCCTTCCCCCGGTTTGGCGCGCCCTGCAGCAGGCCCTGCGCGCTGGGGTGGGGCAGGGCGTGGAGCTCGAAGGCGGGGGCTCCGGGCAGACGGCGGAGCACCCACTCGGCGCGCTTGCCGAAGGCGATGACCTGGAGCGGAGTGGCGCGCCCCCCGGCTGCCCGGGCCAGCTCTGCGGAGAGGCGTGCCAGGTTGGCGGGGTCCATGAGCTGGCGGTCCGAGGGGGCATGGAAGTGCTCGCCGTCCTTCGTGGGGCAGGCGGCATAGGCGTTGCTTAGGGCGGTGCCCCTCAGGCTTGGCACCAGGCCCTGGGCCCTGAACCGCGCCCCATCCCAGTCCGCCCAGGCCGCTTCGGGCACCTTCGCCCGGCCTGTAGCCGCAAGGGCCCGGTAGACGGTGATGCCCGCGCCGTCCCCCCAGAAGGGGATGCCGGACTGGTCGGCGCCCCGGGGGCCCGGCGCCTCCCCGAAGAGCATCACGGAGACCGGCCCCGAGGCGGGGAAGAGGGCGGGGACCGGATGGCCCTGGATGCGCGCCATGGTCAGCCCCGGGGCTGCCCCTCCTTCATGAGCGCCGATAGGGCCTTGAACTGGGGATGGTTCTTGTCGCGGGCCCACTCGAAGGCCACGGACTCGTGGTTGGTGAGGGTGGCGCCGGCGGCGGCCATGCGCTCCAGGGCGTGTCGGCAATATTCCTCGCCCCGGCCGCTGATGGCATCCCAGCAGAGGTGTACCTCGTGGCCGGTGGCGAGGAGCTCCAGCACGGTCTGCATGACGCAGACATGGGCCTCGATGCCCGCGATCACGATCTGGCGCTGGGGGGGGCGCAGCATCGGCCGGGCCTGCTGGAGCAACGTTTCGAAGCCCGCATCGCCGCAGCAGCCGAAGGCGGTCTTCTCCAGGAAGAACTTTGGGGTGGCCAGGCCATCGTAGACGGCGCGGATGCTCTCCTCCGTGGGCCCGATGCCCTTCGGATACTGCTCGGTCAGCACCACGGGCACCGAAAAGAGGTCCGCCAGCCGCATCAGGCGGCGGGCCGACTCCAGCACCGGGGCCGGGCGGTGCACCATGTGGACGAGCTTCCCCTGGAAGTCGATGACGACGAGGATGCTGCGGGTGGAATCGAGAAGTGCCATGGGGGCCTCCGGGCCTGCTACCAGATCTTCACCCGATCCGCCGGGGCCAGGTAGAGGGTCTGGCCGGGCTTCACCTGGAAGGCGGAGTACCAGGCGTCCAGGTTGCGTACCGTGGCCGGCCGGAAGGCGGCCGGTGTGTGGCCATCGGTGAGGATCTGCTGGCGGAGCTGGGGCTCGCGGGTCTTCTCGCGCCAGCTCTGGGCGTAGCTGATGAAGAACTGCTGGTCCCCAGTGAGGCCCTGGACCCTTGGCGCCTCCTTCCCGCCCAGGGAGAGGCGGTAGGCGTCGTAGGCGGCGGCCAGGCCGGCCACATCCGCGATGTTCTCCCCCAGGGTCTGCCTGCCCTTGATGTACAGGCCCGGGAAGGGCTCGTAGGCGTCGAACTGCTTCACCAGCTGATCCGCCGAGGCGTTGAAGTGCGCCAGGTCCTCGGGGGTCCACCAGTTGTTGAGCTTGCCGGTGGCGTCGAAGAGGCAGCCGGAGTCGTCGAAGCTGTGGCTGATCTCGTGGCCGATAACGGCGCCGATGGCACCGTAGTCCATGACCATGGGCCGCTTCGGATCGAAATAGGGGGGCTGCAGGATGGCCGCCGGGAAGTTGAGGGCGTTCATCACGGGCAGGTTCACGGCGTTCACGAGCTGGGGGTTCATCACCCATTCCGTCCGGTCGATGGGTCGGCCCAGCTTGGCGAGGTTGCGCTGGTATTCAAAGCGCTCGGCCCGCTCGAGGTTGCCGAAGGCGTCCCCGGCCACGATCTTCAGGGCCGAGTAGTCCCGCCACCGGTCCGGGTAGCCGACGCCCACCTTGAGGGTGTCGAGCTTGGCGTAGGCCTTGGCCTTGGTCTCCGGGGACATCCAGGCCAGGGCCGTGATGCGGGCCCGGAAGGCCGCGATGAGGTTGGCCACCATCTTCTGGGCGCGGGCCTTTTCGGAGGGGGGGAAGTGCTTCGCCACATAGGCCTTGCCGATGGCCTCGCCCAGGGCCTGGTTGGCGAAGGCCACACCCTGGACCCAGCGCTCACGGGGCTTGGCCGCCCCGCTGAGGACCTTGCCGTGGAAGGCGAAGGACTGCTCTGCCACGGCCCGGGGCAGTACCCGCGCCCGGCTCTGCAGGGCGTGGTAGGTGAGGTAGTCCTTCCAGACCTCGAGGGGCACCTCCGCGGTCAGGGCCGAGAGACCCGTGAAGGCGCCGGGCTGCCAGACCACAAAGGTCTCAGGCTGGCTGAGGCCGGCGGCGGCGAAGTAAGCCTCCCAGTCCAGCCCGGGGGCCTTCGTGGCGAAGTCTGCCCGGCGCCAGTGGTTGTTGCCCTTCAGGATGTCGCCGGATTCCTCGCGGCCCGCATGGGCCTTGGCCATGCGCGTCTCCAGGTCCAGCACGGCCTTCGCCCTGGACTCAGCCTGGGGCAGGCCCGCCAGCTTCAGCATGGCGCTCAGGTGGGCGAGGTACTGGGCGCGGATCTTCACCATGCCTTCGGATGGATCCAGGTAGTAGCTGCGCTCGGGCATGCCCAGGCCGCCCTGCAGCAGGAAGGGCGAGTAGCGGGTGGGCTCATCCAGATCCTGGGCCACCCAGAGGCCGAAGAGGTTGGCTGTGTAGTAGTTCGTGGCGTTCAGCACGTCCACGTCGGCCCGCAGGGTGGTTCCCAGATAGCGGGCCAGGTCCTGACGGTCCCGGATGGCGGCGATGGCCTGGAAGGTGGGCTGGAGGGGAGCCAGGCCCTTGGCTTCGATGGTCCGCTCATCCATGAAGCTGGCGAAGCAGTCGCCGATCTTGCGCAGCTCCGACCCCGCGGGGGCGTGGGTCGCGGCCTTGATGAGGGCCGCCACCCGGCGATCCGTGAGGTCTGACACCTCGTGCCCGACGCCGAAGGAGCCCCGGTCGCCGGGGATCTCCGTCCGCTTCACCCAGGTGCCGTTGGCGTAGGCGAAGAAGTCATCGCCGGGGGCCACGGTCCGGTCCATGCCCGCGAGGTCGAGGCCCCGGGAGGACTTGGGGGGGGCCGCCACGAGGGCCGGGACCGCCAGGCAGAGGGAGAGAAGGGTCAAGGAACCGTGCATGGAAGACCTCGGGACCTTCCAGGGTGGACCGAAAGGCCAGGCACGGGAAGGTCCCGGTCGGTGGAACCTGGGGTGACCCCTCTGGCGCCTCTAGGCGCCGGCTGGACCGGAGGGCAGGGCGTGGCGCCAGTCCCGCCCCACGAGCAGGATCTGGGTCTTCCCGTTGAGCAGGAACACGGCGGAATCCCAGAGGAGGCCCCGGAAGGTGCGGACGGGGCCCGGCCCCGGGTCGAAGGGGAGGACACGGGTCCGGAACCAGCGCCGATAGACCAGGTGCCAGCGGCCCTGGGCACCCACGAGGAAGGCCCGGCGGAACCGGGGCAGCCCCTTCACCCGGCGCGCGAAGCAGGGCACGATCTCGCTGGGGGCCGCCGGCGCCAGTTCCAGGGCCATCAGTTCCACCCAGGCCGGAACCTCGTCGCGGTCCCCGCGGCTGAACAGGGAGCGCAGCGCACCGCGGAAGCCCGTGAGCACGAAGGCCAGGGTCCGCGCCAGCAGGGGCAATAGAAAGGCCACGGCCAGCAGGATCGCCCCCAGGACCGGCAGGGCCACGGCCGGATGGGCGTAGGCCAGGGCCAGCAGACCGACCACCCCCACATCCTCGGCCACGCTGAGGAGGCTGTGGCTGGCGGGCTCGGGCGAAGTGTGGGCCAGGAGGCGCAGGCCCATCTTGCTGCCGTGGGTGCCCAGGGCGATGGTGCCCCCCGCCAGCAGGGCCAGCACCCGGGCCACAGGGTGCAGGTCGGCCGCGGCCCCCAGGGCGAGCAGGGCCCCGCCCACGGGCCGGATAAAGGTGTGGAGGCCGTCCCAGATGGGGGTGAGGAAGGGCACCTTGTCCGCCAGGAACTCCAGGAGGAAGAAGAAGCCCGCCACGCCCATCACCAGGGGGTGGCTCAGGATGGCCAGGTCCGCCGGCAAGCCCTGGATCCAGCCGAAGCGCTGCCCCGCACCCACCAGGAGCACCGTGAGGTAGAGGTTGACGCCGGAGACCGTGGAAAGGCCGAGAATGGTGGCCAGTGTCTGGATCGGGCCCATCAGGACGCGCCCCTCACGCGGTGGTGAAGCGCTTGTAGAGGTGGTAGATCCCCAGCAAGATCAGCGCGCCCACCACGGACATGAGGAAGCCCGCGCCCTGCCCCTCCTGGTCGTGGCCGACGGCCTTCCCGATCCAGGTGCCCAGGAAGGACCCGGCGAGGCCGAGGAGCATGGTGAGGATCCACCCGCCCGGATCCTTGCCGGGCATGAGGAACTTGGCCACCGCCCCCGCGATGAGACCGATGAGGCACGTCCAGATGAAATGGAACACGGGTCCCCCTGGTCGGAGTCTGGATGCGGGCCACCCTACGCCGCGGGGAGGTCCCGGTCAACTGATCGCGGCAGGTGATCGACAGGCTGGGCCCCGGCGGCAGCCTGCCCGAGGTCGGCGGGGCCATGGATCTGCTGAAGAAGGACCTGGACTGGGGGATCCTCCAGAGGATTGACCTCGAAGGGGCGGGGGGGCATGGTGGAGGAGCTCCTTCTCATACCTCGTCTATTTATGGATGAACCCATGACCCTCCGCGCTGCGTCCCTGACCCCCTTGGCCCTGTGCATGACGGCGGCCCTCGTCCAGCCCCTCGCGGCCGTGGACCTGCAGGACACCCGGCTGGTGGCCTCGCCGGCCCTCAGCGCCCGCCAGGTGGCCTTCCTCTATGCGGGGGACCTCTGGACCAGCGCGCCCGACGGCGGCGCGGCCCGGCGGCTCACCACCCGCGGAGGCTGTGTGGGCGTCCCCAGGTTCAGCCCCGACGGCGCGTGGATCGCCTACACCGTGGCCCTGGAGGGGAATGCGGACGTGTGGGTGATCCCGGCCGCGGGCGGCGTGCCGCGGCGCCTCACCTGGCATCCCGGCGCCGATGTGGTGCAGGACTGGACGCCGGACGGCCAGGCCGTCCTCTTTACCTCGGGCCGCTCGGTGCACACCACCCGCTTCACCCAGCTGTTCACGGTGCCCCTGGCCGGCGGCATGCCCGTGAAGCTGCCCATCCCCAACGCCGCCCGCGCGACCTATTCGCCGGACGGCAGCCACATCGTGTACAACCCGCTGTCCGACGCCTTCCGCCAGTGGAAGCACTACCGGGGCGGCACGGCCTCCCGCCTGTGGATCTACCGGACGAAGGACCACGAGGTCACGCAGATTCCCCAGCCCGCAGGCCGCTGCAACGACATCGACCCCATGTGGATCGGCGGCAAGGTCTACTTCCTGTCTGACCGCGCCGGCGAGTTCAACCTCTTCAGCTACGACTTGGCCACCAAGGCCATTGTGCAGCTCACCCAGCACAAGGATTTCCCCATCCTGGCCGCCAGCCACGGCGCGGGCCGCATCGTCTACGAGCAGGCGGGCTGGCTCCACCGCTTCGACCCCGCCACCGGGCAGGCCACACGCCTGAAGGTGGCCGTGGCGGCTGACCTTCCGGAGACGCGCAGCCGCTGGGCCTCCGGTGCCAAGTGGGCGCGGAGCCTGGACCTCTCGCCCTCCGGCAGCCGCGTGGCCGTGGCGTTCCGCGGGGAGATCCTCAGCGTCCCCGCCGAGAAGGGGGATGCCCGAAACCTCACCCGCACCCCCGGCGCCCACGAGCGCAATCCCGCCTGGTCCCCGGACGGCAAGGCCATCGCCTACGTCTCGGACGCGGGCGGCGAGTACGCGCTGAAGGTGCAGGCCCAGGACGGCAAGGGCGAGGTGCGCAGCTACGCCCTGAAGGGGGCCGGGTTCTACCGCGACCTCAAGTGGTCGCCGGACGGCAAGCGCATCGCCTACATCGACAACGCCATGGCCCTGTACATCCTCGACCTGGCCTCGGGGGCGGCGAAGCCCGTCTCCAGCGAGCTGCTCTACACGCCCTCGCCCACCCTCACCCACAACTGGTCGCCGGATTCCCGCTACCTCGCCTTCACGCGGAACACCGAGTCCGGCCTGCAGCGCATCCATGTGTATTCGGTGGAGGATGACAAGTCCACGGCGCTGACGGACGGCCTGGCCGACGCCGGTGAACCCGTCTTCGACCGCAGCGGCAAGTACCTCTACTTCACCGCCAGCACCGAGGCGGGCCCCGTGCGGGACTGGTTTGCCCAGTCCAACAACGACGCGGCCATGCGCGGGAACCTCTACCTGATGGTGCTGGCCAAGGACACCCCCTCGCCCCTGGCCAAGGAGAGCGACGAGGAGGCGGGCGCGGGCAGGGCCGATGACAGGGGCAAGGGCGACGAGAAGAAGGGCGCCAAGGCCGAGGTGAGGGTCCGCATCGACTTCGAGGGGCTGGCCGAGCGCATCGTGCCCATCGAGGCCGCCAAGAGCGCCGCCTTCACGGACCTGGCCGCCGGCGAGGAAGGGAGCCTCTTCTACCTCCGCAAGGCCGGTGGCGAGAACCGCTTCAATGCGAACGACCCCGCCACGCTCTGCCGTTTCGACCTCAAGAAGCGCGAAGAGACCGTGCTTGTGGAGAAGGCCGATGCCTATGGCCTCTCCGCGGACGGCAAGAAGCTCCTCTACCGGCTGAAGGACGCCGCGACCATCATCCCGACCGCGGGCAAGCCCGAGCCCGGCAAGGGCCGGGTGGCCCTGGAGGGCCTGCAGGTGCAGATCGAGCCGCGCCAGGAGTGGGCCCAGATCCTCGACGAGGTCTGGCGCATCAACCGGGACTTCTTCTACGCCCCGAACATGCACGGCGCCGACTGGAAGGCCATGAAGCAGAAGTACGCGGCCTTCCTGCCGGACCTGGCCACCCGGGCCGACCTGAACCGGGTGATCCAGTGGATGTGCTCGGAACTCGCGGTGGGGCACCACCGCGGCGGTGGCGGTGATCTCCCAGATACGGGCAAGCCCATCCCCGGCGGCCTGCTGGGTGCCGATCTGGAGGTGGCCAACGGCCGCTACCGCTTCACCAAGATCTTCGGGGGCCTGAACTGGAACCCTGAGCTGCGCTCACCCCTCACCGAGCCTGGCGTCAACGTGAAACCCGGCGAGTACCTGCTGGCCGTCAACGGCCGCGACCTCGCGGCCCCGGAAAACCTCCACGCGCGCTTCGAGAACACCGCCGGGAAGCTGGTGGAGCTGACGGTCGGGGCCGACCCCACCGGCAAGGGAGCTCGAACGGTGATGGTGGTGCCGGTGGAGAGCGAGGCGGCCCTGCGCAACCGCGACTGGGTGGAGGGCAATCTGAAGAAGGTCCAGGAGGCCACGGACGGCCGGGTGGCTTATGTCTACGTGCCCAACACCACCAGCCTCGGCCACACCTACTTCAAGCGCTACTTCTACCCGCAGGCCCAGAAGGACGCCATCATCGTGGACGAGCGCTACAACGGCGGGGGCCAGGTGGCCGACTACTACATCGACCTGCTGCGCCGGCCCTTCATCGCCATGTGGGCCATGCGCTACGGGCAGGACCTGAAGACGCCCCAGGCCTCCATCCAGGGCCCCAAGGTCATGCTCACGGACGAGACCGCGGGATCGGGCGGCGACCTGCTGCCCTGGATGTTCCGCAAGTTCGGCCTCGGTCCCCTGGTGGGCCGTCCCACCTGGGGCGGGCTGGTGGGCATCCTGGGCTTCCCCACCCTCATGGATGGCGGCAACATCACGGCCCCGAACCTGGCCATCTGGACGGACAAGGGCTGGGTGGTGGAGAACGAGGGCGTGGCGCCCGACATCGAGGTGGAGCAGCTGCCCAAGGATGTCATCGCCGGCCGCGACCCCCAGCTGGAAAAGGCCATCGAGATCATCAAGGCGGAACTGAAGAAGACCCCGCCCCAGCAGCAGAAGCGCCCTCCCTACCCGGTGCGCACGAAGTAGGTCCGAACCTTCCTACAGCCTCAGGGCCGTCTCTGCGGCGGCCTCGTCCCGGGTCTTCAGGTGGTCCAGCTGGAGCAGGTACCAGCCCAGGGCCGCCAGCAGGGCCTGCCGGTAGTGGGCGGCCGGGTTCATGTCCAGGTCCACGTCGCAGGTCTCCAGGTCCGTGGACGGGGAGGTGAGCTCCCGGCCGAGGTGGGCCTGGAGGTGGACCAGGGGCCTGCCGGCGCCATCCAGGAAGGCGCCGCCGGGTCCGGCCTGGTGGAGCCAGGCCCAGTCGAAGACCGCGCCATCCTCGAATTGGAGCTTCCCATGCCGGAGGGCGTGGGGGTGGAAGATGGCCAGGTTGGCGTCGCTGCCTTCCTCCCGGAGGGTGATGACCGGGTTCAGCAGCCCCAGGTGCTTGACGGTCCAGGTCCCCTCGGCCGTCCGGATCCGCGCCAGGGACCGCTCCGCGTCCAGGAAGGTGAGGGTGGCGTAGACGCCGTGGGGGCCCTGCAGTTCAAAGTCCGGAGGGATGGAGCCACTCCGGCGCCAAGCCAGCAGGACACAAGGTTGTACCGAGAGCGATTTCATGGCATGCCCCTTGTCTCGCGGGGATGCATCCGCGCAGGGAAGGGTACGTCCATTTCCCCGGTCCCGTCAGGGGCCAGGGGCGAATCTTCAGGACTGGACCACGCCGCCATCCAGGTTCAGGCACTGGCCCACCTGCATGGTGTTGGCGGGACTGAGCAGCCACCCGATGCCATGGGCGATCTCCTCGGGCTGGAAGAAGCGCTTCACGGGGACGGCCGCCTCGGCCTGGGCCCGGAACTGGGCCTCGGTCTGGCCCGTGGCGGCGGCGATCTGGCGGATGCCGGTCTGCGCCATGTCCGTGTCCACCCAGCCTGGGGCCACGGCGTTCACCACGATGCCCCGGTCGATGAGCTCCAGGGCCAGGGCCTTGGCCAGCCCGATGAGGCCGTGCTTGGCGGCGCAGTAGGCTCCGTAGCCCGGCACGCCGAAGCGGCCCAGCACGCTGGAGACCAGCACGATGCGCCCGCCCGGGCCCATGGCCGGCAGGAAGGCCCGGACCGTGTTCCAGGGCCCTGCCAGGTCCGTGGCCAGGATCGCGTCGAAGAAGGCATCCGAGTCCCGGTCCACCGGGGTCATGCCGGAGATGCCCGCCGCGGCCACCAGGCCGTCCAGGGGGCCCACTTTCCGGGCCAGGGCCGACAGGGCGCCGCGGTCGGTCACGTCGGCCGCATGCGTTTCGGCCGTTCCGCCGTCCTCGCGGACAGAGGCCGCCGAGGCGGCCAGGGCGGCTTCGTCCCGCCCCAGGAGGACCAGGTGGGCGGCCTCGGTCCGGGCCAGCCACTGGGCACAGGCCAGGCCGATGCCTCGCGAGGCGCCCGTGATGAGGATGCGACGGGTCATGGCGGCTCCTTTCCCCCGAGGGTGGCAGGGGAGGGGGTGGCGCGGGTAGCGGAGAAGCCTATCTTTTAGATTCCACAGGAGAAAGCGGATGGTTTGCGAGACACAGGGAGAGCGCCGTCAGGCTTCCATGCCGAGGGATGCCGACTGCCGCGGGGCCCTCTGGACCCTGCCCGATGGTCAGCGCCTCCCCAACATGGTGGAAGCGGCCCCCCTGGTGGTGGGGGATCCCGCCCATCCCGCCAGGCTGCTTCCGACCGATCTGGAAAATCCCGCGGAATTCCACACCCGCCTCACCGCCTGGCTGCTGCGGCAGGGGCAGGCGGGCTAGTAACCTAGGACGCACCGGGAGTGCAGGCGGGGGATGAGGCTGCCCAGCCGGGATTCCGGGACCAGGAAGGCCATGGACACCGTGCTGCTGCCGGTGAGCAGGCCGCCCACGGGCTCCTGGCCCAGCTCGCCCAGGTGGCGCAGGGCCGCCAGGGGGTCGGCCCGCAGGCCCTCGCCCACCAGGGCCACCACGGCCCAGCCGGATTCGCAGGGCACCCCGGAGGCGGCCAGGGTGCCCAGCACCTCCGTGGCCGCGTGGGTCTCGGGCCGCACCGCCAGGAGGGTGCCCGCGGGGCTGGAGATCAGGCCGAAGCGCAGGGCGCCGGCCTCCTCCAGGCTCCGGGCGGCCTCCAGGGGCGGCTCGAGCCCCTCCGAGGCCGGGAAGCGCAGGAGGCTGATGCCCTCCTTGTAGGCCACCGAGGTGACGGTGCCCGCCGTCCGCTCGGGGGGCACCGGCAGGATCTCGGTGCGGGAGGCGCCGGGACGCAGCGTGTTGGCCACCACCAGCCGGAACCCGGCGCGGCCGCCGGGGGCCAGGGAGTCCGCATGGAGCACCTTGGCTCCGAAGGCGCTGAGGGCCTCGGCCTCGCCCAGGCTCATCTGGGGGATGGGGCGAGCCTCCCGCACCAGGCTGGGGTCGGCGCTGAGCACGCCGTCCACGTCCGTCCAGATCTGCACCTCCTCCGCCTCCAGGGCCTCGCCCAGCAGGGTGGCGCTGGTGTCCGAGCCGCCCCGACCCAGGGTGGTCGTGACGCCCTCGGGGGAGGCGCCCAGGAACCCCTGGGTGATCCAGAGGGCGCCATCGGCCAGGGCCTGGCGCCAGGGGCCGGCGGCTTCGCGCAGGGCCTCCAGGCGGGGCCGGGCCTTGCCGAAGCGGGCGTCGGTCTGCATGACCTCGCGCACATCCCGGAAGGTGCCGCCGAAACAGGGCGCGGCGAGGTTCGCGGAGAGGGTCTCGCCCACGGCCAGGGCGGCGTCCCGGGCCCGGGCCGTGGTCTCGCCCAGCATGGCCATGCCCGTGAGCAGCTGGTCCAGCCGGGCGAAGAGGGGCTCCCATGAGGGTCGCACGGCCTCCAGGTGGCCCAGTTCCGAGGCCACGCCGTGGTGCCGTTCCTGCAGGGCGGCCAGGATGGCCTGGGCCACGTCGAGGTCGCCCCGGCCCGCGGCGGCGCAGGCCTCCAGGATCTGGTCCGTGGTGCCCCGCAGGGCTGAGACCACCACCAGGCCGCCCGCGGGCAGTTCCTCCCGGACGATGCCCGCGGCCCGCTGGAGGGCCTCGGCGCTGCCCACGGAGCTGCCGCCGAACTTGAGGACCTTCACGCTCATGCCTTTCCCCCTTTCGCTGCGGGGAGGCCCAGGTCGAAGGGGGTCTCCTGGTAGACGAAGTAGTTCAGCCAGTTGGAAAAGAGCAGGTTCGAATGGCCCCGCCAACGGACCAGGGGCGGCCGGCCTGGGTCATCGCCCGGAAAGTAGTTGCGGGGGAGGGCGATGGGCAGGCCCTGGCCCAGATCCCGGGTGTACTCGCCCTGCAGGGTGCCCGGGTCGTACTCGGAGTGCCCCGTGACGAAGACCATCCGGCGGTCTGAGGACTGCACCAGGTAGACCCCGGCTTCCTCCGATTCGGCCAGCAGCACCAGGCGCGGCTCCGCCAGGATGTCCTCCCGGCGGGTCTCCGTGTGGCGCGAATGGGGCGCGTAGAACAGGTCGTCGAAGCCCTGCACCAGCCACTCATTGGCCACCCGCAACTCGTGGGCGAAGACGCCGAACAGCTTCTCCCGCAGGGTGTGCTTGGGGATGCCGAAGTAGCGGTGGAGGGCCGCCTGGGCGCCCCAGCAGATGAAGAAGCAGGAGAAGACGTTCGTCTTGGCCCAGTCCAGGATCTGGGTGAGTTCGGGCCAGTAGTCCACCTCTTCAAACGGCAGCGTCTCCACCGGGGCCCCGGTGACGATGAGGCCGTCGAAGGCCTGGTTCCGCACATCCGCGAAGGAGACGTAGTGCTCCAAGAGGTGCTCGGCGGAGGTGTTCTTCGAGGCGTGGGAGGCCATGTGGAGCAGGGTAACTTCCACCTGGAGGGGGGTGTTGCCCAGCAGGCGCAGGAGCTGGGTCTCCGTGGCCACCTTGGTGGGCATCAGGTTGAGGATGGCGATGCGCAGGGGGCGGATGTCCTGATGGAGGGCGCGGTTCTCCTCGATGAGGAACACGTTCTCCGCCTCGAGCACGTCGCGGGCCGGCAGGGAGGCTGGGATCTTGACGGGCATGGGCTCAGGCTCCAGCCAGCGCCAGCTCCAGATCCTCGATGAGGTCGGAGATGTTCTCAAGGCCCACGGAGAGGCGGATGAGATCCTCGGTGACGCCCGTGGCCTCCCGCTCCGCCGCCGACAGCTGCTGGTGGGTGGTGCTGGCGGGGTGGATGATGAGGCTCTTGGCGTCGCCCACGTTGGCCAGGCGCGAAAAGAGCTGCACGCCGTTGATGACGGCCTTGCCGGCCTCCAGGCCGCCCCCAACCTTGGATGGCTTGACCCCGAAGGTGAGGATGCCGCCGAAGCCCGCGCCCTTGCGGAAGTAGCGCGAGGCCCCGGCGTGGTTGGCGTTGCCGGGCAGGCCGGGGTAGTTCACCCAGGCCACCTTGGGGTGCCTCTGCAGCCAGTTTGCGAGGGCCAGGGCGTTCTCGCCGTGGCGCTGCAGGCGCAGGTGCAGGGTCTCGATGCCCTGGAGGATGAGGAAGGCGTTGAAGGGGCTGATGGCCGCGCCGGTGTCGCGCAGGCCCTCGATGCGGGCCTTGGTGATGAAGGCCGCAGGGCCCGCGAGATCGGCCAGCACGGCGCCGTGGTAGGCGGCGAAGGGTTCGGTGAACTCGGGGAACTTCCCGTTCTTCCAGTCGAAGGTGCCGCCATCCACGATGACGCCCGCCACCGAGGTGCCATGGCCGCCCAGGAACTTCGTGGCGCTGTGCACGACGATGTGGGCACCGAGGGCCAAGGGGTTGAGCAGGTAGGGGCTGGGCAGGGTGTTGTCCACGATGAGGGGCACGCCCGCGGCCCTGGCGATGGCGGCGATGGCCTCGAAATCCGGCACGTCCAGCTTGGGGTTGCCCAGGGCCTCGAGGTAGATGGCGCGGGTCTGGGGCCGGATGGCGGCGCGGAAGGCCTCGGGATTCCCCGAATCCACGAAGCTGGTGTCGATGCCCAGGCGGGGCAGGGTGTGGTGCAGCAGGTTGTAGGTGCCGCCGTAGAGGTTGTCGCCCGCCACGATGTGGTCACCGCCGCGGAGCAGGGTCTGCAGTGTGAGCGTGATGGCCGCCTGGCCCGAGGCCACGGCCAGGCCCGCGATGCCGCCCTCCAGCTGGGCCACGCGGGTCTCCAGCACGGCCTGGGTGGGGTTCATGATGCGGGTGTAGATGTTCCCGGGCACCTCCAGGTTGAAGAGCGCCGCGCCGTGCTCCGCGGAGTCGAACACGTAGCTGGTGGTCTGGTAGATGGGCACGGCCCGGCTCCTGGTGTCGCCGTCGGGGCTGTGACCGCCGTGGAGGGCGATGGTTTCGAAGTGGGGCTGCGCGGCGCTCATGGCGACTCCTGGATGGGAAGGTGGGAAGGCCGAGGCCCTGTCGTCCAAGCAAGTCCAGGAAAAGATAAAGCCGAAGGGGCCCGATTGCTCGGGCCCCTTCGGCGTGTTGTCAGTTCGACACAGCTCGACATCTCTCCGCGACTGATGGTTCGCTCGCGGCAGGAATTGGCACCTTGCTTACGCAGGTTGCCAAGGTTTCACAGGGCCCGTCCCTCCACCTTTCTGGATAACTCGCTATGGATCTGACAAGGATCTCGTATGAGAACGGCCCCGAAGGGCCGGTGGAGAAAGGTAGCGCCCCCGGGCGGGCGGCGCAACCCCTGTTGTGAAAGCCTGTCCCCGGCCCGCGGTGCCCTTCGCCGAGGCCTGGTGGCCTGGCGCACCTCAACCCTGAGCTTCACATGCAATGTGTGAACCAATTGAAAACAGGGCTGGTAGTCGCGGCCCCGAGCGCCCTGGCCCCGGATATTGGCAGCGAGAGAAACCTACTCCTCGAACACCGTGTACCGCACCCGGGTCCGCTGGGCCCGGTTGTAGGCCCCGGAGGGGTCATAGGGGACGCACTCCACGATCTCGAGCTTGGCCAACCGCCCTTCACTGGTCCGCAGCAGGAACGTGTCGCCGTTCTGGATGGTGGCGTAGGTGGGGATGACCGTCAGGTTTTCCTTCAGGAAGGTGGCCGTCTGCTGGGTGATCTCGTCGTAGGGGATGCCCGTCACCTTGTAGGACGGGACCTTGTTGATGCGCAGCTCCCAGTTGCCGCCCTGCCACCAGACCCACAGCTCGTAGTTGTCGCTGGGGTAGGGAATGCTGTCGCCCTCCTCCCAGGCGAAGCTCGAGAGATCGCTGTTGTCGAGGTTCAGGGCATGTTGGGACCAGTCGTCGTCCCAGTACCACCCGTAGTAGGAATTCAGATCCTTCAGCCCCACGTTGTAGGGCCGCCGGAAATCGAACTTCCCTTGCCACTCGCTGTAGAGTCCGCTTTGGGCATGGGCCGTCAGGGTCATGGTGTTCCACATCACCATGCCGAGGTTCAGGTCCCCGGCCAGGCTGCAGGTCCAGACATCCGGCCGCCGGTAGACATCCTCGACGGGGTCGAGCTTGACGGCGGAGAAGTTGGCGTTGTTCGGGAAGAGCTTGATCCAGTCGAGGGGGGCGTTCAGGCCCGCGATCACCTTGGCTTCCAGGAAGGGCTTGGCCGGGTCGCTCGCGTCGATGACGGCCCACTCGATGGTGGGCGCCACGGGGTCGGGCGTGGCGTAGATCCCGGTGAGGGTCTGCTCGGCCACGTCGCCTTTGACATTGGTGACCCGGATCTTCTCCGTGCCCCGGAACGCATAGCCGCCGGGATAGGAGAGGGCGTCCGCCTGGGGGTGGTAGACGAAGAAGTCCGATCCCGCGAGATCCACCGACATGAGCCGGGCTTTTCCGTCCCGGTCGATGAACTCCGCCTTCGCGACGCCGTTGTAGTCCCCCGCGACGGCGTTCACGCTGCCGGTGGCGCGGTCGTAGTAGGCATAGAAAATCTCCGGTTCGTACACGCGAACCCCGTCCACGACGGTGCCGTCCACGGAGGAGCGGGGGGCCTTGGCAACGATCACTGAGCTGGGATTCAGGCGCAGGTCGAAGAGGTTGAACCCTGCGGGGAGGGGCTTCCCCTTCTCCAGGCCGTTCGCCGTGTAGGTGCCTCCATCCAGGCAGATGGCCCAGTCGTCCAGCTTCATGTCCTGCTTCAGCCCCTCCATGTCGCGGTAGGTGAAACCCAGGCCCTGGTGCGCGTAGCCGCCGACGCCCCACAGGAAGGCATCTCCCAGGGTCACGGCGGGCGCCGTGGGACGGCCGTCCGCATAGACGAGGCTGTGGACGAAGTTGCCGTCGCCCAGATCGAAGTAGAGGTTCGCGCATACGGCCTTGCAGCGGGCCCGGTACTCGTTCCAGTCCCCCATGCGCTCATAGGCGCCGGTGGCCGGGTTCAGGCGCATGACGTCGGCGGCCATCTGGGTCATGGTGATGCTGACGGGCGCGCCGCATTCCAGGGCCCGGAGCTCGTTCAGGGTCAGGTAGATGTCCCGGCCGGCCTGGTTGCTGTCCACCACCCAGCAGACGCCCGGGGTCGAGGGATAGGTTCCCCCGGGTTCGAGCAGGTTGACCTGGTTCTCGCCGGGCTTGAACGTGGCCACGTTGTGGCCCCCGATCCGGAGGGTGAGGGTGGGCACCACGTTGCTCGCGCAGGCGCTGCCCTGGTTGAACACCTTGAGGAAGAGCTTGATCTTGGCGGCCTCCGTGGGGTTGGTGGTCGTGGCCTGGGACCACTCCTCGGTGCTCACGAGGGAGCCGCCGCGCGAGGTGGCGTTGCTGGTCTCGTGGGTGTTCGCGATGGAGCCCCCATAGTTCGCATGGGCCTTGACGGAGGCCTTGACGCCGGGGAACTCGAAGCCCACCTCGGCTTCGACGCCCACCTCCCAGTTGTCCTCCCGCGTCCGCGAATGCGTGGCCGTGGTGCTGGCGTCCCAGGTCGTGCCCTTGCTCACGGACCTGCCCTGGGTCACGGTGATGGCGTCGTTGAGGGTCACGCGGTATCCCTCCAGGCGCACCACGATCTCCGGCAGGGCCGGCACCATGGGCAGGTCGCCCGGGCCCTTGACGGACACATCCATGTTGGTGCCCGAGATCTCCGTGAGGTCATCGAAGGGGTCCTGGTCCGTGGAGCGCTGGTTCGGGTCGGTCTTGTAGTAGCGCGCCAGGTGGTCCCGCCCATCCCAGAGCTTGGGTTTCCCGGTCAGGAAGTCGTAGGTGTAGCCGTAGAACTCCAGGTAGTTGGGGATCCCGTCCCCGTCACTGTCCACCCGCTCGCCGTCGTTGACGCCATCGCCATCGTCATCCTGGTCGAGGGCGGCGATTCGGCCGTTCCCGTTCTTGTCCGGCACGGGGTCCTTCTCTCCCCACTTCATGTCGCCGAAGACCTCGGCATTGTCGAAGAGGCCGTCCCCGTCCGTGTCGACCTTCAGGGGATCGGTGTGGAGGATGTCGCGCTCCACGTCATCCGGAATGCCGTCCCCATCCGTATCGGGGTTGCCTGCCCTGAGGGAGGCCAGGGACTTGTCGTAGACCTGGGAGATGGTCAGCCCGCCCGTCGCTGGGGGGGCCGAGCTGCTCCTGCCACCGCAACCTAGGGCGCAGAGCAGCGCGAACAACATGGGCAGGCAATGGCGGTTTTCCGGGTTCATGGGGCCCTCGACGACAGTGGGTGGCGATTGAACGAGACACAGGTACCGTGCGGTGGAAGCGGGGGCGGGTATCCGGGTTCCCTGACCGATCCTGTGGTTTGGACTCAGAGATGAGCTGCCGCGAACCCTAAAAGCTGGCCATGTCCGTCGGCGTATTGACGGTGATCGTGTTTCCAGTGCCTAATGCCCCGTACTCGTTGAAACCCCAGGCCTTGTAGGACCCCGCTGCGGTGATCGCGTGGCCCGAGTAGTAGCCTCCTGCCAGGTCGATGACCCCGGTGGTCAGGCCCTGAACGTCCACCGGGGTCGGGCAAGACGTCGAGTTGGTGCCATTTCCCAGATTGCCGAACCCCCCATAGCCCCAGGCCTTGGCCCCGCCGCTGGCGGTGAGGGCCAGGGAGAAGTAGTTCGTGGCCACGACTTTGGTCACGCCGGAAGGGAGGCTCGGCACATCCACGGGGGTCCAGCGATCGGTGGTGGTGCCGTCCCCCAGTTCCCCGCTCTGATTGCCCCCCCAGGCCTTCACGCCTCCGGTGGAAGTCAAGGCGAGGACATGCCAGCATCCGGCGCTCACGGCGGTGATTCCACCGTTGAGCCCTGTCACATCCCCGGGTTGAGAGCGGTAGGTGGTGGTGCCATCCCCCAGCCGGCCGTTGGCATTGGCCCCCCAGGCCTTCACCGCTCCGCCGGTGGTGACGGCCACCGAGAAGAAGAAGCCGGCGGACATCCCCTTCACCCCGGAGCTCAGGCCTCGTACATCGACCGGAGTGGCGCGGCTCGTGGTGGTGCCGTCCCCGAGCTCACCAGTCTGGTTCAGGCCCCAGGCCTTCAGGCCGCCGGCGGCGGTGAGGGCCAGGGAGTGCAGGTAGCCGGCCTCCACCGCCACGATGTTCGTAAGGCCAGTGACCTGGACCGGGCTGAGGCGATCCGTGCTGGTGCCGTCACCCAGTTGGTTGTCATTGTTGTCGCCCCAGGCCCAGACGGTGCCGTCGGCTTTCAGGGCCAGACAGTGCCAGCCGCCCGCCGAGATGGCGACCACACGGTCCAGGCCCGGCACCAGGGCGGCAGTGTTGCGGTTGGTGGTGGTGCCATCGCCCAGCTCACCGTTCGAATTGGTGCCCCATGCCCAGACCGTGCCATCGGATTTCAAGGCCAGGCCGTGGTAGCAACCCATGGAGATCCTGGGGGCGAGGTTGGCCGAGAAGGATTGCAGGGTGGCACTTCCGTCCAGGGTGAGGGTGGCGCTGGCGGGGACGAAGGTGCAGCCAGGGCGGGAAGGTGTGAGCGTGTAGGAGCCGTTGGGGAGCGTGCCGAAATGGACTGTCCCACTGGTATCCGCAACGGCGGTGGCTGTGGCTGCTCCAGAGAGGGTGACGGTGGTGCCCACCAGAGCGGCACCTTGGAACGTCACCCTGCTCGAGAGTTCGGCTGCTGCGGGATGACCGCTGTTCGTTCCGCTGCAGGAAAGGAGGGCGAGTGCCGCCAGCCATGTGAGGCCAAACCGTCCCGATCTGCGCTTGTTCATACCTGACTCCTGATGGCCGGGCCCCGCCATGCGGTTCGCGGGTGGGAGGGGCAGGGCCGGGATCGTCCTACGACTGATGAACGGGGAGAATGCCGCTCACAATCTAAGGAATTCCCGTCAACGGCTTGCAAATGGGGGGATAATGAATTGTCAATGGCCACGTCATGAATGACTCTGCAGCCATCCTGCTCATCGAGGACGACCCCGCCCAGCGTCTTCTCCTGGCGGCCTACCTCCGACAGGCCGCCTTCCGTGTGGAGGAGGCGGCGACCCTGGCCCAGGGGCGCGCACGGGCGATGGCCACCCATCCATGTCTGGCGCTGCTGGACCTGAACCTGCCGGACGGCGATGGCCTGGAGCTGGCCCAAGAGCTGATCGGGCGCGCCATTCCTGTGCTGGTCGTGACCAGCCGGCCGGCCGACCGGCTCCGGGCCCTGCAGCTGGGGGCGGACGACTTCGTGGAGAAGCCCTACGATCCCCGCGAGCTGCTGGCCCGGATCCAGAACCTGCTGCGGCGCTGCGGCGAACCCCAGCCACAGACGCAGCCCATCGGCGCCTTCCGCCTGGATGCCCCGGGCCGGCGCCTGCTGGATCCGGCCGGGGCGGAAATCTCGCTCACCCGGGGCGAGTTCGACCTGCTCGCCGCCCTGGTGGAGGCCCGGGGCCGGGTGCTCACGCGCGCGGACCTGACCGAGATCGTGAGCCCCAACGGCAGCACCGTCTGCAGCCGCAGCGTGGACACCCTGGTGTCCCGCCTGCGCCGGAAACTGGCGGAAGACCCGAAGCGGCCCGCCCTGCTCCAGACCGTGCCGGGCGTGGGCTACCGGGCCCAGGGCTAGCCGTGCTCACGGGGCCCCTCGCCCTGTCCCGGTGGCTGGGCTCCTTCACCGATCCCGCCACGGAGGCGGCCTTCCAGGAGGACCTCCGGCCGCGCCTGGCGGCCCAGCTCCGCTTCCTGGCCTTCCTGCCCGGCCTCTACGTGGCCGCGGCCTTCTTCGACCACCGCACCTTCGGGGCCGGCCGCTCCTTCTGGCTTCTCGTCGCCCTGCGCCTGAGCGTCTGGGGCCTGGTGGCCGTCGCGGGAGGCCTGGCCAGGGCCCGGCGGCCCCTGGGGGTGGCCCAGGGCTTCCTCTTCGCGGGGGTCGTCCTGGTGACGGTGACCGAAGTGGTGGAGCACCACCTGCTGGCCCAGGTCCAGGGCCCCTCCCATCCCCAGGAGCTGCCCTTCATCGTGCTCTTCGTGCTCGGCATCTACATGATGCTGCCCCTTCCCCTGCGCCTGAGCCTGGTCGCGGCGCTCTCCGGCACCCTGTTCTTCCTGGGCTACCTGGGGGCGGCCGAGGGGCAGGGGACCCCCAGAGCAGGCCTCCAGGCCCTCTACCTGCTGTTCGCCAACGGCGTCGGTCTCGCCTTCCGGGTGACCTGGAACCGCATCCAGAGGCGGGACTTTGCCCTGAGGACGAGGCTGGAGCGCGAGGTGGGGGAGCGTCAGGCGGCCGAGGCCGCGGCGCGCCGGGCCAACGAGGCCAAGGGGCGCTTCCTGGCCGTCATGAGCCATGAGATCCGCACCCCCCTGAACGGGGTCCTGGGCGGGGTCCAGCTGCTCCAGACCTCGGGCCTGCGTCCGGAGCAGCGCCAGCCGCTGGAGATCATCGCCCGCAACGGGGATCTGCTGGCCCGCCTGTTGAATGACCTGCTGGACCTGGCCCGCATCGAGTCCGGCCGTCTGAGCGTGGCCTGGGAGCCCTTCTGCCCGGACGACCTGCTGGCCGCGGTGCAGGACGCCCACCTTCCGCAGGCCCAGGCCAAGGGGCTGGACCTCCGGGTGGAACGGGCCGGTCTCCGGCCCCCCTCCCTGCTGGGCGATGCGCTGAGGCTGCGTCAGGTGCTGGGCAACCTGGTGGGGAACGCGGTGAAGTTCACGGACCGGGGTGGGGTCCTGCTGTCCCTGGAGGTCCGGGAGGCTCCCGATCCTCCCGGGCCCCTGCACTGCAGCTTCGCGGTGCGGGATACGGGGCCCGGCCTGCACGAGGAGGCCCAGCGGCGGGTCTTCGCCACCTTCGAGCAGGGGGACATGTCCATCCAGCGGCGCCACGGCGGGGCGGGGCTCGGCCTGGCCATCAGCCGTGACCTGGTGGCGGCCATGGGGGGGATCCTGGCCCTGGAGAGTGTTCCGGGCGAGGGCTGCTGCTTCACCTTCAGCCTCCTCCTGCCCCTCGGGGAGGCGGTGCCGGGGCCGGCCGAAACACGACCGGGATGGGGGCCCCTGGACCTTCTGGTGGTGGATGACGTGGAGGCCAACCGCCTCGTGGCGACGGGGCTCCTGGCCCAGCTCGGGCACCGGGCCCTGGGGGTGGCCGGGGGCGGCGAGGCCCTGGAGGTCCTGGGAAGCCGCGCCTTCGATGCGGTCCTGCTGGACCTCCACATGCAGGACATGGACGGGCTGGAGGCCCTTGGGTGCATCCGGGCCCATCCCGATCCCCGGGTGGCTCACATTCCTGTGTTTCTGTCCTCGGCGGATCCCGATCCCGCCCGGCTCCAGGCCGCGCTCGACGCCGGCGCGCAGGGGATGCTCCCCAAGCCCCTGCGGAAGGAGCGGCTCGCGGCCCTGCTGGCGGACCTCCGCCCTCCAGTCGCGGTGGAGGCCCGCCCCGACCCGGGCCTGGTGGACACGGCCCACGTGGCCCGGATCCGCCGGGACCTGGGGGAGGAGACTTGGATCCAGGGGCTGCGGGCCTGCCGGGATTCGGCCGAGGCCTGCCTGGAGGATCTGGAGCGGCCTGACCAAGCGTCCCAGGCGCTCCACCGCCTGGCAGGACTGGCCGCCAGCTACGGCATGGTGGGACTGCACCACCTCGTGCGCCACGCGGAGCTCCGGCTATCCGCTGGGGGAACCTGCCCCGTCGAGGAAGTCCAGAGCGGATGCAGAACCTCCCTGAGCCGCCTGGAATGGACCTGAGTCCCTTTCGAGGTTGGAGCTTTGTGGCCCATCAAGGCGGAGCCGAAGCACCGGTTTGAAAAAAGGTGAATGGTAAAAATGCGAGTAAAAAACCAAAATTTGGTATTATTCCCGTCGCCTCTCCCACCCCGAGTCCTGCCCACCTCCTGGAGGAACCATGAACCTCTTCAAGAAGGGCGGCCGAGTCCGCAGGCTGCTTCCCCTGGCCCTGGTCGTGCTGCCGTGGTTCCTGAAGGACCACCTGGCCACCCTCCTGGAGGAGCAGTCCCGGGAGGCCCAGCAGGTGCTCCTCGAGCAGGGCAACCAGGAACAGCGCGAGCAGCAGGGGCGCGAGATCCGGGGCCTGAACCTCAAGCTGGCCGAGATCGCGCTCCGCCAGAAGGCCGGCGAGCTGTCGCCGCGGGCCATCCGCCAGGAGGAGGCCGAGACCATGGCCGACATCATCCAGGCGGAAGGCCGGGCCATGACTCACAGCGGCAAGTCGCTCCAGAAGCTGATCGCGAAGGTGGACATGAAGGCGGAGCAGCGCACCGGACTGGAGGAGTCCGCCCGGGTGGTCCAGGAGGTGGGAGCGGCCCTCGCGGCCTTCGATCCCAAAGCCGCGCCGGAGGGCCACGAGGCCCTCATGGCGCAGTGGGAGACGACCGAAGCGAGGCTCAGCAAGGCCTTCGAGGATCTGGCCGAGGCGGCGGAGCAGGACCGGGAGGCCAGCGCGGGCGCCGCGACGACGGCCCGCTTCCTGGCCTGGATCTTCACGGCGGTGGCCGCCCTGATGGTCGGCGGCTGGAAGCAGGTGCTGGGCGGGGCAGGGTCCGAGGAGGCGGAGGCCGAGCCCGCCGGCTCCACCGCGGGATAGGGGCCCCCTACACCGAGAAGTAGCGTGCCTGCGGGTGCCAGGCCACCAGGGCGCTGGTGCTGTACTCGGGGTCCATCTGGTGGCTGTCGCTGAGGCTCACGCCGATCTCCGATCCGCGCAGCAGGTCCAGGATGGGACCGTTGCCTTCCAGGTCTGGGCAGGCCGGGTAGCCGTACGAGTAGCGCGATCCCTGGTAGCCCTGGGCGAAGAGGGCGCGGCCGGGCAGATCCTTTCCGTGGATGCCCAGCTCGCGCCGGATGCGGGCGTGGACCCGCTCGGCATAGGCCTCCGTGAGTTCCGTGGCCAGGCCGTGGAAGGCGAAGTAGTCCGCGTAGCCATCCTCGCGGTAGAGCCTGGCGGCGTGGTCCGCGGCCGCCTGCCCAAGGGTGACCAGCTGGAGGGCCAGCAGGTCCATCCGGTCCGACCGGAAGTAATCCGCGATGCAGAGGCGGCGCCCCGCGGCCTGGCGCGGGAAGGTCAGCAGGGCCAGGCTGCGCGAGGCATCCGCGGGATCGAACACCCGGAGGGAATCGCCTTCGGCCCGGACGGGGAAGTAGCCGTAGCGCGCCTTCGGCTGGAAGAGGGGATCGGCCGCCAACCGTGCCTTCCAGGCCGCCAGCTGCGGCTCGGCCTTGTCGCGCAGCACGGCCGCGAAGGCCTCGTCGCTCTGGCTGCCCTGGCTGAAGCCCCAGCGGTTGCGGAGGAGGGCGAAGGCGTCGAGGTGCTCGAAGAGGTCCACCGGGGCATCCGACAGCTCCCGCACGCCCCAGAAGGGCGGCGTGGGCGGAAGCACATCGTGGCGCACCCAGCTGCTCTGGCCCGCCTCCGTGAGGGGCACGGAAGCACCACCCCGCTTGAGGATGATGATGTCGCCGGCCGCGGAGGCGGCTGGAGCCGGAGCCGGCACGCCGGTGTCACCCGCCACCAGGGCCTGCATGTGCCGCAGGCCTTCGAAGGCATCCTCCGCGTAGTAGACCGGGCCCCCGTAGCTGCGGCGGCATTCCCCTTCCACGTAGTCGCGGGTGAGGGCGGCGCCGCCGAGGATCACGGGCACCCTGAGGCCCAGCTCCTCCATGAAGTGCAGGTTCTCCTTCATGATCACCGTGGACTTCACCAGCAGGCCCGAGAGCCCGATGGCCTCTGCGGGCCAGGCCTCCAGCTCCTTCACGATGGCCTCGATGGGCTGCTTGATGCCCAGGTTCTTCACCTCGAAGCCGTTGTTGCTGAGGATGATGTCCACCAGGTTCTTGCCGATGTCATGGACATCGCCCTTCACGGTGGCCAGCAGGATGCGGCCCTTCTGATAGGTGGATTCCTTCGGCAGGTGCGGCTCGATGCACTTGATGGCCGCCTTCATGGCCTCGGCGCTCTCCAGCACGAAGGGCAGCTGCATCTCGCCGGCGCCGAAGCGCTCGCCCACCACCTTCATGGCGCCCAGCAGCACCTCGTTGATGAGCTTCAGGGGGTCGTGATCCTTCAGGGCCTCGTCCACGTCCGCGAGGATGGCCTGCTTCTCACCGTCCAGGATGCCGCGGTGGAGCCGCTCCAGCACGGGCCGGTCGGCGCGGCGATCATCGGCGGCGGTGGCCTTGCGGCTGCTGAAGCGGGCCATGAGGGCCTTCAGCGGATCGTAGCCCTCCGAGCGCCGGTCGAAGATCAGATCCTCGACGATGCGCCGGTCCTCGGGGTCGATCTTGGCCACGGGGATGACCTTCGAGGCGTTGAAGATGGCCATGTCGAGGCCGTGCTTCACGCCGTGGTAGAGCATCAGGGCATTGAGCACGTGGCGGGCGGCGGGGTTCAAGCCGAAGCTCACGTTGCTCACGCCGAGAATCGTCATGACACCGGGCAGCTCGGCCTTGATGAGCTTCAGGGCCTCCAGCGTCTCGATGGCGGAGGCGCGGAATTCCTCGTCACCGCTGCCCAGGGTGAATGTCAAGGGATCGATGATGAGGTCGCCGGGATCCAGGCCGCATTCGCCCACGGCCAGGGCATGGAGGCGCTTCGCCACGGCCAGCTTGTCCTCGCGGCTCTTGGCCATGCCCCGCTCATCGATGGTGAGGGCCACCACGGCCGCGCCGTAGGTCCTGCACAGGCCGAGGATGGCCCGGGCCTTGGCCTCTCCGTCCTCGAAGTTGATGGAGTTGATGACGCACTTGCCCGGCGAACGCTGCAGGGCCTTCTCGATGACCGGGAACTCCGTGCTGTCGATCATGAGGGGCAGGGTGATCTGGGAGACGAGGCGGCCCAGCAGCTCGTCGGCGTCCCGCACCTCGTCGCGGCCCACGTAGGCCACGCAGAGGTCCAGGAGGTGCGCCCCCTCGCGCTGCTGCTCCTTGGCCAGGGCCACCATGCCGTCCCAGTCCTCGGCGGCCAGCAGGTCGCGGAATTTCTTCGAGCCGTTGGCGTTCGTCCGTTCCCCCACGATGAGGGGTGCCGGTTCTTGCCTCAGCGTCACGCTCTGGTAGAGGCTGGCGGCGCTGCGCTCCAGCCTGGGGGTGCGGCGGGGCGCGCTCAGCTTTTCCACGCCGAGGGCCAGGGCGCGGATGTGGTCCGGCGTGGTGCCGCAGCACCCCCCGAGGATGGCGATGCCGAATTCCGACGCGACCTGGAGCACCTTGGGCGCGAAGGCCGCGGGGTCCAGGGGGTAGACCACCTGGCCGGCGCGGTTCTCGGGCAGGCCGGCGTTGGGCAGGCAGCTGATGGCGAAGGGGCTGGCCTCGCAGAGGGTCTGGAGGTGCTGGTGCATCTCGTCGGGACCCGTGGCGCAGTTGAGGCCCAGCACGTCGATGCCCAGGGGCTCCACGCTGGTGAGCACGGCCGAGATGTCAGAGCCCACCAGCAAGGTGCCGGTGGTCTCCACCGTGGCCTGCACCCAGAGGGGGATCCGGCGTTTCTTGGCGGCCATGGCCTCCCGGGCCGCCCGCACGGCCACCTTGATCTGGCCCAGGTCCTGGCAGGTCTCGATGAGGATGGCGTCGGCGCCGCCGTCCAGGAGGCCCTCCATCTGCACGCGGTACGAGGCCAGCAGCTCGGCGTAGCCCACATGGCCGAGGGTGATGAGTTTGGTGCCGGGTCCCACGGAGCCGATGACGAAGCGGGGCCGGTCGAAGCTGCGGGCCACCTCTTGGGCAAGGGAGGCCGCCTGCACGTTCAGATCGTAGGCCTTGTCCGCGAGACCGAATTCGCCGAGGACCAGGGGATTTGCGCCGAAGGTGTTGGTCTCCACCGCGTCGGCGCCGGCCTGGAAATAGCTCGCGTGGATCTCGCGGATCCACTGGGGGCGCCGCTCCGTGAGCAGATCCACGCAGCCCTCCAGGGCCGCGCCGCCGTAGTCCTCCACGGTGGGCTTGCGGGCGAAGATCTGGGTGCCCATGCCGCCGTCCAGCAGCAGCACCTTGTCGCGGAGGAGGGCGTTGAGGGTGGCCATGTCAGAGCCCCAGGTAGTCGATGGCCACATCCCCCTGGACGCAGACCTGGCAGGCCAGGCGCTGGTCCGCGGGGGCGTCCAGGCCCTTCAGGAAGTCGCGCTCCTCGGGGCCCGGATCGCTGCAGTGCTCCAGGCCCTCGGCCACGCGGACGCGGCAGGTGCCGCAGGAGCCTGTGCGGCACCCGAAGGTGATGTCCGCGCCGGCAGCGTCGGCGATGCGCTGAAGGGAGGTGCCGGCCGGCGCCTCCACCAGCAGGTCCTCCAGGCGGAAGTGGACCTTCACCATCGGGTCTCCAGTTTGGGCAGGAGGGGCGCCACCAGCTCCACCTGGCCGAAGGGGGCCGAGAGCTGCAGCCCCCGGATGCGGGGGCGGATGGCCTCGATGACCTCCTGGGCGATGGCCAGGCCCTCCTTGATCTGGTCCTCGGCGCTGGTCCACTTGGCCATGCGTGCGAGTACGACGGGCGGCACATAGGCGCCGGGCACCTCGTTGGCCATGAACTCGGCGTTGCGCAGGCTCTTGAGGGGCCAGATGCCGGCGATGATGGGCAGGCCGCCCCGGCCATCCAGGGCCTCCGTGAAGTCGAGGAACCGGAAGAGGGACTCCGCGTCGAAGACGGGCTGGGTGATGGCCCACTGGGCCCCGGCTTCCACCTTGTAGCGGAAGCGCGCCTTCTCCCGCTCGAGATCCGCGGCCACGGGGTTGGCGCCCACGCCCACGCTGAAGGAGGTGGGCTTGCCGATGCTGGCGCCGCCCAGGTCGAGGCCGGTGTTGAGGCGCTTGAGCATGTTCACGAGGCCGATGGCATCCACGTCGAAGACGGCCGTGGCCTGGGGATAGGGCCCGAGCTTCGGGGGGTCGCCCGTGACCGCCAGGATGTTGCGCAGCCCAAGGCCCGCGGCGCCCAGGAGGTCGCTCTGCATGCCCAGCAGGTTCCGGTCGCGGCAGGCGTAGTGGAGGATGGTCTCCAGGCCCACCTGCTGCTCGATGATGAGGGCCGTGGCCAGGGCGCTCATGCGGGCCATGGCGCGGGGGCCGTCGGGCACGTTGATGGCGTCCACGCCCAGGGCCCGGCACTGGCGGGTCTTGGCCACGAGCTTGTCGTACTCCATGCCCTTGGGCGGCACCAGCTCCACGGTGTGGATGAACTCGTTCTGGGCCAGTTTCAGGCTGAAGCGGCTTCGGAAGGCGAAGGGGACTTCGGGCTGGGGCTGTTCGTGGGGCTTCAGCTCGAAGCCGCCGCCCGCCTGCACGAAGGCCCGCTCCTGCTGGAAGGCGCCCCGCATGGCGCGGATGTGGGCCGGGGTGGTGCCGCTGCAGCCGCCGACGGCGCGGGCCCCCGCGGCCAGGGCGCGGCCCGCGAAGCCGCCCAGGTACTCAGGGCTGGCCCCATAGATCAGGCGGCCGTCCACCATGTTGGGCAGGCCGGGATTGGGCTGGAGGACGATGGGCCTGGCCGTCACGGCCTTGAGCCGTTCCAGCAGGCGCAGGTGCGGCGCGGGGCCGTTGCCGCCGATAAGGCCCACCATGTCGGCGCCCCAGGTGTCCAGCTGCTTGATGAACCAGTCCGGCTCGGCGCCGAACAGGGCCTGGCCGTCCTCGTTGGTGGTCATCAGGGCCGCGATGGGCAGGTCGCCCGCCTCCCGCACCGCGAGGATGGCCTGGTGGATCTCGTTCAGGTCCTCGAAGCCCTCGAGGACGATCAGGTCGGCCCCGGCCTCGATGAGCGGCGTGGCCTGCTCCCGGAAGAGGGTGCGCGCCTCGTCGAAGGAGGTGGGTCCCCAGGGCTCGATGCGTACCCCCAGGGGGCCGATGCAGCCGGCCACCCAGGCGCGGCTTCCCTGCTGGGCGATGGCCCGCTTGGCCAGGGCCACCCCCTGGCGATTGATGGCGTCGAGTTCGCCGTCGAGCCCCCGGGCCGCGAGCTTCAGCCGACCCGCCCCCCAGGTGTTGGTGGTGAGCACCTGGGCGCCGGCGGCGAGGAACTCCCCGTGGATGGCCAGCAGCAGGTCCGGGGTCTTGAGGTTGCATTCCTCGAAGCTGCGCTGCAGGGTGATCCCGCGGTCATGCAGGGCCGTGGCCGTGCTTCCGTCGAAGAGGAAGCATTCGCCGGCGTCGAGGGCCTGCTGGAAGGAGGGATGGGTCATGGCTGCGCCTGGGGAGGACAGTCTCTTGATCGGCATCCAGGTCGGATCGGGTCAGTCTGTGACGGTTCGGTATCTTCCCCCCAGGCACGCCCGGGGGCAGGAGTTGGCACCTTGCTGTCGCAGGTTGCCAAGGTTTCACAGGGCCTTTCCCTCCACCTTTCTGGATAACGCTCTAGGACTGCCAAAGATCGAGCCCCAAGGATGAATGGGCTGGTGGGTCCCGTCAAGCCGGGGGAGGCCCCGCCGGCGGCTGGGGCGCGATGCCCTTGCGCTTCATGTGGCCCCAGCCCTCCTTGCCCCGGAACCAGTCGATGGTGCCCTTCAGGCGCCACCACACGGTCATCTGGCGGTAGCCGAAGTTCTCGGCCACGGCGGTGAAGAGCAGGAGGGACCAGGCCCGGAGCCCCTGGTACCGGTGGCCGCTGATCTCCTGCAGCACCACGGAGACCACGGAGTTCAGCACGCCCAGCAGGAGGGCCACGTAGAGGAAGAGGACGGCGAAGGCGCCGTTGATGGCGTGGGTCCACAGGGACCAGGCGAACACCAGGTAGCCCAGGACCTCGATCACGGGGGCCAGGGCCTCGAAGAAGATGAAGTAGGGCATGGAGAAGAGGCCGACGCGGCCGTACTTCGGGTTGAACCACATGCGCCGGTGCTTCCAGAGCGTCTCCAGCAGGCCGCGCTGCCAGCGGTTCCGCTGCCGGCCAAGGACTTTGGCGTCCTCGGGCACCTCGGTCCAGCAGACCGGGTCGGGCACGAGGGTGATGTGGTAGGGGCGCTTCCACTCGCGCAGACAGCGGTGCATGCGCACCACCAGCTCGAAGTCCTCGCCGATGGTGGCGATCTCGAAGCCGCCGGCCTGGACGATCAGCTCCTTGCGGAACACGCCGAAGGCCCCGCTCACGATGAACATGGTGTCCAGGGAGGCCAGGCCCACCCGGCCGAAGAGGAAGGCCCGCAGGTACTCGACGATCTGGAAGCGGGCCAGCCAGGAGTCGGGGAGGTGGATCCCGCGGATGCCCATGGCCGTGACCCGGCAGCCGTTGAGGGGACGGATGACGCCGCCGGAGGCCACCAAGTGGGGCTGGTCCATGAAGGGCCGGGCGATGCGCAGGAGCGAGTCGTTCTCCAGCAGGCTGTCCCCGTCCATGCAGCAGACCAGCGGGTAGCGGGCGAGGTTGATGCCGCAGTTCAGGGCGTCGGCCTTGCCGCCGTTGGCCTTGTCCACCACCACGAGGTTGGGCACGTAGGCGCTCTCGTAGATGCCGCGCACCTCCTTCGTGGGCAGGAGCTGGCGGAGCACGCGATGGCTGGGCTTCAGGCGGAAGGCCTCGATGAGCCTCTCCAGCGTGGTGTCCCGGCTGCCATCGTTCACCACCACCACCTGGAATTCCGGGAAGCGCAGGCTGATGAGGCTGTTTACGCTCGCCACCACGCCTGCCTCCTCGTTGTAGGCAGGGCAGATGAGGGTCATGGGCTTGTAGTGGCTGGTCTCGAAGGCGGTGTCGAGGCGGTCGGTCTCCACCTCCTCGAGGTAGCGCCGGATGGAGAAGAAGGCCCGGAGGATGAGGGAGAGGTGGGTGAGGTGGAGGGCCAGGAAGTAGGCCAGGATGCCCCACTCGACGAAGACGGTGACGAAGCCGCGGAAACTCACAGATGCCCCCGCTCGTCGGCCCACTCCAGGCGCTCCCGGGCGATGTCGCGGGCGAAGCGGTCCGCCGTGGGATCCTCCGCCAGCCAGGTCAGGGCCGAGGTTCCGGCATGGCCCAGGTCGGCCATGCCCTGGGCCGCATTGCGGCGGACCTCGTAGACCGGATCGCTGGTCAGGGCGATGAGGGCCGGGATGGCGTCGGGCCCGCCGATCAGGCCCAGGGCCTTGGCGGCCTGGGCCCGGACGGGCCAGGCCCCGTGCCGGGCCAGGGGCTCCACGCGGGCGTAGGTGAGCGGATCGGCCAGGGCCGCGAGCGCCTTCAGGGCGGATGCCTGGATGTCCACGTTCGGGTGGGCGATGAGCTCCAGCAGCCGAGGCTCGCTCGCGCGGTGGCGGTGCGATCCCGCCAGCAGGGCGAAGAGGATCCAGGGTTCGGGTGCCGCTTCGGGCGGCTCGAGGTGGGCCTCGAGCCAGGGGAGCAGGTCCGGGCCGAAGCCCTCGAGCACCCGCAGCAGGCGCTCCCGCTGGTAGCGTTCCTCGCGCAGCACCCAGTCGACCACGGGCCGGGCGAAGCGGAGGTCGCCGCTCCAGGTGAGGGCCTGGGCTGCCAGGTGGGTCACGTAGGGCACCGGGTCCTCCAGCAGCGGGACGACCGCCTCCAGGTGCTCGCCCAGCTTGAAGATCCCCACCTCCTGGGCGGCCTGGGCGCGGACGCTGGTCTGCCGGTGCTTCAGGCGCCGGGGGATCGACTCGTGCACGCCCAGGCCCAGGTAGAGCTCCCGCAGGGCCTCCGCCTCCCGGCCGGCCAGGGTGGCGTGGTAGCGGGTGAGGAATTTCTGGAAGAGACGGCGGTCCTCCTTCGCGATGCGGGGGAAGGCCCGCCGAACCGGGTCGCCGCTGAAGAGGTAGGTGGCCAGTTCGCCCTCCCAGGCCTGGTAGCGCGCGATGCGGTGCCGGTTGTGCCGGTCCCGCCGCAGCTGGATGCCCGCGCCCAGGAGAACCAGGCCGGATACCAGACTGCCCAGGACCACCGTCCCCCAGACCAGGATCTGGAGCACCATCGCCGGCGGCAGGTGCATGGTCCGCCTCAGTCCGCGCCGGAGGAGCGCTGATGCATCCGCCAGAGGCGTTCCACCAGGACCTGCGCCGAGATGGGCTTGGTCATGTAGTCGTCGGCTCCGGCGGCCAGGCAGCGGATCATGTCCTGCTCGTTCTGGTTGCTGGAGATCAGCAGGATGGGCACGCGGCCCTTGGGGGGAGGCAGGTCGCGGATCTCCTGGACCAGGCGGAAACCGTTCATGGCGGGCATCATCAGGTCCGAAGTGATCAGGTCGATCGCTTCGCGGTGGAGGATCTCCAGGCCCTCGACGCCGTTGGGGGCCATGAAGACCTTGAGGCCCTCCATCTCCAGGCGTGCCTGGATGAGCCGGGCGGTCGCCTGGTCATCCTCCACGACTAGGACCCGTGTGGGGTCAGGCCACTTCCGACTCATGGGGAAAGATTAGCAGAAAAATGGGGCAACACAGCGGTTTACCATGCCCGGGCGGGGCTCAGAAACGCCACTCCAATCCCGCTCCGAAGGTGGTCTGGGCCCGCTCCACCCCCTGGCCGAGCTCCTGCTTTTCATAGGCGAGGCTGCCCGACAGGATGAGCCTGCGGTGGATCCAGCCCTGGGCGGCCAGGCTGGCCTTGCGCGAGCGGAGGTTGAGGATGTCCGCATCGGGGTTGGGCTGGTCTGGCGAGACGCCGGAGCCGAGGCTGAGGGTCAGGTGGTTCTCGCCGTCGCCGAAGTAGCGCCGCACCGCGATGGAGCCGGACTCCGACGCGCCGATGGAGCTGGGCGTGGCGTTGGCGCGGAAGCTGAAGAGGTAGTCGCCCCAGTACTTCCCCAGGGAGCCGGTGTAGATCGTGACAGTCGAGGCGCTGAAGCGCAGGTGGCGGAAGCCGAGGGAGCCTTCGAAGCCGCGGGGGAAGGCCTGGAAGATCTCCGCCCCGTAGCGGCGGTGGGGGAAGAGGCTGGATTCGGAGAACCCGGCGTTCAGATAGAAGTAGGTGCCGTCCTTCCAGCGTGGGTAGGCGTCCACCTCGAGCTGGCTGCCCGTGTCACCGAAGCGGGAGGCGCGGTTGACACGGCCGATGAGGGATCCCGCGTCGAAGCGGTGGGCCAGACCCAGGGAGGTCATCCTCCAGGGATCGAAGGTGCGGTCGAAGCGATCATAGGTCTGGGTCAGGGACAGCTTCGAGCGCTGGCTGAGCTCGGCGAGGTTCTCGATGAGCTGGCGGGCCTCGTAGAGGTCCGGATCTGCCGCCAGGGCCTGCCGGGCCGTCCCGAGGGCTTCGGGGTAGGCGCCCAGGGCCTTCTGGGCCCGGGCTTTCCGGAGCAGCAGGAGGGGCTGGGCCGGGCGCAGGGCCAGGCCCTCGTCGCAGAGGGTGAGCGCGGCCTGGGGATGATCCGACCAGAGCTCCAGATCCACCAGGGCCACACGGCCGTCCAGGTGGCCCGGCTCGGTCCGCAGAACCTGCTGAAGCTCGGCCCGGCCCTCGTCGTACCGTCGCTCCCAGGCGTGGATGCGGCCCACCAGGATGCGGATGTCGTGGTAACCGGGGCTGCGCTGGAGGGCTGCGCGGCAGAGCTCGAGGGCTTCGGTCCGCTTGCCGTCGAAGGCGAGGCGGCGGGCCCGGGCAAACAGGTCGTCGACGCCCTCCTGCCCCCACAGGGCCGACCCCGCGGCGAGCAGCAGCGCGGGGCCGTACATCCGGGCGATTCGGCCGCTGGGCATCATGGAGATCCTTTTCCGGGCTTGAACGCGTAGAAGGCGTTGAGGTGGTCGATCTCCTGGAGGATCAACCGGTCGTAGCGCCGCTTCAACTCCGGTGTGACGGTGATCCGGGTTCCCCTCGGATCGGACCCCAGGTCGAAGCAGTGGTCGGCGAAGTTCACGCCGTCTGAGACGTAGAGGGTTTTCCCGTCGCCGCTGAGGATGCCCCAGACCGCGCCGTAGCTGGAGGCGATGAGGTGGTGCTCCCGGCGGGCGCGAACCTGCTCCGCCTGGGTCTGCGTCCAGAGCGGGCGCCCCAGCACGGGATCCGAGGCCAGGGGCCAGTGGCCCAGCAGGTAATAGAGCGTCGGCGTGATGTCCGTGAGGAAGGCGGGCTGCTTCAGATCCATGACCAGCCCGGCCCGGAGCTTTTCCGGCACGTGGAGCAGCAGGGGCACCTTCATGATCTCGGGGAAGAGGGTGTAGGCGTGGCCGAAGCGCCCCTCCTCACCGAGCGAATCGCCGTGGTCCGCCGTGAAGATGATGAGGCTTCGCTCGTAGCGGCCGCGGTCCTTCAGATACTGGATGAAGGCTCCGAACTCGGCATCCAGGCGGCGCAGGCGGCTGGCGTAGGGCGCGTAGAAGCCGGGGTAGTCCCCGCCGCCGGGCATGTCCTTGCCCTCGCGGCTGATGGACGAGATGTGGAGGTCCTGGGCCTGGCTGTAGACGAAGACGGGCTGGCCGGAGGGGGCCTGGTCCAGCTTCCCCTGGAGATCCTTCAGCGTCGCGCCAAGGCGCAGGTCCCCGGTGCCGATGCCCTCATCCAGCCTGACGAGGTCCGGCGTGGGTTTCACCACCACGTCGAGGATGGAGTCCATGGACAGGTAAGGCCGGTAGCCGTCGGCCTCCACCAGCTTCTGCAGCGTGTTCAGGGGATGGAAGGGGACGATGTACTGCTTGTGCAGGTGCATGCCCCCGACCCAGATGGACGGCTCGGATAGGCCCGTGGCGCCGTAGCGGGTGAAGGCTTTGGGGATGACGGTGCTCTCGGCGGCGAAGCGGTCGAGGTTGGGCGTGAAGGTCACCCGCGGGTTGTAGGCCCCCAGGTAGTCCTGGCGCAGGCTGTCCACCACGAAGATGTAGATGTCGGGCCGCTCCACGGCCGTGCGGGTCAGGGGATCGACGAAACGCAGGTCCTTCGCGTCGATCTGGACCGCGTGGGGGATGTTGCTGTTGGCCAGGAGGATCCGGTAGATGGACTCGCCGCTGCCGGCGGGGGGGCGCAGCAGGTTGGCCACCAGGTGGGCGGAGGCGTCGAAGCCCGTGTGCGTCTCGACCGCCCGGGCCAGCGGCCTTGGCCATCCACCCTTCGGCTGGGGCAGGGGCGTGCCCCAGAGCCGGAACAGGGCCAGCAGGCCCAGGGGCGCCGCGAAGAGCCGGGGCGACCAGGAATGGCGCCCGGGTGTGGCGGACTGGCTCAGGTAGATGGGGGCGAAGACCAGAATGGCCACCAGGATCGCGCCCAGCTGCTGGAAGAGCTGGTTCCAGTCGAAGCGGGAGACCTTCAGGCTGAATAGGAGGGCCACGCCCAGGGCCAGGAGGAGGCCCGCCGCCACGCTCCAACGGCTCACCCGGACCGGGTGGAGGGGGCGGAGGAAGGCCTCCAGGGCGCTGCCCATGGGGCGCTCCCCGAGCCCCAGCTGGGCCAGCAGGCCCGTCACGCAGAAACCCAGCAGCAGGGCCACGGCCCAGGCGAAGGGGCCGGCGAAGGCGATGCCCGGGAAGACCACCAGCCGAAGAATGCCGGCGAAGGTGGCGCCGAGGGCCCCCAGGGTGAGCAGGAACTCCGCCGGGGGGAAGCGCGGGAAGAAGCCCGCCGCGGACTGCAGGCCCAGGATCGCCACCGCCGCCATGCACAGCACCAGGCCGTGGGCCAGGAGGCTCCAGCCCAGGGTGGTGGCGGCCTCCCAGGGGGCCAGGGCGGTGCCCGAGGCCAGGGCCCGGCCCAGCCCGAGCGCGAAGAAGGTGGTGGCCACCAGCGCGGCTGTGAGGAGGGCCGACACGAAGAGGCGGCGGGCATCGTCTGTCCCGGCCTCGCGCCGGGGCCAGGCCTCCCGGGCCTCGACCAGGTCCAGGGCGAGGAGGGCCCCGGCCGCCGCCAGGAAGGCCAGGGTGCCCAGGCGGGCCGGGAGTCCGGGGGCCAGGCGGCCCAGGCCGGACAGGGGGATCAGGATCAGGGCGCCGAGGGCCATGGCCCCCCAGTACCCGGCCCGCCAGGGCGGGAGCCTGAAGCCCGGCGGCTGGCGGTCCACCAGGGCGTTGGCCGCGGCGAGCAGGAGCAGGGCCCAGGGCTGGAGGCGCAGGGCGGTGGGCAGCCAGGGCAGGAGGCCGGCCCGGATCACGGCCTGGTAGGTAAAGGGGATGTCCACCAGCAGGCAGGCGGTGGCCGAGGCCACCATCACCAGGAGGAAGGCCCCGCGGGCCCAGGGGCGCAAACGGGGCCTCATCGCCGGCCTCCCTTCGGCAGCCGCGCCAGCCGCGCCCGGACCTCGGCGTGGCCGGGCTCCAGCTCCAGAATGCGGCCGTAGGCGGCGCGGGCCGTGGCCAGATCGTCCTGCTGTTCCGCCACGCCTCCCAGCACCTGCAGCACATCCAGGTAGTCGGGGCTCAGGGTGCGGGCTGTCTCCAGCTGGCGGCGGGCTTCCTTCAGGTTGCCCTCGGAGCGCAGGGCCATGCCCAGGACCAGCCGCGCATCCACGGAGGTGGGTGAGCGCTTCACGGCCTCCTCGGCCATGCGCCGGGCCTCGACGGCGCTGCCCCTGAAGAGGGTCATGCGGGCCAGGCCCACCCGGAGGTCGGTGCTGTCGGGGTGCTGCTTGAGCCCCTGGCGGTAGGTGGCCCGGGCCTTCTGGAACTGGTGCTCGCGCTCCTGGGCCCGACCCAGGAAGAAGGCCGCGTCCGGGTTGTCCGGCTGCAGCTCCAGCCACCGGCCGAAGGCCTCGGTGGCGTCCTTCAGCCGGCCCAGCTTCCGGTAGGCGTCCCCGAGCATGGGGAAGGCCTCCCAGGGGGTGGGCGAGACCTTCAGATAGGCCTCCCAGGCCTCGGCGCACTCCGCCCACTGGCCCAGGTGCTCGTGGATGTCGGCGAGGCGGCCCAGGTAGACCTGGCTGGTGGGGAAGGCCTCGCGCAGCTCGCGGGTCGGGGGCAGGGCCTCCGCATAGCGCCCGGCCCCCACCAGGGTCCGGCTCTTCTCTTGCAGGTCCCGGGAAGCCTGGAGCCCGTCCCCCTGCGTGGGCGCCTCGCTCAGGACCCACCCGCAGATGGCCAGCACGAGGAGGGCGGCGACAAAGCGCCGGAGGTGGGGCGGCATGTCAGGGGCGCCCCGGCGCGGCGGCCGCGGAGGAGGGGGCCTCGATCAGCTCCAGCCAGCTCCCCAGATGGTGGATGGCGAAGCCGCCGAAGGCCTTCTGCCGGGCGAAGGCCTGCTCGGCCAGGGCCATCTCCCGGGCCAGGGCGGCCACCCCCTGGTGGCGGAAGGTCACCTTCGCAGGCTGGGCCTCGCCGGTCTCGAGGCCCACCAGCACCGACTTTCCACGGGCCGCGCCCTGGGCGATCTCCTCCCGGGCATGGGCGATGATGCCATCGGGACCCTCGGCGCGGTTCCGGTAGTCCATGACGGCCACGTAGTCGTAGAGGTCCTGGAGGTGCGCGTTCAGGGGCCTGGTCTCGCCCTCCCACGCCACGGCGAAGCCGTCGTACCAAAAGGGGATCGCCGCGCCCACGAGGAAGCCCTTCCCGGCCTGGCGCGCCATGGCCACCCACTCCCGCGACCGGGCCAGGAACATCCGGGACAGGCCGGCACGGGTGCCCTCGTTCCAGGAGTCCAGGGCATGAGGCTCGATGTCGAGGTGGACGCCGTCGAAGCGCTCCTGGGGCCCGGCGGCGGCGTTGTAGTCCAGGATGTGCTGCATCATGGCGCGGGCCGCCTGGTCCCGCTCGGGCAGCACGTACTCCCAGGTTTTCATGGGGTACGAGCCCAGCAGCGCCTCGACGCGGAAGCCCGCCCTGTGGAGGCGGGCCAGGAGGCCCCGGTAGGCGCCCCGCTCATTCAGGACGGGGTTGCGGCCCCGGTAGTCGTCGGCGTACAGGAACAGGGTGGAGAAGCCGTGCTGCCGCAGCAGACCCACCACGCGGGTCTCGTAGGCGCGGTCGTCCAGGAGGCGCAGGGCCTCCGCCTCCCACACCCACATGGCCTTCGGGGCGGCCGGGAGCAGGGTGCAGGCCAGGAGCAGGAGCAGGGCGCGCAGGGTCATCCCTCACCAGGCCTGCAGGCGGTCCAGCTCTGCGCGGACGCGCTCGGCGCTGGGCAGGGCCGCGGCTTCCAGCGGCGGGCTGGCGGGCGTGGGCGTGTCCGTGGCGCCCACCCGCAGCACCGGCGCGTCCAGCCAGGGGAAGCAGGTCTCGCCGATGCGGGCCGCCAGCTCCGCCCCGGGACCGTAGGTGCGGCTGGCCTCTGTGAGGACCAGCACGCGGTGAGTGCGCTTGGCCAGGGCCGCGATGGCCTCGTCGTCCAGGGGCCAGAGGGTGCGCAGGTCCAGCACCGCCACGTCCAGGTCTGCCACGGCCGTCAGGGCCACGTGCTGGGCCGCCCCGTAGGTGATGATGCAGGCGGCGCCACCGTCCTTGCGGAGGGCGGCCTCGCCGAGCCGGGCCGTGGGTGGCTCGTCCCACTGGTCCCTCAGCCGCCGGTAGAGGTGCTTGTGCTCGAAGACCATCACGGGATCGGGATCTTCGATGGCCGCCCGCAGCAGGGCGTAGGCGTCGCGCACGGTGCCCGGGGCGACGACCTTCAGGCCGGGGCTGCCGAGGAAGTGGCCCTCGGGGTTCTGGCTGTGGAAGGGCCCGCCCCCGTTGCCGCCGCCGCTGGGGCCGCGGAACACGGCGGGTACCGGGGCGCCCCAGCGCCAGTGGGCCTTGGCGGCGAAGTTCACCATGAGATCCGAGGCCAGCAGCGCGAAATCCATGAACTGGAACTCCGCCACGGGGCGCTGGCCCATGAGGGCGAGGCCGATGGCGGAACCCGCGATGGCCTGCTCGGCGATGGGGGTGTCGATCACACGGTCCGGTCCGAAGCGCGCCAGCAGGCCCTCCGTGGCCCGGAAGGCGCCGCCATAGGCGCCGATGTCCTCGCCCAGGCAGCAGACGCGGGGATCGGCCTCCATGGCGTCGTGGAGCGCCTGGCGCACCGCTTCGACATAGGTGCCGGAGAACGCGCTCACGCCCCCTCCAGCAGGCCCCGCTCGGCGAGCCACTGGTCGTTGAAGATGGTGCTGAGGTAGCGGCCGGCGCCGTCGGGGAAGACGGTGACGATGCGGGAGGGGCGGTCCATGGGGGCCATGCGCCTGGCCACTTCGCGCACGGCCCAGAGCGCCGCACCGCTGCTGCCGCCGCCCAGCACGCCCTCCTCGCGCACCAGGCGCCGGGCGTGGTGGAAGGCCTGGGCGTCCGTCACCTGGAGCATGTCGTCGAGGATGTCGAACTCCATGGTGGGGATGAGGAACTCATCGCCCAGGCCCTCGATCTTGTAGGGCCCGGCCTTCAGCTCCTTCTCGCCGCGGAAGTGGGGTGAGAACACGGAGCCCACGGGATCCACGGCGATGACCCGGATGTTCGGGTCCTTCTCCTTGAGGTAGCGGCCCACGCCACCCACGGTCCCGCCGGTGCCCGCGCCTGCCACGAAGGCGTCGATGCGGCCCTCCATCTGCTCCCAGATCTCGGGGCCCGTGCCGGCGTAGTGGGCGGCGTTGTTCTCCTTGTTGCCATGCTGGTCGGGGAAGAAGCAGTTCGGGGTCTCCCGTGCGAGGCGCGGCGTGATGTTGTTGTAGCTGTCGGGGTGTTCGGGGGGCAGGCTCGTGTCCACCTTGTGCACCTGGGCGCCCAGGGCCAGCAGCTGGTTCAGCTTCTCCTGGCTGATGGTGTCGCGCACCACCACCTTGATGCGGTAGCCCTTCTGGATGGCCATCAGGGCCAGGCCCATGGCCGTGTTCCCCGAGGAGTTCTCGATGATGGTGTCGCCGGGCTTCAGTCGACCGTCGCGCTCGGCGGCTTCGATCATGAACTTCGAGATGCGGTCTTTGCTGCTCCCCATGGGGTTCAGGAACTCCAGCTTGGCGAAGACCTCCACCGGCAGGTCCGACACGACGCGGCGCAGGCGGACCAGCGGCGTGTTGCCGATGGCCTCCAGGATGCTGCCGCAGGGCTTCCGGTAGGGCATGGGTTCCTCCAGAGGCCAGTATGACGGAGGCGGCGGGCCCCGGGACCCGGGGGGCGACGCCGAATCCTGGTCTGCGGGATGATGGAGGCTTCCGCGGGGTGTCCATGACCGCCAGCCTCCACCGATCCGTCTGCCCCTATGACTGCCCCGATGCCTGCGGCCTGTTGGTGACCGTGGAGGAGGGGCGGGCTGTGGCCGTGGCGGGGGATCCAGAGCATCCCTTCACCCGGGGCCAGCTCTGCCCGAAGATGAACCGCTATCAGGACACGGTCCACCATCCGGAGCGGCTCCGGGTTCCCCTGCGGCGGGTGGGTCCGAAGGGATCCGGGGTCTTCGAGCCCGTGTCCTGGGAAGAGGCCCTGGGAACCATCGCCGCCCGGTGGCGGGACATCATCCGCACGCACGGCGCAGAGGCCATCCTGCCTTACTCGTACGCCGGCACCATGGGGCTCGTCCAGCGCAACGCGGGCCACGCCTTCTTCCACCGCCTGGGCGCCTCCCGGCTGGACCGCACCATCTGCTCCCCGGCCAAGGGCGCGGGCTGGGCCCTGGTGATGGGGGACACCCCGGCTCCGCATCCCGACGCCTGCGCGGCCAGCGACCTCATCCTGCTCTGGGGCATGAACCCCGCCGCCACCAATGTCCACGGCCTCCATGCCGTGCGGGAGGCCAAGCGCCGCGGCGCCCAGGTGTGGCTCATCGACACCTACGCCCACGCCACGGCGCCCCTCTGCGACCGCGTGGTGCTGGTGCGCCCGGGCACGGACGGGGCCCTGGCCCTGGGCCTCCTCCACCTGCTGGACCGCCTCGGCCTCTGCGACGAGGCCTTTCTGGCGGCCCAGGTCCAGGGCGCCGCGGAGCTTCGGAGCCGCATCCTGCCGGACTACCCGCCCGAGCGCGTGGCCGCCCTCACCGGCGTGCCGGAGGCCACGATCCGCGAGCTGGCGGAGGCCTATGGCCGCGCCCGGGACCCGCACCTGCGGCCGGGCAACGGGCTGTCCCGCTACGGCAACGGGGCCATGACGCTGCGGACCCTGGCCTGCCTGCCGGCCTTCGTGGGCGCCTACGCGAAGCCCGGGGGCGGAGCCTTCGCCTCCACCAGCACGGGCCACGCCTTCCCCCTGCACCGGGTCACGCGGGAGGACCTGCTGCCCGGGCCCGTCCGCACCCTCAACATGAACCGCCTGGGCTGGGCCCTGATGGAGCTGGCGGACCCCGGCGTAGCCTCGCTTTACGTGTACCACGCCAATCCGGCGGCCGTGGCCCCGGACCAGAACGCCGTGCTGCGCGGCCTGGCGCGGGAGGACCTCTTCACGGTGGTCCATGAGCGGTTCATGACGGACACGGCCCTTTACGCGGACCTGGTGCTGCCCGCCACCTCCTCCCTGGAGCACAGCGACCTCTACCGCTCGTACGGGACCTACTGCATCCAGCGGGCGAGGGCGGTCGTGGAGCCCGTGGGCCAGAGCCGGTCCAATCTTGAGGTATTCCAGGCCCTGGCGCGGGAGATGGGCTTCACGGAGCCGGTCTTCTCCCAGGGCGCGGACGCGCTCATCGACGCGCTCCTGGCGGAGCCCCACCCCTGGCGCGAGGGCCTCGACCGCGTTCTCCTGGACCGAGGCCTCGCCGCGGAGCTGGATCCGGGACGGGACACCGGGCCCGGCTTCCGCACCCCCAGCGGGAAGGTGGAGGTGCTCAATCCCCGCGACGCGGAGCCCCTGCCGCGCTTCCTGCCGCCCCACAGCGAGGCGGATCCCCACTCGCTCCAGCTGGTGACGGCCCCGGCGGTGCAGGGGCTGAACAGCACCTTCCACGAGCGGGAGGACCTGCGCCGACGCATGGGGCCCATGGCCGTGCGCCTGCACCCCTCGGAGGCCGCCGCCCGGGGTCTGGCCCACGGCGACCCCGTGACGGTCTTCAACGGCCTGGGCGAGGTGGCCTTCACCCTGGAGACCACGGAGCGGGTTCCGCCGGGCCTGGCGGTGGCCGAAGGGGTCTGGTGGCGCCGCCACGCCCCGGGGGACCGCACGGTGAACGCCCTCACCTCCCAGCGCCTCACGGACCGGGGGGGCGGCAGCACCTTCTACGACAACCGCGTGGAGGTGCGGGCCGGATGGCCGGCCCCGCTAGACTGATCGGATGCTCTCCTCGCTCCGCATCCAGAACCTGGCGCTGGTGGAAGACCTGTCCCTGGATTGGGGGCCGGGCTTCACGGTGTTGACCGGCGAGACCGGTGCCGGCAAGTCCCTGCTGGTGGACGCGCTTTCGCTGCTGGTGGGCGCCCGGGGGGACGCGGAGTTGGTGCGCCACGGTGCGGAGCGGGCCACCGTGGAGGCCGTGGTGGAGGGCCGCTTCGATGCCTGGCGGACCTTCCTGGCGGATCGGGGCCTGCCCGAGGAGCAGCCCGTGGTGCTGCGCCGCGAGGTGGGGTCGGGCCGCAGCCGGGCCTGGATCAACGGCGCCAGCTGTGCTCTTGCGGACCTGCGCGAGGCCGGCCGCCTCTGGATGCGGCTCACCAGTCAGCACGACCACCAGTCCCTCCTGGGCGAGGAGCGGCACCTGGCCCTCATCGACGAGGTGCTGGGCATCGAGCCCGGCCTTGAGGCCGAGGTCGCCGCCGTGCGCGAGGCCGAGACCGCCCTGCGGGCCCGGCGCCGCAGCGAGGCCGAGCGGGAGCAGCGCCTGGAGCAGCTGGCCGAGGCCCTGGCCGACCTGGACAAGCTGGCCCCCCGGCCCGGGGAGTGGGCCCAGCTCCGGGAGGACCGCGAGCCCCTGCGCCATGCGGTGCATCTCGAGCAGGCCTTCCGCGAAGCCGCGGAGGCGCTGGGCGAAGGCGTCCCCAAGGTCGAACTGGCCCACCGGTCCCTCATGCGCGCGGTGGCCCACTGGCCGGATGCCGTGGCCGAACAGGACCGGCTCCGCTCAGCGGTGCTGGAGCTGGAGGACCTGCTGGCCCTGGCCCAGGACCAGGCCCTGCGCTGGTCCCAGGCGGGGGCCGACCGCATCGAGGCCATGGAGGCCCGCCTCGCCCTGTACGAGCGTTTGGCCCGCCGCCAGCGCTGCGAACCGGAGGAACTCCCGGCCCGGATGGAGGCGCTTCGGCAGGAGCAGCGCTCCCTGCTGGCGGGGGATGCCCCCATCCAGGAGCTGGAGGCGGCGCTCCGGAAGGCGGCGGAAGGTTACCGGGCCGGGGCCGAGGCCCTCCACGGGCGGCGTGCCGAGGCCATCCCCCGGCTGGAGGCGGAGGTGCAGAAGCGCCTCGGCCGCCTGGGCATGAAGGGGGCGCGCATCCAGCTGCGCCTCTCCCTCGCGGAGGAGGCCGGCAGCCCCGTGTCCCAGAGCGGGCGTCCCGTCCGGGTGGCGGCCCAGGGCTTCTCGGCCCTGGCGGTCTGGATTGAATCCAATCCCGGCGAGGGCTTCCGTCCCCTGGCCAAGATCGCCTCGGGCGGTGAGCTGAGCCGGCTGATGCTGGCCCTGGTGGGCGCCGGGCTGGTGCTCGGGGCCGGGGGGCGCGGCGGCCTCACCCTGGTGCTCGACGAGGTGGACGCCGGCCTGGGCGGCGAGGCGGCCCTGGCTGTGGGCCAAGCGGTGGCCGAGCTGGGCCGCGCCCATCAGGTTCTGGCCGTGACCCACCTGGCCCAGGTGGCGGCCCGGGCGGACCGGCACGGCTGCCTGCGCAAGGAGACCGAAGGCGGCCGCACCCGCAGCGCCCTCAGCTGGGCCGTAGGGGAGGTCCGCACCCGGGAGCTCGCCCGGCTGCTCTCAGGCCAGCCGGATCGCGCCGAGGCCCTGGAACACGCGAAGGTCCTGCTGGAGCGCTGATCAGGCCGGACGGGATTCGAGGATCAGGCCGCGGCCCCGGTGGGTGTGCAGCAGGGGGTGCTCGGAAGATCCATCCACCTTCGCCCGCAGGCGGCGGATCTGGGCATCCAGGGCATTGGGGCTGCGCAGGTCGGGCCGGTGGTTCTCGCCACCCCAGAGGGCCAGGGCCATCTCGTCCCGGCTGACCACCTGGCCGGGGTGCTCCATCAGGAGGGTCAGGAGGGTGTACTCCTTCGGCGTGAGCTCGAGCCGCTGCTCGCCCCGGTGCACGCGGCGGAGATCCGGTTCCCAGACTAGGTCGGCCACCCCCACGCGGCGGTGCCGGGAGGGCATCCGGCTGCGCCGGATGAGGGCCCGCAGCCGGGCCGCCAACTCCGGCATGGTGAAGGGCTTGCAGAGGTAGTCGTCGGCGCCGGCCTCGAGGCCCCGCACCCGGTGTTCCGGGGTGCAGAGCTCCGTCACGAAAATCACGGGGGTGGTGGTGCCGGATTCCCGCAGGCGCCGGACCAGCTCCATCCCCGAGAGCCCCGGGAGGGCGATCTCGGCCACCAGGGCCTCGCAGGCGGCGGCCCGGGCCAGGGCCGCGGGGCCGGATTCGGCCCATTCGCACTGGAAGCCTTCCGAGGCCAGGCCCTCGAGCATCCGCCGGGCATCGACCTCGTTTGGTTCTGCGATCAGGATCGCCATGGGGGCAGTCTAGGAGCCTGTCCAAGTAATTGGAATGCCCCGCGCGGGCGGCGCCGCATCGCGACGCGCGCCGCCACTCGTCCTCCGGGATGGCCCCAGGCGGGCGCCCCGCGGCGTCAGGTCCCTTGAACGATGCCCCACATCGCCCTGCAGGCCCTTCCTTGCGCTGCATCCCGCCTGGGAGCATCGCGGGGCGCTCGAATACCTGGACGGGCTCCTAGCGAAAAACAGGGCCGCTCGTGCGGCCCTGTCCCTGGGGTGGCGGTTCCTCAGCGGGTGAGGGCGAGGTTGTAGGGGGTGGTGGTGCTGGAGCCGCTGTAGGCCTTCACGCGGACATAGAACACGGTGGCTGTGGCCGAGGTGTTGGTGTAGGTGATGGTCTCGGTGGCGGTGGTGCCCAGGCTGCTCTTGAGGGTGGAGCCGCTGCTGTTGAGCAGGTACAGGTCGTAGTCCACGCCGGAGGGGCCGGTCATGTTGATGGTGATGGACTTGCCGGGCTGGATGTTGAGCTTGAAGTAGTCGTTGTCGGTGCTGGTGCCCATGTAGCCGACGATCTTGTTGACGGTGTCGCCGACCACATTGGCGGTGGAGGTGGAGTTGTTGCTCTCGACCTCGTTGAAGGTGGTGCCGCCGGTGGTGTTGCTCACGGAGAAGCTGACGGCGGTGGAGGCGCCGACGTTGCCGGCGGCGTCGTAGGCCTTGGCCACCAGGGTGTGGGCGCCATTGGCCAGGTTGGCGGAGTTGTAGGTGAGGCTGTAGGGCGAGGTGGTGTCGGAGCCGACGAGGGCGCCATCGATGTAGAACTCGACCTTGGTGACGCCGACGTTGTCGGAGGCGGTGGCGGAGAGGGTGATGGTTCCAGAGGTACCGGACTCGGAGGCGGTGGCGGTGGGGGCGGTGGTATCGCCGCCGGTGGAGGTCCAGGCGGCCCCCACGTTGATGCCGTGGAAGGCGTTCCAGACGGCCTGTTCCTCGGCGCTGCCGGCGCCGTAGAGGTCCTTCGCCGAGTTGATGGCGGCGGTGCGGGCGGCGGCGTAGTTGGAGCTGGAGGTGAGGTAGGTCGTGAGGGCGCGGAACCAGATGGCCGCAGCCTTGTCGTTGCCGATGCCGGTCATGCCGGAGGGCAGGTAGGTGGTGCTGGTGTTGCCGGTGGTGGTGGCGCCCTGGCTCATGAAGTAGAAGCAGCGGTTCATGGGGCCGCTGGAGTAGTGGACGTCCTTGGAACCGAGGCTGGAGGACCATGCGTCGGGGGAGGCGCCGTCCAGGCTGGGCTTGTACATGTAGCGCAGGGGCGTGGAGGCCAGCTGCTCGCCGATGGTCCAGTTGCCGCCGGTGTTGCCGATGGTGGCGCCCGACCCGCCGCGGGCGTAGAACTCGATCATGGTGCCGAAGATGTCCGAGTTGGACTCGTTCAGGCCGCCCGACTCGCCGGAGTAGGTCAGGTTGGCCGTGCGGGCGCAGACGCCGTGGCTCATCTCGTGGCCGGCCACGTCCAGGGCCGTGAGGGTGGTGAAGCTGCTGCCATCGCCATAGGTCATGCAGAAGCAGCTGTCGGACCAGAAGGCGTTGTCATAGCTGTTGCCGATGTGGACACGGCTGTAGGTGGTCGAGCCCGCGCCGTCGATGCCGTTGCGCCCGTAGACCAGCTTGTAGAAGTCCCAGGACTTGGCCATGCCGTACATCGCATCCACGGCCGCGGTCTGGCCGTTGGCGGCGGTGGTGGAGCTGCCTTCCACGTAGTTGGCGCCGTCGCCCCAGGTGTTGTCGGCGTCGGTGTAGATGGTGCCGACGGCGGTGGAGGTGGTTGAGGCGTGGTTCGAATTGGTCACGTAGTTGCCGGCGGCCCCGCGGGTCATGTCCCGCATCTCGTAGCCGCCCGAGATGCTGTTGGTGTTGACGCTCACCACGCCGTTGTACTGGCTGTTGCCGGTGCCCACGGCGGCAGAGGTGTGCAGGGTGTTCCACTTCTTAAGGATGGCGCCGGTGTGGGCATCCACGAGGTAGTCGGTGTGCCGGATGCCGTCCTGGTCGTTCTCGAGTTCGGTGTGGACGTGGTAGGCGAGGGCGAAGCGGACCACCTGGCGGCTCACCTCGGTGGCGGTGGGCTCCTGGTCCACGGCCATCCGGGTCGGCCGCCGGGTGATCACGTCCACTTCATGGGGGAAGACCACCAGTTCCGTGGTCGGGGCATAGGCGAAGGCGCCCTTGGGGGCCAGATCGGCCTGGGCCACGGCCAGCGCCTCGCCAGCCTGCAGGGAGGGGGTGACGTTGAGGAAGATGTTCCGGTGCAAGGCGTTCGTCAGGGGCAGGTCCGCACCATTGCGGTCCGTGTGGGTGATGGCGTCGCCACCCCACACACGCACACCCTTGTAGAATTGGGCGAAGTGGCCATGGGTCTGGCCCAGGTCGTCGGAATGGGACGCACGCAGGCTGAACGCGTGGTCGGCATCCAGGCCCAGTTGGGCGCGGTTCGCCAGGAGGCGCTCGGCCGCGCCGTTCACGCGCAGGGTTTCCTGCGGGGAACCGGCGAAGAGGGAACCGGCAGCCAAGGCTGCGGTGACAAAGGACAGGGCCAAGCGGCCATTGGTAGTCGCCATGGGCAACTCCTCACGGGGGGAAGAGGGGGGTCTCAGCCACGGCAGGTTCTTCCGGCCCGCGTGGCTCCCGGCAGCCGCAGGTGGTTTGCGGTGCCATGGGGTGACGTGTGGAAAGAACGGGTGCGTGGAGGTCAGGTTCCGGGTGGACTCCCTCGGCCTCAAGTTAAGGGTTGTTAATTTTCTTGAGAATCAATTCTATTTATATAATATTAATATAGATTGTTTTATTTCAATGTTTAATAATCAATTCTGCGATCGGCTTTGAAGGAAATGATCAAGGATTCCGGAGGGCCACCTTCCCGCCCTTCATGACGAACCGGACCCGCTCCAGGGCGCCGAGGTCGGCCAGCGGATCTCCCTCCACGGCAATCACGTCGGCCACTCGACCCGCCTCGAGGGAGCCGATCTCGCCGCTCAGACGCAGCAGGTCGGCCGCCACCAGGGTGGCGCTCTGGATGGCCTGGAGGGGCGTCATGCCATAGCTCACCAGGTACCTGAAGTCGGCGGCCACCTGGCCATGCTCGAAGACACCGATGTCCGTGCCGTAGGCAATGGGGATTCCGGCTTCCAGGGCGACCTTGAAACCCGCCTTCCGGAGGGGCAGGATGGCCCGGGCCTTCGCCAGGGAGCCCTCCGGGACCTTGTAGGGATTGCCGGGCAGCAGGATGGACTCCAGCGCGTAGAGGGTCGGGACGAGGAAGGTCCCGCGGGCCTTCATCTCCTTGGCGGTGGCGGGGCTCAGCAGGCTGCCGTGCTCGATGGATCGCACCCCGGCGAGGGTCGCCTCCAGGATGCCCGCGTCGCCATGGGCGTGGGCGCACACATCGAGGCCCCGGCGGCGAGCCTCTTCCACGATGGCCTTGAACTCCGGGGGGCTGAAGCTCGGCGCCCCAGGATCGTCATGGTTGGAGAGCACCCCGCCGGTCGCGTGGATCTTGATGAGGTCCACGCCCCGCTTGTGCCATTCGCGCACCGCGTGCCGCCCCTGGTCGGGGCTGTCCACGAGGTGGTCCTCCCCCACGTGCACGTGGGGCGGGAAGCCGTTGAGATCGCCGTGGCCGCCGGTGATGGAGAGAGCCGGGCCGGCCACCAGCATGCGGGGGCCCGGGATGTCGCCCCGGGCGATGGCATCTCGCAGGGCTGCATCCCCGAAGCCCGCGGAGGCGCCCACGTCGCGCACCGTGGTGAATCCGGCCTCCAGCACCTTGCGGGCGTTCAGGACGCCATCTAGCACCAGGGTCGCCTGGCTGCGCTTGAGGTAGCCCAGCTCGCCAAGACCGGCCGGGAAGAGCAGGTGCGTGTGGCAGTCGATGAGGCCGGGCAGCAGGGTGCGATCACCCAGATCGAGGGTGGCCGCTTGGGCCGGCGGGGGGCCCGCCTGGATGCGACCCCCCTGAACCCAGAGCTGGCCGGGGGTCTCCAGCTTTCCGGTGCGCACATTCAGCAGGCGGGCGGCTTTGAGCACCAGAGGCTGTTCCTGGGCCTGCAGGGCCAGGGAGAGCAGGCCGACGAGAAGGCTTCGCAGCATCATGGGAACTCCGGGGCGTGGCCCAGGGTAGCCCAGGTCGCCCATTCCCTCCGCGTCTTCGTTCAGGTGCGCTTGGTGGACTTCTGGCGGACCCGCTTGGGCGGGGCCCCAGGGCCCTTCCGCGGCGCCTGCTTGGCGGCGGGCTTGGGGCCCTCCTTCTTCTTGGCCCGTGGGCGGGGCTTGATCTTGTCGGCCTTCTGGGCCTGGAGGGCCTCGTTGCTGCGGGAGGGCTTCAGGCCCTCGCCGGGATCCAGGATGCGCCGCACCGGGGCGATCTCCGCCTCTTCGCCCTCGCCCCGCTGCTTCTTCTGGACGCTGATCCGCAGGGGGACGCCGGCCAGACCGAACTGCTCCCGCAGGCGGTTTTCCATGTACCGCACGTAGCTGAAGTGGAGGCCGCGGTCCGTGTTGGCCTTCACCACGAAGCTGGGGGGGCGCACCCCCACCTGGGTCATGAAGTAGAGCTTGGGCAGCTTGCCGTCCACCGCGTGAGGGCTCATGGCGGCCACGGTCTCGCGGAGGAAGCGGTTCAGCTCTCCTGTGGGGATGCGGCGCTTGTGGGCCTCCGCCAGCTCGTCGATCATGCCAAAGAGCTTGGACACCCGCTGTCCGGTGAGGGCCGACAGGAAGATCATGGGCGCGTGATGCAGGAAGCCGAGGCTGCGGCGGAGGTCCTCCTCGGCGCCGTAGATGGTGTGCGTGTCCTTCTCCACGAGGTCCCACTTGTTCACGACCAGGATGACGGCGGCGCCGGCCTCCTGGGCGTAGCCTGCGATGACGGCGTCCTGGTGGGTGGCGCCCTCCACCGCATCCAGCAGCAGCAGGCTGACGTCGGCTCGGGCCATGGCCTGCTTGGCCTTGAGGATGCTGAGCTTCTCGGCGCCCTCGTGGGTCTTGCCCTTCTTGCGGATGCCGGCCGTGTCGATCATCCGGTAGACCCTGTCCTTCACGGTGAAGACGGTGTCCACCGTGTCGCGGGTGGTGCCGGCGACTTCGCTCACGAGGCTGCGCTCATAGCCCAGCAGGCGGTTGGTGAGGGAGGACTTCCCGACATTGGGCCGACCGATGAGGGCGAAGCGCAGCTCATCGGCCAGCTCGTGGGTCTCGGCCTCCTCCGGGGTGCGGTGGAAGGGCAAACGGGCGCGGATGGCCTCGAGCAGGTCGGGGACGCCGGCGCCGTGGGCGGCCGAAATGGAGAGGACCTGGTCGAACCCCAGGCCGTAGAAGCCGCCGTCCGGGGCACCGCCCTTCATGCCATCCAGCTTGTTGATGACGAGGAGGACGGGGCGGCCTTGGCGGCGCAGGCGTGCGGCGATCTCCTCATCCCCGGCCGTGAGGCCATCGTGGCCGTCCACCAGCAGGATGGCGACGTGGGCCTCGTCGAGGGCTGCCTGGGCCATGCGCGTGATGCCCTGGGTGATGACGTCGTCGCCCTCGAAGTCGAGGCCGCCGGTGTCCACCAGCTCGAAGACCTCCTCGGCCTCGCCGGTCTCGCCCAGGCAGGTGACGCGGCCGTAGCTGCGGTCGCGGGTCATGCCCGGCAGGTCGTGGACCAGGGCCGCGCGGCTGCGGGTGAGCCGGTTGAAGAGCGTGGACTTGCCCACGTTGGGGCGTCCGCAGAGGGCGACGAGGGGCAGTTTCATGGTTGTTCCAAGCCCTCCAGTCTATCGCGATTAGATCGAAAGGCCATGGGCGCAGATCGGGGCAGCGGCTAGAGTGGGGCTTCCCAATGGAGCCCCCATGATCCGCCCCCTGACCTGCCTGCTGGTGCCCGCGCTGCTGGTGGCCGCGCCCACCCCCAAGAACCTCAGCCCCGCGGGCACGGTGGAGCGCCAGATCGAGCTGTTCAACGCCCACGACCTGGAGGGCTTCCTGGCCCTCTTCGCCGACGACGTGGAAGTGGGCCAGATTCCGGCCGGGACCGCGGCACCCCACGGCAAGGCGCGGCTGCGAGAGCTCTACGCGGCGAGGTTCAAAGCCAATCCCGACCTGCACGCCTCCGCCCAGGCGCAGCTGGTATCGGGCGACTTCGTGATCCAGAAGGAGAAGATCAGTGGCCGGGCCGGGAAGGAGGCCTTGGTGGCCACCACCATCTACCAGGTGAAGGGCGGGAAGATCGTGCGGATGTGGAGCCTGGGGGACTGAGAGGGCGGCCCGGCCGTTCTCCCCCTGCCATCTCGACCCACGCAGGCGGGGGCTCGACCCGTGTCTCCGTCGCCCTTCGGGCTCGGATCCGCCGCGTAGTCGGCAGCTGCTCCGGCCCTCCACTGGAGGGCCTCCGCTGAGGCTGCCGCCTGCGCACTCGCAGGTCCGAGCCCCGCAGCCCTTCCGCACAAAAACGCGCCCCGGAGGGCGCGTTTCTTGGCGGGGCTGACGGGGCTCGAACCCGCGACTTCCAGCGTGACAGGCTGGCACTCTAACCGACTGAGCTACAACCCCTTGCGTTTACTGCTTTCACCAGGTATCTGGTGGGCGATGACGGGCTCGAACCGCCGACATGCTGCGTGTAAGGCAGCTGCTCTACCGACTGAGCTAATCGCCCGAATCGCCGAACCAGAATCCTCCCACGAAGGCGCGGAAGGGTCAAGGGCAAAGGTCCGGATTGAGAGAAGGAGACCAATCTGGTAGGGTTTTAGGACTCCCGTGCCAGAGGTTCCCGCGGACCATCAGCTGGTGTCGGTGTGACCCTGGCCGAAGTCCGGCCGTGGCCTTGGGAAGTTTCTGGAGGGTGGCCTGTGGCGCTGCTGGAACTGGCGAATCTGACGCTCCGATCACCCCAGGAGGGTGGTCCGGTCGCGCGCATCCTGGCCCAGATGCCGGATCCCATGCGCCCGGACCTGCCGGCCCTGCTCTTCGTGATCGTCCTGCTCGTGGTGCTCTACCTCTACCTGCGGGTGGTGTTCTTCCAGCCCATCACGAAGGTGATGGAGGACCGGGACCGGGACCTGAACGCCGGGGGCGACGCCAAGGCCCAGGCCGCCGCAGCCCTCGAGGCCCGGCAGAAGGACTACCAGGCCCGCCTGAAGGACCTGCGGGCCCAGGCCTTCGAGCGGCGCAAGGCGCTGTCCGATGCCGCGGGCAAGGAGAAACAGCGGCTTCTGGACGAGGCCCGCGCCCAGGCCCTGGCTGAGCGGCAGTCGGCGCTGGAGTCCCTCAAGGCCCAGCAGGCGACGGCCAAGCAGAACCTGCTGGCCCAGGTGGATGCCCTGGCCGAGTCCATGGCCCAGACCCTTCTGAAGCAGGCCTGAGCATGAACAAGCTGACCCGATTCTCCCTGGCCGTCCTGCTGTCCCTCAGCCCGCTGGCGCTGGGAGCCCAGGCCCATGACGCCCACGCGGCCCCGGTCGCCGCCGAAAAGCAGGAAACCCCGGCCCCCGGCCACGAGGCCCAGCCCGCCGGGCATGAAGCCCCCCAGCCCGCCGGGCATGAAGCTTCGGCCGCCCACGCCGCCCCCGGAGAGGCCCACGGCACCGAAGCCCACGGCGGCGCCCACCACAAACCGCCCATGGTTCTCTTCGGCAAGGAATACGGCAACGGCGGGGCCTTCCTCGTCCAGCTGCTGAACTTCGCCATCTACGGCGCGGGCCTCTTCTTCATCCTGAAGGGTGCCCTGTCGGCCATGTTCAAGAATCGCAAGGAGGAACTGGAGACCCTGCTGGCCCAGGCCGAGCGCGACAAGGCCGAGGGCGAGGCCCAGATGAAGGAGATGGAGGCCAAGATGGCCGGGCTCGAGGGTGAGCTGGCGGGCATCCTGTCCAAGGCCGAGGCCGACGCCGAGGCCGAGAAGCAGCGGGTGCTGGAAGCCGCCAAGGCCGAGGCCGCGGTGATCCTCGCCCAGGCCCAGTCCGAGATCGGCTACCAGAAGCGCCAGGCCGAGCAGGAACTGCGGGCCCTGGTGGCCGAACTGGCCGTCGAGGGCGCTGCCAAGCGCCTGGAGGCCAAGATGCAGGGACCTGACGCCGCCCAGGCACTGGACCGTGCCATTCAGCAGATCGGAGGCGTGAAGTGAGCAACCGCCTGACCGCCCGGCGCTACGCCAAGGCCCTCCTCCAGATCGGGGACAAGCAGGGCAACGTGGCCCAACTCCAGCAGGAACTGGACACCGTGGCTTCCGCCGTGGCCGCCAATGCCGACCTGGCCCGCCTTGTGGCCTCGCCCCTGGTGCTGCCCACCAAGAAGGCCCAGGTCTTCGAGACCATCCTGGCCGCCGCCAAGGTGAGCGAGACCCTGCGCCACTTCTTCCGGGTGGTGGCCGAGGCGGGCCGCCTGAACCTGCTGCCCGACCTGCGCCGGACCTTCGCCGACCTCGTGGACGAGCGGGCCGGCATCGTCGAAGCCAAGGTGGCCAGCGCCCAGCCGCTCACCGACGCCCAGGCCAAGGCCCTCATCGCCTCCCTCGGCAGCCGCACCGGCAAGACCATCCGTCTCAGCTGGCACCAGGACGCCACCCTCCTGGGCGGCGTGAAGGTCCAGGTGGGCTCCACCGTCCTGGACGCCTCGCTCCAGGGCCAGCTCCACCAGCTCAAGACCCAGCTCCTTTCGGCTTAATCCCTTTCGCTTTCAACACGCAGGTTTGGAGGACTTCATGGACATCCGCGCGGAAGAGATTTCCCGCATCATCCGCAGCCAGATCGAAGGCTTCGACGCCCAGGTGGACGTGGCCGAAGTCGGCACCGTCATCAGCGTCGGTGACGGCATCGCCCGCGCCTACGGCCTTGAGAAGGCCATGGCCGGCGAGCTGCTGGAGCTGCCCCACGGCGTCATGGGCCTTGCCTTCAACCTGGAGGAGGACAACGTCGGCATCATCCTGCTGGGCGACGCCGCCGCCATCAAGGAAGGCGACACCGTCAAGCGCACCGGCAAGATCATGTCCGTGCCCGTGGGCCCCAATTTCGTGGGCCGCGTGGTGGACGCCCTGGGCAATCCCATCGACGGCAAGGGCCCCATCCAGGCCGCCAAGTTCAACCCCATCGAACAGATCGCCCCCGGCATCGTGGACCGCAAGAGCGTGCACGAGCCCATGCAGACGGGCCTCAAGGCCATCGACAGCCTGATTCCCATCGGCCGTGGCCAGCGCGAGCTGATCATCGGTGACCGCCAGACCGGCAAGACCGCCGTGGCCGTCGATACCATCATCAACCAGCGCGACACCGGCGTGATCTGCATCTACGTCGCCATCGGCCAGAAGCGCTCCACCATCGCCCAGGTGGTGAAAACCCTGGAAGAGTACGACGCCATGAAGCACACCATCGTGGTGGCGGCCTCCGCGTCCGAAGCGGCCCCGCTGCTCTTCCTGGCCCCCATGACCGGCGCGGCCATGGGCGAGTACTTCATGTGGCACGGCAAGGACGGCCAGCCCGCGGGCAAGGACAACCCCGGCGGCCACGTGCTCTGCATCTACGATGACCTCTCCAAGCAGGCCGCCGCCTACCGCGAGATCTCCCTGCTGGTGCGCCGTCCTCCCGGACGCGAGGCCTACCCCGGCGACGTGTTCTACCTCCACAGCCGCCTCCTGGAGCGCGCCTGCAAGCTCAGCGACGCCCGCGGCGCGGGCTCGCTGACCGCTCTGCCGGTCATCGAGACCCAGGCCGGTGACGTGTCCGCCTACATCCCCACCAATGTCATCTCCATCACCGACGGCCAGATCTTCCTCGAGTCCGACCTCTTCAACGCCGGCGTCCGTCCGGCCGTGAACGTGGGCATCTCCGTGAGCCGCGTGGGTGGTTCCGCCCAGGTGAAGGCCATGAAGTCCGTGGCCGGCACCATCAAGCTCGACCTGGCCCAGTACCGCGAGCTGGCGGCCTTCGCCCAGTTCGGCTCCGACCTGGACAAGGCCACCCTGGCTCAGCTGAATCGCGGCCAGCGCCTCGTCGAGATCCTGAAACAGGGCCAGTACCAGCCCATGGCCGTGGAGAAGCAGGTGGTCATCATCTGGGCCGCCACCAACGGCTACGTGGACGATCTGCCGGTCGCCCAGGTCCGCCGCTTCGAGGCCGAGCTCATGGCCTACCTCGACGTGAATGCCCCTGAGGTGCTCCGCGGCATCCGCGACACCAAGGTGCTGAGCGACGACGCCAAGGCCCAGCTCAAGACCCAGGTCGCCGCCTTCAAGGAGACCTTCACGGCCTCCCTGAACCAGACCACGGGAGCCTAGTCCCATGGCCGGTCTCCAGGACATCCGACGGCGGATCCGCTCGGTCAAGAACACCCAGCAGGTCACCAAGGCCATGAAGATGATTTCCGCCGTGAAGCTGCGGAAATCCCAGGAACGCCTGGTGGCCCTGCGCCCCTACGCCGGCAAGATGATGGAAGTCGTCCGCCGGGTCGTGGGTCGCATCAAGGGTGATTCCGAGATCCAGCCGGGACCCGCCGCCCAGGCCTTCCTGAGCCCCCGCGAAGAGAAGCGCATCCGCCTGGTGGTGGTCGCCTCCGACAAGGGGCTCTGCGGTGGCTTCAACGCCAACGTACTGAAGGCCGCCTCGGCCTTCGCCTCCGAGTGCCAGGCCGAGATCGTCCACGTCGACGTGGTCGGCAAGCGCGCCGCGGAGTGGGCGAAGAAGCGCAAGCTGGTCCCCGCCGGGGAGTATCTCAACATCCCGCTGACGGGCTTCCAGCAGGTCGTCACCTCGATCTCCCAGGGCGCCGCGGCGCAGTACCACGCCGGTGAGATCGACGCGCTCTACGTGATCTACAACTACTTCAACAGCGCCGTGGCCCAGACGCCCACCGTGTTCAAGGTCTTCCCCATGGAGCTGGACCGCCGCGCCGAGGGCCGGGACGCCATCGAGGTCTCCCACCTGCTCGAGCCCGACCCGAACGCGGTGCTGGAGACCCTCCTTCCGCGCTTCGTGGAGACGGAGCTGCTCCGCAACCTCCTGGAGAGCAGCGCCTCCGAGCACGGCGCCCGCATGGCGGCCATGGACAAGGCCAGCAACAACGCCGGCGAGATGATCGCCAAGCTGACCCTCACCATGAACAAGATCCGCCAGGCCAGCATCACCAACCAGATCATCGAGATCGTGTCCGGCGCCAACGCTTGAAACCGCGAAAATCGCGAAACTTCGCGAAAATTGCGGACCCCATCCCTTCGCTCCTTTTCTTTTCTTTCGCGTGATTTAGCGTCTTTCGCGGTTACTTCTTTTTCGAGGTCCCCATGTCAACCAACCTTCAAGGCCGCGTGATCGCCATCGTCGGTCCCGCCGTGGACGTCGAGTTCGACGCCCACCTGCCCGAGATCATGAACGCCCTGCACACCGAGATCGCGGGCGTGCAGGTCACGCTGGAAGTGCAGCAGCACCTCGGCGAAAACCGCGTGCGCTGCGTGGCCATGCAGCCCACCGAGGGCATGATCCGCGGGCAGATCGTCACCGACACCGGCAAGGCCATCAACGTGCCTGTGGGCCCTGAGACCCTGGGCCGCATCATCAACGTGGTGGGCGATCCCGTGGACGAGCGCGGCCCCATCGGCCACAAGATGACCCTGCCCATCCACCGCGAGGCTCCGAAGTACGAAGAGCTGAACACCTCGTCCGAGATGTTCGAGACGGGCATCAAGGTCATCGACCTGCTGGAACCCTACGCGAAGGGCGGCAAGACGGGCCTCTTCGGCGGCGCCGGCGTGGGCAAGACCGTGCTGATCATGGAGCTCATCAACAACATCGCCAAGGGCCATGGTGGCTACTCCGTGTTCGCCGGCGTCGGCGAGCGCACCCGCGAGGGCAACGACCTCTGGCACGAGATGATGGATTCCGGCGTCATCGACAAGAACGACCTCAGCAAATCCAAGGTGGCCCTCATCTACGGCCAGATGACCGAACCCCCCGGAGCCCGTGCCCGCGTCGCGCTCACCGGCCTCACCGTCGCCGAGTACTTCCGCGACGTGGAAGGCAAGGACGTGCTGCTCTTCGTGGACAACATCTTCCGCTTCACCCAGGCCGGCGCCGAAGTGTCCGCGCTGCTGGGCCGCATGCCCTCCGCCGTGGGCTACCAGCCCACCCTGGCCACGGAGATGGGTGAGTTGCAGGAGCGCATCACCTCCACCAAGAAGGGCTCCATCACCTCCGTGCAGGCCGTCTACGTGCCGGCCGACGACTACACGGATCCCGCGCCCGCCACCACCTTCGCCCACCTGGACGCCACCACCAACCTCTCCCGCGAGATCGCGGCCCTGGGCATCTACCCCGCCGTGGACCCCCTGGCCTCCACCAGCCGCCTGCTGGACCCCCGCATCCTGGGCGAGCACCACTACAACACCGCCATGCGCGTGAAGGCGATCCTGCAGAAGTACAAGGAGCTGCAGGACATCATCGCCATCCTGGGCATGGACGAGCTGAGCGACGACGACAAGCTCATCGTGGCCCGCGCCCGCAAGATCCAGCGCTTCCTCAGCCAGCCCTTCTTCGTGGCCGAGCAGTTCACGGGCATGTCCGGCAAGTATGTGAAGCTCGAGGACAGCATCAAGGGGTTCAGCGAGATCTGCGACGGCAAGTGGGACCACCTGCCCGAGCAGGCCTTCTACCTCGTCGGCACCATCGAAGAAGCTGTCGAGAAGGCCGAGAAACTGGCCGCCGTCTAGTTCTGTCTTTCTCTAACTCGGAATCCGCGAGAGCGGATTCCGAGCCTTGAAAAGAGCCCGCCATGTCTCAGTCGATCAAGCTTGAAGTCGTCACCCCGGAGCGGCCGGTCTTCTCCGCCGAGGTGGCCGAGGTGCAGTTCCCCACGGCCTCCCGCGGCTACTACGGCATCCTGCCGGGGCACACCCCCGTCATGACCGAGGTGGGCGACGGCCTGCTCTACTACATCCAGGAAGGGCAGAAGCACTGGATCACCGTCTTTGGCGGCTTCGCGGAGATCGGACCGGACCACGTGACCATCCTGGCCCGGGAAAGCGAGACCATCGACACCCTGGACCTGGAGCGGGCCGAGGCCTCCCGCCAGCGGGCACTCAAGCTCCTCAAGGAAGCCCAGACCGAGCATGACCTGGCCAGCGCCCAGGCCAAGCTGAATGCCAGCCTGATCCGACTCCAGGCCGCGGGCCATCCCTCGGGGCACGGCTTCTAAGCCGGAGGGCTGTCCTCGAAGCCGGATCCGCCGATGGATGCCACAGGTCCCCTACCGGAGCGCATCGTGAACGACCTGCCGGTCCTGGATCCCCAGCCGCTGCGCGACCTCCTCAGCCTCGGCGCGTCCCTGGCGTTGGTCCATGAGCTGGTGAGCCTCTTCCAGGAGGATGTCCCGGCGCGTATGACCCTGCTGAAGCAGGCGCTGGGCGCCCAGGATGCCGAGCAGGTCATGATGGAGGCCCATCAGCTGAAGGGGGCCCTGAGCAACCTGGGGCTGGCGCGCTTCGCAGAGCTGGCTTCCCGCATCGAGGCGCAGGCGCGGCAGGGCCACCTGGAGCACCTGCCCGGCCTGGCGGATGCCCTGCCAGGCGCCTACGCGGAGGCCCTGGCAGCCCTGCGTTCGGAATTTCCCGGAACCTGACCGCTACCAGGAAATGCGCTCGTCCTGACCGAGCAGCGTCACCCGGGGGTCTCCGAGGGCCTCGAGCTGGGGCAGGAGGGTGGCCTTGTCACCGGGCGTCAGGTGGTAGATCCGCACCGGAACGTCGCGGTGGAGCTTCTTCAGCTCGGCGCCCAGCTTCGCCGGGGTGAGGTGCTTGGAGGCCTCCGCCAGGCGGGCCTGTTCGTTGGGGAAGCTGGCCTCCGCGATGACCAGCCGCAGGTTCGGGGTGGCGTTGGCCACCGCCCAGATGCGATCCGTCTCTGCGGTGTCGCTGGTGAAGATGAAGGCATCCCGCCCGTCGTCGACCTTGTAGCCCACGCAGGGCACCAGGTGGTTCACCCGGATCGGCGTGATGTGCAGCCCGCAGACATCGTAGGTGCGCTCCGGCTCGAGCTCCAGGTAGCGGATGGTGGGGTCGTTGGGGCTCGGGATGACGCTGAAGTCGGGCCAGAGCTCGTCGTTGAAGAGATGGCGCCTCAGCACGTCGAGGGTCTCGGGCAGGGCGTGGATCTCCACGGCGCCCTGGGTGCGGCCGAAGATGTTCTTGGTGAAGAAGGGCAGCGTGCAGATGTGGTCCAGGTGCGAGTGGCTGAGGAACACGTGCTGGATCCCGATCTGCTCTTCCACCGTCAGCGCCGCGGTGATGGAGCCGGCGTCAATGGCCACGCAGTCGTTCACGAGGAGCCCCGTGAGGCGCTCCCCATCGGCCTCTCCGCCGCTGCAGCCCAGGATCCGGAGTTCCATCATCCCTCGGTGAAAGTGCCCCTATGATACGGAAAAGGGGCGCCCCCGGGGCGCCCCATTCGTGAACAACAACTGAATCTAGAACCGGATGCCGCCGTAGATGCCGATCTGAACCTGGGGGGCCAGGGCCTCGCTCAACTCACCATGGGAGGTCGTGGCATCCTTCTTGGAAAGGGGGGCGGCCACCTCGAACAGGAAGAAGGGGCTCACCAGGGGCGTGGGAATGCTGAAACCCACGTTGATCCGGGCCCAGGGGCGGCCCAGGGTGGTGTCCCCGTTGCCAGCGATCGGAAGCGTGGTCCGGTAGGACAGCTTTTCGGAGCGGTACTCCACCCCGGCACCCACATTGACCAGGAGCTTCCAGTTCACCATGGCACCCGCGGCCCAGTACTGGTTTTCAAGTTCGCCATACTTGGTCCCGTTGACGACGAGATCGCCCTTGGTCTTGTTGTGCCAGGTGGCGTTCAGTTGCAGTGCGGCGACCTTCAGGTCCAGGAGGTCGAAGCCGCCGCGAATGCCGAAACCCGTGGGACTCACAGCGTCATATTGATCACGGGCACCAAAGGAAGCCGTCTGGGCCTTCCCCACCTGCTTGTCAACCAGCAGACCCAACTCTCCGGCCGAGGCGGGGAGAACGGTCAGCAACGACACGAGCAACAGTCTCCTACCCATGGCGGCCCCCGATCATCTGAATACTGCATGATCAGCCCCGGTCCTGGGCCGGTCAACCTCCTTTGGGTCTAGATCTTTGCTAACCTCACTTTTATGCGGGCCCACCTGCGTTTCCTGATCCTGGATGACTTCGACCCCGACACGGGGGAGCTCGCCCTGCGGGTGGCCTTCCAGCCCGGACCGGAACCTGGCCTGGAACTGCTGAGGCTGAGGTTGCACCTGGGACGGGCCGGCAACCCCCTGGACCCCCTCACCCGGGAACTGCGCACCCACGTCCAGATGCCCCTGCCGCCCCTCTGGGAACATGGCCTGAAGACCATCATCCACGCCGTCGAGGAGGAACTGGGCGGCCCGGACGGGCGCAACGCCCTGCGGTACCTGTGGGTCCGCACCCAGCTGCTGCACCCGGCGGAGGCCGCGCGGTCCACACCCAACCATCCGGTGCCGCGCCAGGTGGAGATCCTGCGGGACTGGTCCCACCGCCTGGACCAGGAAGGCCAGACGCTCCGGGCCGCGGAGATCCTGGACCGGCTCCTCCTCCTGGCACCCCGGGACGTGACCGCCCTGGCCTACCTGACGGGGTTCTTCCGGTCCCAGGGCATGGCCGAGGAGATGGCGGCGGTGGCCGAGCGCTGGCTGAAGGCGGAACCGGGGCGGGTGGAGGCGAAACTGCGCCACGGCGAGGCGCTCCTGCGCCTGGGGCGGGCCCAGGAAGCCAGGGCGGCCTTCGAAGCGGTGCTGAAACTGCATCCCGTCCACCTGCTGGCCCACCTGGGCATGGCCCAGGCCCTGGCCCTCATGGGCGGGAACCCCTTCCCCCACCTGGACGCCGCCCAGGAGCTGGATCCGGCCGCCACGGCCTCCGTCCTACGGGAGACCTTCGACTACCGGCTCATGGCCGCGCCGGCCGGGGACCGCAGCCATGACCTGGAGGGGCTCCCCGCCCTCCTGGGGGTCTCGGGCGCGGAGGTGCAGGACTACCTCCATTACCTGGGCCTGCCCCTGGCGGGCCCCGGCGGCACCGTGCGCGAATCCGAGCTGGCCCGCTGGGTGGGCGTGATGAATCGGTACGCGCTGCTGCCCGGTGGGCTGAACTGGTCCGCGCCCACCCCCCGGCGGCTCCCAGAACTCGGCTAAGACCGGCAGGGCGGATCTGCGATGATGGATCCTTTCCATTTCGGGGGCCCCATGTCCGTCCTGCTCAGCACCGATCTCCCGTTCCCGGTCTTCCGCCGGGGCAAGGTGCGGGATGTCTATGACCTGGGCAAGCAGCTGCTCATCGTGGCCTCGGATCGCATCAGCGCCTTCGACTGCGTGATGCCCGAGGGCATCCCCGACAAGGGCCGCATCCTGACCGCCGTGGCCTCCTACTGGATGGCGGCCACGGAGGACCTGGTGCCCAACCACTTTCGGGGGAACCAGGCCTGGCCCGAGGCGGTGCTCCCCTACCGCGAGGCCCTGTCCGGCCGCGCCGTGGTGGTGGAGAAGACCCGTCCCCTGCCCATCGAGTGCGTGGTGCGCGGCTACCTGGCGGGCAGCGGCTGGAAGGAGTACCAGGCGAACGGCCAGGTCTGTGGCGTGCCGCTCCCGGCGGGCCTGCGGCTCGCAGACCGGCTGCCCGAGCCCATCTTCACGCCCGCCACCAAGGCCGAGGAAGGCCATGACGAGAACATCTCCTTCGAGCGGATGGCTGAGATCGTGGGCGCCGACCTGGCGGCCCGCCTGCGGGACCTGAGCCTGGCCCTCTACCGCCGCGGTGCGGAGCTGGCGGCCCAGCGGGGCATCCTGCTGGCCGACACCAAGTTCGAGTTCGGCCTGTCCGAGGCGGACGAGCTGATCCTCATTGACGAGGCCCTGACCCCTGACAGCAGCCGCTACTGGCTGGCGGACAGCTACTCGCCCGGCAAGAACCCGCCCAGCCTCGACAAGCAGTTCCTCCGGGACTACCTGGAGACCCTGGACGGCTGGAACAAGCAGCCGCCGGCGCCCCATCTGCCGACCGAGGTCATCGAAGGGGTCAGGGCCCGGTACCTGGATCTGGCCTTGCGGTTCGGGGTCAAGGTGTAGGCGGCTCCGCCCACCGCTCGGGGCTTCCCGCGAGGCCGAGGCGGGCCCTTCCGGGCTCCAGCCAGGCCCTTAGGGCGGTGTTCAGCTGATCCAACGTCAGGGCCTTCACGCGGTCCGGGACTGCGCCACGGCCCAAGGCCAGGGCCAGGGCCCGGTCCAGCTGGACCTCCGCATCCAGGGAGGCGAGGCTGCGGCCGGACATCCAGGCGGCCTGGGCGCGGGCCAGGTCCGCGGCGTCGAAGCCTCGCTGGCGGAAGACCTCCAGGCGGCCCTGGAGCTGGGCGGCGGCTTCGGTCCAGGTGGATCCAGGGCCCGCGTCGAGGGTGGCCAGCAGGCAATCCCCCCGCCCCTCGATGGTGGCGGGGAAGAGGACCGGCGCCCCGGGCACCAGCAGGGCGATCAGGTCGGTGGCCTCCGGCGAGAGTCCGGGCGGGCGGGGCAGGGCGGCCTGGACCCGCAGACCGGTCCCCCGGGTGGGGACCTGCAGCGGCGGGGCGGCCTTCGAGGGCGGGGAGGGGGGCGCCCCGGTGGGGCGCTCCGCCTGGGGGGGAGGCTCCTGGGCCGTCCAAGAACCCAGGCTCAGCAGGACCAGCCGCTTGGCCTGCTCCAGCCCCATGTCGCCATGGATCAGGAGCAGGGCCCGGTCTGGCCGGACCACCTTCGCCCGGAAGGCCAGGAGGTCCTCCAGGGTGAGGGCGCCTAAGCTGGTGACGGTGGGGCGCTCGCCGGCATGCTGCAGGAGGGCGGTCTCCAGACGCAGGAAGGGGGGGGCATCCAGCTGTTCTGTCTGGCGCCAGCTGGCCAGCCGTTCCGTCTCCAGGACCGCCGGATCGAAGACCGTCCGGAGCAGCCGGTCCGCCAGCAGGCTCAGGGCCCGGTCCTGATCCCGGCTGCGGACGGCCAGGTGCCACTCGAGGGCCCCCGGCCCGGTGGAGGCGGAGAGCTGGATCCCTCCCTCCTCCAGCAGGCGGTCGAAGGCCTCGGCCTTCAGGTCGGCGGTGTCCGAGTGGAGGAACATCCGCATGGCCAGGAGCGGCAGGCCCTGGCGGCCCTCGGGCGTGTCGCCGGGTTCCAGCCTCAGGTGGAGCCGCACCCGGACCACGGGGTGTTCATGGTCCTCCAGGTGCACCACCCGCAGCCCGTTGGGCAGGGTGAAGCGCTGGGGGACCGGCTGGGCCTGGAGGGCGAGGGCGGCGGCCAGGCCCGCCAGCAGGGGCCACCTCATCGCTTTCCCGGGGCCAGCTGGGCTTCCAGCAGCTTCAGGGTGCGCTGGCGCTCCTCGGGGTTCAGCATGCGCAGCTGGCGGAGCCCCTCGGACACCAGGCGCTCGCGCTGGGCCGGATCCGCGAGGCGGAGGGCCGCGAGGGCGTGGAGGACCCGGCCCATGTCCGCCTCCAGCGGGTTCAGGGGCCCGCCGGCGGTGGCCTCCAACAGCACGGTGGTCCGGTGGCTGGGCTTCAGCCAGGCGCGGACCGCGGCCTGGACCGCCTCCGAGGTCAGGCTGCGCAGGCGCTGGGCGTCGGCGTCCACCAGCCGCCAGTCCCCGCCTTCCGCCCAGGCCTGCCCCAGCGCGCGCGCCAGGGCGGCCGGCTGATCCAGCAGGCGGACCTGGTCCGCCTCCAGCTGGGCGAGGGTCCGCGACCATTCGTCCTGGGGAATCGGATCCTGGTGGAGGCGGAGGATCTCGCTGTGCAGGGCGCCTTCCACCTCGGCGAGGCTGTGGCCATCCGCGGGCTTCAACCCGACCATGAGCAGGCCCGGCAGGCGGCCGCCCGGGAGATCCAGGCCCAGGTCCACCTGCTGGACCAGGCCCCGCTGGCGCAGCAGGCGGCTCTCGAGGCGGCTGGTCCGGCCGCCCCCCAGCAGGTGGGCCGCCACCCGCAGGGCCAGGTGGTCCGCATGCCGGCGGGCGGGGAGGCGCCAGCCGCAGAGCAGGCTGGGCGGCCCGCCCAGGGTGGCCTGCACGCGCCGGTCGCCCAGGTCGGCGAGGATCTCCGGCAGCAGCGTCTCCTCGCCCTCGGGGGGCACGGGCAGGACGCCCAGGTGGCGCTCCAGGGTGGGCAGGGCATTCTCCAGGCCCGGACCGCCGACGAGGATGATCATCAGGCGGTCTGGCCTCAGGGTCCGCCGGGCCAGGGCCCGCAGGTCCGACCAGCGGAGGGCCTCCAGCGAAGGCAGGTGGTCCACCAGGTCCCGGCCGTAGGGGTGGCCCGGCAGGGCCGCGCCCCGCAGCAGGGCCGGGCCCTGCGACCCCTGGGCCCGGAGCTCGGTGGCGAGGGCCGTGCGGACCTGCGCGAAGCGGCTGAGTTGGATCGAGCGGAGCCGCTGGGCCTCGGTGCGGCACCAGAACTCGAAGGACTCCTGGGGCAGTTCCGTGTGGGCCAGGAGGGCATCGGCCGTGGCCTCAGCCCACTGGCGTCCCCCCCGGGCGGCATACAGGTCGGCCAGGGGCGAGGGCGAATGGAGGGCCCGGAGGCGCGTCTGGACAGCTTCGAGGCGGCTTTCCAGATCCGCACGGTTCGAGGGGGCGGCCGGGTCCTGCCGCTGGTGGAGCCGCTCGAGGCGGAGGGCCTCCAGGAGCCCCTCCTCCTGCTTGAGCAGGGCATCCAGGCCGGGCTGCGCCTTCGGGGGATCGAGGTCCTCAGGCCAGGTCGCTCCGTAGAGGGTCCGGGCCAGCAGGTCCACGGCTCCGGCCGCGGCGGCGGGCTCCTCGGCCCAGCCGCCCCGGAAGACCAGGGAGGCGTGGAAGGCGGACAGGCCGCGCCGCTCCACCAGGAGCAGGCGGATGCCGTTGGCCAGCCGCCGCTCCTGCACGTCGGTCAGGCGGGGGGCCTGGGCCTGGAGGGTGAGGATGGAGAGGAGGACGGAAACCAGCAGGCGCATGGTTTCCAGAGTACTACCTCACCGTCCTACTTGACCCGGATGCTGCCGTTGGTGGTTTCGAGGCGGATCGTCTGGGTGCGGCCGGGGATCTTGACGTGGGCGCTGTGCTTGGTCTGCTCGATCACCTGGGCGCCGCTGACCTTGACCTCCAGCGAGCCGTTGCTGTTCTCCGCGTGCAGGTCGCCCGAGGCCTTGCCCAGCTCCACCTCGATGCCGCCGTTGGTGGACTCCAGGTGGATGCCTTCGCCCCAGCCGTCGAGGTTGCGGGCGCGGATGGCACCGTTGGTGGTCTCGAGCCGGATGCCGCCATCCACGTCCTCGAGGATGATGCGGCCATTGGTGGTGCTGCCCTTGAGGCGGGCGGCCAGGCCCCGCGCCTCGATGGGTCCGTTGGTGGTGTCCACGTGGACCTCGCCCCGGATGTGCGTGACGAGGATGCTGCCGTTGGTGGCCTCGCAGCGGGCGTAGCCTTCCAGGTTCTCGACTGCCACCGTGCCGTTGGTGGTCCGGAAGTGGCCCTGCAGCTTGCGGGGCACCATGAGGGTCATTTCGCAGCGGGGGCTGATGTAGACGCCGAAGCTCCAGGAGGGCTGCTGGAAGACGGCCTCGATGTCGAGGTCGGAGCCCTTCCGCTGGAGCACCAGGTCCACCTTGCGCTTGGCGCTGTCCCGGATCTGGGCCGTCAGGGCGACCTCGTCCTTGTCCCAGCCCGTGACCCGAATGGCGCCGTTCCGGTTCTTCACCCAGAGCTTGGAGCCCATGGCCAGCTTCTCCGTCCGCTGCTCGGTACGGGAGCCGGAAGGGACATCCACGCCGATGACCGGGGCCGGGGGTTCCGGCGGGGCGGGCGGCGGGGGGGGCGGGGGAGGCGCCTGGGCCAGCAGGGCGCTCCCGACCAGGAAGAGGGGGATCCAGCGGCGAAGGGCGGTCATGGCAGCTCCCGTGGGAGAAAGATCCAGGGCGGGCCTGGTGTGCAGTTCACGAACCCGGGGTGGGAAGGTTTAGTCACGATACCCTGGAAGTTCCTAGGAGCGCCCCATGTCTGCGTACATCCTCTCCGCCACCCGCACGGCCGTCGGCACCTTCGGCGGGGCCCTCAAACCCCTGAACGCCGTCCAGCTGGGCGCCCTGGCCGTCACCGAGGCCCTGGGCCGGGCAGAGGTTGCCGCGGAGCAGGTGGGTGAGGTGGTGCTGGGCAACGTGCTCCAGGCCGGCAGCGGCCAGAACGTGGCCCGTCTGGCGGCCCTGAAGGCCGGCCTGCCCTTCGCCACCCCGGCCCACACCCCCAACCAGGTATGCGGCTCGGGCCTCAAGGCCGTGGCCCTGGGGGCCCAGTCCATTCTGCTGGGAGACGCCGACCTGGTGGTGGCTGGCGGCACCGAGAGCATGTCCAATGCCCCCTACCTGCTGCCCGCCGCCCGTTGGGGCGCCCGCATGGGTGACGCCAAGCTCATCGACAGCATGATCCAGGACGGCCTCTGGTGCGGCCATGGGGACACCCACATGGGCATCACCGCCGAGAACATCGCCGCCAAGCACGGGATCACCCGCGAGGCCCAGGACGCCTTCGCCCTCCAGAGCCAGACGAGGGCCGTCGCCGCCCAGGCTGCGGGCGCCTTCGACCGGGAGGTGTTCGCTGTGACCCTGGCTGGGAAGAAGGGCGACACGGTCTTCCACCGCGATGAATACATCAAGGCCGACGCCACCGCCGAGGGCCTGGCCAAGCTGCGCCCAGCCTTCAGGAAGGACGGCACCGTGACCGCCGGCAACGCCAGCGGCATCAACGATGGGGCCGCCGCCCTGGTCCTGGCCTCCGAATCTGCCGCCAAGGCCCGCAAGCCCATTGCCCGCATCCTCGGCTTCGCCCAGGCCGGGGTGGACCCCGCTACCATGGGGCTCGGCCCCGTGCCCGCCATCCAGAAGCTGCTGCAGAAGACCGGCGTGAAGCTGGCCGACATCGACCGCTTCGAGCTGAACGAGGCCTTCGCCGCCCAGAGCCTGGGCGTGCTGGCGGAGCTGCCCGACCTCGATCCCGCCAAGGTCAACGTCCGCGGCGGCGCCATCGCCATCGGTCACCCCATCGGCGCCAGCGGCACCCGTATCCTGGTGACCCTCCTCCATGTCCTCCAGGACGAGAACAAGAAGCTCGGCCTCGCGGCCCTCTGCGTGGGCGGAGGGCAGGGCGTGGCGATGCTGGTGGAACGGCTCTGATAGGCTGATCCCGTGATCACCCTCACCCACGTCGGCAAGCAGTACGATCGCATCCACACCGCCTTGGCGGACGTGAGCTTCAGCATCGATGCCGGCGAGTTCGTATTCCTCACGGGGCCCAGCGGCGCGGGGAAGTCCACGCTGCTGAAGCTGCTCTTCCGGGAGCAGGTTCCCAGCAGCGGGGAGATCCAGATGGCGGGGCACCGGCTGGCCGCCATGCCCGAGAAGGAGATCCCCCTGCTGCGGCGGAAGCTGGGCGTGGTGTTCCAGGACTTCAAGCTGATCCGCACCCGCACCATCTTCGAGAACGTCTCCTTCGTGCTGAAAGTGCTCGGCGTGAGCGCGGCAGAGCAGAAGCAGCGGACCTTCCGGGCCCTCAAGATGGTGGGGCTCCAGCACAAGCTCAGCAGCTATCCCCTTCAGCTGTCCGGCGGGGAGCAGCAGCGGGTGGCCATCGCCCGGGCCCTGGTGAATGATCCGCTGGTGCTGCTGGCGGACGAGCCGACGGGCAACCTGGATCCGGACCTGGCCCACGAGATCATGGCCCTCTTCGAGCGCATCAACGGCCAGGGCACCACGGTGATGGTGGCCACCCACGACCGCAGCCTCATCCAGCGCATGCGGAAGCGCGTCATCGGCCTCGACCACGGCCGCATCGCCTTCGACCAGCCCGCGCCCACGAGCCTCGTGACCGTGTGAGGAGCCGTTCGCTGTAGCCTGAAGTCAGCAGATTGGATTCCCATGGCCCAGCCCCTCACCGATGCCCGTTTCGTCACCTCCGCCGCCGATGCCCGGAAGCTGGGCGTCTGCCACGCGGAAGTGGCCTTCGTGGGGCGCAGCAATGTGGGGAAGTCCTCGCTGCTGAACGCCCTGGCCAACCAGAAGCAGCTGGCGCGGGTCTCCAAGACGCCGGGCCGCACGCGGCTCATCAACGTGTTCCTCACGGGGCCCGATCGCTGGATCGTGGACCTGCCCGGCTACGGCTTCGCCACGGGACCGGCCGCCGAGCGCGCCTCCTGGCAGGCGATGGTCGAGGGCTATCTGACGGGTCGCCCCACGCTGCGCATGGTCTTCGTGCTGGTGGATGCGGAAGTCGGTCCCACCAAGCTGGACCACCAGATGATCGACTGGCTGCGCGCCGAGGGCCTGCCGCAACGCATCGTGGCCACCAAGGCCGACCAGGTGAAGCCCAGCAGGGCCCTCAAGCAGCGCAAGGATGTGGCCGCCGACCTGCGCCTGCAGCCTTCCGACATCGCCTGGGTGAGTGCGGCCAAGGGGGTCGGCATCCCCGAGCTGCGCCGCGAGGTGGCGGACCTGCTGGATCTGAGCTGAGGCCGGGCAGAAGGTCGGGTTCCCGGCCTGCGCCCCTACAGCGCCTCCACCTTCCCGCCGCGCCACACCATGAAACGCCCCTCGTGGGCCCAGGGCAGGGCGATGCCGTTGGCCTCGACCTCATGGGTGTGGAAGTGGCCGGTGATAAAGGTCGTGGCACCCTGCGCTTCGGCGGCGGCGCGGAAGGCGCGCCTCGGAAAGGCCAGCTTGTAGGCGCTGTTGGTCGTGCGGAGCTTCTGCTCCATCCAGGCGGAAACCCGCCGGGCGGTGCCGCCGGGCAGCAGGCGGAAGAGTAGCCACAGCGGGCCGGAGCGGGAGACCAGGTTCCAGAGCCGGTACGGCCGGTCGGCGGCGTTCACGAGGTCGCCGTGCTCCCAGGCCAGGGCCTCGTTCTCGAGCCTTCCGCCGATGCCCTCGCCCATCAGGTCGAAGCCGTCCGCGTGGCGATCCAGGAAGTACTCCCGGTTGCCCAGCCACAGGGCCACCCAGCACCCTGAGGCCCGGCGCTCGCGCACCCAGCCAAGGAAGGCCCGCTGGGCCTCGGTCTCCATGCCGGGCATTCCGACCCACACATCGAACACATCGCCCAGGAACAGCCAGTCCGCTTTCGGGAATCGCGCGGTGGCCGCCGCGAGCCCGGTGAGCTCCCCGGCCCAGTGGGGATCCGCGACCAGGATCAGGTCCCGGGCGGGATCCGGGCGGCGGGCCTGGCCCCGCGCCCAGGACAGGGCCCGGAGCCGGCGCGAGAACAGGAGGTGGACGCTGCCCGCCAGGAGCCCCAGCCCGGTTCCCAGGGCGTCGGCCATCCAGTCGCCCAGCTCACAGGACCGGCCAGGCACGAAGCCCTGGTGCCATTCGTCCGCGGCTCCGAACGCCAGGCCCAGGCCGAACACCAGGAGGTGCCTGCGGTACAGGGGCAGGTCCGCCCGGTTGCTCCACAGGGCCAGGTCCAGGGCCCAGGCCAGGATCGCGAACACCGTGGCGTGGGCCAGCCGGTCGAGGGGAGGCGGCAGCGCGATGCCTCCCGGATAGCGCGACTGGGCGCTGAGCCAGACGATGGACGCGGCCACGGCGAGGGGAAGGATCCAGAGCCAACGCTTGCGCATGCCCCATCCAAACACAGGCCGCGCATGGAAGCGAATCGGGGGGGGCTGAACCGGGCAGAATAAACCTGCCCCGGCGCCTTTCAAACCGCTTCTTAACATCAATTAACTTGTGGATCCCGCCGCCGGATGACCAGATGGACCCAGAGGTTTCCGTGCGACTGACATCCCATGACCGATGTGTGCTCCACCTGGCCGCCCGGGACGTCGAAGGCCGCCTGGACTTCTTCCTCGACGAGGAGGGGCAGATCAGCCTGCTGGGCCAGGGGGAGACCCAACCCGTCCCGGCCGGCGAGTCCCTGCCGAAGCTGGAGGAATGCGGCCTGCTGGGCCTGGGCCTGGGTCATTCCTACGTCCTTACGCCCGAAGGCTGGGAGACGGTGCGGGAACTGGTGGGCCTGGCCTCCTGATTCTGCCCTCTCACAGCGGGAACGGTGAGGCGGAGAGACACGGACAGCCTCTGGTTCTCCTCGGGACAGAAAAAGGCCCGGCGTGAGCCGGGCCGGTGTTGGTAGTCCCAAGGGGAATCCCTCCGCATCACCTCTGCGGCTTCGCCTTCGAGGTGACGCTCTGGCCGCAGCAGGGGTTCGGGCCGCCGCTGATTCCCAACGACAGCCCCCCAGGCTGTCTCCGGGGCGGCTACCGCCCGGCCCCTGCTGACTTCGAGCCCCTTGGGATAGAAAAAGGCCCGGCGTGAGCCGGGCCGGTGTTGGTAGTCCCAAGGGGAATCGAACCCCTGTTCCCGCCGTGAGAGGGCGGTGTACTAACCGCTATACGATGGGACCATCAAACCAATTGTAAAAGATGGTTGGGGAGGAAGGACTCGAACCCTCACCTGACAGAACCAGAATCTGTTGTCCTACCATTAGACCACTCCCCAATCGAGTGGAAGATCCACTGTATCAGGTGCAACACAAAAGGCAAGGGGTCGTTCCACCGATGGGGAGGTAGCCTTCCTGGCAGGGGTATACACATGGCGGATCCGATCAAGCTGGCGTACTTCATGGCGGTGAAGGAGGGGGCCAGCTACCTGGGCGGCCTCCTGGTCACGGACACCTCGGGCATCCCGCTGGATTTCCGCTACACCGAGCCCATCACGCCCACCCGCCTGCAGAGCATCCTCTACGGGAAATCCCTGGAGCCCCACCTCAAGGAGGAGGTCATTCAGAAGACGCTCCTGAAGGAGCTCAAGACGCCGCCGGACCTGTTCATCCTCAGCGCCACGGAGCTGGCGGGGGGCTGGTCGGGCGAGGTGAAATATCCCGTCCTGGCGGTGCAGAAGAGCCAGGAGTCCCCGCTCGCCAAGGTGGGCGACACCTTCCGGGCCGGGCCGCGGGAGCTCCTCCTCCAACTGGCGGAGGGCGCGGCCCCGCTGCGGGTGATGTTCGCCGCCTCGGTGGAAGCGGCCGCCCAGGAACAGGCCCTGGCGAAGCTGCTGGAGGCGGGCTACCACATGGACCTCGCCGAGCCCCTCGAGCGCGTCGCCTCGGCCCTGCAGAGCCTCCTGGTGAAGGAACCCTGATGTTCGGCCGCGTCCGGGAGGCGGTGGCGGACGCGGCGGAAACGCTGCGCCAGGCCTTCGCGGGGCTGCGCGTCGTGGAGGTGGCCGCCGAGCCCTTCCTGCCTCAGGCCCGGGCCTCCTCGCTGCTGGGGGCCGAGGCGCGGGCGGGCCTGGAAGCTCCCGCCACGGACTGCCGGGAGATGCAGCGCCTCCGGGATGCCACCGAGGCCAGGGCCCTGGAGCCCTTCCAGGCCGCGCTCTGCGCCGAATCCGGCTGGGCCCGCTGGGGCGCCGAGGCCGAAGTCATCCACATGACGCCGTTGACCGGTGCCCAGGCCGCCCGGGTGGCCGTGCCCCCGCTGCCGCGCCGGGCCCAGACCCAGGGCGCGCTGGAGCCCATGGCCCGTCCTGCCCCGCGGCGCCTGGCGCCGGCCCTGGTCCGGCCCGGCGTCCGGCGCCTGGATCCCGCGTTGGCGGAGCCCAGGGCCGAGGCGGGCCTGGGCCTCATGCTGTCGCTGGCCGTGCCCATCCGCGCCGAGGCCATCCACCTGCTGCCCAAGGGCCTGTGGATGCGCTACAGCCTCCAGCTGGTGCGGGGCACGGGCGAGAATGTCCGCAACCTGGAGGTGCTCGGCCTGTTCCACATCCCCCGGAAGGGCGTGGCGGATCTGCGCCACGATCCCGCGCAGGGCCGGATCCTCGTCCGCCTCGAGGACCGGGGAATCCATGCGCCCCGCGCGCCCTTCATCCTGGCCCGGCGAAAGGACGATGGGAGCCTGGTGAGCTGCTTCGTGGAGGATCCGTGACGCCCAAGCCCCCATCGAAGAATAAACCTTCCCTGAGTGCGGGGACGCTTCCGGGTTTGCCGGAGGTTCCGACGGTGGTGCGCACCAAGGGCGAGGTCGAGGCCCTGGCGGCCCCGGCCGAGTGGGCGCTGGTGGCCTATGCCGGGGCGGCCCTGGGCCGCGTGTTCCCCCTGGCGGCCGGAGAGGTGATCGTGGGGCGCGCGCCGGAATCCGGCGTGCCCCTGCTGGACAGCGAGGTCAGCCGGCAGCATGCGCGCTTCCGGGCCGAAGAGGGCCGGGTCTGGGTGGAGGATCTGGACTCCACCAACGGCACCCGCGTGAACGGAGCCCTGGTCCGCGGGCCCGCGGAGCTGCGCCCTGGCGACCGCATCGCCATCGGCGCCCATGTCCTCAAGCTGGTGTTCCTGGACCCGCTGGAGCGGGCCTTTCACGAGACCCTCCTCGACCTCAGCACGAAGGATCCGCTCACGGGGCTGTCCAACCGGAGCAGCACCCTGGCCGAGCTGCAGAACCGCTTCGGGCTGAGCCAGCGCTACGGACGCCCCCTCTCCGTGGTGGTCTGCGACCTGGACCACTTCAAGCAGGTGAACGACACCTACGGCCACGGAGGCGGCGACTTCGTCCTGCGCACCTTCGGCGAGCGCCTCGCCGCGACCCTGCGTGAGGCGGATCTGGCCGGCCGCATCGGCGGCGAGGAATTTCTCATGGTGCTGCCGGAGACGGACCTCTCCGGGGCCCGGCCCTTCGCCGAGCGCTTGCGGAGGTCCATCGCCGGGACGCCGATCGCCCTGGCTTCGGGAGGGCTGAGCGTCACCTGCAGCCTGGGGATCGCCGAGCGGATCGCGGAAGACCAGAACGCCGGCCAGCTCCTGGCCCGAGCCGACGCCGCCCTGTACCGGGCCAAGGGCGGGGGGCGCAACCAGGTCTGCGAAGGCTAGGGCGCGCGGATCTCCGTTAGACTCTTCCCGATGCCCCTCGATCACACGCCTCCAGACCTTACCCCCTGGGATCCGGTCTCCCCGAGGGACGAGGCCGAGCTGCTCAGCGGCCTGGACACCCGCGAGTGGGTGCTGGTGCGCTACGTGGGCCAGCCCGTGGGCGAGGTCATCCCCTTGCCGGTGGCGGGCCTGAGCATCGGACGGGCCCCGGAGAACGGGCTCTGCCTGCCCGAGCCCGAGGTGAGCCGTCGCCATGCCCGGCTGAATCTTGCCGCGGACCTGGAATCGGTGGAGCTGCGCGATCTCGGGTCCACCAACGGCCTCTTCGTCAACGGCAAGCGGGTGCATGCGGATCCCGGTCCCCTGAGGCTGCGCGCGGAGGATGTGCTCCGGGTGGGTGGCCACGCCTTCAAACTCAAACACATGGATGCCCTCGAGCGCCGCTACCACCGGGACATGGTGGCCCGCACGACGCTGGATCCGCTCACGGGGGTGGGCAACCGGGCCACGGTGCTGCACCAGCTGCAGTCGCAGGTGGACCTGGCCCGACGCCATCAGCGGCCCCTGGCCGTGATCCTGGCGGACCTGGACTGGTTCAAGCAGGTCAACGACACCTACGGCCACCGGGCTGGGGACCGCGCCCTGGAATCCTTCGGGGCCCTGCTCCACCTGCGTCTGCGCAGCTCCGATCCCGTGGGCCGACTGGGGGGCGACGAGTTCCTCATCGTGCTGCCCGAGACCACCGGGATGCTGGCCCTGAACGCCGCGGACGGTCTGCGGCAGGCCCTGGCTGAACATCCCCTGGTGCTGGAAGGCGGCCAGGTCCTGAAGCTCACCTGCAGCCTGGGCGTGGCCGAGCTCAAGGATGGCGATTCGGATGGGGGCGCCCTGCTGGCCCGGGCGGACGCGGCCCTCTACGGGGCCAAGGCCGGAGGGCGCGACCGGGCGTACCCGGCCCCATGAGCGGACTGCGGCCCCCGGTTCAGATCGGCAGCGTGCGCCTTCTGGAGCCCTTGGGTGAGGGGGGCATGGCCCTGGTGTTCCGGGGCGAGGACCGCTTCCGCCCCGGCGCCGCCTGCGCCGTGAAACTGCTGCGGCCCGAGGTCCACCGCGACCAGGACCTGGTGCGCCGCTTCCTCCGCGAGGGCGAGGTGCTCACGCGCCTCTCGCACCCTGGCCTGGTGGAGATCTTCGCCTTCGGCACCAGCGGCGCCTGGCCCTACCTGATCATGGAGCTCCTGCCGGGCGGCAGCCTCAAGGCCTGCCGCGGCGAGGCCCCGGCGGTCCTGGTCCGCCGGCTGCTTCCGGTCTGTGGCGCCCTCGGGGTGGCCCATGGGGCCGGGGTGGTGCACCGCGACCTCAAGCCCTCGAACTTGCTCTTCGCGGCGGACGGCCAGCTCAAGGTCACCGACTTCGGCGTGTGCTACTGGGAGGGCGAGGAGGGTCGAACCCGCGCCACGCGCAGCCAGATGGTGGTGGGCACCCTGGGCTACATGGCCCCCGAGCAGCACGGCGATCCGCGCCGGGTGGATGGCCGCTGCGATGTGTACGCCCTGGGCGCGATCCTCTTCGAGTTCATGACGGGCCAGGCCTACGCCCAGGTGCAGCTGCCCCCGGCGGCCGTGCGGCCCGGTTTCCCGCCGCGCATGGCGGGCCTCGTCCTGCGGGCCCTGCAGCCGGATCCCGCGAGGCGCCTGCCGGACATGGCCGCCTTCGGCGCCGAGCTGGAGGGCTGGCTGGAGAGCGCCGAGGCCGCGGGTTGGGGCGAAGAGCCCCTGCCGGGCTTCTCGGCCCGGGACCGCGAGCTGGCCACGGTGGCCGGCCCGCGCCGCGACGAGGGGCCCGAAGTCCGGTTGGCCCCCTACCTGGATGCCCTGGCCACGGGGCCGGTCGGGGTCCGGCGCGCGGCGGCCGAGGGCCTGGTGGCGGCCGTCCGGGATTCCGACGGTGGGTGGCTCATCGAGGCCCTGGCCCGCGCTCCCGAAGGCGCCCGCTTCGCCCTGGCCCGGGCCCTGGGCAAGGTGGGCGGGCCGGAGGCTCTGCAGCCCCTGCTGGCCCTCCTGGACGACCCCTTCGCCCAGCGCGAAGCCTCCGAGGCCGCCGCCGCCATGGCCGGCCGGACAGGGCTGGTCGAGGCCGCCACGAAGGCCCTGCGGGAGCCTGGCCTGGGGCATGCCTGGCGCTGGCCCGCCCGGGCGGCCCTGGGCGATGAGGCCTGGCTCAGGGCCCTGCTGGACGAGTGGCCGCGACTGGCGGCGCCCTTCCGGCTCCAGGCCCTGGAGGCGGGCCGCCTGCTGCCGGACGAACCGCGGCGGCGCCTCAAGGCGGCCACGGCCGATGCCACAGGCCAGGCCCGGGCCAGCTGGGACGCCCTCTGATCCGGGCTTTGGGGGTACCATCGGCCCTTTCCGACGAGGTGCCCGGATGATTCCGCTCATGCTGCTCATGGCCTTCGTCATCGGGCTGGTGATTCCCCTCCAGTCCGCCGTGAACAACGCGCTGCGGACCACCCTGGGCAGCGGTTCCCTGCTGGCGGCCCTGGTCTCCTTCGCCGTGGGGACGGTTGCCCTGGCCCTGACCTGCCTGGCCACGGGTCAGCCCTTCCAGTCGCTGGGGGGCCTGCCGCGCATCGCCTGGTGGGAGTGGTTGGGCGGCGTGCTGGGCGCCTTCTTCGTCTTCGGCTCCACCCTGCTGGCCCCCCGCATCGGCATGGCGGCCATGATCTCCCTCATTGTGGCGGGGCAGATCCTTTCTTCCCTGCTCTTCGACCGCTTCGGCCTCCTGGGCCTGCCCGTGCGCGACGTCTCCTGGATCCGCGTGGCTGGGGCGGCCCTGCTGCTGCTCGGCGCCGTGCTGGTGAACTTCGGGGATCGGTGGCTGGCGAAGGGCTGATCAGTCCCGCTTCACCCGCTCGGCCACCCTGTCCAGGGCCTCCCAGATCTGATGGCACTCTTCGCAGGAAGACCGGGGGGAACCGCAGGGAAAGCCGTCCACGCCGATGCCCTGGCACTTGGGGTTCTGGAAGAAGTAGAGGAGTTCGCCCAGCGAGGTGTGGACGCGGGCGCGCAGGGCCGCATCGGGCAGGGCGCGCAGGTCCTGGATGAGCTTCCACTCGGCGGTGCTGAGGTCGGGACGGTCGATGGACTGGGACATGGACGCTCCGGAAGGGCTGAGTATAGCGGCCCGCGGGAGTGCCGCTTCAGGTTCCGGATCTGATCGGGGCCCTTCGGGGGCCGGTGGGCCCGCGGCGGCCAGGCTGCGGTTCACCCCGCCAGGGTGCGGCTGGCCCCAGCCCCGTGGCGACTGACCCCCGGGGCACCCTAACCTTGCCCCTTCTCCAAGGGCGGGGGATGGGAGTCCAGGACTTCGTGAAGAGCCGGTGGTACTGGGGGGCCTGGACCCTCCTCGGGGTGTTCATGACCACCCAGGACCTGGTCGCCTGGAACAAGACCGTCACCCCGGGTGTCCTCACCGGATTGCTGTTGTTGAACCTGGGCCAGAACCTGGCGTGGGGGGTGCTGTCCCTGGCCACCCTGCAGGTGACCTTGCGGTTTCCCCTGCATGCCCACCCTCCGGTGCGGAACTGGCTGGCCCACGTGGCCGCAAGCTTCCTCATCGTGCCGGTGGGCATGGTCCTGATCACCACCATGGCCTTCCTGCACTCCCCGCCGGAGGGGCCCCTCCTGGAACCGTTCCTCCGGTTTGCCCTGTGGTACATCTCCTTCGAGTACGTCGTCTGCTACTGGGGCGTGGTCGGCCTGCATGAAGGGTTCCAGATCCTTCGGCAGTACCGGGCGGAGGAACTGGAAGTCTCGGTCCTCGAAGCCCAGCTGGCCGAGGCGCGTCTGCAGTCGCTCAAGCTGCAGCTGAATCCGCACTTCCTGTTCAACGCCCTGAACTCCTTGTCGGCCCTGCTCAACAGCCGCCCCGACCGGGCGGACCGGATGCTGGTCAAGCTGAGCCACTTTCTGCGGATATCGCTCAGCAAGCCTCCGGAGGGGCTCACGCCGCTCCACGAGGAGCTCGGCCTGATGGAAGATTTCATCGACCTGGAGCGGGTCCGGTTTGACGAGGACCTCCAAGTGTCGGTCGAGGTTCCCGAGGCGTGCCGGGAAGCCCTTGTCCCGGCCTTCCTGCTGCAGCCGCTCCTGGAGAACGCCTTCAAACATGGGCTTTCCGGCCGGTCAGCCGGTGGCGCGATCCACCTCCGGGCCCGCCGGGAACCGGGGGCCCTGGTGCTGGAAGTCCAGGACAACGGGCGCGGACGCACCGGGGCGGGCCAGAGCCCCCCTGGAACGCGCCTCGGCCTCCAGATCACACGGGCCCGGCTGGAACGCCACTTCGGCGCGGCCTACCGCTTCCAACTCGAATTCCCGCGGGAGGGCGGGGCCATCGCCCGGGTCCGGATTCCCTTCCAGACCGGCTCGCCCGCCCCGGACCCGCGGGTGGGCAGGGACGGAGGGGAGCCCCTCCATGCGTGAACGACCGCGCCGCCGAACCTCGCTGGCCACGCGGGCGAGGTCCTCCCTGCTCCGGGGGCGGATCCGGGGCATGGGCGTCTACCTCGGCGGCTGGACCCTGGTGACCATCTACATCCTCTCGGCCCAGCTGTTCCTGATGAGGCAGCCCTTCTATTCCGACGCCTTCCTGCGGTTCACCGGGCTCACCCTGGTGCGGAATTACGGCTGGGCCCTGCTCTCCCTCCTGACCCTGGCGCTGCTCAAAGCCTTTCCCCTCCACCGCGACCCCTCGCTCCGGGCCTGGCTGGCCCATGTCTTGGGGAGCTTCGCCGTCACCTTGCTCGGCATGGGGATGATGGCGGCCGTCATCTCCCTGTTCTACACGCCGAGGCTGGCCTTCCTGCCCCGGGTCTGGGCCGTGACCAAGCAGAATTTCCACTTCTCCTATGTCATCTACTACTGGGGGCTGGTGGGCGTCCACGAGGGGATCCGGATGTTCCAGCATCTGCGGGAGCAGCGGGAGATCGCGCTCCGGTTGCGCTCCGAGCTGGCCCAGGCCCAGCTGAGCACGCTCGAGATGCACCTCAGCCCCCACTTCCTCTTCAACTCACTGAATGCGGTGGCGGCGCTGATCCACGCCGATCCAGGGACCGCGGACCAGATCCTGCTCAAATTGAGCAGCCTCCTCCGCACGGTCCTCAGCCGGTCCGGGGAACAGACGGCCACCTTGAAAGCCGAACTGGACTACCTCGATGCCTACCTGGCCATCGAGCGCCTCCGCCTGGGCTCCCGGCTCCAGGTGCAGGTCCATGCGCCCCGGGAGCTCTGGGGGACCGCCGTACCCTCCTTCCTGCTCCAGCCCCTGGTGGAACAGACGATTTCCCGATGCGTGTCTCCCCGGACGGCGGGTGGGCGCGTGGACCTTCGCGCCTGGCTGGAAGGGCGATGGCTCGCCATCGAAGTGGCCTCCGAGGGGCCGTGCCTTGCGCAAGACCCGGCCGGGGAGCCGCTGACCGCGCGCATGGCCTCGCGCCTTGAGCTGCTCCACGGGACGGACCAGAGCTTCGAGGCGGCGTCTTCTCCCGGGGGGGGCATCGTCTTCCGCATCAGGCTCCCCATCACGGTGGACCCGCCGGCCCTGCTTCCGAGGAGAGCCTGATCATGCCGACCTCTCCGCCCATGAGGGTGCTGATCGCCGATGACGAGGGTCCGGCCCGCCAGCGGATCCGCCAGCTGCTCAGGAAGGAGCCGGGGCTGGACATCCTTGCGGAAGTGGCGGATGGACTCGAGACGGTGGACCGGATTTTGAACGACCGCCCGGACCTGGTCTTCCTGGACATCGAGATGCCTGAACTGAGCGGATTCGGAGTGCTGGAGCGGGTGGGACCGGAGCACATGCCGGCCACCGTCTTCACCACCGCCTACAACCAGCATGCCATCCACGCCTTCGAGGTGAACGCGCTCGACTACCTGCTCAAGCCCATCGACCCCGAGCGGATGGCCCATGCCCTGGAGCGGGCCCGGGCCTGGCACCGCAGCAGCCTCGTCAGGGGCTACCAGGCGCAGCTGGAGGAGCTTCTGGCCATGGTGCGGAACGAGGGGCAGTACCTCCACCGGATCCTGGTGAAGGAGGAGGACCACCACGTGATCCTGCGGGTGAAGGACATCCAGTGGGTGGAAGCCGAGGACAACTACGTCCGGCTCCATGTCGAAGGGACCTCCCACCTGCTCCGGACCTCCATGTCGAACCTCCTGGCGAAGCTTGACCCCCGGCAGTTCCGGCGGATCCACCGATCCAGCATCGTGAACCTGGATTGCATCCGGGAGGTCCACCCCTGGTTCAGCGGCGAGCACGTGATGGTCATGCGGGACGGCACGCGCCTCACCCTGAGCCGGACCTTCCGGAACCAGTTCCACGAGCTGCTCTGAGGCGGCCGGCGGCGCCCCCGGCGGCATCCACCCCTGTTCCCGTGCAGGTAGCCCCGGCACCCTTGCGAACCGCACCGGAAGGCCCGAAGGTGGGCCTGCGCCGGACGGACTCGCAGGCCGCGAGGCGCCGCGATGGAAGTCCCGGGCCGGCCCGGGGCGCTCCTCGACGGAAGGCCCCGGTGAAGGTCCGACGCCCGACGGGGAGGCCCAAAGGTCATCGAACAACCACGTCGGGTTCGAATCCCCGGTTTCCTTCCCACTCGCGGGCCTTTGGCCCGCGAGTCCTTTCATGCCTTGATCCGGTCCGCCGCTGATCGTGGCGCGCAGGGCGAGGCGGGAGGGGAGGCTCCCTGCGGGGATTCGAGGGCCTGGCCCAGATGGCGATGCGGCGGATCGGCTCGCCCCTCGGTTCCTGGGGTTCCCCACAGGATTGGTGTCGTTCGCCCCACAGAGATTGTGAGGGGGGGCCGCGTGTCTGAGAGTGATCCCATTCCGACATCCGTTCCCGGAATTCTCATCCACCAGAGGTGCTAGAACGCCGCAGTCCCCCTGCGCAAGCGGAACCAGCTGAACAAGGTCCTGGCGCCCGAGGCGCCGGATCCGGATTTCGCACCAGTCTCGGCGCGCCCGTGTGCGCGTCCTTGGGAGCCACTATGCTCAAACGCACACATCGAACCGCGGCCCTTATGGCCGTGCTCCTGGCAGGCAACCTGCTCGCCGCCCAGGAATCTCCGTACTTGGGCGCCATGAAGATCGGGATCGGCTCGGTCGGAGGCGATGCGCAGAAGGTCCTCCAATCCGGGGGGACCTTCTCCTTCTCCATCGAAACCTCCTTCCCCCTCCAGGAGCGGACCTCCATCGTGGGCTCGCTGGGCTTCCGGCAGTACTCCGGGGCGAACCAGCTGATCAGCTTCATCCCCATCTCGGTCCCCGCCACTGGCGTCAATCCCACCACCTACGAGACCCGCAATCGGCGGACCGAGGCCAGTGGCCTGGAGGGCTCGGCCCTCTTCCGCTTCGACATCCTCCCCAAGGAGTTCTACGTCCAGGGCGGGCTGCGCCTCTCCTCCCTGAAGACGGCTGAAACGGATACGGGCACCCAGCTGGTCACCAACGGGAACGCCATCACGAACACGGGTTCGATCAGCAACCCGAACATCCTCGCGGTGAACACCATCGCCTCGAAGGCGGAGAAAAAGGCCTTCGGCGTGGGCCTGGTCGCGGGAGCTGGCTACAGGTTCCTCAACCGGTATGCCGTCGAACTGAACCTGTTCACGACCAAGCTCGAGACGCCCTCCGCCGGTTCGAAGAACGGATTCGCCGGCGAGCTGGCCTTCTCGTTCCAGTTCTAACCCAGGAGATGTCCATGACCTTCCAGTTCAGTTCAAGAACATTGTCGATGCTCACCCTGTCCCTGGTGGCCACCGCCCATCTGGCGGCCCAGGAGTCCACCGGCCAGGTCGTCGGGACCATCCGATCCAAGGCCGGGGCGCCCATGCAGGGCGTGCAGGTCCGGCTGACTTCTCCGGCCCTGCAGGGCGCCCGGGTCGTCGTCACGGACGAGAAGGGCGCCTACCGCGCCCCCCTTCTCCCGCCCGGGGCCTATTCGGTGGTGGCCACCAAGGAGGGTTTCCTCGCCCAGGGGGGCCGGCTTGACCTCAACCTGGGCCAGGTGGTGAGGCTGGATCTCGCGCTGGCGCCCCAGGAGACGGCCAGCACCACGGTGGAGGTGATCTCCTCCGCCTCCAACGTGGACAAGACCGAAGTCAAATCCGCGACCAACATCACCTCCGAGTTCCTGGACGCCATGCCCAGGTTCACCCGGGGCCTCGATACGGCCGCCCTCCTGGCTCCGGGCATCGCCACCCGCGGACCGGGCCAGGGCGAGGCGAACAAGGACATCATCATCCGGGGCGGAACCGCGGTCGGGAACCGCTTCCTCCTCAACGGCACCGACATCGCCGACAACGTGTTCGCCCAGTCGAACGGGCGCTCCTATTACGTGGATGACTCCATCCAGGAGATCCAGGTCATCCAGAGCCCCGTCAACGCCCGGTTCGGCAACTTCACGGGGGGCGTGATCAACGCCATCACCAAGTCCGGCGGGAATGAATTCACGGGCATCATCCGGGGCAATTTCAACAAGACGAGCTGGCAGGCCCAGGCCCCGCGGGGAACGCGGCCGAGCCTCGTCCCGGCGAATGGCGGAACCGGGGCCACCGAAGACATCATGACCAGCAACTACACGATCCAGCTGGGGGGACCGATCATCAAGGATCGGCTGTGGTTCTCCGGATCCACGAAGCAGAACCCGACGAGCGTGGTCACGGCGACCTATGCCAATCCCTCCTCGCTGACCACGTACTACACGGGCCTGCCGGCCTACACGCTGCCCACCATGGGCCAGCCCTACTCGAGGGTGTCGAGCCTCCAGTTCTACGAGGGGAAGTTGACGTGGGCCATCACCTCCGACCACACCCTGGAAGTCGGCCAGACCCGGAGTGTCACCACGGGGACGAACCAGCTGACCGGGAACTCCTTCGATCCGGACACGCTCTATGACCGGCAGGACATCAACGAGTACAAGACCCTCGGCTACCGGGGCCTCCTCACCCAGAACATGACCATCGAGGCCCGCTATGCGAAGAAGGCGGACACCATCGTCGCCGGCGGGGATCTCAACCGTCCCTTCCCGCAGCGCATCGACGCCCTCTACGGCAACGGCGCTTACTACCGCTTCAACAACGCCACCTTCAGCAAGCTGAAGCCCGACCAGCGGGATGCCACCACCTACACCGTGAACCTGAGCTGGTTCCCTCCCCAGACCGCCTTCGGAACCCACATCGTCGAGGCCGGGCTCGAGCGGGTGGTCTCGGAGTTCTCCTCCGCCAATGACCAGTCTCCCACCAACACGCGCATTTTCGTGGGTGGCCGCCTGGCCAATGGCAACTACGAAGTCCAGAGCATCGCCGATGATCCGGACCAGGCCGTGGCCATCCAGCTCTACCTCTCCAGCGCCGGCTTCGCCAAGACCACCACGCAGTCCTTCTACCTCAACGACACGGCCACCTTCAACGAGCACCTGCAGGTGATGGTCGGCCTCCGCTACGACTCCTCCAAGGCCGCCGACACCTTCGGCGCCCAGACCATCAGTTCCAGCAAGGTGAGTCCCCGGTTCCAGGTGACCTATGACCCCAGGGGAGATCAGACCTGGGTGGCCCGCGCAAGTTACGCCACCTATGTCGGCAAGCTGCACGACGGCCTGACCTCGAAGTTCACCTTCGCCGGGAACCCCCTTTCGGAGCTGTACGGCTACCGGCAGACGAACCTCAACGCGACCTATGCCCAGGTCGTGGATCTGAACAACTGGGATCTGACGCCCGCCGGCTTCCTGGGCGCGACGGGATCCACCGGAACGCTGGTGAACCCGAAGCTCAAGGCGCCTTCCGTCGACGAGATCAGCGTCGGCATCCGGAGGAACTACAAGGATGGCTCCTTCCTGAACCTCAGCTACAACAAGCGGACCTACAAGGATCCCTTCGACGACTTCCTCTACATCGGAGACGAGCGCCAGCAGGACTCCTTCGTCACGCCGGGCATCGTCCTGTCCAACCCGGTCACCCGCTGGGACAACAACCCGAACGAGCGGCGGGACTACAGCAGCGTGGAGCTGGAATTCCTCCAGGTCTTGACCTCCAAATGGTCCTTCGGGGGCAACTACACCTATTCCAGCCTCAAGGGGAACGGCGAGGGCGGGGACAATTCCGCTGCCTCGCGCTCGGTGTCGAGCATCGGAGATCCCCTCGGGAACTACGAAAGCGTCCACGTGGTCCGGGGGAGGGACCAGAGCTACTACGCGCCGTACGGATACCTCGCGTCCGATACCAGGCACCGCGGCAAGCTGTACCTGAATTTCGTGAACCAGGACGCGAAGGGGGCGATGTTCAGCTCCTCGCTCCTGCTCAACTACACGGGCGGCGCCGTCTATGACATCTCCGCCACGAACCTGTTCGAGGCCCAGACCGACGCCACCGCCGCCGGAAGCCCCAATGCCAACGCCTATCCCACCACCTACACGCGGTACTGGGGGCGCGGGCTCGGCCGCTTCAACGATGTCTACAGCGTGGACCTGAAACTCGCCGTCCAGGTTCCGCTCTTCCGGAAGGTCAAGTACTTCACCGAGCTGACCATCACGAACCTGTTCAACCACCAGCTGCTCCAGACCTTCTCCACCGCCACCACCGGGACGGCCCAGGCCACGAACAGCGCCAAGAGCGGCTACTACACGGCCCCCTGGGGGTCGAACCTGGCCAACCGGACGGGCTGGGGCACCTACGGCAATGCGGATTACCTGAACGCCCGCATCGTCACCCTTTCCACCGGCTTCAAGTGGTAACGCGACGAGACTCTGGAGACCGACCATGACCATTCGATATTCCCCCGCCTGCCTGGCCATGTGCCTCCTGGCCCTCCCCCTGGCGGCCCAAGCCGCCGGCGAGCGCAGTCCCTTCGAGGCCAGCTTGTCGACCGTGATCGCCACGGCCGACACCAAGAAGATGTCCTCCGGATCCAACCCCGCGGGCTACCTGCTCGGTCTGGGGTATCACACGGAGCTCTACCCGACCCTGGGCACCAGGGTCCACCTCGGCTTCATGTCCTTCGCCGGTGTGGATGGGAGCGGCCTGGAAAACAAGAAGCGACCCCAGATGCACTTCGGCCTCGACCTCGTGAAGACCTACGACCGCCTGTCCATCTTCGGCGGGCTCACGGGGACCCAGTGGAAGCAATCGATCAATGCGAGCGACCCCCGGTACACCGGCCTCAACCGCGCGACGGGCATCAAGCTCGGCGGACGCGTGGGCGTCGAGTACCTCCTCGGCAAGGGATTTTCCGCCCAGGCCACCTTCGAGCAGACCGAATTCAACCGGCTGTTCAACCCCTCCTGGTTCGGCCTGGGGGCCGTCTACCGGTTTACGGCGGACTGATGAGGTGGCCACCGGCCCCGCCGGGGGGATCACTCCCGGCGGGGCCCGGTCCCTCAGGCCCCCCTGGGGGCCCACCTTCACCCACATCGCAGCAGATCCTTTCCACTCCCCCGATCCCACCCTGGCCCACCGAGGAGCCCATGAGACTTGCCGAAGCCCTCCGCCTCCGAAAGAGCCTCCTCAAGCGGATCAAGATGGATCAGGACGTTCTGGATTCCGTCCTGATGGAACGCATGAAGCCCGGCCCCCAGGAGGAGCCTGACCGCCTGTTGCGGCGGATCGCCTCCAACCATGCCGAGCTGGAGTGCCTGGTCATTGAGATCCACCGGACCAACGCCCGGACCCTCCTCCCGAGCGGGCGATCCCTGATCGAGACCATGGCCCACCGGGAGACCGTCAACCGGCGGATCGAGCACCTCAAGACCCTGCTCGGGCGCCTGGTCGCGAAGGCCATCCACGAACCCTGGCCGCCGGCCCGCTCGAAGGTCCAGGCGCTGCGATTGACGCCCCAGGCCATCCGGAACGAGATCAACGCGCTGACTGTCGAGCTGCGTGACCTCGACCGGAGCATCGACCACGCGAACGGATCGACGGAACTGGGTGCCTGGGGCGCGGGTCGTCCGGCCCTGCCCGCCAAGGCCGGAGGTTTCTAGGAGCCCGTCCACGTCAGGCCAATGGATCGCGCAGAGCCCCGGGTCCTCCCCAAACAGGGCCCGGGGCTCTGCCTGTCTGCCGCGGTGCGGGAACCGTCCATCAAGAAGGGGCTGTCCTGGGAGGACCTGGGGCCTCCCCCGGATAGGTTCCCCGGTTGGGAGGGGATCCGCCCCGTCCCCGGGTCGGATCGCCCCCGATCTGTGCGGGTCGCCCCATTCCGGTGGCTGTCTGCTGGACGCGGATTGAGATTGGGTCGACTTCCCCGCGAGTTCCTCCCCACCCCTTCCTTCAAGGAGCCCTGCCATGCGTCTTTCCCGAACCGGATTCAGCGTGACCGTTCTCAGCCTGGTGGCAGGCCACCAGGTGCTGTGGACCCAGGGCACCCAGACCGCCAGCCTCGTGGGCCAGGTGGTGGACGCGGCGGAGGCTCCCGTGGCGGGCGTGGAGGTCCGGCTCAGCAGCCCCTCGCTGCAGGGCGTCCGGGTGGTGGTCACCGACGCGGGGGGCCGTTTCGCGGCGCGTCTGCTGCCCCCCGGCCTCTACCGCATCAGCCTCTCCAAGGCCGGGTTCACCACCGTCACGCGGGAGGAGCGGCTGGGCCTCGAACAGAACCTCAACAGCCGCTTCACGCTCTCCAAGGAGGCGGGGACCACCGTCGAGGTGGTGGCCTCCTCGGTGCAGCAGGACAAGACGGAGTTCAAGACCTCCACCAGCTTCTCGAAGGAGGCCATCGACGCCCTGCCCGTGGACCGCAATCCGCTGAACGTGGCGCTCATGGCGCCGGGCGTGGTGGAGAACCTGAATCAGGACCGCGGGGGCATGCAGATCCGCGGCAGCCAGGGCACGGGCAACCTCTGGCTGCTGGATGGCCAGAACTACGCGGACAATGTCTACAACGGCCCCCGCGCGAAGTTCGTCACCGATGCCATCGAGGAGACCCAGGTGATCACCGGCGCCATCCCCGCCGAGTTCGGCGACGTGGAGGGCGGCGTGGTGAACACCATCACCAAGTCCGGTGGCGACGAGTTCACGGCCCAGCTGCGCTGGGACCTCAGCAGCGACCGCTGGAAGGCCGCCCGTCGCGGCGAGGATGCCAGCTCCTTCTCCGACCGAATCAACCAGGAAAAGATGTTCCAGGTGGGCGGTCCCGTCGTGAAGTCGAAACTCTGGTTCTACACCAGCTACTTCAGCTCGGCCCAGGACACGGCCCAGAGCCTGCCCACGGACCAGGCCGCCCTCGGCGCGCCGCTGGGCGCCCCCTACACCCAGAAGATCAAGGACATCCGACGGCAGCTGAAGCTCACCTGGGCCATCACGGACCGGCACACCCTGGTGGGGACCTATCATGGCTACAACGAGACCTTCGCGAACATCGACTACGTGGGCAGCGGCGACGGCTACTTCAGCACGCGGCGCTTCACCCAGGACATCTACGGTCTGCAGCTGCGCAGCCTTCTCACGGATGTCCTCACCATGTCCCTCAAGGTGGGGAAGAAGGAGCAGGTCATCGCGGTGGGTTCCAACAACGTGGCCCTGCCCATCTTCAACAACGATGACGGCTACTTCTACCGCGCAGGCTACTTCGACCCGCGCGATCCCGGCGACATCCGGAACATCCAGACCGCCAACCTGAAGTTCTCGTACTTCGCCTCCAGCGCCGACAGCAGCCACCAGCTCGACGTGGGCTGGGACTACTACCGGGGCACCACCAAGGCCTCCGGCGCCCAGACGCCGGTGGACCTCCTCATTGGCGGAAAGGCCTGGAACTCCTACGTCGCCGCCGGCGGCCTCGACCTGACCAACGGCACGGTGAACACCGATGGCGCCACCACCTTCAGCTACCTCACCCAGCCCGGCGAGGCCGGCACCGAGCAGCACTCCCTCTACGTCAACGACAAGTGGTCCGTGAACAAGCACTGGAATGCCAATCTGGGCCTGCGCTGGGACAAGTACACCGCCGAGGACCGGGCCCTGAAGCGCACCACGGCCTCGAACAACGCCCCCTCGCCCCGCTTGGGCGTGAACTTCGACGTGCGGGGCGACAGCGCCTGGATCCTGGGGGCCGCCTACAGCCGCTACAACGGCAAGCCGCTGGAGATCCAGCTGAGCGTGGCCACCTACGTGAACAACCCCATCTTCGCCACCTTCGGCTACAACGGGCCCGCGGGCGTGCAGCCCTTCTCGGCCCTGGAGAACCCGGCCAACTACAACCCGGTGCCCCAGTCCTACACGGACGCCGCCGTGAACATCAAGGTGGACCCCAAGCTGCAGGCCCAGACCGTCGACGAGGTCCAGCTCAGCGCCCTGCACAACTTCAGGCACAAGACCCTGGGCGAGGGCTACCTGAAGGCCACCTTCATCAGCAAGACCTGGAACCACCTCATCGATCTGCGGGCCGGGAATGACGGCACCGTGGCCAACCCCGGCGGCGGCAGCCCCCTTTACATCACCTACTGGCACAACGAGCCCGGCGCCAAGCGCGACTACCGCAGCCTGGAACTGGAAGGCGCCCTCGCCAAGGGCCGCTACACCCTGACGGGCAACCTGGTGCTGAGCCGCCTGAAGGGCAACTACGAGGGCGAGGTGAAGGGGGCGCCGGGCTCCGGCGCGGGCTTCGAGTGGTTCACGGTGCAGAACGGCGTGCCGATGTACGATCCCGCGGTGACGAACCCCTACGGCTACCTGCTGGGGCACGTGCCGGTGCGCTCCCGCATCAACGCCATCGCCCGCTGGGCCAACCCCCTGGGCGAGCTGACCACGGGCCTGCTCCTCAGCTATGATGGACCCCAGACCTACAGCCACATCCGCGTCATCACCGATCCGAGCAGCCTCAACCCCGCCATCGATCCCCAGGCCGCGGGGCTGCGCCTCTACCAGTACCGGAACAACCAGCGGGGCGACGGGACCTACCACGCCCAGTACTACCTGGACCTGAGCGTCCAGCAGGACTTCCGGCTCCTGAGCTTCGGGAATGGCCGCAAGGTCAGCGCCTACGTGAAGGCCGTGGTGGAGAACGTCTTCAACCACCAGCAGCAGGTCACCTTCGGCACCGGTTACTCGGCCCTGGCGGCAGGCGACCCGATCTCCACCCCGTTTGCTCCCAACTCGGGCTTCGGGGCGGCCGGCCCCACCAATTACGGCCGGGCCCGGCGGATGTATCTGAGCACAGGTCTGAAGTTCTAAAAACCTAAACGCCCTCCGAGGATCCTCGTAGCCTTCGCACGATCTCTGACATCCAGGAGGCTCCCATGGCCCTTGCCCGTCCTTTTGCCGCGGCCCTTGCCGCCGCCGTCCTCTGCGTCTCCCTGGCGGCCCAGTCCCAGGTGGTCCAGCCCGCCAAGGCGGAGAAGACCACCGAAACGCGCACCCTGCCGCTGGCCTCGGGTTCCACCCTGAAGGTGAAGAACGTCAATGGGTTCATCCGGGTGGAGGCCTGGGATCGCGAGGAGGTCCAGTTCACGGGTGAGTTCAAACCCAGCAGCAAGGACGAGCAGGTGAAGGTGGTGATCGAGGCCGGCAAGGGCTCCCTGGAGATCCGCGGCGAGTATCCCAAGCACACCGGCTGGGGCTCGTACAGCGGGCCCCAGTGCCAGATGACCCTGAAGGTGCCCCGCCGCGTGGCGCCCACCCTTGAAACCGTGAACGGCGAGGTCACCATGGCCGGCACCCAGGGCAAGGCCGTCCTCAGCACCGTGAATGGGAGCATCCGCGCCACGGACCTGCAGGAGCCTCTGAAGGCCGACACGGTGAACGGGAGCATCCACCTGGACAAGGTGAAGGGCAGCCTGAACCTCCAGACGGTCAACGGCGCCATCAAGGGCTCGGGCCTCGACGGCCAGGGTCAGGGCATCAAGGCCGAGACCGTGAACGGCTCCATCCACCTCCAGGTGGGGACCCTGAAGGGCCGCCTGAAGGCCACCACCGTCAACGGCGGCATCTCCTTCAACGCCAAGGGCGCCGAGCAGGTGGAGGTGAAGAAACACCGCGTGACCGCCGTCTTCCCGGGCAGCGACCAGGGCATCGACATCGAGACCGTGAACGGCGCCATTACGCTGGACTAAAAAGACTTATTGCCAAAGAATGGGCCGGTTCGACCGGCCCATTCTTTTTGATCATCTTGGGGTCGCTTGAAATTAGGATTTACTTATCCTGAAAGTGGAGTTCATCGCATGATCTGTTCCTGATCGATTCCCGAAACCCTGGATGGGGTGCCCCGTGAGTGGAAAGCGCCGACTACTCTTCTTCAGCCTGGCCTTCAGCGTGCTGCTGGGGGTCTTCATCGGTTCCGGCACCTACACCTTCGTCTCAGCCCACGGAACCTCGTACCTGTCCAACGACCCCGCCGTGTGCGTGAACTGCCACATCATGCGGGAGGACTTCGACGGCTGGAGCCACGCCTCCCACCACGCGGTGGCCACCTGCAACGACTGCCACCTGCCCCACGACAACGTGGTGAACAAGTTCTTCGTGAAGGCCAGCAACGGCTACCACCACTCCAAGGCCTTCACCCTCCTGGATTTCAAGGAGCCCATCCGCATCAAACCCAGCAACGCCAAGGTGCTTGAGGACAACTGCCTCCGCTGCCACGGTGAGCTGACCGGCGAGATCACCGCCCACGGCACCCTGGGCGTGCCCACCGACCCCACCCAAAAGGCCGACCTCTACGGCTGTGTCCGATGCCACCAGGGCGTGGGACACGGACCCACCCGATGACCGGCCTCCAGGCCCAGCCAATGACCCCTCTCCACCCCTGACCCCCAACCGATCATGCGTGCCATCCACGCGGGAGGACCCCTCCGATGACCGACCAGCCCACCCCCCTCACCTCCCGTCCCTGGTTCCGCATGGGACTTCTGGCCGCCGGCGCCGCCCTGGCCACGGTCCTGGTGATGAGCCTCTACGCGAACATCTCCAGCCGCAAGGCCGAAGCCAAGCAGACCAGCCTCAAGCTGGTGGACCTCGACGAGAAGACCGTGGATCCCGCCCAGTGGGGGAAGAACTTCCCCCGCCAGTACGATGCCTACATCCGCACCGCGGACAAGTACTCCACCAAGTACGGCGGGGCCGGCAGCGAGGGCCTGCCCAAGAGCCGCATCCAGGAGGATCCGCGCCTGGTGACCATCTTCGACGGCTACGCCTTCGCCATCGACTTCAACCAGCGCCAGGGCCACGCCTACATGCTGGACGACCAGCGCAAGACCAAGCGCGTCACCGAGCGCAAGCAGCCGGGCGCCTGCCTCCACTGCCACGCCTCCAACACCGTGGCCTTCCGCGAAGTGGGCCTGAAGGGCGGCGCCCCCGGCACGCTGGACGAGGCCTTCACCAGCCCCAACGCCCAGGCTCAGCTCATGGCCGGCTTCGAGGCCGTCTGCAAGATGCCCTACGCCGAGGCCAGCCAGCTCGTGAAGCACCCCGTGGCCTGCATCGACTGCCACGATCCCAAGAACATGGCCCTGCGTGTCACCAAGCCCGGCTTCATCCGGGGCATCGACGCCCTGGCCAAGAGCGCCGAGCCCGTGCCGCACCTGCCCTCCATCGAGAAGTGGCGCAAGGGCGATCGCTCCGTGGCCTATGACGCCAACCGCGACGCCTCCCGCCAGGAGATGCGCTCCATGGTCTGCGGCCAGTGCCACGTCGAGTACTACTGCGGCCCCAAGGTCACCCTCTTCTTCCCCTGGGACAAGGGCCTGAAGGTCGAGCAGATCGAAGCCACCTACGACGCCTACAAGTTCCCCGACGGTGGCCGCTTCTTCGACTGGAAGCACGCCAAGACCGGCGCCGAGGTCCTCAAGGCCCAGCACCCCGAGTTCGAGATGTGGAGCCAGGGCATCCACGCCCGCTCGGGCGTATCCTGCTCCGACTGCCACATGCCCTACAAGCGCGAGGGCGCCCTCAAGATCAGCGATCATCACGTGCGCAGCCCCCTGCTCGACGTGACCCGCGCCTGCCAAACCTGCCACCGCTTTCCCGAGGCCGAGCTCAAGGCCCGCGTGGAGGCCATCCAGGACCGCACCAAGGCCCTCATGGACCGCGCCGAGGACGCCATCGTCGACCTCATCAACAACCTGGACGCCGCCAAGAAGGCCGGTGTGGACGAGGCCAAGCTGAAGCCCATCTACGAGCTTCAGCGCAAGGCCCAGTGGCGCGTGGACTTCGTCAACGCCGAGAACTCCATGGGCTTCCACGCCCCGCAGGAAGCGGCCCGCATCCTGGGCGAGGCCATCGACTTCGGCCGCCAGGGCCAGATCGCGCTCCGGGACCTGGGCGTCGCCAAGGTCGCCAAGAAGTAGACGAGCCACAAGCCAGACGGAAAGGGCCGGGAAACCGGCCCTTTCCGTCTACCGGTACCGGGCCAGCATGGCCTTCAACGTGGTGACCACATGGTCCCGCAGGGCCTTGGGCTCCAGCACCTCCGCCTCGGCCCCGAACTGCAGGACGAACCGCGTGGGTCCTGACAGCTCCGTGGCCTGGAAGGCGACGAGCACGGTGCCGCCCTTCTCCCTCTGGACCTCGACGCCGGGCAGGGCCGGGGGGGCGTCCAGCAGGGCCTGGGGCCAGTTGGTGCCCCCCACGCGGAGGCTCACGCGGAAGGGGGGATCGGGCCGGAACCAGCCGCCGATCTGCAGGTCGCGGGCCCGCTCGAGGGGGCGCTTGTCGGGGATGAGGCCGCGCCGCGCGAGGGCCCTCGCCTCCTCGATGCGGGCCAGGCGGAAGTGCCGGGGCTCCTGCTTGGCGAGGTCCCAGGCCAGCAGGAAGGCGCCGCCGGAGAACACGTCGTGGGTGAGTGTGAAGGGCACCACCGTGCGGGCGGTGGTGCGGCCCGTGGAGGCGGCCTTGTAGGTCAGCTCCAGCTCGCGGGGGCCATCGGGGTGGCCCAGCGCCAGCAGCACCTGGGTGAGCGTCTTCGTATCGAGGGCCTGCTGGTCGTCGGCGCCGCCGCGCACACAGACATGCTCCTGCAGGGCCCGGAAGAGGTCGCGGTCCCGGGTGCTCAGGTGGCTGTCCGCGAGCTTGCGCAGCCCCTCCAGCTGGTCGTACCACAGCTCGGTGGCGGTCCCCTCCAGGGCCATGAGGGCCACCTCCAGCGCCACGCGGGCATGGGGGGTGATCTTGTTGTCCCAGTCCGGGGCCTTTTCGAGGGTGAAGTGGATGACGGCCGGGAGGCCCTGCCGGGCCTTGCCGAAGCGGGCCCCCTGGGCCTCCAGCAGCTGCACCGCCCGGTCCACGGTGCGGGAGGCCACGCCTCCCAGCCGGTGGACGAGGCCCTCCTTGGTGATGCCCCGCTCCCCCGCGTCCCGGATGGCCTCCAGCACCACCTGGAGCCGCTCGGGCTTCACCAGATGGCCGCCGTCCGGGCGGGGGGATTGGAGCAGCTTGCGGGACGCGGCGCGGGCCATGGCGACCTCCGGATCCAGGATTGGTCAGGGACTGTCCAATGGCAAGGGTTCTAGAACTCCCCGCGCGGCCAGAATCCATCGAAAGGCTCCTGGTTCCACGGGCCGAATCCGAGGATTGCGTGCCCTCCCGCATACAGGGCGCTCCAAAGGGCGGCCCTCAGGGGGGCCTCACCGAGCTGGGCCAAGGGCAGCTCCACCCGCGTGTCATGGTCCCAGCCCAGCTGGACATTCAGCCGACGGAGCCGGGTCAGCAGCCCCGCCTGATCCAGGCCCGCCATGAAGGCCGTGGCGGCCCCCACCACCTGCTCCCGGGCATGGTAGGGACCGCGTCCCGCCTCGTCATTGAAGCGGGGGCCGCCCAGCGCCTCCGCTGGCACCGGCCGCCCGGCGGGGTCCCAGGCCAGGCCCGAGGCGGCGGCCGCCAGCTCGGCCGCCCAGTCCCAGGGGGTGCCGGTGGCGCAGAACACAGCGGGCGGCGGATCCGTGGCCAGGAGGCCCAGGGCGACCCCCTCGGCGCGGTTGCGGAGCTGGGCGTAACTCAAGGTGCCCCAATCCGGGGTCGTCAGGGCGGGGCGGCCCTGGAGCCGGGCGGCGCGCTGGATCAGCAGGTCCCGCAGGGTGGTGGCCATGGCTGGAAGTATTGCAAGACAAGGCGCAGGGCCCTTCCGATTTTCTTCCGTCAACCCTTCCCCCCGGGGGCGGGTCAGTGGAGGTGTCCGATTTCCCGCCCCCTCATCCGGAGCCCCGGCTCCGATCCCAGGAGATCTCCATGCGTCCTTCGCTCCGGTCCCTTTCCCTGCTGGCCCTGCCCGCCCTCACGACCCTGGCCCTGAGCGTGGCCTGCGGCGGCGGTGGTTCCACCACCCCGGCCCCCGCCGCCACCGGGTCAGCCTCGATCATCCTGACGGACGCCCCCTCGGACCAGTGGTCTGCCGTGGAGGTGGTGGTCACCAAGGTCACCCTGCTGAACAAGGCCGACCACACCAAGGAAGTGGTGGTCTTCGAGGGCGCCACCGCCAAGATCAACCTGGTGGACCTGGACAGCGTGGGCGAGCTGCTGGCCACGGCCCAGCTTCCCGTGGGCACCTATGACGCGCTCCGCATCACCATCGACCCCGCCAGCGTGAACCTGGTGAGTGCCGACGGCACCCCCGTTCCCGCCGGTCAGGTCCACGTGAACGGCTCGAACGTGCTCGTGAAGCTCGAGACGGACCTGGTGGTCACCGCCAGCGGCAGCAACGCCGTGCAGATCGACTTCGACCTGGGCCATCCCCTCTTCCTGGTGCAGCTGCCCAATGGCGACTGGGTGATGAACCTGCAGGTCCGGCACCGCCCCAACCTGAACGGCATGATGGGCCTGCGGCAGCTGATGTTCCGGCACCGCCGCGGCACCATCGCCTCCGTGGGCGCCTCCAGCTTCGTGCTGCACACGGACAGCGGGAACGACCTCACCGTGCATGTGGACAACGGTGCCTGGTTCTTCGACGCCGACACCAAGACCCTGGGCAGCTTCGCGGGCCTGGCGGCCGGCAAGCACGCCCTGGTCTCCCTGCGCATGCAGACGGACGGCACCCTCTGGGCCGTGCGCGTCTGGTACGGCGCCAATGCCCTTCCCGGCTGGACCCCCGAGGGCCATGTCGTCGGCGTGGACCGGGTCACCAACAAGCTGCTGATCAGCACCAACGCCAGCGTGCCGCGCGCCATCGCCATCGACCCCGACACCACCTTCACGTTCCGCAACGACCAGGCGGTGGGGACGGGGCAGGCCGCGCTGGCCGACGTCTGGGTGGGCTTCAAGGTCCAGGTGGACGTGAAGGACCCGCTGGCGGTGCCCATGCACGCCAAGTCCGTGAACATCCAGCGGGCGGTGGATGGCGGCGCCATCAAGGCCGCGGACGCCACCCAGTTCACCTACACCCACCCCGTGGCTGGCGACCGCGTCCACGTCTATGCGAATCCATTCAGCTGGTGGTACCTGGGCTTCCCCGGCGTGACCTCGTCGAGCAGCGGCGCCTTCGCGGCGGCCTGCGCGGGCTCGGGCGATGTCCGCGTCCAGGGCGTGAGCGACCTGGTCTGGAACGGCGGTACCAGCGCCTGGGACGCCAGCACGGCGATCTTCGTGCCGGTGGCCCTGCCCAAGGGCGCCATCAGCACCTCGTACAGCGGCGGCCAGCTCGGCTTCACCTTCACCACCTCGGCCGCGGCCACGCAGACCATCCCGGTGAGCCTGAATACCACCGTGGGCATGCAGCCCGCCGTGCTCGAAGTGGTGAACCAGTCCGGCGTCATCACGGTGAGCGCCATCCCCGAATCCGCCTGGGCGGCCAAGCTCGTGGCCCCCGCCGTGACCCGGGTGGCCGTGGTGCCCAAGCCCGATGGCAGCTATGCCGCCTACTCCGTGGTGATCTTCACGGGCTTCTGAGGCAGGGTGTTTCCGGCAGACGAGAAGCGGCGCTCCGGCGCCGCTTCTTCGTGGGCTCAGATGCGGGCCGTGATGGCCCCCACGGTGAAGTTCGGGTACCGGTCCATGAGGGGGCGGGGCGGCGGGGTGTGCAGAATCTCGGCGAATCCGGCATGGCTCAGGGCCGCCTCCCAGGCTTCGGGCGTGAGGAAGCCATGCCGGGGACGCCAGCGGGGATCCAGGGTGACCTCGGTGAAGCTCTTGATGAAGGTGAAGAAGAACTCCAGGTAGAGGGGCTGGTCCAGGGTGGGCTTCAGGCATTCCCCGATCACCAGCCGCCCCGAGGGCTTCAGCCGGGTTCGCAGATCGGTCAGGGTGGCTTCCAGATCCTGGGCCACGTGCAATACGTTGATGCCCACGAGGGCGTCCAGGCTGGCGGGTTCGATGCCCTGCTCACCCAGGGGGCGGTTCAGGTCCAGCGGCTGAAAGCTGAGAAGCAGGCCCGGGGCGGCCGCCTTCAGCTCCCGCTGGGCCCGGCGGAGGAAGGTCGGGGCCACGTCCGTGAAGCGGTAGTCGGCGATGCGGGAGAGCCAGCCCTCCACGGCGCCCCTCCGGGCCACCAACTGGGCGAAGGAGCCGGCCCCGGCCCCCATCTCCAGCACCCGGGCGCCCTCCGGCAGCTGTTCGCGCAACGCCAGCAGGGCGAGCAGGTTGTTCGGCAGGTAGACCAGGTTCTCATTGCGGAAATAGGTGAGCCAGAGGGGGAAGAGCGTCAGGTCGAAGAGCAGGCCCTCTCCGGCCCTGCCCTCGGTGAAGAAGGGGCGGATCCGCTCCCGCACGCCGTCCAGCAGGTCGAAGTTGACGGCGTGGCCGGGGGCCTCGGCCTCCATGAGGCGGCGGATCCCGGCCAGGTCCAGGTCTGGTTCGTGGCTCAGGGTGTAGGTCTCAGCGGTCCGGTGGAGCAGGCCTTCCCGCTCGAGGAAAGGCAACATCCAGGCCAGGGGTTTCCGGGCCTGGTCCGGCAGCCCCTGGCAGAGCTGATCCAGGCTGGTCCCGGCACGCAGGCGACCCTCCCAGCCCAGGTCCAGGAGGAGCAGGAGGCAGGTCCGGGCGGTGTAGAGCTCCGAGGCCCGGTGCATCATCAGGAAGGGCCGGGTGAAGAGTCCGGCGATCTCGGGCCCCCAAGGCCCCAGCAGATCGAGGCTGGGCGCAGCCTCCAAGGGGCCGAGGGGCCAATCCATCAGTCCATCATCTCGCTGATGCTGCGGCCCCCGTGGATGCGCAGGATCGCATCGCCGAAGAGGGCGGCGGTGGAGAGCACCTTGAGGTTGGGCATGGCGCTGCGGATGCGCTCGGGCACGGGGATGCTGTCGGTGACCACCAGCTCGTCCAAGTCGGCGGAGGAGAGGGTCTCCAGGGCGTTGCCGGACAGCACGGGGTGGGTGACGCCCACGCGCACCGAGCGGGCGCCGAACTCGCGGATGATGCGCGCCGCCTCCTTGATGGAGCCGCCGGTGGCGATCTCATCGTCGTAGATGATGGCGTCGCGGCCCTTCACATCGCCGATGAGGGCCACGCTCTGGGCCTTCTCGGAGTCGTCGAAGCGGCGCTTGTCGATGATGGCCATGGGCACGGAGAGGCGCTTGGCGAAGTGACCGGCGAACTTGGCGGCGCCGGCGTCCGTGGCGACCACGGTGGCCTTGGACAGGTCCTTGGTGTTGAAGTAGTTGCTCAGGATGGGCGTGGCCAGCAGCTGGTCCGCGGGCTTGCGGAAGAAGCCCAGGATCTGCGGGGCGTGGAGCGTCATGGTGAGCACGCGGTCCGCGCCGGCGGTCTCCAGCAGGTCCGCCACCAGGCGGGCCGTGATGGAGATGCGCGCCTCGTCCTTCTTGTCGCTGCGGGCGTAGGGGAAGTAGGGCAGCACGGCCGTGATGCGCGCGGCCGAGGCGAACTTCAGCGCGTCGATGAGGATGAGCAGCTCCATCAGGTTGTCGCTGACGGGCGGGCAGGAGGACTGGATCACGAAGACATCGGCCTCGCGGACGTTCTCCTCCACCTTCACCTTGATGTTCTCGTTGGAGAAGCGGGTCACCTTGAGGCGCCCCAGGGGCATGCCCATGTGGGTCGCGATGCCTCGCGCCAGCTCCGGGTGGCTGCTCCCGGAAAAGACCTTCATCTCGCCGAACATGGATCCCCCGATCGTGACGCCAGTGTAACCGAGGGGCCCGGTGGAGGTCGTCACATGGAACGGGATCCCCCCTCAGCCCTCGTCGGCGCTGGGGCCGTACAGGGACGGCACGGGCACGTCCAGCAGGCGCAGGTAGACGCAGACCTGGGCGCGGTGGTGGATGAGGTGGTTCATCACGAAGCCCCGGTAGACGGCGATGCGGGGCATGGCGAGGATCACCTGGCCCTCATTCTTCAGGGTCCAGACCACCTGGTAGTCGGCATCACTGGCACTGGACAGGGCCGCGAGCGCTTTTTCCACACCCGTGTCGAGGGTGCGGAGCAGGCCCTCCACGGTGTTGCTGGGCTTGGGCTGGCGGGCCCGGGTCTCGGGGAGCCCGAAGTCCAGCTCCGTCTCCGTCATGGTGGTGGCGGCCCAGCCGGGCACTGTGACCAGGTGGTTGGCCAGGTCGTGGAGGCCGAAGGACTTGGGGTGGGGGCGGAAGTCCATGCGGTCGGCAGGGATGCGCTCGATCACCCGGCGGAGGCCGGCGGCCTCGTGGGTGAACTCGGGGAGAAGGGACTGGGAGAGGCTCATCGGGACTCCTTGGGGTTGAGCGATGAGCATGGCGCAGGCTCCTGACAGCCTGGTGGCAGGAGAGATCAGGCCCTGGCCGCCGGGTCGGAGCGCATGAGGCCAAGGTAGCTCTCCAGGTCCTGGCCCGGGGCGGGCTGGAAGGCCTCCAGCAGGTCGCCTGCCTGGATGCGGTCCACCCGGAAGGTCCGGAGGGCCCCGCGCAGCTCGCACCAGGCGGCCAGATGCCAGCGGTAGCCCCAGAAGACCAGGCCCAGGGGCTGCACCACGCGGTCGGAACTGGTGCCGTCCGCCCGGGCGTAGGCGATCCGCACCCGGCGCTGCTCCCGCAGCCCCTGGCGGAGCACGCCGAGGAAGCGCGCGGTTTCGGGCGGCACATGGAAATCGGGGACCAGGAATGGAAGGTCGGACAGCGACTTCCGGCGCCCCGCCGGGAGGACGGCCTCCACCTTCCGCAGCAGGCTCTCCGCGGCCTCCCGCAGCGAGGGATCCCCCCAGGCGGCCACGATGCGCGCGCCCAGGAGCAGCGCTTCGCCTTCCTCCGCGTTGAACATGAAGGGGGGCAGGTCGAAGTGCCGGGGCAGGCGGTAGCCCACACCCGCCTCGCTTTCGATGGGCACGCCGGAGGCCATGAGATCCGCCACGTCCCGGTACAGGGTGCGCTCACTGATGCCCAGCTCCCGGGCCAGGCGGGCGGCGGTGCTCACCCGATCCCGCCGCAGGAGCTGCACGATCTGGAAGAGCCGGTCCGCGCGGCGCATGGCTGGGCCTGACGAGCCTAGACCTTGCCGCCGCCCACCCGCTCGATGCGGGCGCCCACGCCCTGGAGCTTCTTCTCCAGGCCCGAGTAGCCGCGGTCGAGGTGGTAGATGCGGTCCACGATGGTCTCGCCCTTGGCCACCAGGCCGGCGATCACCAGGGCGGCGCTGGCCCGCAGGTCCGTGGCCATCACGGTGCAACCGGTGAGATCCGCCGGGCCCGCTACGATGGCCGTGTGCCCATCGGTGCGCAGGTTGGCGCCCAGGCGCTCCAGCTCCATGGCGTGCTGGAAGCGGTTCTCGAAAATGCCCTCGTTGATGACGCTGATGCCGCAGGCCTGAGTCATCACGGCCATCACCTGGGCCTGCAGGTCCGTGGGGAAGCCCGGGAAGGGCAGGGTGGTGACATCCTTCGAGCGCAGCTTCTGGCCCGGCTCGCGCTGGATGCGGAGCTGGCGGCCCTCCTGCCCCTCGCGTTCCGTGATGACGCAGCCCGAGCGCTCCAGCAGGTCCAGCAGGGAGCGCAGGTGCTCTGGCTCGCAGCGGTCCAGCACCACGTCGCCGCAGGCGGAGGCCACGGCGCAGAGGTAGGTGCCGGCCTCGATGCGGTCCGGGATCACCGCGTGTTCGCAGCCGTGCAGCTGCTGGACGCCGCTGACGGTGAGGGTGCCCGTGCCGATGCCCTCGATCTGGGCGCCCATGTCCACCAGCAGCTGGGCCAGGTCGCCGATCTCAGGCTCCAGGGCGGCGTTGCGCAGCACCGTGGTGCCCTCGGCCAGGGCGGCGGCCATGAGGATGTTCTCCGTGGCCCCCACGCTCACCTTCTCAAAGGTGTGGTCGATGGCCTTCAGGCGGCCCTTCACTGACGCGTGGATGTAGCCGTGGCTGATCTCGATCTGGGCGCCCATGCGCTCCAGGGCCTCCAGGTGCAGGTTCACGGGGCGGGCCCCGATGGCGCAGCCGCCGGGCAGGCTCACGGTGGCCCTGCCGAAGCGCGCGAGCAGGGGGCCCAGCACGAGGATGGAGGCCCGCATGGTCTTCACCAGATCGTAGGGGGCCTTGGGATCCTCCGAGCCGGCGCAGGCCAGCTTGGCCGTCAGCTCGAAGCCGTCGGGATGGGCCTCCAGGGCGGCTTCCGTTCCCAGGGCCTGGAGGACCTTCACCATGGTGCGGATGTCGGCCACGGCGGGCAGGTTGGAGAGGACCACCGGTTCCTGCGTGAGCAGGGCCGCCGCCAGGCAGGGCAGGGCCGCGTTCTTGGCACCCGATACCCGGATGCGCCCCCGCAGGGGATGTCCACCTTGGATCACCAGTCGGTCCATCGAAACTCCAGCCTTCCAGCGTAGCCCAACCGGGCCGGAGTCCGCCTGGAAGCTGGCGTTTCAACCTGCCGGGAGCCCCCTACTTCTGTCGCGTGTAGGCGATCTCCATGGTCTTGACCTCTTTGCCGGCACGGGATTCGTACCACTCCATGAGGTGGGAGTCGTCATCCACCACCTTCACGGTCTGGCGAACCTTTACTTTCGTGCCCGGCTTCATCACATCGACCATGTCGCCCTTGTAGGTGAACGTCTTGGTCTCGGCGTCGTACTTGCCCGTCATGAGCATGATGGAGGTGCCCATGTTGTCGGCCCAGGTGGCCGTGAAATGCCTGGCCACGTTGTCATAGCCCGTGAGCCCCAGGCCCTGGAAGGCCATGCCGCTGAACGTGCCCTTGTATTCCCCCTGGATGAAGCGCCCATCCATCAAGGCCGTGTAGACCGCGGTGCCCGTGGAAGTCTCGGGCGGCGCCCCGGGCTGCATCCACATCTTGGTGGCGAAATTCCACTGCCCGGCGAACGAGGCGAGCAGTTTGTGGTTCGGGCCCGGCGCGGCGGCTTTCTGCCAAGCCTCCATCATGGCCTGCTGGTCGACCGCGGGCTTTTTCCCTTTCGCCTCCTGGGCCGGGAGCGGCCAGGCCGTGGCCAGGCTGAGGGTGGCCACGATGCGGATGAAGCGGCATTGCAGAGACATATCGGCCTCCTACACATTGCTCGGTCCGAGCGGACGGATACCTTAGCACGTCCAGTAAAAATCGAGCAAGAATCACTCCTGTAGCGAGTTATTCATAAGCAGCCAGCGCCCGGAATCAGCGGGTTGGTGGAAGGCTGCGGGCGGCTCTGCGTCGCCGCAGCCAGATCATGACTCCGGTGGCGCTGAAGGTGGCCACCGCCAGGCCCATCAGGGAGATGAGCACCCGCCCGGGCCAGCCCAGGATCCGCCCGGAATGGAGGGGGAACATGGCCTGGAGGAAGATGTCCCCGGCGCTCCCGGTCCCTGGGATGTCCGCCCCCGCCGCCGCGCCCGTGGCGGCGTCGAAATAGAGCCAGGGGTTGCCCAGGCCGCCGTCGCCGTGGCTGCGGCCGGCCTCGAAGAAGCCCACGCCCCAGACGCCGGATTCGGCCGATAGGAACACCCCGCCCGCTGGGGCGGTCCAGCCGCGGCGCTGCGCTTCGGCCCGGCCCAGCTCGAGGGCCTGGGGCAGGGGGACTCTGGGTTCGGCCGGGACGGCGGACTGGGCCGCCATCCGGGCCTCGAAGGGCGAAGGCGTCAGTGTCGAAAAGAAGGAGACCACCGGCCGCATGACCTGGGGGCCCAGGTTCATGCCCACGGAAGTGACGGCCAGCGTGAGGACCGGCAGCCAGGTCCACACGCCGCCGGAGCGGTGCAGGTCGAAGACCAGGCGTGGGCCGCCCTGCCGCCAGCGGAAGGTGAAGGACTGTCGCCAGGCGGCCCGGGAGGGGAAGGAGATGGCCAGGGCGATGAGGCTGTCGAATACCCAGAGGATGGCGAGGACGCCCATCAGCAGGATGCCCAGCTCCACGCCCCAGGCCTTGGGAAGGTGCATGCTGTAGTGCAGCTTGTAGAGGAAGGGCAGCAGGTTCTCCCGGGAGAGGGAGGCGCGGCCCCACTCGCGCCGGCCCTGGACTTCCGCCGTGGCGGGATCGACCGCCACCTGGTTGTAGCCCAGCTCGAAGGGCTTGTTGGTGGCGGGGTCGAGGCGGGGCTCCACGAAGACGGTAAGGGTGTGGCCCGGCTCCGCCTCCAGGGGCAGGAAGCGAACCCGGGCCCGGGGGTCGGCGGTCTCCACCGCCGCGGCCAGCTCCACGGCGGGGCGGGCCGGTCCGGCGGTGCGGGCTTTGAAGAGCCCGGGGTTGAGCCAGGCGTCCAGCTCGTGGTCCCAGGAGATGACGGCGCCGGTCAGCCCGGCGACGAAGAGGAAGGCCGCCGCACCCAGCCCGAACCAGCGGTGCAGCCTGACGAAGAATCCCCGGAGCACGGCGGCCTCCCTTTCCTAGAAGCGGTAGGTGAGGCTGGCGATGAGGTTCCGCCGCGCGCCGTACCACGCGTCGCCCCGGCTCAGGATCGTCGTGGTGTAGATCCTGTCCGTGAGGTTCGTTCCGTTGAGGGCGAACCGCCAGTGGCCGGTGTCCAGGGCGAGCATGGCGTCGACGAGGTTGGTGGCCGCCACTTCCGGCGCGGCGGGGTTGCGGAAGGCCGCCGTGTGGCGGAAGCCCAGGCCCGCGGACCAGCCGTCCATGCCGGCCAGCGAGAAGCGCAGCCGGCCCCAGAGGGAACCCTGGTTGGCGGGAGTGCCTTCCAGCTGCTGGTCCAGGTCGATGTGGTCGAAGTTGGCCACCAGCTCGAAGTTCCGGCCGATGCGGGTCTTCAGCTCGGCCTCGAAGCCCTTGTTCTTCGTCTCGCCCGCCTGCAGGCTGTTGAGGGGCTGGGCCGGATCGGGGATCTGGCGGTTCTTCTCCTTCAGGTGGTAGTAGGCGGCGTTGAAGGTGGTGGCGCCCGAGGCGCTCTGGAACTTCACGCCCGCCTCCCACTGCTCGCCGCGCAGGGGCTTGTAGCGCTGGTGGTAGAAGTTGCTGCCGGCTACCGGCTGGAAGGATTCACCGTAGCTGAGGTAGGGCGACCAGCCCGAGTCGGACAGGTACATGAAGGCCCCGCGCACCGTGGTGGCATCATCGCGGTCCGTGGGGGAGCCCTTGGAGGCGTTGGTGGCGTGGTCCCGGCGCGCGCCCAGCAGGAGGGCGAAGCGGGAGGAGATCTTGATCTGGTCCTGGAGGTAGAGGCCCGTCTGGCGCAGTTCCGTGGACGGGTTGGGCGTCAGGTCCGGGGCCGTGACGTTCCCGTAGACGGGGTGGTAGAGGTCGAAGGTGGGGCTGAAGCCAAAGGCGGAGGAGCTGTGCTCGCTGTAGCGGACATGATCCACGCCCACGAGGATGCGGTTCTCGACCGTACCCGCGCTGAGAACGCCTTCGAGGGACTGGTCCGCCACGAGGGCGTGGCCGTCGCGCTTGTTGGCCCAGATGTAGCGGCTGATGATCCGCTGGTCGGGGTCGAGGTAGGGGTTCAGGGGATCGGCGAAGTTGCTGCCGGGGTAGAGGGACTGGTAGCTGCCCCGGTTGGCGGCGTAGCGGACGTTCTGACGCACGGTCCACGCCCCGGAGAAGCGGTGCTCGAAGGCGTAGCCCAGGCTGGCCTGGCGCATGAGGTACTCGTCGTAGCCGGGCTCGCTGACGAAGCGGCTGGTGGGGATCTGGCCGTTGGGGTTGGGCAGGACGGTGCCGGACCAGGGTAGGAAGGTGGCGCTGGAGCCGCTCATGTCCTTCTGCCAGTACCCGAGGAAGGTGAGGCTGGTGTCGGCGTCGGGCCGCCAGGTGAGGGAAGGCGCGAGGGCCGTGCGGTCGTCGGGGACGAAGTCCACCTGGGTGTCGCTCTTGCGGGCCATGCCCACCACGCGGTAGGACCAGCGGCCGTCGTCGGAAAGGGCGCCCGTCGCATCGGCCTGGAGCTGGCGGCGGTTCCAGGTGCCCAGCTGGAGGCCGATCTCCGCCTGGCGCTCGACCTGGGGCCGCTTGCTCTGGAGGTTGAGGACGCCGCCCGTGCTGCCCTGGCCATAGAGGACGGAGGAGGGGCCGCGGAGGACCTCCACCCGCTCCAGGAGGTAGGGGTCGGGGCGGACGTTGTTGTTGTAACCGTAGATCTGCAGCAGGCCGTCCATGAACTGCACGGGTTCGGTGCCGCGCACGCGGGTCCAGTCGCCGCGGCTGTCCACGCCGTAGGCATTGGAGCGCACACCGGAGGCGTAGTTCAGGGCGTCGCCCACGGAGATGGCGGCCTGGTCCTCGATCTGTTCGCGGCTCACCACGGAGACGGACTGGGGCGTCTCGGAGAGGGGCGTGTCGGTCTTGGTGCCCGTGAGGGAGCGCCTGGGGCGGTAGCCCGCGGTGGCGCTGGTGGCGCTCTCCTTCGCCTTGGCGCCCTTCACCCGCACCTCGGCCAGCATCGCCTCACCGGGAATGGGAAGGATCGTGGCCGTGTCGCCATCAAGGTGGGCCTCGAGGTGGGTGCCGCTCAGGAGCTGCTTCAGGGCCACCTCGAGGGTCAGGGAGCCCTTCACGCTGGGCGCGGTCCGTCCCTCGACCAGGCCCGGCGCCACCACGATGCGCAGACCCGACAGGCGGCCCAGGGCCTCCAGTGCGCGCCCCAGAGGCTGGGCGGGCAGGTCGATGGTCAGGGCCTGGGGCGGGCGGGTCTGGGCCGCGGCAGGCGCCAAGGCGGACACGGCCAGGGCAAAGGCCAAGCCGCCCAGGCGGCCGGGGAGCCTCAGGCGCGGGGCGGTGGAAACAGGGGTTCGGGAGGACATGGGCATCCTTTTGGGCAGAGGTTCTCCGCGGCTCCATGCGGGGGAACCTGGCGGACAGGGAGAAGGGGAGGGGGTGGGCGGAGCGTCGTCCGCTAGAAAATAATATGAGATTGAGACTGAATATCAATATAAAAATACCCGGGGATCGTGATCCAGGGTCCGCAGGTCTCCGGACGCGGCGGGGCCGCGCCTCAAGTCCGCGTTAAACAGGCCCTAGAGGATCCGTCCCCGCATCGCGGATGGCGGGAGGGCACCCCAGCTGCGGCCATCCTGGCTCTCGGGCCGGTTGTCGCCCAGGACCAGGTAGCCCTCGCCGCAGAACAGGGCGCCGTGGCCGGAGCGTTCCGGGTGGACCACCCAGGGTTCCGCCAGACGCTGGCCGCCGACCCGGACATCCGGTCCCTCCCAGGTGACCAGCTCCCCGGGCAGGCCCGTCACCCGCTTGACCGATGGCCCCTGGGGACCCGCGACCATCCACACCTCTCCGCGCCGGGGCGCGTGGCTGGCCCAGGCGCGCAGCACCCACTTAACCTCGTCGGGGCGCAGGGTGGGTTCCATGCTGTGACCCAGGACCCGGACCGGATGCACGACCGCCAGCGGGGCAAGGGCCAGGGCGAGGGCGGCCAGGGGGACCAGGTGGCGCACCGGGCCTAGGTCCTCACGGCCAGCCGCCGCCCCGTCCCGTCTGTCAGCGCGACCTCCTGGAGGCGGGCAGGCGCCGGAACGAAGGGGGCGAGTTCCATCAACAGGCGCTGGGCCAGGGCCAGGGGGCCATCCAGGCCCAGGTCTGAGAGCAGCCGTCCCTGCAGGGGGGCGAGGCTGCGGTCCAGGGCCGCCTCCAAGTCGCGGAAGTCCACCACCACGTCGAAGCCGTCCAGGCCCTGTCGCGCCGCCACCACCTCCACCGTGTAGTCGTGCCCCTCCCAGGCTGCGCCGGACCGGAACACCACCGACAGAGGGCGGGTGACGGCGGCTTCAAAGGGGAGGGAGGAAGGACTGGTCAAGCGGGGCTCCGGGTCCTGACCCCAGGTCGGGCCTCCAGTTTGTCATGTCGATGGCTACACTGTCCCATCGAGCTCGCCATACCTGACAATAGGGTGATTGAATCTGGGGGCGCTGGCCGTTCCCGGCCGCATGCTTGACCGCAAGGAGACTGCCATGAAGGCCCTGGAAATCGCGCTGTTCTGGATCATGACCCTGGCCGCGGGCGGATTCTTCGTCTGGACCATGCGGCAGCGGCTGGCCACCCTCAAGGCCGGCCTGCCGGACAACCGCTTCGACCAGCCCTGGGTGCGCCTCAAGGGCGTGTTCACCCTGGCCATCCTCCAGAAGCGCATGGTGCGCGACAAGTATGCGGGCTTCTACCACATCCTCATCTTCTGGGGCTTCTGCGCCCTGTCCCTGCGCTCCATCGGCCTAGTGCTGGAGGGGCTCTTCCCGGCCTTCCACATGACCGAGGCCCTGGGGGCCTTCGGCTACGGCTACCAGGCCACCAAGGACATCTTCGAGGCCCTGGTGATCCTGGGGCTGGCCCTAGCCGCCTGGCGCCGCCTGGTGGTGAAGCCCTGGCGCCTGGAGAACTCCTGGGACGCCTGGGCCACCCTGGGCCTCATCGGCGGCCTGATGGTCACGGACCTGCTGGCAGACGGCGCCTACATCTGGCTGAACAACCCCGCATGGAAGACCTGGGCCCCCGTGAGCCTCTTCGTGGCCAACCTGCTGCGCCCCCTGGGCGGAGAAGGCCTGCTGGTGCTCTACAAGACCATGTGGTGGCTGCACCTGGCCATCCTCTACTTCTTCGCCAACTTCCTGCCCTACTCCAAGCATTTCCATGTGTTCACGTCGCTCTTCAACATCTACTTCCGCGAGCTGGAGCCCGCCAAGAACCTGAAGAAGATGGACCTGGAGGCCGAGCACTTCGGCATCAACAAGATCCAGGACTTCACCTGGAAGCAGATGCTGGACTTTTACACCTGCGTGGAGTGCGGGCGCTGCCTGGAGAACTGTCCCACCACACTGACCGGCAAGCCGCTCCGGCCCAAGGATTTCGGCAATGACCTGCGCGACTACCTGAAGGCCACGCCCCTGGCGCAGATGGGCCAGGACCAGCCCGCCCCCGAGGACCGCCCCCTCATCGGCGGGCCGGTTCCGGAAGGTTCCGTGTGGAAGCGCGAGGAGGAGCACGCCCCCTGGAGCAAGGCGCAGCTGGAGGGCTGGATCAGCCAGGACACCATCTGGGCCTGCACCAGCTGCGGCTATTGCGAGTGGGCCTGCCCCCTGCAGATCAGCTTCGTGGACAAGCTCGTGGGCATGCGCCGCTACCTCACCCTGGAGGAGAGCAACTTCCCCGATGAGGCCCAGACCGCCTTCAAGGGCATGGAGCGCCAGGGCAACCCCTGGAACCTGCCCCAGGCCGACCGCGCCAAGTGGGCCGAGGGTCTAGAGGTGCCGACCATCGCCGAGAACCCCGAGGCCGAGTACCTCTTCTGGGTGGGCTGCGCGGGCAGCTATGACGCCGCCGGCCAGAAGGTGAGCCAGGCCCTGGTGAAACTGCTGAAGGCCGCGGGCGTCTCCTTCGCCATCCTCGGCAAGGAGGAGAGCTGCACCTGCGAATCCGCCCGGCGCCTGGGCAACGAGTACCTCTTCCAGACCGCCACCGAGACGAACATCGAAGTGCTCAACGGCTACGGCGTGAAGAAGGTCATCACCAACTGCCCCCACTGCCTCAATACCCTCAAGAACGAGTACCCTGCCTTCGGCGGGCAGTTCGAGGTGGTGCACGGCACCGAGCTGGTGGCCCACCTCGTCCAGGCGGGCAAGCTCAAGCTGGAGCAGACCGTGGACGTGGACCTCACCTACCACGACCCCTGCTACCTCAGCCGCATCAACGGCCAGGTGGAGGCCCCCCGCGCCATCCTGGAGGCCATCCCCGGTGTGAAGCTCACGGAGATGGAGAAGCACGGCGAGGCCACCATGTGCTGCGGCGCCGGAGGCGGCCGCTTCTGGCTGGAAGAGCACCTGGGCAAGCGCGTGAACCACGAGCGCTTCGAGCAGGCCCTGGAGACCAAGGCCAGCACCATCGCCGTGGGCTGCCCCTTCTGCAACGTCATGCTCAACAACGCCGCGGGTGAGACCGGCCACGAGGGCGTGGCGACGACGGACGTGCTGGAGCTGGCGGCGAAGGCGCTGAAGGCCTGATCCGCCCTACCCCACCAAGCGGGGCGCATCGCGCCCCGCTTGGGCTGTACGGTTCGCGCTGCTAGATTCCGGTGAGAGGTAGAGAATGCAGGAGCAGCACCCGATCAAGCATTTCGCCCCGGGCTGGTTCGCCGTCATCATGGGCACCGGCGGCCTGGCCAACATCCTGTTCCTCTGGGAGCGCCAATTCCCCGGCCTCTGGCGCTCCAGCTTCGGCGTTGCGGCCCTCGCGGATGCGGGCTACTTCGTGGTGCTGATCCCCTGGCTGCTGCGTTGGATCCACCACTTTGACTACGTGCGGCGGGACCTCGAACACCCCGTGGCCACCAACTTCTTCGTCACCATGCCGGTGGCCACGGTCATCCTGGGCACCAACCTCCACCTCATCTGGAGCCCGTACCTACCCCCGGGCCTGGTCTTCGCCTCGACCCTGGCCTGCTGGAGCATCGCGGTGCTAGGTGTGGCCGGGTTCACCCTCTTCACCACCTTCCGGTTCATCCGCTCCGAGGCCGAGCCGGATCCCGCCACCATGAACTTCTCCTGGATCATGGCGCCCATCGCCAACATGGCCCTGCTGCTGCTGGGCAACCAGGTGCTCGGCGCGGTCCTCCAGCACCACCCCGCGTGGGGGCTGACGATCTTCGTGATGAACGCGGCCATGCTGGGCATCGGCTTCTTCCTGTTCCTCTTCGTCGGCGCCATCATCTTCGTGCGGCTGGCCCAGCATCCCCTGCCCCCGGCGGACACCACGCCGACCTTCGGCATCTTCCTCAGCGCGGCGGGCCTGGCGATCAGCTGCCTGCTGGACCTGGGCGCCCATGCGAAGACCCTGGGTCTGGTGGCCGAGCCGGGCGTCTTCACCGTGGGGGCGGTCGCCCTCTGGGGCTTCGGCATGTGGATCCTCGCCATCATCGCCATCATCTGCGTCCATCAGATGCGCCGGGGCGGCATCCCCTTCGGCCTGGGCTGGTGGGCCTTCGTCTTCCCCCTCGCGGCCTACACCATCGGCAGCCAGAAGCTCGCGGGGCGCTTCCCCTCCCTGCTCACCCAGGGCTACGCCCTGGCCCTGACGATCCTGCTGGTCCTGCTCTGGCTCTACATCCTGGCGAACACGCTGCGGGGCGTGGCGCGGGGCACCCTCTTCCTGGGCCGCCCCCTGTCCCCGCCTGAGGATCGCGTCATACCCTGAGGCCACCGGGGCTGCCGTCACCGTCTGGGCAGGGCCTCCTTGAGCAGGTTCCGCGTCTCGCGGATCATGGCCGCCGTGTCCTCCCAGCCCAGGCAGGCGTCGGTGACGGAGCAGCCGTAGCGCAGCTGGGAGAGGTCGGCGGGGATGGGCTGGTGGCCCTCCTCCAGGAAGCTCTCCACCATCACACCCACGATGGACTTGTTGCCCCGGAGGATCTGGTGGGCGCAGTCGTGGAGGACCAGGGGCTGGAGCTTCGGGTTCTTCAGGCTGTTTGCGTGGGAGCAGTCCACCACGATGTTCTCGGCCAGGCCCGCATTGCGCAGGGTGGCCTCGGCCAGCGAGATGCTCACGGTGTCGTAGTTGGGGCGCCCGCTGCCGCCGCGCAGCACCAGGTGGCCCAGGGCGTTGCCCCGGGTGCGCACGATGGCGGCCCGGCCCTCGGCGTCGATGCCCAGGAAGCTGTGGGGATGCGAGGCCGAGAGGATGCCGTTCACCGCCGCGCCCAGGTCGCCGTCCGTGGCGTTCTTGAAGCCCACGGGCGTGGAGAGACCGCTGGACATCTCGCGATGGGTCTGGGATTCGGAGGTGCGGGCCCCGATGGCCGTCCAGGCGATGAGGTCACCCAGGTACTGGGGCGTGATGGGGTCCAGGGCCTCGGTGCCTGCGGGCAGGCCCAGCTCGCCGATGCGGAGCAGGAACTCCCGGGCCTTGCGGACGCCCTCCTCGATGTGGAAGCTGTCGTCCATGCGGGGATCGTTGACGAAGCCCTTCCAGCCTGTGGAGGTGCGGGGTTTCTCGAAGTAGACCCGCATGACCAGCAGGAGGGTGTCCGCCACCTCGTCGGCCAGGGCTTTCAACCGCCGGGCGTAGTCCAGCCCGGCCACCGGATCGTGGATGCTGCAGGGGCCCACCACCACCATGAGGCGGGAGTCCTCCCGGGCCAGGATGCGCTGGAGGTCGCGGCGGCCGGTGGCCACGGTTGCCGCCACCAGGTCCGGCACCGGCAGGGCGGCGTGGACCTCCCCGGGCGAGGGCATGCGCTGGAAGCCGTCGATGTTGAGGTTCTCGAGTGCCTGGTGGGTCATGGGGGCGCCTTCGTGGAAAACGAAAAACCCCGATCCCTTGGGAGGATCGGGGTGGTTGGTGGGAGGTTCCGGAAGCTAGAAGGGACCCTGCCCGCGCCACGCGCGATCCGCGCAGGGGCTCCAATAAGGATGGCGGGGCAGGCGGGGGGTCATGGCGGTTCCAGGGGGTGCCCCATCCTGATGCAGGGGAGAACCGACCGTCAAGGCGGGCCCAGGGGCCTGCACTCGGAGTGATCTACAAAATTGTATCTAACCTTCTTGAGTGATACATTTTTGTATACTTCGCATCCGGGGGCCCCGTGAGCCGCGTCGAAGATCCCCTGCTCCTCTCGTCCCTCCTGGAACTGAGCCAGTCCCTGGCGGCTTCGGACATCCGCGCCGCGCTGCCGCGGGTGCTGGAGATCCTCTCCGAGGCCTTCGGGGCCCTGAACGGGGCCGTGCTCCTGGCGGACGAGGAGGGGCGCGGGCTCCGCATCGAGGCCTTCCAGGGGCTCTCCCGGCAGGCGGCGGAGCGGGCCCACTACAAGGCGGGTGAGGGCATCAATGGCCGGGTCCTGGTGAGCGGCAAGGCCGTGGTGCTGCCCCAGGCCAGCCAGGAGCCGCTCTTCCTGGACCGCACCGGGGTGCTGAAGGAGCAGAGGCGCAGGAAGACAGAGCTCTCCTTCTTCTGCGTGCCCATCTTCCTGGACCAGAAGTCCGCCGGCACCCTCTGCCTCACGGTGCCCTACGACCGCGCCCGCGACCTGGATAGGGACGTCAAGCTGCTGCAGATCGCCGCCTCCATGGTGGGGCTGGCCATGAAGGTGGCCCGGCTGGTGGCGGCCGACCGGCAGCGCCTGGCGGAGGAGAACCAGCAGCTGCGCCTGGAGCTGCGGGAGCGCTACGACCTGCGCCACCTCATCGGGCACAGCCACGCCATGCAGCGGGTCTACGAGGCCGTGGCCCAGGCGGCCCCCAGCAGCACCACCGTGCTCATCCGCGGGGAGTCCGGCACGGGCAAGGAGCTGGTGGCCCATGCGCTCCACTACAACTCGCCCCGGGCCGAGAAGCCCTTCATCAAGGTGAGCTGCGGGGCCCTGCCGGAGAACCTCATCGAGTCGGAGCTCTTCGGCTACGAGCCCGGTGCATTCACGGACGCGCGGCAGCAGAAGAAGGGCCGCTTCGAGCTGGCCCACGGCGGCACCCTCTTCCTCGACGAGGTGGGCGAGCTGTCCCCGGCCACCCAGGTGAAGCTGCTGCGGGTGCTCCAGGAACGGGAGTTCGAGCGGCTGGGCGGCGTGAGCCCCGTGAAGGTGGACGTGCGCCTCCTGGCCGCCACCCACCGCGACCTGGAGGCTGCCGTGCGGGCCGGCACCTTCCGCGAGGACCTCTATTACCGCCTGCACGTCTTCGAGGTGTTCATGCCGCCGCTCCGCGAGCGCCAGGCGGACATCCTGTTGCTGGCGGATCATTTCGTGGAGAAGGTCGCCGCGGCCCAGGGCAAGGACGTGCGGCGCATCTCCACCTCGGCCATCGACATGCTGACGGCCTACCACTGGCCCGGGAACGTGCGGGAGCTGGAGAACGCCATCGAGCGGGCCGTCCTCGTCTGCGAGGGCGGGGTCATCCACGCCCACCACCTGCCGCCCTCCCTGCAGACCGCGGAAGTCTCGGGGACACTGCCGGGACGGGCCCTGGGCGAGGCCGTGGCCGCCTTCGAGCGGGACCTGCTGCAGGACGCCCTGAAGTCCGCACGGGGCAACCGCTCCCGCGCTGCCCGGCTCCTCCAGACCACGGAGCGCATCCTGAACTACAAGGTGCAGAAGCACGGGCTGGAGCCGGAGCGCTTCAAGCAGGCTGAAAAATAATTCAAAATTGTAGCATATATTTAGAATCATTACATTTTTGTATTGCATGTTCGAAAGAATCGGTCCTGATTTGATCGTTTAAGTGTTTTTAATATTCTACTTACAGAATGATTCGAATCTCGGGCTGAGTCGGCATGCTCCCTGCTGAAGGAACCCGGCAGAGGGGCCGGTGGTCGGCTCCAGGAACTGGGAGGACGGGATCGGAACAACACGACCGTGGCCTGAGCCGGAACAACGGATTCCCACCGGGCTCAGGCCACACCGATCTCCTGGACTTCAACGGAGGACATTTCATGGACCGGCGAAAGCTCTACAGGCTTGTCGCAGTGGCGGTGGCCTTCGTGGCCCTGACGCCCCTGCTTTTCGCGGGCGATCCGAACGGCGGCGCCACGGGCGGCATCCAGAACGTGCCGGCCCAGACGGCCGGAGCCCCGACGATCCAGGAACTGGGCGCGGCCGTGGGCCAGACCCGGGTGGCTTTGAATTTCGTCTGGGTGCTGCTGGCGGGCTTCCTGGTGATGTTCATGCAGGCCGGGTTCGCCCTGGCTGAAACAGGCTTCACCCGCGCCAAGAACGCCGCCCACACGATGATGATGAACTTCATGGTCTACGGCATCGGCATCCTCGGCTTCTGGGCCGTGGGCTATGCCCTGCAGATGGGCGGCTCTGGCGCGCCGATGGGGGCTGCCTTGAGCGCGCCCGAAGGCATGTCGAAACTCGTCGGACCCACCATCGGCGGCAACGTCTGGGGCCTGTTCGGCGGCAAGGGCTTCTTCCTCACCGGCGTCGCCTACGATGTCTCCGCCTTCGCCATGTTCCTTTTCCAGATGGTGTTCATGGACACGGCGCTCACGATCCCCACTGGTTCCATGGCCGAGCGCTGGAAGCTGTCGGCCTTCATCATCTACGGCTTCGTGGCCTCGGCGCTGATCTACCCGGTCTTCGGCTGCTGGGCCTGGGGCGGCGGCTGGCTGGCGTCCCTGGCCAAGATCGGCATCGGCCACGGCTACGTGGACTTCGCGGGTTCAGGCGTGGTGCATCTCACCGGGGGCGTGATGGCCCTCACCGGCGCCATCGTGCTGGGACCCCGCATCGGGAAGTACATCAAAGGGAAGGCGCAGGCCATTCCCGGCCACAACCTCCCCATGGGCGTGCTGGGCTGCTTCATCCTCGCCTTCGGATGGTTCGGCTTCAACGCCGGTTCCACCCTGGCCGGCACGGACCTCCGCATTGCCGTGGTCGCCGTGAACACCATGCTGGCCTCCGCCTCGGGCGCGGCCCTGGCCTACCTCTACACCTGGAGGAAATTCGGCGCGCCTGACCTGTCCATGGCCGTGAACGGCATGCTGGCGGGCATGGTGGCCATCACGGCCCCCTGCGCCTTCGTCAACGCGCCGGTGTCGGTGCTCATCGGCGCCATCGCCGGTGTCCTCGTGGTGTCGGCCGCCCTCTTCATCGAAAACACGCTGAAGATCGACGATCCGGTCGGCGCCATCGCGGTGCATGGCGTGAACGGCGCCTGGGGCCTCATCGCCCTCGGCCTTTTCGCCGACGGCACCTACGGGCAGGGCCTGAACGGCGCCGCCGCGGCGGTGACCGGCCTCTTTTACGGCGACGCCAAGCAGCTCCTGGCCCAGCTCATCGGCATCGGATCGAACCTCCTCTGGGTGGGAGGCACGAGCTTCGTGCTCTTCAAGGCGCTGGACAAGCTCATCGGCATGCGGGTCACGCCGGAGCAGGAAATGGCGGGGCTCGACTTCCACGAGGTCTCCGCCCCGGCCTATCCCGGCGATGGCTCCACGGTGAACACGCCCGTGATGATCCTTCCCAAGCCCATGACGACCACGGCACCCCTTGGAGGCAAGGCATGAGACTCATCACAGCCATCATCCGGCCGGAGAAGCTGGAAGAAGTGAAAACGGCCCTGTTCGCCGCCGAAGTCACCGGCATGACCATCCTCCGGGTGGCGGGCCACGGGGGCGAGAAGATCGCCCTTGAAACCTACCGTGGCGCGCCGATGGTCTACGAGTTCCACGAGAAGATCCAACTGGAGATCGCGGTCTCGGAACCCTTCGTGGCGGTCACCGTGAAGGCCATCCTCGATTCGGCCCGCACCGGCGAGGTGGGCGACGGCAAGATCTTCGTTCGCCCCCTCGAACAGGTCATCCGCATCCGCACCGGGGAACTCGACAACGAGGCCCTGACCCCGGAGCCCATGCGCCAGCACTGAGCCCTGCCACGGCCCATCCCCCAGCCTTCCCAGCCCGCGCCCGGGCGGGCCGGGAAGGCTGTGCTCCCCCCCCACCCCACGCCCGGAGTTCCCGATGGATTCCCACCGCCTGCTTCTGCTCAGTCCGGTCCTGGCCATGGGGCTGGCCGCCCAGACCCCGGCCGCGCCGCCCCCTCCGCCTTCGGTTCTCGGATTCGCCCTGACGGGCTCCACCACCGTGGGGTCCCAGTACATCTTCCGCGGCCTCACCCAGACGGATGGGAAGGCCACGGTCCAGGCGGAGCTGGACCTGGTCCATCCCGCCGGCTTCTACGCCAGCGCGGCCTTCAGCAACATCTCCTGGATCACAGACCAGTTCAGCGCCGGGCCGGTCTCCGCCGGCATCGAAGTGGATCTGTTCGGGGGTTACAAGTGGGGCTTCGCCAAGGGCTGGACCCTGGACCTCGGGGCCTGCCGCTACCTGTACCCGGGTGACTACCGGAGCCTGCCGGGCTACGACCCGAACACCACCGAGGCCTACCTGGGGCTCAGCTACAGCTGGGCCAGCCTCAAATACTCGCGTGTGGTCAGCGATGGCACCTTCGGTATCCCCGACTCCGACGGGTCCACCTACGTGGACCTGAGCCTGGCGATTCCCCTGGGGGAGAGCGGCTGGACGTTGCTGGCCCACGGAGGCCGGACGACGTACAAGACGGACGACGCGCTGAGCGAATTCCTGGACTACACGGACTACAAGCTGGGAATCAGCAAGGAGGTCAAAGGCTACGTGCTCACGCTGGCCGGGACCCACGCCGACACCAAGGACGCCGGCTACCGGAATGCGCTCGGCCGCAACATCGGCAAGGACCGGGTGACCTTCACCCTCGCCAAGTCCTTCTGAGCTCCGGATGTTCAGCCTAGGCCCGGTGTCAGCCCCGGCAGGGACGCACGGTCTGGAGGCCTTCCGTACGCTGGGTCCATGGACGGCCGGGTTGGGGGCTGCCCCCTTCCTGCTCCTGCTGGCCGCCATCGCCCTCCTGCCCCTTCTCCGCGGTTCGGCTGGCTGGTGGAGCCGCCCTTCCAGCAAGTGGCTGGTGGCGGGCCTGTGCAGCGCCGCAGGGGTGGGCTTCCATTTCACGGTGGCCGGTGATTCCGCACGATTGCTGGAAACGCTGCTGGACTACCTGGCCTTCATCGCCCTGCTGGCCTCGCTCTTCACCGTGAGTGGGGGCATCCATGTCTCCGGCGCATTCTCCGGGCTCCCCTGGCTCAACACGGCCTTCCTGGCCCTGGGGGCCGTCCTGGCCAATGTCATGGGCACGACCGGCGCGAGCATGGTGCTGATCCGGCCCCTGCTCCATGCCAACAGGCGGCGGCACCGCAAGGTGCACGTGGTGGTCTTCTTCATCTTCGTGGTGTCGAACACGGGTGGCCTGCTGACCCCGCTGGGCGATCCGCCGCTCTACCTGGGATTCCTCAAGGGGGTCCCGTTTTCCTGGACTTTCGGCCTCCTGCCCCAGTGGGGCCTGCTCCAGGCCCTGCTGCTCACCATCTTCCACTTCGTGGATGAGGTGATCTTCCACCGCGAGGAACTGGAGATCAAGCACGCTCTCGCCGAGGACCTGCGGCTGGCGGAGCGCCCTCTGCGCATCGAGGGCTGGCCCAATGTGGCGCTCCTTCTGGGCATCCTCGTGGTGGTCCTCGGCGCGGGCCAGCTTCTCCCGCGCCTGACGAGGACCTGGGGGGAGTCTGAGGGCACCGCCCTGTGCAAGGCCGGTCAGGTCCTGGCCCTGGGGCTGATCATGGCCCTGGCCCTCTGGCTCAAGGCGCGCCCCTCGGGAGGGACGCCGTTCCGGAGGAACCACTTCAGCTTTGAGCCGCTGGGCGAAGTGGTCAGCCTCTTCCTCGGCCTCTTCGGAGCCATGCTGCCCGCCCTGGACCTGGTCCAGGCGCACGCCGGGGCTCTGCCCCTGGACCGCCCCTGGCAGTTTTTCTGGCTGAGCGGCGGGCTCAGCAGCTTCCTCGACAATGCGCCGACCTACCTGTCCTTCGCCTCTCTGGCGGCCGCCAAATCCGGCATACACGATTGCTCCCTGGGGACTCTGGCCCAGGTCTCCCCGGCCCTCCTGAAGGCCGTGGCCTGCGGATCGGTGTTCATGGGTGCCAACACCTACATCGGGAATGGGCCGAACTTCATGGTGAAGGCCATCGCCGAGCACAGCGGGCTCGAGATGCCCTCCTTCCTGGCCTACATGGCCTGGTCCGCGGCCGTTCTGCTGCCCATTTTCCTCATCGAGACCCTGGTGTTCTTCCGGTAGGCAGACCCTTGTCCCTCGGTTCGGAAGCCCTCACGCCTGGCACCTGATTCCGATAAGCTGGCCCCATGCCGCTTGATCCCCGTCTCCTCGAGATCCTCTGCTGTCCGGCCTGTCACGGCGACCTGGCGGAAACGGCCGAAGGCCTGCACTGCCAGAGCTGCGGCCTGCTCTATCCCATCGAGGACGGCATTCCGGTGATGCTGGTGGACGCGGCCCGGAAGGTGGGCCCATGAGGCTGGATCGCGCCCAGGCCCAGACCCTGCTCCAGCGCATGGAGGGCCGCAAGGTGGCCGTGCTGGGCGACGTGATGCTGGACGAGTACCTCTTCGGCGAAGTGAGTCGCATCTCGCCCGAGGCGCCGGTGCCCATCGTCCGGGTGCTGCGGGAGCGGGCGGTGCTGGGCGGCGCGGCCAACGTGGCGGCGAACCTCAAGGCCCTGGGCACGGAGCCGCTGCTCATCGGCACGCTGCAGAAGGACGGCGCGGGCGACCGGGTGCTGGGCCTCCTGACGGGCCTCGGCGTCTCCATCTCGGGGCTGGTGCTGGACACCTCGCGCCCGACCATCATCAAGACCCGCGTCATCGGCCAGCAGCAGCAGATGCTCCGCATCGACCGCGAGGACCCGGGCCTGCCGGACGCCGCCGTCCTCCTGGGCCTGCGGGACCGGCTGGAGCGGGCCCTGGGCGCGGCCTCCGCGCTGATCGTGTCCGACTACGCCAAGGGCACCATCAATGAGCCGGTGATGGAGATAGTGCGCACGCTTTGTGCCGAGCGGAACATCCCCTGGATCGTGGATCCCAAGCCCGCCCACAAGCGCCTCTACCGGGGCGCCACCCTGATGACGCCCAACACCAAGGAGACCGCCGAGCTGACGGCCCGCGAGGCCCGCTCCGACATGGAAGTCACCATCGCGGGCCGCGCCCTGGTGGGCGAGCTGGAGCTGAAGGGCCTGCTGGTGACGCGCAGCGAGCGGGGCATGGCCCTGTTCGCCCCGGAGGCCGAGCACGCGGCGCCCTGGATGATCCCCACGGAAGCCCGCGAGGTCTTCGACGTGAGCGGTGCCGGCGACACGGTCATCGCCGCTTTCAGCGCCGCCATCGCTGCCGGGGCCGACTGGCGGGACGCGGCCATGCTGGCCAACGCCGCCGCCGGCGTGGTGGTCGCCAAGGTGGGCACGGCCACCGTCACCCCCGCGGAGCTGCTGGCCCACTACCACGAGCAGGAAGCGAACTAAGGCTGTCAGGGGGTTCCGCGCTGCGCGCACACCCCCTGGCCCCCGCGCCTTGGCCGGCAGAGCCGGCCTGCGGCTTTTCACTGACGAGCGGAACCCCCGGATAGGATCAATTCCGGAGTTCGATGGCCAGGAGGAATTTGTCGCCCGAGGCCAAGCGCTCCTTCACCTGCGTGAAGTTCAGGTCGAAGGTCTCGGTTTCGCCGGGCTTGACGGTGCCCACCTTGGTGCCGCCGGAGGCCACGCCGATGAGGCGCCCCTCCTTGTCCATCACGGCCACGGCGAAGCCCGGCACCTTCGGGACCTTCCCGGTGTTGGTGACCTCGACCTGGGCCCGGGTCCCGAACTCGGCCTCCTTGAGGAAGCTGAAGAAGCCCGGCTGGAGGACGCGCTTGTTGAAGAAGATGCTGCTGACCTTCAGGCCGTCCAGGTTGACCGTCAGGGGGATGACGCGGTCCCAGGCGAAGGGGAAGGCCTCGGAATAGAAGGACAGGGGGGCGGCCGGAGTCGAGGCCGCCTGGGCCGGTTTGGAAGCCGGGGCAGGGGCTTGAGCGGGCGCAGCTGGCGGCGGCGGCGCAGGGGCCGGGGCCTGGGCGGGGGCTTCCGTGGCCGGGGGGGGGATCTGGAGGGGCGGCTCCTGGGCCAGACCCAGGGCGGCGATGAAGAGCAGCATCTGCATGTCAGTTCTTTCCGAACAGGCCTCCGAAGAGGCTCCTCTTGGGGGCGGAATCGCTGATGCCGGAATCCAGGCTGGGGGCGCCACCGCTCCGTTCGCGGCGGAGGCGCTCGAAGACCGGCCGCAGGCCCGGCACCTTGTGGGCCTCGAGCCAGTTCTCGCTGTGCTGCCTGGCCACGAGGTGGTTCTCGAGGATGCGGCCCTCCTCCACCCAGGCCATCAGCTGGGGCATGGTGAGGCTGCCATAGATGTCCTCGCCGATCTTGAGCCTCAGCAGCTCGGCCCCCGTGTCGGAGCCATCGGGCAGGGGGGCGAAGGAACGGGGGACGGGGACCGTCGCCGCCACGTCCCTGCGCGGTTCGACCGCCGAGACCAGGTCCGAGGCACGCAGCGCCACCGTGGGTTCCGCGGGAGCGGAGGCGGCGGCGATGATGCCCTGCATGTCCTCCTGGGTCAGCCGCATGGTGGAGGTGGACGGATCGGCCAGATCCTCGGGGCGGAGTCCCGAGGCCGTGGGGCTGTCGCCGAGGGTTTCCCGGCCGGCATCCAGGGCACGGTCCGGCGTAGGGCCGAGGGTGGTGTCCAGGGCGGACAGGGCGGCCTCCATGTCCATGGCATGGGAGTCCTGGTTGACCTTCAGGCCGGCGGCGGCCGGAGCGGCGCCGAAGAGTTTCTCGATCGCATCCCGGGCGGAGGTGTAGCCCGAGAGGGTGGTCTCGGTGATTTCGGGCGGAAAGGAGGGGGCGGGCTCGGCCTTGGCCTCCGGCAGGGACTCGGGCGCCGCCACGAGGGTCTTTTCCAGGATCTCCTCGTCCTCCACCTCCAGGTCGCCGAGAGTGAGGGGGGGGGGGAGAGGCTCGGAGGGCGGGAGGGGCTCGTCCAGGTGGACCGATTCAATGACCTCGGGCAGCTGGACGGATTGGATGGGCTCGGCCAGGGGCGCTTCGGCCAGCAGCCGCTGGACCACGTCTCCGACTGGAAACACGCCGCCGCAGGAGAGGCATTTCGCCCGGCGGATGACCGGCTTCACCCGCTCGGGGCGAAGGCGGTAGCGGGTGGTGCAGCTCGGGCAATGGATCGCTTCGGCCACCGGAAACTCCTGGTGTTTCGAGCAGGATAGCACCGAGCTGCAGGTTGGCGTCCAGCCGGGCCGGGTATCCTCGAACCACGGAGGCACCGTGCAGGGCGTGTTCATCACCATCGAGGGCGTGGAGGGGTCGGGCAAGTCCACCCAACTGCTGCGCCTGTCGGAGCGCCTGCGCCGGCTCGGCCTGCCCCTGGTGGTGACGAAGGAGCCCGGGGGCACGGCCCTGGGCCGGGAGATCCGGCGCCTGCTGCTGGAGCGCCACGGCAGCGGGGAGGCCTGGTGCGCCGAGGCTGAGTTGCTGCTGTTCTACGCGGATCGGGCCCAGCACCTGGAAACCGTGATCCGCCCGGCCCTGGCCGCGGGGAAGGTGGTCCTGGTGGACCGCTTCGAGGACTCCACCCGGGCCTACCAGGGGGCCAGCGGCGTGGCCGAATCAGCTCTGGACCGCCTCAGCGACCTGGTGCTGCGCGGGCTCAAGCCCCACCTCACGGTGATGCTGGACATGGATCCCGAGGTGTCCCTGCAGCGGGTGGAGGTGCGCAACCTGTCGCTGGGGGCGGAGTTCGCCGAGACGCGCTTCGACGAGGCCGAACTGGAGTTCCATCGCCGCGTGCGGAACCGCTTCCTCGCCATCGCCCAGAACCATCCCAACCGCGTGGCCCTGATCCCGGCGCGGGATCCGGTGGACCAGGTGGAGGCCGCCATCTGGCTGCGGGTGGCTCCCCTGCTGCGCAACGCCGGGTTCGGAGTCGATTGATGTATTCCCCCGACATCACCGGCCACCAGGCCATCCGCGAGCGCCTGCTCCAGCGGCTGCAGGCCGGGCGCATCCGCGGCTCGCTGCTGTTCGCGGGGCCCGAGGGCATCGGCAAGCGTCGCGTGGCGCTCGAGCTGGCCCAGCGCGAACTCTGCCTCCGCCGCAGCGCCTGCGGCCAGTGCGAGGGGTGCCGGATGTTCCTGGGCGATGAGCTGCCCTTCGAACTGCCCAACCTGCTGCGCATCGTGCCCGAGGGCAAGGCCGGCGTCATCCGCATCGACCAGATCCGCGAAGGCCTCGATTCCAACAACCAGGCCCGGTTCAGCCGCGGCGTCATCGAGTGGGCGGCCCTGGCCCCGGCCCTGGGCTGCCACCGCTGGATCCTGGTGGAGGAGGCCCACCGCCTCAACGAATCCAGCGGGAACATTCTCCTGAAGACGCTGGAGGAGCCGCCCCGGGACACCCACTTCATCCTGGTCACGCACCGGCCCGAGGCCGTGCTGCAGACCATCCGCAGCCGCTGCGAGCGCATCCCCTTCGCACCCCTGGCCCCCCGCGAGGCCTGGGCCGTGGCCCAGCGCAAGGGCTGGCAGGAGGTGGATCGGGAGCGCTGGCTGGCCCTGGGGGAGGGCAGCCTGAGGCACCTGGATGAGGCCTCCTTCCGGCGCGCCGAGGCCCAGGTGGAGGCCTGGCTCGCCCTCCTGGCCGGCCGTGCCTTCAGCGAGGCCTCGGACCCCCTGCTGCCCGAGAAGGAATCCACCCTGGCCCAGGGCGAGCAGCTGCGCCAGCCCCTGGAATTGCTGCTGCGCCTGCTGGCCGACCTGGCCCGGATCCGCGCGGGGGAGACTCCGGTCCTGACCCCCTGGCGGGAGGAGCTGGCGGCCCTGGCGACCCCGGAACGCAACCTGAAGGCGCCCCAGGAGGCCGCCCTCCAGGCCCTGCGGCACCTGCCCCGGAACCTCAGCCCCGAGCCGCTGATCCGGGAGGTGGCCCTGGCCTTGGTGTCGTGACCGGAATCACCGCTTCGGCCGCTAGAATGAATTTAGGAGCATCAACTCCCGAATTGGAGACGCCATGTCTGAACCCCTCTATGGCCACGACCTGCTGAGCCTGCTGATGGAGAAGGGCGGCACCTGCCTGCTGGAGGAGCTCCGCGCCGCCTCCGAAGCGGCCCATGGCAAGGCCGCGGTCTACTGCAACTGCCACGGCGACAGCTTCGACTTCGACGGCGTCATCGCCTTCCTGGGCAGCAAGGGCAAGGTGTCCGTGGCGGAGGGTCGGGTGAGCCTGGGCATGGCGCCCGCCTGCCAGCACTGATCCATCGTGCGCCCGGTCACAGGGGCGCAGAGGGGGCGTCCGGGCCGGGTCTCCTCGGATAAAGTTAGAATTCACAAGATTCTTTATCCGCCGCGGAACGCATGACCCTTCCCTCCAAGATCCTCAGCCCCAGGGCCTTCCGGCTCCGCCTCGGGCTCGGCGTCCTGGTCCTCAACCTGTTCGTCGTGCTCATGACGGTGGTCTCGCTCCGGCAGAGCTGGCGCAACCATCAGGATCTGGCGCTCGCCTCGGTCCGGAACCTGGCCCAGGTGCTCGATCGCTACGCGGCCGACACCTTCAGCAAGGCCGACCTCGCGATTTGGGCCGTGAAGGACGAGCTCGAACGCAGCGCGGGGAAGAAGGCCGACCCGGCCGCCCTGGAGGCCTTCCTCCACCGGCAGCAGGGCCGGGCACCGGGGCTGCTGGCCCTCCGGGTCACCGATGCCCGGGGCGTGGTCGTCCTTGGCGGCGGAGAAGGGGGGACTCCCGTCAGCCTGGCGGATCGCGAGCACTTCATCCGGCTCCGGGACGACCCTTCTGCCGGCCTCGTGGTGTCCAGGCCCCTGGTGGGGAAGCTCACGGGCACCTGGGTGATCATCCTGGCCCGGCGCCTGGAGGACGCCAACCATGGCTTCGCGGGGATGGTCCACGCCGTCATCGAGCTGGACCAGTTCACCCGGGCCTTCTCCTCCCTGGATGTGGGGCCGCACGGTTCCGTGGCCCTCCGGGGCGAGGATCTGGGCCTCATCGCGCGGTATCCCCTGGCCCCCCAGCCCGGCGCCGCCATCGGACAGAAGGTGGTCTCCCCGGAGTTCGCGGCCTTCGTCCAGAGTGGCCGGAGCGCCGGGACCTACAACACCCGGACCCCCTTCGACCAGGTGCAACGGACCTTCGCCATCCGCCGGGTGTCGGACTGGCCCTTCTACGTCGTGGTGGGGCTGGCCCACCAGGACTACCTGGCCGGGTGGTGGCGGGAGGCGATCCAGCAGTCCGCGGAAGTGGGGCTCTTCGCCTGCCTGACCCTGGTGGCCACCTGGCTGATCTACCGCGGCTGGCTGCGGCAGCGGGCCAGCCATGAGCACCTTGAGCGGCTTCTCGCGGAGGTGAAGACCCTCGGCGGCATGCTACCCATCTGCAGCCACTGCAAGAAGATCAGGGATGATAAGGGCTACTGGAACCAGCTTGAGGCCTACCTGAATGAGCACACCGAGGCGGAGTTTACCCACGGCATCTGCCCGGACTGTGCGCAGGAGGTCTTCCCGCGGGCCAGCGGGAAGCACTCCACCCTGTAAGCCGGAACCCAGGCTTCAACCTCCGGCCGCCCCCCTTACAATGGGCCCGGGAGGCCCCATGCAGCTGCTCCGCATCAACCACCTGGGCATCGCGGCCACGGGCCTGGACGAAGCCATGGCGCGCATGGCGCGGCTCTTCGACATGGCCCCCGACCACACCGAGGAGGTGGCCGAGCAGAAGGTGAAGACGGCCTTCTTCCCCGTGGGCGAGAGCACCCTGGAGTATCTCGAAAGCACGGATCCCGAAGGTCCCATCGGCAAGTTCCTGGCCAAGCGCGGCCCCGGCATCCACCACGTCTGCTTCGAGGTGGACGACATCGACGCCGCCGTGGCCCAGCTGCTGGCCAAGGGCGTGCGCATGATCGACCAGGCCCCGCGGAACGGCGCCCACGGCTGCCGAGTCGCCTTCATCCACCCGGCGGAGACGGGAGGCGTGTTGATGGAGCTGAGCCAGGGGTCCTGACGGCTTCCTCCAGGACATCCAGGCGCCCCACATCCAGGTCGGTCATGCCGTCCGCTGCCGGGAAGAGCATGGGGCTGAACCGCGCGCCCCAGCGGACCTCCTCGGCGGTGTACGATGTCCGGGCGTAGATGGTCTGCGAGAACGTGTCGTCGAAGGCCTTGATGAGGACGATGAACTCTGCCTTGGCCCGGCGCAGGTCCTCGTCGGTCCTGCCCCACAGGGGGCTTTCCCCATCGATGGGATGAACCACGGTCCAGTTGGAGGGGAAGAGGTGGATCTTCGCCCGCTCCAGCGGCAGCAAGGTGAATCGGCGCAGGCCGGATCCCGGGTCCTCGAAGGACAGGCTCACCGTGGCCTCCACCTCGATGAGCTGGTTGCTGCGCATGTTGACGAGGCGGAACATGAAGCCGGTGATCGGCCCGTAGGGAGCCACCACGGCCAGGGCGCTGAACCGCAGGCAGGCCTGGGGTCTGGAGAAGCGTCCGTAGAGGAGGCCCGTGGCCAGGGCGAAGCTGAGAAGCCCCAGCAGGGATTCCAGGGCTGCGGTGGCGTTGGCGAGGGTGCCCTTGGGGCTGATGTGGCCATAGCCCACGGTGGTGAGGGTCTGGGCGCTGAAGAAGAAGGCGTCCTGCAGCCGGTCGGGAAGCGTCTCCCCGCCGGGCCGGGCGAAGTGCTCCATCCCGATGCCCAGGTACAGGAGGGCGAAGAGGGCATTGGTGAGGACAAAGGCCAGGAGCAGGAGCCCCAGGAAGGGGGTCCAGCCCATGGTGATGAGGTGGTGGTAGACCTCGTAGGGGCGGAAGCGGGGCAGGCCCCGGCGCCGCACATTGAAGGTGCCGTCCTTGTTGACCCCTCGGGCGGGCCCCGCCTGGAGGCCCAGGCCGAGGTCGTCATGGACGGGTGGTTCGCGGAGAGGAGGGGCCATGGTGTCCCGAGGAAGAAAGGGGGAGGCCCTGAGTGTATCGGCGCCAGGGCCGATCGAGGGGTTAGCCCACCAGCCCCAGGTACCCCAGCCACAGGGCCCGCCCGAAGAACACCACGATGGGTGTGGCCAGGGCCAGGAAGCAGCCGAAGGGAAGCATGGTCTGGCCATCGCCTTTGCGCATCAGCATGAGGGGCACGCCCACGGCGGCTCCCAGGCCGGCGCCCAGGAAGAGGATGCCCAGCATGGGGGCCCAGCCCCAGAAGGCGCCCAGCCAGGCCAGCATCTTGAAGTCGCCCATGCCCAGGCCGTCGGTCTTGCGGATCGCCTTGTAGAGCTGGTTCATGAGGGCGGGCACGCCGTAGCCCACGGCCAGGCCGATGAGGCTGGCCTGCCAGGTGACCGCGGGATCGAAGCCGCGCCAGGCGGGGGCGGGCTGCAGGCCGTTGTGGAAGGTCAGCGCCTGGAGGATCTCGCCGGGGCCCGTCCAGACCTTCAGCAGGGCCTCGGGCCGCAGGAGCTGGGGCAGGGTGAAGAGCAGCCCCAGGGCCATGAGGGGAAACTGCACCACGTCCGGCAGCATCATCTCGGTGAAGTCGGTGAAGAAGAGGACGATCAGGGCGAAGCCGCAGAGGAGGCCCTTGAACCAGATCAGCGTGCCGAAGGGGAAGAGCCAGGGCGAGGCGGCGAACAGCAGCCCCGTCAGCAGCTCCACCAGCGGGTAGCGCACCGGGATCCTCCAGCCGCAGGCCGCGCACCGGCCGCGCAGCCACAGCCAGCCCAGCAGGGGCACGTTGTGCCAGGGCTTGATCTCTGCCTTGCAGCTGGGACAGTGGCTGGCCTTGGTGACCACGTTCCGATCGGCGGGCGCCTCCTGCGGCAGGCGGTGGATCAGCACGTTGCCGAAGGAGCCCACCACGAGGCCGAAGGGCGCCAAGAGCAGGGACAGCATCCAGGGCGGCAGGTCGAGGAAGGGCATGGCTCTACGATAGCGGGAGCCTTCTCCCCCTTCGCGGCAGAATCTGGTGAGGGCAGGCCTGCGGCCCGGCGCCTGGGCCGGTCCGCCCCTTTCCGTTAAGCTCACTCACACCCAGCTTCCGCTCCGCAGGAGTTCCCGTGTTCCGATCCGCCCTCGTCGCCCTGGCCCTGGCCACCGTCAGCGTGGCCCTGGCCGCCCAGACGCCCGTCCCCCCGGCTGCTCCAGCGCCAGCGCCCGAGGCCAAACCCCGGGTGCAGCTGCTCACCAGCTACGGGCCCATCGTGGTGGAGTTGGAACCGGGCCTGGCCCCCAAGACCGTGGCGAACTTCCTACAGTACGTGAAGGACGGCTTCTACCGGGGCACCATCTTCCACCGCGTCATCGACGGCTTCATGATCCAGGGCGGCGGCATGCTGGACACCCTCGTGGAGAAGCCCACCCGGGACCCGATCCTCAACGAGGTGGGCTCCACCTTCAAGGCCGGCCTGAAGAACACCCGCGGCACCATCGCCATGGCCCGCACCCAGAACCCCCACAGCGCCTCGTCCCAGTTCTACATCAACCTGGTGGACAACCCCAGCCTGGATCCCCACGGCTTCAGCGAGGAGGGGTTCGGCTACTGCGCCTTCGGCCGCGTGGTCTCGGGCATGGAGGCCGTGGACAAGATCGGCAAGGTGCGGACCGAATGGCGCCGGGGCATGGGCGACATCCCGCAGTTCCCGGTGTATCTCAAGGACGCGGTCCTGTTGCCGCCCCAGTAGGACATGGCTGGCCGTCCGTTCCTGCGGCCGCTCCTCGTCTGGGTCGGCGGTTCCCTGGCCCTGGCGCTGGCCGTGGCCCTCTGCTTCCTGCTGGCGCCCTTCCTCGGGGGGCCGGGCGCCTTCTGGGCGGTGGCCCCGCGCTACATCCGCGCCATGGCATGGGCCTTCGGCATCCGCCGGGAGCTGGATGGCTGGGGGGGGCTGTCGGCGTCCATCCGCGAGGGGAGCCAACCGGTGATCTTCGTGGGCAATCACACCTCCCTGCTGGACCCGCCCCTGCTGATCTCCACCCTGCCGGGCAGGCCCGTCTTCATCGCCAAGCGGGAACTGGCCCGGGTGCCCTTCCTGGGTTGGGTCATCTGGCTGGCGGACTTCATCTTCATTGACCGGACCGATCCCCAGGCCGCCCGGGGGAGCCTGAAACTGGCCGCGGACTGCATCCGGGCTGGCCAGAGCGTCATGACCTTTCCGGAGGGCACCCGCAGCCGGGATGGGCGGCTCCTCCCCTTCAAGAAGGGGACCTTCCACCTGGCCCTGGCGGCGGGGGTGCCCATCGTGCCCCTGGCCATCCGGGGTGGTCTGGGCATCCTGCCGCGGGGCACCTGGCGGGTGCAGGGTGGAGGCTACCGGATCAGGGTGGGCCAGCCGTTGCGGCCGGAGGACTTCCCCAGTCCCGAGGCGTTCCTGCAGGCTACGGAGGCCGCGGTGCGCGGGCTTCTGGAGCCGGCCGGAGTCAGTTCACGACCTTGATCGGCGGCGGGGGACCCTGGGGGCGCTGGCGGTCCTTGGGGATGAAGATCGCGCCGAGGACCGAGGCGACCAAGCTGGAGACCAGGGCGCCGAAGAAGCCGGCCCAGAAGCCGCTCACGGTGAAAGTGAGCCCCAGCTTCGCGGACAGCGCCCCGGCCAGCCAGAAGACCAGCCCGTTGATGACGAGGCTGAAGCAGCCGAAGGAGCAGGCCATGGGCACCAGGGCGATGACCTTGAGGAAGCTGCCGACGGTGGTGTTCAGCGCGGCCAGGATCACGGCCACGATGAGCAGGTCCAGGAAGGAGCCGTGGCCGAGGCCGGGCACGAACGAGCAGGCCACCAGCAGGCCGATGGCCGAGAAGACGAAGCGCAGCAGGACGCTCATGAGGGCATCCCGTCCTTCTCGTTGGCCTGGGTGATGACGCTGCCGGGCGGCACGCTGCGGGTGAGCCACACATTGCCGCCGATGGCGGACCCCTTGCCCAGGGTGATCCGGCCCAGCACCGTGGCGTTGGAGTAGACGATGACATCGTCCTCCACCACGGGATGGCGGGGCACGCCCTTGACGGGATGGCCCTCGGCGTCCAGCGGGAAGCTCTTGGCCCCCAGCGTCACGCCCTGGTAGAGGCGCACGTTGCGGCCGATGACGCAGGTCTCGCCGATGACCACGCCGGTGCCGTGGTCGATGAAGAAGCGCTCACCGATCTGGGCGCCGGGGTGGATGTCGATGCCAGTTAGGCTGTGGGCGTGCTCGGTGATCATGCGGGGCAGGAGGGGCACCCCGAGCTTCAGCAGCTCGTGGGCCAGGCGCTGGCTGGCCACCGCCAGCAGGCCGGGGTAGGAGAAGAGCACCTCCTCGGGGCTGGTGGCCGCCGGGTCGCCCTCGAAGCCCGCCTGAATGTCCGTGGCCAGCAGGCGCCGCACCTCGGGGAGCCGCGCCAGGAAGGCCTGGGCCAGGTCCACAGAGCGGCCCCGGCACTCGGTGCAGGCGGGATCCGTGGCCATGAGGCCGCGCTGGATCTGATCGGCCAGACCGTGGAGCACGCGGTCGAGGCGGGCGCCCAGGTGGTAGCGGAGGGTCTCGGCCGTGAGCTCCGAGGGGCCGAAGTAGCCCGGGAAGAGCAGGGCCCGCAGGTCCTCCATGAGGGCCGCCACGGCCGTGCGAGAGGGGAACTCCCGGCGGCCCAGGGGCATCTCGGTCAGGGCCGTGGAGGCTTCGGCCAGGGCTTCGACGACGGCGTGGAGGTCGGGCTTGGGCGCGGCTAGGGGCTTGTTCATGCGATTGAGGATACTCCCGGGGGGCCTCAGTAGGTCCAGGTCAGGGCGCAGCCCGTCTCCTTGGCCACCTTCTCCTTCAGCCCCTCGTCGTACTTCAGACGCAGGTCGCGGCCGGCCCGTACCCGGGCCACCAGTCCCTCCTTGGAGCGGTACTCGAAGGTGACGGGGAGCTCGCCCAGGTGGCCGCTGAAGATGGTCGCGAGGCGGGGCGGGCACTCCCCCGGGGGCAGGCGGACCAGGGCCCCGGTGAAGCCCAGGCCCTGGTAGCCCTCCAGGGGCTCCAGCGCCGTGGCGAAGACCTTCACCACCGTCTGCTCCTCGTCCTCCTCGCCGTCGCCGCCATTGCCATTCCCGTTGCCCTGGATGGTCTCGACCCGCAGCTCGCCGGTGATGCGCAGCATGGCCTCGGGCACCGCGAAGTGGCGGTAGCGCTCGAAGGGCCTCAGGCTGGACTTCTTGGTGAGGGGGTCCCACTTGCTGGCCATGAGGAGGACCTCCATCTTGGCGGTGGTGTCCTCCACCTGCAGGATCGCCCAGGGCTCTCCCTTCTGGTTGGTCTTGAAGGCCACGGTGGAGACCATGGCGCCGAGCGTGACCTCGTTGCGGTCCCGGAGGCGGCCGGAGGTGGCGTCCTCCAGGATCTTGGCCAGGGTGCCGTGGGTGTGGACCTGGATGGCGTCGGCGAACTCCTCCAGGGGATGGCCGCTGACGAAGAGGCCCAGCACCTCGCGCTCCGCGGCCAGGCGGGTCTTGCGGTCCCAGGGCTCGATGTTCTCCGGCACGCGCCAGTCCTCGCTCAGCGTGGCCATCTCCGCATCGTCGAAGAGGCTCATCATGCCCGTGTCCTCGCTGCCGCGGGAGGCGGCGGAGACGGCATCGGGCAGCCCCTGCAGCAGGGCGGCCCGGTTGGGCTCCAGGCTGTCGAAGGCGCCGGCCTTGATGAGGGATTCCCAGACCTTGCGGTTGGCCTTCTGGAGGTCGGTGCTCTTGAGGGCGTGGAAGAGGTCCTTGAAGCGGCCCTCCGCCTGCCGCGCCTCGAGGATGGCCTGCAGGGCCGCATCGCCCAGTCCCTTGACGGCGGCGAACCCGAAGCGGATCTGCCGGTCGGAGGTCGCTGTGAAGTCGAGGGTGGATTCGTTGATGTCCGGGCCGAGCACGTCGATGCCCCGCTCCCGGCAGTTCTGCACGTACTTGGCCACGTCGTCGGTGCGGCCCGACTTGGTGGAGAGCAGGCCCGCCATGAACTCCACGGGGAAGTTGGCCTTCAGGTAGGCCGTCTCGTAGGCCACCATGGCGTAGGCCGCGCTGTGGCTCTTGTTGAAGCCATAGCCGGCGAAGAACTCGATGAGGTCGAAGAGCTCGGCGACCTTGCTCCGGTCATAGCCGCGGGTGGCGCCCTGCTCGATGAACTTGGTCTTCTCCTTCGCCATCTTCTCCTTGTCCTTCTTGCCCATGGCGCGGCGGAGCATGTCGGCCTCGCCCAGGGAGTACCCGGCGATGAGGCTGGCGATCTGCATGACCTGTTCCTGGTAGAGGATCACGCCGTAGGTGGGCGCCAGGATGGGTTCGAGGTCGGGGAACATGTAGGTCACGGGCTCGCGGCCGTGGCGGCGCTCCACGTAGGTGGTGCCCATGCCGGCGCCGAGGGGGCCGGGGCGGAAGAGGGCGTTCAGGGCGATGAGGTCGTCGAAGCGGTCGGGACCCAGCTGGCGCAGCAGCTGCTTCATGCCGCCGGACTCGAACTGGAAGACGCCATCGGTGTCGCCGGCCGCGAAGAGCTCGAAGGTCTTCCTGTCGTCGAAGGTCCGGATGGTGGTCATGTCCTTGGGCTGGCCATGGCGCCGAGCGATGACCTCCTGGGTCTTGGCGATCTGGGTAAGCGTCTCCAGCCCGAGGAAGTCCATCTTGAGCAGGCCTGCGCGTTCCGCCTCGCCCATGGTGTACTGGACCATCACCTTCTTGTCCTTGTCCATGGACAGCGGGGCGAACTGGGTGAGCTCGTCCGGTGCGATGATGACGCCTGCCGCGTGGACGCCCGTGTTGCGGGCCAGGCCCTCGAGCCGGGCCGAGATGTCGAGGATGTTCTTCACCTCGGGATCGGACTCGTAGAGCTCCCGGAGCTTGTCGCTCTTCTCCAGGGCCTCGCCCACGGTGATGGGCTTGCCCGGCTCCTGGGGCACCAGCTTGGTGAGGTTGTTGGCGAAGGCGAAGTCCTTCTCGAAGACCCGCGCCACGTCCTTGATCACGGCCTTGGTCTTGAGCTGGTTGATGGTGACGATGTTGCTCACCTTGTCCTGGCCGTACTTCTCGGTGACGTAGTCGATGACGCGCTGGCGGCCGTCGCGGCAGAAGTCGATGTCCACGTCGGGCATGGACACGCGCTCCGGGTTGAGGAAGCGCTCGAAGAGCAGGTCGTACTGCATGGGGTCGATGTCGGTGATCATCATGGACCAGGCCACGATGCTGCCCGCGGCCGATCCGCGGCCGGGGCCCACAGGGACGCCCATCTCCCGGGCCTTGCGGATGAAGTCCCAGACCAGCAGGAAGTAGCCGGGGAAGCCCATCTTGAGAATCATGTCCAGCTCGAAGGCCAGGCGCTCCCGGTACTTCTCCTCGGGGTGCTTGAGGGCGCCGGCCTGCCAGAGCGGGCGGCATCCGGCCAGCCGCTGCTCGAAGGTCTCCTTGGCCACGTGGACGAAGTAGGACTCCAGGTCGTAGCCCTGGGGCACGGGAAAGCGAGGCGTGACGGGCTTGCGGGTGATGGGGAAGAGGTCCACCTTGGCCGCGATCTCGAGGGTGCGCTCCAGGTACTCCGGGTGGTCGGGGAAGACCGCCCGCATCTCCTCAGGCGTCTTCACGAAGAACTGGTCCGTGGAGAAGCGCATGCGCTTCTCCTTGGCCTTGGTGGTCTTGGTGCCGATGCACAGCAGGGTGTCGTGGAGATCGGCGTCCGCGTGGTTCAGGTAGTGGGCGTCATTGGTGGCCACCAGGGGGATGCCGAGCTTCGCGGCCAGCTGCTCCTGGTACGGGATGATCTCCTTCTCCTTGTCGAAGCCCTGGTCCTGGATCTCCAGGTAGAAGTCCTCGCCGAAGATGTCCCGGAAGTCGCGGGCCACGCGCTCGGCCTGGTCCAGGCGGTTCTGGAGGATGCGGGCCTGCACCTCGCCGCCCAGGCAGGCGGAGAGGGCGATGAGGCCCTCGCTGTGCTCCCGGAGGAGGTCCTTGTCGATGCGCGGCTTGTAGTAGAAGCCCTCGGTGAAGCCCGCCGACACCAGCTTGGAGAGGTTGGTGAAGCCCGCGGAGTTCTTCGCCAGCAGCACGAGGTGGTAGCCCGCGTCGCGTGATCCGCTGGGATCGACGCAGTCCTCCAGCCCCTCCTCACCCGTGAGGTTCTTGGCCTCGAGCTTCTTGTCGAAGCGGGTCTTCGGCGCGACATAGACCTCGCAGCCCAGGATGGGCTTCACGGCCCAGTTGCCTTCGGCGTCCTTCGTCTTCTCGCAGGCGTCGAAGAGCTTCATCATCCCGAACATGTTCCCGTGGTCCGTGACCGCCACGGCCGGCATGCCCGAGGCCCGGCACTTCTTCACCAGGTCGGGGATGCGCGTCAGGCCGTCGAGGAGGGAATGCTCGGTGTGCAGGTGGAGATGGGCGAAGCTCACGCGGCACCTCCGCCTAACGCACGCTGCGCGTGCTCCGGCGCACTCCGCTTGCCGAGGCGGAGCCACCCTGTGCCGCGACCTTCGGGCTTCGGCTTGACTCGCGCAAATGGCGCTCGCCCCTTCGGGGCCGTCTGCTGCGCAGCCGGTCCTGTTTGCCTTCGGCGAATGGTCGCCAAAGTGGTGTTTCGCTCAAGCTTCATACTCATGGCCCCATTCTCCGATGGATGCCGGGCCTTGGGGCAAGTGCCCCAGGTTCAGTGCCGGGAGAGGAGGCGCTCGAGGGTGCTCCGCAACACCTCGTCGGAGGGCCCGGATTCCAGGCGTGCGTGGGGGCCTTCCGTGCTGGGACCGCCGATCTGGATCCACCGGGGCCGCCTCCGCACCAGGCTGTCCTCGCGCCAGACCGAGAGGATGCTGGGCTCCCGGGCCCATAGCAGCACGCTGGGGTAGGGCCCTTCCCGGGGCGGCACCGTGCCCCAGACCTGCACCTCGGCGCCCCAGGCGCGCAGCAGGGACTGGATCCGGGCCTGCTCCGGGCCCTCCTCCATGCCCAGGCCCACCACCCAGCCGGACAGGAAGCCCCGATGGCCGGGCTGGGTCTGCTCGTCCCGCTCGTACCAGCCGATCCGCTCCTGGTGCTGGAGCACTCGGCTGTGCACCCGGTAGGTGACGCCGTCCAGGCCGACCAGGGGGGCATCCGGCGTGCCCTTCACGCGCTCCGGCCAGGAGGGCCCGAAGACCTTTTCCATCAGGGGCGAGGGGCGGTCGGTGCGGAAGGCGTGGCCGGGGACCAGGCTGCGCCAGACCTCCACCTCGGACTCGGCCCGGTGGATGCGGGATTCCATGCCGCGGACCTTCAGCCACTGCCAGGAGGTGCCCACGCCCATGGACAGGAACACGAGGCTGAACCCGGAGAGGCGGACCTTCAGGTCGAAGAGGCTGAGGGCGGCGATCTCGACCACCACGGGCAGGGTGAGGCCCAGGAAACCCAGGAACAGCCGCCGGCCCATGGGGTCCTGGTCCTGCCGGGCCCGGAGCGTCCAGTAGATGATGAGGCCGCAGCCCACGAGGTAGGTCAGGTTGGCCGCGTGGTGCAGCCAGGTGTCCCAGAGGCCGGGGTGGGGCAGCAGGAGGTTGCGGACGTAGCTCGGGACCATGCCCAGGGCGATCCACCCGGGGAACCAGCGCGGAACGTGGCGGGGGAAGAGGTTCGTGAGGGCGGTGCAGAGGGCGAGGAAACCGAAGCTCACCAGGAGGCTCTGGGCGCGGTCCACCAGGTCTGGGTTGGCGGACGGGAGGGTGCCGAGGACGAGGACGGCATGGCGCAGGCCCACCAGCAGGCAGGTGAGCGACAGCCAGCCCATCATGCGATCCCGGCGGGACAGCGCGTCCGTTCCGAAGCTGATGAAGAGCGAGAACAGGGCGCCGGCCTGCAGGGCATCGAGGAAGGGCCAGTCCAGGAGTTGCATGCAGCGGGGTCCGGGTGGTGGGAGGATGGGGTACAGCCTAATCCATTTCAGCGCCCGCCTCGTAGCCGCCTTCATCCTGGAGTTCATCTTGATCGCCTTCGAAAACCTGGAAGTGCGCTACGCCGCCTCGGCGGCGCCCGCCCTGAAGGGCCTGAGCCTTTCGCTCGACCGCGGGATCGTGGGCCTGCTGGGTCCCAATGGCGCCGGCAAGTCCACCCTGCTGAAGGCCCTGCTGGGCCTGCTGACGCCTTCGGGCGGCACCGGCTCCGTGCTGGGCGTGGCCCTGGGCGCGCCCGAGGCGGCCCGGCTGCGGGCCCGCATCGGCTACATGCCGGAGTACGATGCCCTCATCGAGGATGCCTCGGCCTACGAGCAGGTGGCCTTCTGGGGCGAGCTGAGCGGCCTGGCGCCGGAGGCCTCCCGGGACCGCGCCCACGAGGTGCTCTATTTCGTGGGACTGGACGAATCCCGCTACCGCCCGGTCAGCGGCTACTCCACGGGCATGCGCCAGCGGGTGAAGCTGGCCCAGGCCCTGGTGCACAGCCCCGAGCTGATCTTCCTGGACGAGCCCACCAACGGCCTCGATCCCGACGGGCGGCGCCGCATGTTGGACCTGGTGCTGCGCGTCCATGCGGAGCTGGGCACGGGCGTCATCCTGGCCTCCCACCTGCTGGGCGACGTGGAGCGGGTGGCGGACCAGCTTGTGATCCTCGACCAGGGCGAGATCAAGGCGGCGGGCTCCATGGCGGGCCTCCGGAAGGCCCTGGCAAAGCGCGTGGAGCTGCGCTTCCTGGATCCCCTGGAACCGGCGCAGGAGGCCGCGCTGGCCGAGCTGGGAGCCGTGCTGGAGGCGCGCAACGGCCTCTACGACCTGGAGCTGGCGGAAGCCGATCCCGCGGGCGCCTTCCGCTGGGCCCAGGCCCGGGGCGCCACCCTCGTGCAGGTCACCCCGCGGCACGACCGGTTGGACGAAGTCCTGCTCCGCGCCCTGCATCCCCAGACGGGAGCCTAGGCCATGCCCATCTACGCCCCCACCCTGCCTCCGGCCACGGACCTGCACCGGGGCCAGCCGCCCGCCCTGGTGCTCATGCGCTTCGACCTGACGCGGCTCTGGCGCCAGAAGATCGGCCGCTTCTTCGGCTTCGCCTTCCTGGCGGTCCTCCTCGTGAAGGTGGCGCGGATCTACATGGAGCACCTGTTCCAGACCAACCAGACCTTCAAGCCCATGCAGGACTTCGCCAAGGCCATCCTCACCCAGGGCGCGGACTTCCAGGCGGACCTGCTGAACCCCGCCAGCTACCTGCTCTGGTTCCTCGTCGCCCTGGTGGGCGGGGGCCTCGTGGCGCGGGACACGCTCTACCGCGTGCGGCCCCTGATGTACGCCCACCCGGTGGCGCCCCGGGATTATCTGCTCGCCAAGCTCGGCTTCGCCTCGGCACTGCCCTTCCTCATCCTGCTGCCCTTCGCCCTGCTGCCCTGGGCCATGTCCCTGCTGCTGGCGGGGCTGAACGGGCCAGTCTGGGCCACGGCGCCCCTGCGCCTGCTGCCCGCCATGGCCATCAGCTCGGTCCTGATGGGCTCCCTGGCCGTGGGCGCCTCCAGCATGGCCGCCACCCCGCGGGCCGGCATCGGCTGGGTCCTGGGTCTCGTCCTGGGGGCCGGCACCCTGGCCTCCATGATCCACGGGCTCACGGGCATCCAGGCGGTGGACGCCCTCAACCCCGTCATGCTGGCCGAGGCCTGGCCCCAGCTCCTCGTCGGCGTGGACAAGCCCATGGTCAGGTGGCTCCCGGCCATCCTGGGCACGGCCTTCCACATCACCCTCTGGACCTTCGTGGCCGCGAGGCGCACACGCCCCTCTGAGGCGGTGATCTGATGATTTCTCTCGACCGCGCCTCCCTCCGCTACGGCCCCATCCTGGGCCTCAGCCCCACCACCTTCGAGCTGCCGGACGGCGGCGGCATCACAGGGCTGCTGGGCCCCAACGGCGCCGGGAAGTCCTCCTTGCTGCAGCTGCTTTCGGGCCTGCTGCCGCCCTCCGGCGGCGAGGTGAAGGTCTTCGGCGAGGCCCCCTTCCGCAACCCGGCTGTGCTCTCCCGCCTGGGCCTGGTGCCCGAGGGCGACCGCCTGCCCACGGGCCTGCGGGCCGACCGCTGGCTGCGCATGATGGGCGAGCTGTCGGGCCTTTCGGACAAGGGGCTGGACGCCGCCGTGACCGGGGCCCTCGCCACCGTGGGCATGACCGACCGCGCCCACCTCACCTTCGCGCGCATGTCCAAGGGCATGCGCCAGCGCATCCGGCTGGCCCAGGCCCTCATGCATGGGCCGGAGCTGCTCATCCTCGACGAACCCTTCAATGGCCTCGATCCCGAGGCCCGCCTCACCCTGATGGCCCTGCTGCGAAGCCTCGCGGAACAGGGCACCCGCATCCTGGTGTCGAGCCACATCCTGGGCGAGATCGCCCAGCTCACGGACCGCATCCTCCTGCTGTTCCGGGGCCGCCTGCTGGCGGAGGGCACGGTCACGGAGATCCGCCAGCTGCTGGACCGCCATCCGGTGGAGCTGCGCCTGACGGGCGAGGCCCAGGTCCTGGCCCGCTGGGCCGTGGAGCAGCCGGAGCTGGCCGCGCTGCGCATGGAGGACGACGCCGTGGTGCTCTCCGTGCGCTCGCCCCGGGACATCCTGCCCCGCCTGCAGAAGGCCGCGGCCGAAGGCGGCATCCCGCTCCGCGCGCTGGACCCCCTGGATCTCAACCTCGATGCTGTCTTCCAATACTTGACCAAGGACCACGCATGACTGCCGCCCCTTCTCCCCTGGCGACGATCCGCGCCACGGCGCGGGGCTATCTGCCGCGCGTGTTCCAGGGCCGGGGCTGGGTGCTGGCCTCCCTGGTCATGGTGCCGGTGGCCCTCAGCCTCATCATCTACACCGTGGCCCAGCTCAAGAGCGGCGAGGGCGGCGGGCCCCGGCCCGGCGAGGCCCTCAAGATCTTCCATGAAGTGCTGGTGAAGATGATGCTGCCCATCATGGCCCTGGTGGCGGCCCCCGCGGGCATCCGCGAGGACCTGGAGCAGCGCACCCTCCCCCTGCTGCTGGTGCGGCCCGCCCCCGCCTGGGCCCTGCCCCTGGGCAAGGGATTGCCCTGGTTCGCCTGGGGCGCGGCCTGGCTGGTGATCGGCACCCTGGGCCTCCAGGTCCTCGGCGGGGATCCCGCCCTGCTGCCCGGGCGCCTGACCGCCCTGGTCAGCGCCTGGTGGGGCGAGCTGGCCCTGATGACCCTGGTGGGACTCCTCTTCAAGCGGGGCACCCTCTGGGGGGCCATCTACTTCTTCCTCTGGGAGCCGCTGGTGCGGATCTTCCCGCCCTTCCTCCAGCGGCTCACCTTCACCCACCATGTCGAGAGCCTGGCCGGGAGCCGCGCCGCCGAGATCAAGGCCAACCAGCTGCTGGCCCAGGAGCAGGTGGCCACCCACCCTGCGCTGGCCTGCCTGGCCCTCCTGGCCTTCGGCGCCCTCTGCTGGGCCCTGGCCGGCTGGAAGCTCCATCGCACCCCCGTGGGCCTGGCCGGTAGCGAGGCGGAGGGGTAGGGCCCGGGCGGTAGACTGGGGCCATGCCGAATGCCCCGCACCGCACCCTCACCCCCGAAGGTACCGAGATCCTGATCGAGCCGCTGCCCCATGTGCGGAGCTGCGCGGTGGGGTTCTGGGTGCGGCGGGGCTCCCGGCACGAGGGCCCCGCGGAGGAGGGCCTGGCCCACTTTCTGGAGCACACGGTCTTCAAGGGCACGGCGGCCTATCCCACGCCCGATGAGCTGGCGGCCGCCACGGATCGCCTGGGCGGCCATGTGGACGCCTTCACGGGCAAGGAGGTGGCCTGCTTCTACGGCAAGGTGCTGGCCGATCAGCTGCCGGAGCTGGTGCACCTGCTGGGGGAGCTGGTGACTGCGCCCCGCTTCGAGGCCGAGGAGCTGGTCCGCGAGCGCGGTGTCATCCTGGAGGAGATCGCCCAAAGCGAAGACCAGCCCGATGACTGGGTGAGCGAGCTGTTCTACGGGGGCTTCTGGGAGGGCACGCCCCTGGCCCACCCCATCCTCGGCCGCCGGGACCAGGTCTCGAGCTACGGCCCCACCGAGGCCCGGGCCTTCTTCGAGCATACCTACCGGGCCCCGAACCTGGTGGTGGCGGCCGCCGGCGCCATCGACACGGCGCCCTTCCTCGACCTGCTGAAGCCCATCCTGGAGCGCCTGCCGAAGGGAACGGCGCAGGATCCCGGCCCCGGGGCGCGGACCCGGCCCTTCCTCCTGAACGTGCCCCGCAAGGACCTCCAGCAGGCCAACCTGGTCATGGGCTTCCCGGCTCCGGACCACCACTCGCCGGACCGTGCGGCCGCCCACCTGCTCAGCCACGTGTTGGGGGGAGGCATGGCCTCGCGACTCTTCATGGAACTGCGCGAGCGCCGGGGGCTCTGCTACCAGGTGGGCAGCTACCTCAGTCCCTATGCCGACACCGGCGCCCTGCAGATCAGCGCCAGCTGCGCCCCGGCCCAGCTGCGCGAGCTCGTGCAGCGCACCCTGGGGGAATGCGCCCGCATCCGCGCCAGGGGCGTGGACACCGACGAGCTCCTGCGGGCCAAGCTGCAGGCCCGCACGGGACTGGTCTTCAGCCAGGAGAGCAGCAGCAGCCGCATGTTCAGCCTGGCCCATCAGGCCATCCACCTGGGCGAGCTGCGCAGCCTGGACGAGCAGATGGCCGAGATCGAGGCCGTGACGCCGGAGGACCTGCTGCGCGTGGCCCAGGAGTTGCTGGACCCCGCCCAGCTGGGCCTCAGCGCCCTCGGCACCCGGCGGGGCTGCGAGGTGCGGGCCCAGGACTTGGTGGCCTGATGATCGAGGAGGCGCGCCCCTGGGACCGTCCCGCCCCCGAACGGGGCGGCCTGCCCTCGGCCTGGTCGCTGTTTCCCGAGGATCTGGCGGCCCTGGGCTGTCCGGGCAGCGGTTTGGAGACCTTCAAGCGCCTGCACCGGCCCTGGACCTGGAAGGATGGCGAACCGGACCTGGGTTCGGGCATCCGGGCCTGGCTCGAGGGCGTGGCGGACCTGCGCCTGCCCCTCCTGGCCGATCGCCAGTCCTCGGAGGACGGCTCCACCAAGCTGGCCCTGGAACTCGGTGACGGAAAGCGCATCGAGGCGGTCCACATGCCGCGCCGGGTGCGGAATCCCCGGGTGACCTACTGCATCTCCAGCCAGGTGGGCTGCGCCATGGGCTGCACCTTCTGCGCCACCGGCAGCATGGGCATCCTGCGCAACCTGCAGGCGGGCGAGATCCTGGGCCAGGTGCTGGCCCTCATGACGGCCCTGGGCCCCGGGCGCGGCCACGAGCTGACCCTGGTGTTCATGGGCATGGGCGAGCCCCTGCACAACCTGGAGCACCTGCACCGCGCCATCCGCCTCATGTGCCATCCGGCGGGCCTGGGCCTCGGGAAGAACCGCATCACGGTCAGCACCTCGGGCCTGGTGAGCGGCATCGAGAAGCTGGCGAGGCTGGAGCCCAGGCCCCTGCTGGCACTCAGCCTCAACGCCACCACCGACGAGGCCCGGGACCGCACCATGCCCGTGAACCGCGTCTGGAACCTGTCTCGGCTCCGCCGGGCCCTGGACGACTGGGGGCTGAAGCGGGGCGAGAAGTTCTGCTTCGAGTACGTGCTGCTGGCCGGCGAGAACGACACCGAGGCCGATGCCAACCGGCTGGCGGATTGGCTGGGGGACCTGCGGGGCGCCCACAACCTGAACCTCATCCCCATGAACGAGCATGCCGCGAGCACCTTCCACCAGCCCTCCGATGACCGGGTCCAGCAGTTCGCCGCCTGGCTGAAGGCCCGTGGCTGCTTCGTCACCGTGCGGCGCAGCCGGGGGCGGGACGTGCAGGGGGCCTGCGGGCAGCTGATCAAGGAAAGGGCTTGAGTCCGGAGGCTGGAGGCTGGAGGCTGGAGGCCATGCATATTCCGGTCCACCAGCTTCCCCACGGCCACGGCCTCGACCTGCCCGCGGCGGCCACGCCCCATGCCGCCGGCATGGACCTGCGGGCCGCGATCCCCGAGGGTGAGACATGGATCCTGGCACCGGGGCAGCGGCGCCTCGTGCCCACGGGGCTGGTCATGGCCATCCCGCCGAAGTTCGAGGGCCAGGTTCGGCCGCGCTCGGGCCTGGCCCTGCGCCACGGGCTCACCGTGCTGAACGCCCCGGGCACCATCGATGCCGACTACCGCGGTGAGGTGCAGGTGCTCCTGGTGAACCACGGCGAGGCCCCCTTCGAGCTGCGACGGGGTGAGCGGATCGCCCAGCTCCTGGTGGCCCCCGTGGCCAGCTGGACCTGGGTACCCGAACCCAGCGTGGAGGCCCTGGGCGACACGGAACGCGGCAGCGGCGGCTACGGCAGCACCGGGCGCTGAGGGTTTTCCTGGAATGGCGGTTTAAACAGCTATAGGATCGGTCTCCCATCCCAGGAGGCCAAATGCGCCGCGCCGTCCTCGCCCTCTCCCTCGCCGCCCTCCCCGTCCTCGCCGGGCAACCGCTGACCTACGCAGACGGGGCTACCCGACTCGCGGGCTACCTCGCCCACCCAACCGCAGCCAAGGGCAGGGTTCCAGGCGTGGTGGTGATCCACCAGTGGATGGGACTCACGGACCACGAGCGCCGGGTCTCGGACGACCTGGCCAAGCTGGGCTACGCGGCCCTGGCCGCCGACATCTACGGCGAGGGTGTGCGCCCCGCCAACACCGCTGAGGCGGGCAAGCTGGCGGGCTCCTTCAAGGGCGACCGCGCCCTGTACCGGCGCCGCATCGCCGCGGCCATCGAGGCGCTCAAGGGCCAGAAGGGGGTGGACGGCGGCCGCATCGCCGTCATCGGCTTCTGCTTCGGCGGCACGGGGGCCCTCGAGGCGGCCCGGGGCGGTCTGCCGGTGAAGGCGGTCGTCTCCTTCCACGGCGGGCTGGACGTGCCCGCGGGCTTCACCCCGGGCCCCCTGTCCGCCAAGGTGCTGGTCTGCCATGGGGCGGAGGATCCCTGGGTCCCGGCCAAGGAGGTGGCCGCCTTCCAGGACGAGATGCGCCAGGCCAAGGCCGACTATGTCTTCGTGGCCTACGCCAACGCCGTCCACGCCTTCACGCAGAAGGAGGCGGGCAGCGACAACAGCAAGGGCGCCGCCTACAACGAGGCCGCCCACCGGCGGAGCTGGCAGCACATGCAGGACTTCTTCAGGGAAGTTCTCTAGGCGTACAAAGCTGCGCCCCGCGCTCGCGGGGCGCATCCGGTCTGGGCTAGCGGGAGCGGTTCGGGTAGACCGGCTTCCGGGTATGGACCATGGGGTTCCGCTTGAGGGCGGCCTCCACTTCCTGGATGGCGCGGTCCAGCTGCGGATCCTTGCCCTGGGCCAGCAGGGCGGGATCGTCGATCACTTCGATGTCGGGATCCACGCCGTAGCCCTCGACGATCCACTGGCCCTCCTTGGAGAAGATCCCGAAGGTGGGCACGGTCACGTTGCCGCCGTCGATGAGCGCGGGGGCGCCGCTGATGCCGATGAGGCCGCCCCAGGTGCGCCTTCCGATGAGGGGGCCGAGGCCCGCCTTCTTGAAGAGGAAGGGGAAGCAGTCGCCGCCGGAGCCGCTCCAGCCATTGATGAGCATGGCCATGGGGCCGTCGTGGGCGACGGGGGGCCACTGCCAGTCCTTGCCATCGCGCACGCCGTAGTAGTTGAGGGTCTTCCGGCCCAGCATCTCCACGAAGCGGTCGGGGATCTGGCCGCCGCTGTTGAAGCGCTCATCGATGATGAGCCCGGCCTTGTCCCACTGGCCGCGGAACTGACGCACCAGGTCGTTCTGGCCGCCGATGCCGGTGTCGGGCACGTAGACGTAGCCGATGCGGCCGTTGGAGGCCTTCTCGACGTAGCGGCGGTTGGTCTCGATCCAGTCCCAGTAGCGGGGCTGGTAGTCGTTGGCGAGGGTCTCGACCATGATTTCCCGTGCGCCCTCGAGCGAGGGCTTGTCGTTGACGCTGAGCAGCACGGTCTTGCCCGCCAGGCCCTGGAAGGCGGCCCAGGGATCCTTGGCCACATCAAGCGGGATGCGGTTCACGGCGAGGAGGTAATCCCCCGCCTTCACCTTCAGGCCGGGCTGGGCCAGGGGGCCCCGGGCCTGGGCATCCCAGTCCGCCCCGCGGAGGATCTTCTTGATGCGGTAGGCCCCGTTCTCCAGGCTGAAGTCCGCGCCCAGCAGGCCCGTGCCCAGGCGGAGGGGCTGCTCGACATCGCCGCCCCCACGGTAGGTATGGGAGGCGTTCAGCTCGGAGATGAGCTCGCCGATGACGAAGTTCACATCCTCGCGGGTGACGCAATCCTTCAGCAGGCTGCCGTAGCGGGCGCGCATGGCCTTCCAGTCCACGCCGTGCATGCCCGGGTCGTAGAACATGTCGCGCTCGAAGCGCCAGGTGTCATTGAAGATCTGCTGCCACTCGGCCGCCGGATCCACGCTCATCATGAGCTCGCCCGTGGGCAGCTTCTTCTCGAACTTCTGGTCCGGCTTGGGGTCGATGAGGGCGTACTCCAGCTTCCGGTTCACCAGCACCTTGGAGCCATCCCCACTCAGGAGGGCGCCGTCCAGATCCGCCAGCACGGCCTTCTCCTCGCGCTCCTCCAGGTCATAGACGAAGAGCGTGCCCTTGGTGGGGCCATCCAGGGCCGGCTGGGCGGCCCGCCGGTAGAGGAGCTTGCCCTTGGCGGCGGCGACATCCATGTAGTAGCCGGCCGCGGGCGGAAGCAGGACCATGCGGGCCTCCAGGCCCTCCACATCGATCTCCACGGACTTGGGGGCGTCCTTCTTGTCCCCGCCTTCCTTCTTGTCGTCCTTCTTCTCCTCCTTGGCGGCGTCGGCGTCGTTCCGGGGCGCCAGGGGCGAGGCCACGTCCTTCCGCAGGGGCAGGGCGGCGAGGCGGGTGGTGGCGGCATAGATCCAGCTGTTGTCCAGGTCGCTGTAGGCGGGGCTGAACTGCTGCCCGGTGGTGAGGAAGAGGTACTTGCCTTCCGGATCGAAGACCGGATCCCCGGCGTTGTAGAAGGGGGAGGTCACTTCCCTGCGGGTGCCGGTCCGGGTGTCGTAGAGGACCACCACGTTGTTCTGGTTGGCGGTGTCGCGGGCGTAGGCGACCCAGCGGCTGTCCGACGACCAGCTGGCCCGGAAGCCCTCCAGGGGGTCCTCGAACATGTAGAGCCCCTTGTCCATCTGCTGCACCTTGCCGGTGTCCAGGTCGCAGAGCTGGATGCCCATGGCCTGGTCGGCGAAGACCACGCGCTTGCCGTCCGGCGACCAGCTGATGCGATAGCGGAAGCCGGGGCCCAGGTGCGTGACCTGGCGCTCCTCGCCGGAGCCGTCCGCGGCGCGCAGGCACAGCTCGTACTCGCCGCTGCGGTCGCTGAAGTAGGCCACCTGCTTGCCGTCGGGCGACAGGGCAGGATGGCGTTCCGCGGCCCCCGAGGTGCGGGTGAGGTTGAGGACGAAGCCCTTCTCGGCCGGCACGGAGAAGATCTCGCCGCGGGCCTCGAAGAAGGCCCGCTTGCCCTGGGCGGACAGGGCGGGATGCCGGAGCAGCCGGCTGGCGTTCTCGGTCCGGGGCTTCAGGGTGGCGCGGTCGGTGACCACGTCCACCCTCACTTCGACGACCTTCTCCGAGGGCAGCTCGATGCGGTGCAGGCGGCCACCGGCCTCGACCACGATGTCCTCGGGGCCCACGGCGGGGAAGTGAGCGTCGTAGTCCTTGAAGAAGGTGATCTGCTTGAAGGCCTTGGCGGCCAGGTCGTAGGACCAGATGTTGGCGCGCTTCGCCCCGTCGCGGTCAGAAAGGAAGTAGAGCTTGCCGCCGTGCCACATGGGCTGGGAGTCGTTCGAGCCATCGAGGCTGGGCAGGCGGCTGGCGGTCTTCTTCTCCAGGTCGTAGAACCAGATCTCGGAGGCCATGCCGCCGCGATAGCGCTTCCAGGTGCGGAAGTCCGTGCTGATGGGCTGGTAGGCGAGGACCTTCCCATCCGGCGAGAGGGCGCCGAATTCGGCGTAGGGCAGGGGCAGCGCCTTGGGCAGGCCGCCTTCCTTGGGCACCAGGAAGAGCTTGTTGAAGCGGTCCTTCCCCGACTCCATGCCGGAGGCGAAGAGCAGCGACTTGCCATCCGGCGCCCAGTCCACGAGCCGGTCGCCCATGGGATGGTGGGTCACCCGCGTCGGGACGCCGCCCGCCACGGGCAGCACGTAGACATCCGGATTCCCGTCGTAGTTCCCGGTGAAGGCCAGGTGGCGGCCGTCGGGGGAGAACCGCGCGAAGGCCTCCTCCCCCTTGGGGGTGGAGAGGCGCTGGGCCGTGCCCCCGGTCTTGGGCACGATCCAGAGGTCGTTGGCGTAGGTGAACGCGATCTGCGTGGCGGACACGTCGGGGTAGCGCATCAGACGGGCATCGATCTGGGCGCGGGCGCTGAGGGTGGTGGCCGCGACCAGGGCGGCAGTGACGAAGGGAAGTAGGCGCATGCGACGCTCCGGGCTCAGGGAATCCAGCCAGCTTACGCCGCAGCCGGGGATTGGTTGAGCGCCTGGTGTCTTGCAAGTGACAACCAAGTCATCAAAAATGATCAACAGGGCGTTTATTGGCCTCCAGGGATCTCCCCATGAAAACCATCTTTTCCGTCTGGCCCCTCGATGAACGCTCCAACCTCAACTGGCGGATGGGGGAGCCTGGACCTCACAGCCACCCGTTTCATCAGGTCTTCTTCCTCACCAAGGGCTCGGGTTCCCACTGGGTGGATGGGGTCGAGACGCGCATCCAGGGGCCTTGGGTCATGCTGGTGGCCAAGGGGAAGACGCACCTCTACCTCCCGGATGCCCAGGACGAAGGCTGGATGTTCGACTTCGGCGAGGACTTCCTGGATGCGGACGCCTCCTGGGTCTTCTCGGATTTCCTCGCCTCGCCGAACCTCCCCCTTCCCAAGGACGAGGTCGTCCAGCAGGCGGCCACCCTCGCCCGGCTGCTGTGGGACCTCGGCAAGGCCCGGACCGAGGCCGTCCAGCCCGTGCTGCGCCACCTGCTGTCGGCCTTCCTCCACCTCCTCCAGTCGAAGATCCGGGAGCGGTCCGCTCAGCAGCTGGCGCCCGGGACCTCGGACTTCAAGCTCTTCCAGTCCTTCCTCCAGCTGCTGGACAAGAGCTTCCAGGACGAGAAGGAAGTGGAATTCTACGCGCGCAAGCTGCGCTGCACCGCCCGCCGACTGGGCGCCGCCTGCAAGGGGGTCCTGGGGAAGACCCCGCAGATGCTCATCATCGAGCGGGTGATGCTCGAGGCCAAGCGCCTCCTCATCCACTCCGACATGAGCGTCCAGCAGATCGCCCTGCTGCTCGGGTGCGAGGAGCCCTCCAACTTCACCAAGGCCTTCCGCAAGGCCACGGGTGAGACGCCCTCGGCCTTCCGCCGGGTCCGGCAGCTGCCCGGCCAGGCCTGAAGGTTCCGGGGATCCGGGTTCGAGGACGACTTTCACCAGAAATTGTCGGATCGGTACCAGGCAGATTCGAAGCCGGAGGTCTAAGCTGACCTGGTCGTGGGTATTGAAAACCCATAGGTCAACATAGTTCATAACCATTGAAATGTTGCCACTAGGCAACTCAGAGGAGGTCTGTCTTGAAGCTCCGAACCCTGACCGCAACCCTGGCCTGCGCCTGGCCCGCCCTCCTCACCGCCCAGGTGAGCGAGACGCAGATCTACGGTACCTTCCTGCCCTTCGTCGATCACATCAAGACCAGTGGCGCCACGGCCCCGGGCCTTTCCCCCGCCACCGGCGGCGCCACCCAGGTGGCCGCCTCGGCTTACACCGGGGACCTCGGCAACCTGCCCGGCAGGAACCGCATGACCTCCGGCACCTCGAACCTCGGCTTCCGCGGCAGCTACAAGATCGCCGACGACCTGAAGATCATCTGGCAGATCGAGAGCGCGGTGAGCCCCGATGGCGACGCGCCCAACTCCCTCACGAGCCGCAACAGCTGCCTGGGCCTGGAAGGTTCCTGGGGCCGCGTGTTCTACGGCAATTGGGATACCCCCTACAAGTTCCCGCTCCTGTTCGTCGGAGCGCTGCGCGGGCTCAGCCCCTTCGACAACGCCCTCACGGCCAACCCGGGCTTCAACGTGCCCGGGACGACGACCCAGAACGGACGGGCCAACGGCAAGGCCGATGCCGCCTTCAACCGCCGTCAGGGCAACAGCATCCAGTACTGGAGCCCGGACCTGAACGGGTTCTCCGGCCGCGTGGCCTACTCCGTGAACGAGGGGACGACCACCGCCACGGCCTCTGCGCCTTCCATCAGCCCGGAGCTCTACTCGCTGCTGCTCTCCTACAAGAAGGGCGCCTTCTCCATCAGCTACGGCTTCGAGCAGCACAAGGACTACTTCGGTCTGGCGCAGCTGGGCGGATCCGCCGGGGCCACGCTCACCAACGCCTCCTCCAAGGACGTGGGCCACGAACTGGTGGCCAGCTACGCCTTCCCCGTGGGCACCAAGGTCTCGGCCATCGTCGAGCGGCTGGCCTACGACACGGATGACACCGTGGCCGGGAAGGTGAACCACTACGAGCGGGATGCCTGGTACCTGCTGGTCCAGCACCGCTGGGCCAAGCACCAGCTGTTCGGCGCCTATGGCAAGGCCGCGGCCGGTAGCGCCACGGTGGTCGGTGGGGGGCCCGTCACGACGAACGGGCTGGGGGGCGCCCAGTGGAGCGCCGGCTACACCTACAGCCTCTCCAAGAGCGCGGACCTCTACACCTCGGTCTATGGCATGACCAACGAGCGTTCCGCCAGCTACGCGCTGTTCCCGCCCGTGGGGACCGTGGCCCCCGGTGCCTCCACCACCGGCTTCGGCCTGGGCATGCTCTACACCTTCTGATGTGCCTTGGCGGGAGGGGCCTGAGATGAGGCCAGGCCCTTCCCGCCTGCTTTCCAGAGGGCCTCTGCCAACCGAGGAGTGCGCCATGGGCAACCTGGGCATGACTGAAATCCTGCTGATCGGCGCGGCCCTGCTGATCTTCTTCGGGCCCTCGCGCCTGCCCGAGCTGGGCAAGTCGCTGGGCCGGAGCATCCACGAGTTCAAGAAGGCCGGACGCGAGCTGACGGCCGGCACCGGGGACGCCGCGAAGTAGCGGCGGCCGATGGCGGCGCACCACCCATTCATCCACACAAGGAGAGAGAACGCATGAGCGAAGAACGCATGGACGAAGCAACGACGCCGGACGCGTACACTCGCCAGGTCCTAGAGCAGGGGCTTTCCCGCCGGGGATTCCTGGGCCGGGCGGCGGGTGGGGCCGCCGCAGCCGGATTCCTCGGACTGGGTGCCATGCCGGCGCTGGCGGCCGGGGCCTCCGAGGGGAAGGGGGGCGGCACCTATGCCCACAGCTCGGATGGGGGCGCCACCCTGTCCTTCCTCCCCAAGCCGAAGCCCATCCGGGACCGGGAGATCGCGGAGACGCTGACCTTTGATGTCGTGGTGGTGGGTGCCGGGGCCTCGGGCGTGCCTGCCGCCCTGTCCGCCGCCGAGCAGGGCGCCAAGGTGGCGGTGGTGCAGAAGGCGCCCTTCGCCCTGTCCCAGGGCAATACGGGATCGGGGGTCGACCTGGCCACCAGCGAGAAGGCCGGCATCGAGGCCCTGGTGGCCCGCCTGATCGCCGACAGCAACCACCGCTGCAATCCGAAGCTGGTCCGGCAGTGGGCCTACAACTCCGGCGAAGCGGTCCGCTGGGTCATCGACCGGGCCAAGCAGGGTGGCGCCACCGTGGTGGACCAGGGCAGCCCGGTCCAGCGTGCGATCCTGAAAGTCAACGGCTACGGCATGGGCTACGTCACCTCCTTCTTCGGTCCGAAGCCCTACACCACCGGCGACGGCATGCGCGCCCTGGCCAAGACCGCGGAGAAGGCCGGCGTGAAGTTCTTCTACCAGATGCCCGCCGTGCAGCTGGTGCAGAGCCGCTCCGGCGAGGTGCAGGGCGTCATCGCCCGGGGCCAGGACGGGAAGTACCGCAAGTTCCTGGCGAAGAAGGGCGTCATCCTCGCCACGGGCGACTACCAGAACAACAAGGCCATGTCGGACTACTTCATCCCCGACGTGAAGCACCTGGAGCGCAAGCAGCTGGACAAGACCGGCGATGGCTTCGCCCTCGCCTACTGGGCGGGCGGCGTCTTCGAACCCATCGGCCACACGAAGATGCTCCACGACTTCGACGCGGGCCCCGCGTCCATGTGCGACATGCCCTTCCTGGCCGTTGATCGCAAGGGACGCCGCTTCGTGAACGAGACCGTGGAGATGTCCCTGCTGAACAACTACCTCAAGGACGCGGAGAACGCGGGCCACTACTCGCAGATCTTCGACGCGGACTACATGACCCAGGCCGCCACCTGGCCCGGGAAGCTGGTTCCGCCCGAGGGCCTGAAGAACTACATGCCCGACGACCCCAGCCCCAAGAAGGGCGTCTTCGAGTCCCAGGTCAACACCCACAGGGCTGACAGCCTCGAGGAGCTGGCCCGCAAGCTCGAGGTGGATCCCGCCACCCTGGTGGCGACGGTGAAGCGGTACAACGAGGTGGTGGCTTCCGGGAAGGATGCCGATTTCGGCAAGCCCGCGAACTTCCTGGCCCCGGTGGCGAAGGCTCCCTTCTACGGCATCCATCGGCGGGTCCGGCTCTCCGCCATCTGCTCCGGCATGCTGGTCGATGAGCACCATCAGGCCCTGGATGCCGATGGCAAGCCCATCAAGGGCCTCTTCCTGATCGGCAACCTGGGCGGCGGCTTCTACGGCGGGGTGGACTACCCGCTCACCGTCTTCGGCCTCTCGCTGGGGCGCTGCTACACCTTCGGCTACCTGACGGGGCGCCACGTCGCGCGCCTCTGATCCCTGGACCCAGCTTGCACGGAGAAGACATGAACACCTTCACGATTCCACGACGCCTCGGCCTGAGCCTCGCCAGCCTTCTGGCCACCGCCCTCCTGACCGCGGCCCCCGCCAAGGGCCCAGGGCCCTCCAAGCACGCGGGGCGGGGGGTTTCCTGCGCGCAGTGCCACGGCAAGGGGGTCAAGCGCGAGGCGGTCCCCATGCGCCAGTGCCAGACCTGCCACGATCCCGAGGCCCTGGCCGCGCGGACCGCCCAGGTCAAGCCGACCAATCCCCACCTGAACCGGCACTACGGCACCCAGGCGGACTGCACCCGCTGCCACCACGAGCACAGGGCCTCCGAAAACTTCTGCCTGCCCTGCCACACCCGTTTCGGCTTCAAGGTGCCCTGAGGTTTTGCAGGCGCCGCTGCCCCTTTTTGATCGATCCACCTGACACGGAGCACCCCATGGGCAACCTGGGAATGATGGAAATCCTGCTGATCGGCATCGCGCTGCTCATCTTCTTCGGGCCCTCGCGCCTGCCGGAACTGGGCAAGAGCCTGGGCAAGGGCATCCAGGAATTCAAGAAGGCCAGCCGCGAGCTCACGGATTCCGTGAAGGAAGACGTCGTCGTGGACAAGGACAAGAAGTAGGTCCGCGCGGCTTTCACGGACCGGCCTCCCTGCGGAGGCCGGTCCCTTTTCCCCTCCGAGGACCATGGCCATTCCAGCCACCCCGCCCGAGAAGATGAGCTTCTGGGAGCACCTGCAGGAGCTGCGGGTGCGCATCGTGCGTTCCCTGCTGGCCGTGGCGGTGGTCTTCGCCCTCACCTACGCCTGGCGCTTCAAGCTCTGGGCCTGGGCCCAGAAGCCCTTCCTGGAGGCCATGGCCCGCCAGACCGGCAAGGCCGTCGCCACCCTCGACCCCTTCGCCTTCACCGACCTCACCGAGCCCTTCTTCAGCATGATGCGGCTCTCCCTCTGGGCCGCCGCCTTCCTCTCCGCGCCGTTCCTCTTCTACCAGGTCTGGGCCTTCATCCGGCCCGGCCTCCTGCCCAAGGAGCGCCGCCTCGTCATCCCCTTCGTGCTGGTCACCTCGGGCTGCTTCCTGGCCGGCGCCGCCTTCGCCTACCAGCAGGCCTTCAAGTTCCTGGGCGACATCCTCTTCCAGGAGGCCGCCTCCGCGGGCCTCCGGGCCAACCTCCACGCCTCGGACTACCTCGACCTCTTCATCTCCACCACGCTCATCACCGGCGTGATGTTCGAGCTGCCCGTCCTGTTCTTCTTCCTGGCCAAGTTCCGCATCGTGACCGCCCGCCTGATGCTGAAATACTGGCGCCACGCCACCCTGGCCATCCTCGTCTTCAGCGCCTTCTTCACGCCGGGCGACGTCATCGTCACCACCATCTTCTTCAGCGTCGTCCTCCTCGGCCTCTACGCCCTCTCCGTCGCCGTCGCCTGGATCGCCGAACCCCGACAGCCCCGCTAAGGTGGGAGGCAGGGAGGTCCTCGTGCGATTCCTGCTCTGTGCGGTACTGGCCTGCTCCACCCTGCTGGCCCAGGGGCCGGGGGTGGATGAGGCCGCCCTTCGCGCCCACCTGGCCTTCCTGGCCGACGATGTGCTGGAGGGCCGGGGCACGGGGCAGCGGGGCGGCGAGCTGGCCGTGCGCTACCTCGAGACCCAGCTGCAGGTCCTGGGCCTGCGGCCCGCGAACGGGACCAGCTACCGGCAGACGGTCCGCCTGTCCGGCCTGCGCCTGGATGCGGCCGCCAGTGGCCTCCGCTTCGAAGGGGCGAAGGGGGGACTGGCGCCGCTCCTGGGCACGGACCTGGTGATGGGCGCGGCGGCAGCCGAGACGGCCGTGGCCGTGGATGCGCCGCTGATGTTCGTGGGCCACGGCATCACCGATGACGGCCGCGATGATTACAAGGGCCTCGACGTGCGCGGCCGCCTCCTCGTGATGCTGGTGGGCGACCGCCAGGGCGGCATGCCCCTCTGCTGCGAGGAGAAGAACCTCCAGGGCCGCTGGACCGCCAAGTTCGAGGAGGCCCGCCGCCGCGGCGCCGCCGGCGCCCTGCTGGTGCACACGGACGCCTCGGCCGGCTATGGCTGGCCCGTGGTGCGGAACGGGTGGGTTCAGGAGCGCTTCCAGCGCGAGGGTACGGGCCAGCCCGGGGCCATCCAGGGCTGGATCTCCGAGCCCTTCGCCCGGCGCCTCTTCGCCTCCGCCGGCCAGGATTTCGACGCCCTGAGGGCTGGGGCGGAGGCCCCTTCCTTCCGTCCAGTGAACCTGCCCATCCAGGCCCGCGGCCGGCTGAGCAACACGGTGCGCAGCCTGGAGCAGTGGAACGTGGCGGGCATCCTGCCGGGCACCGATCCCGCCCTGAAGCAGGAGCTGGTCATCTACTCGGCCCACTGGGACCACTTCGGCAAGGGGGCCGACGGCGCGGTCTACGCCGGGGCCGTGGACAACGCCACGGGCTGCGCCGCCGTGCTGGCCCTGGCCCAGGCCCTGGTGCACCGGCCCCTGGGGCGCAGCGTGATGTTCCTCTTCCCCTGTGCCGAGGAGATGGGGCTGCTGGGTGCCTCGGCCTACGTGGCCGCGCCACTCTGGCCCCTGGCGCGCACGGTGCTGAACATCAACCTGGAGAGCCTGAACGTGATCGGCCCGACGCGGGACATCGGCCTGCTGGGATCGAACGACCCGAAGCTGCGGAGCCTCTGTGCCCGGGCTGCCGAGGCCACGGGCCTGGTCATCGCGGCGGCCAAGGCCGATCCCGCGGGGCTCTGCTTCCGCTCGGACCACTTCCCCTTCATGAAGGCGGGCGTGCCGGCACTGTCGCCGGGCTTTTCGCTGGATGGGGGCTGGGACTACCTGGGCGACAAGGCCGCGGCCCAGCGGAAGGCCTCGGATTTCCTGAACCACTACCACCGGCCCACGGACCGCTACGATCCCGCCTGGAATCTGGAGGGCCTGATGCAGCAGGTGCGCTTCGCGCTGGAGCTGGGCCGTCTGGCCGCTAGCGCCCGGTGACCACGGCCTCCTTCGCGTCGGCGCCGGCCTTCACCTTGCTGTAGTCCAGCTGGCTGCCCCGCATGCTGTGGGGGATGAGGTAGACCACCGCCATGGCCAAGGCGGCGGCCAGCACCGCGGCACGGCTCCACCCATCCCGTCCGCGGGGCCGCGGCCCTGCGGCCAGGGCCGCGAGGACCCAGGCCCCCCACATGAGCAGGGTCTTGTTGTCCGTCAGGTCGTAGCCCCAGGGAAAGCCGGTCCAGTAGTGGCCGAAGGCGGCCTTCTGCACGAAGGGGCCCAGGATCAATCCGCCCAGGGTCATGCAGCCCAGGGTGATCCACAGGAGGCGGCGGGGCGCGGCGGCGCCGAAGATCGCCTCCAGGCCCGCCCGCAAGCCCACCAGCACGGCGATGAACATCATGGAGAGATGGGCGAGGAGCAGGGGGGTGGAGACCGGTCCCTTGAAGCGGAGCACGATGGGATCGCCGGCGGGAATGCGCCGGGTCCCCGCGGGGTCGGCGATCTCGATGGTGTACTCCACCTTGCCCGCGGGGGGCTGCTGCGGCAGGTAGCCCGCCACTTCCACCACGCCCCTGGTCGTTTCCGGGATCATGGCCTGCCGGGTCCAGGCCTCCTGGGTGGGAAAGCGCCGCCACACCAGGAAGGCGGGCAGACCCGGATCCGGCAGGGCCACACGCGCCTCGCGCACCGTCTCCTCACTGCGGATGAGCCGGTAGGCGACCGTCCGGCCGCTCACGTTCACCGCGCCCCGCAGCGGGTGGGTGGGCCCGGTGCGCCGCTGGTAGACCACCGTGGCGGCCATGAGCAGCACGGCCAGGGTCCAGAGGAGGGCCGTGCGGAATCGGGAGGGCGGGGCTGTCTGGGACATATCCGATGACCCTATCGCAATCCTCAGCCTCGCGGAAGCCGGGCCCAGCGCAGCTTGGCACTGGTGGAGCGCGGGTTGGCGCGGCGCTCCTCCGGGGAGGCCCGCTGGGGTTCGGGGGCGATCTCCGCATACAGCCCGTCGCGCAGGCCCTGCTGGAAGGCCTTCTTCACCCGGCGGTCCTCGCCGGAGTGGAAGGTGAGGATGGCCACGCGGCCCCCGGGGTTCATCACGCCCGGCAGCAGGGAAAGGAACTGGTCCAGCACCGTGAACTCGTCGTTCACGGCGATGCGCAGGGCCTGGAAGGTGCGCTGGAGGGCCCGCCTGATCTCATCTTCGTCCAGGCGCTCGGCACGCAGCGCCGAGCGCACATGCTCCGCGAGGTCGCGGGTGGTGAGGACCTTTCGGCCCTGCACCTCCCGGGCGATGGCGAGGGCATGGGGCTCGTCCGAATGCTCGACGAGGACCCCCGCCAGGGTCTGCTCGTCCAGTGTGGCCAGGAACTCCGCGGCAGAGCGTCCCCGCTGGGGATTCAGGCGCAGGTCCAGGGGGCCGTCGGCCTTCCAGGTGAAGCCCCGGGCCGGGTTGTCGATCTGCATGGAGGAGACACCGAGGTCCGCCAGCACCAGGTCGAAGCCCCCGGACTCGGCCCTGAGCCGCGGCAGCCCCGCGAAGTTCATGCGGCGCACGGTGAGCACCTCCTCGCCGAAGCCCAGCTCCCGCAGGCGGGCCTCCGTGCGGGGCAGCTCCAGGGGATCCACGTCCACGCCGAAGAGCCGGCCCCCCGGCAGCAGGCGGGGCAGGAGCTCCCGCGTGTGGCCGCCGTAGCCCAGGGTGGCGTCCAGGGCCACCTCGCCGGGGCGGGGCGCCAGGGCCTCGAGGATCTCGGCCACCATGATCGACCGGTGGGTGCCCGCCGGGGTGTGGCCCCGGGCCATCACCTTCTCCAGCTCGGCCGCGTGCTGGGCGGGGGCCAGTTCCTTGTACTTCTCCGCGAAGCGTCGCGGATGGGTGCCCTTGTAGCGGGGCCGGCGCTGGCGCGGGGGATCGTCGGGGCACATGGGCGGCTCAGGTCTCCGGCCGGATCTCGGCCAGGGCCCTCATGGCCTGGTCGGCGCAGGCCTGGTAGCGCTCACGGCCCGTGAGCTCCGGCGGCAGCGCCGAGAAATCCACGGGAGGCCCGGGGACGATGGTGATGCGGCCCGGCCGCGGCCAGTGGGAGCCCCGGGGGAAGCACTCGAAGGCCCCGAAGATCCGCACCGGGATCACGGGCACGTCGCACTTCGCCAGAATGAAGCCGATGCCGGCCTCCGCCGGCTGGAGCTGCCCGTCCGGGGACCGGGTGCCCTCCGGGAAGATGAGCACCCGGTTGCCCTCCTTGAGCAGGGTCAGGATGCGCTTCATGCTGGCGAGGTCGCCCTTGCCGCGATCCACGGGGAGCACCTGGATGCGGGGCAGCAGCCAGCCGAGGAAGCCCTTGAAGAGGGACTTCCGGGCCAGATAGAAGATGGGCTTCCGGAAGGCGATCCCCACCACCACCGGATCCAGGTAGCTCACGTGGTTGGCCACGATGAGGGCCCCGCCGGCTTCGGGGAGGCGTTCCCGGTGGAGGGTGCGGTGCCGGAAGCAGAGGCGGCCGACGAGGCGCGATCCGGCGTGGGCAATCCGATAGATCATGGGCAGGCAGTCCGGAGGAGCGGCGGGAAGAAGGTGGGCGGCTTGCATCCACCGCCATGCTGATGCTCCTATCCATGGCCCTCCGCGTCCAGCCCAAGTCAATGGCGCCGCCGGGATCAATGGGATCCCGGGTCCCGGGGGCGCTACGCTTCACCCATGGATTCCCCGGCCTTCACCTACCGCCCCATCGGGTTCGTGCGCACACCCTATGCGAAGCGCATCGACGCGCCCCACCAGCCCACGGTGGTGGAGGGCACGGAATCGGGCGCGCCCGCAGAGGCCACCCTGGAGCTCGACGCCGCGCTGCCCGAGACCGTGCTGCGGGACCTGGCGGGCTTCGAGCGCGTCTGGCTCATCTTCGCCTTCCACCTCAGCGAGGGCTGGGCGCCCCTGGTGCAGCCGCCCCGGGGGCCGAAGGGCAAGCGGGGCGTGCTGGCCACGCGCTCACCCCACCGGCCCAACGCCCTCGGCCTCTCGGCAGTGGAGCTGGTGGCGGTGGAGGGGCGCACCCTCCGCCTTCGGGGGGTCGACCTGCTGGATGGCACGCCCGTGCTGGACCTGAAGCCCTACGTGCCCTACGCGGACGCCTTCCCCGGGGCCCGGGCGGGCTGGATCGACGCGGTGGACGCCGCCACCGGCGCCCACTGGGCCCCGGGTCCGAAGAAGCCCCGGAGGCCCCGGACCCCTTGACCGGCTCCCTCCGCGAGTCCACCCTACCGACGCCCCCTCCAGCAATCCCCTTCCCAGGAGTCGTCATGGCCCACGTGTCCCTCGCCCAGCTCTGGCTGCCCATCCTGCTCTCGGCCGTCTGCGTCTTCATCGCCAGCAGCCTCGTCCACATGGTGCTGAAGTGGCACGCCTCGGACTACAAGACCCTCGCCAACGAGGACGAGGTGCGGGCCGCGATCCGGAAGGAGACCCCGGCCCCGGGCCAGTACGTGATGCCTCATTGCGCGGATATGAAGGACATGGGCAAGCCCGAGATGCAGGCGAAGTACCAGGAGGGCCCCGTGGCCATGCTGGTGGTGATGCCCAACGGCTCCCCCGCCATGGGCGCGGCCCTGGGCAAGTGGTTCGTCTACACGGTGCTGGTGGCCTTCATGGCGGCCTACCTGGCGGGCCGCACCCTGGCGCCCGGCACCCACTACCTGCAGGTGTTCCGCGTCGTGGGCGCCGTGTCCTTCCTGGCCTACGGCTTCGGCAGCATCCAGATGGGCATCTGGATGGGCAAGCCCTGGAGCAGCGTGGCCAAGGACCTGGCTGACGCCCTCATCTACGGCCTGCTCAGCGCCGGCGTCTTCGGCTGGCTCTGGCCCCGCTGACTCCGGAAGCTACACTCGGCCCATGAGCGCACCTGAGCCCGATCCCTACGGACGCATCGCCTACCGGGGCCTCATCGCCTGGCCCGAGCGGCTTCAGCGGGAGGCGCCCCTGCTCCAGCGCGCGCTAGAGCAGGCGCCCTCGCCGCGGGTGCTCGACCTGGGCTGCGGCAGCGGGGAGCACACCCGGTTCCTGACCGCGCTGGGCTTCGTGGTCACCGGCGTGGACGCCTCCGCCTCCCAGCTGGAGGCCGCCCGGGAGGCCGACCCGCAGGGCCGCTATGTCCGGGCGGAGCTCGGTGCCCTGGCGGATGAGGTGGACGCAGGCCAGGGCGGCGCAATCTGCGTGGGCAACACGCTGCCCCACCTCGGCGAGGAGGCCGAGGTCCGGGCCTTCTTCTCGGGCCTGGCGACCCGCCTCGCGCCCGGCGCGCCCTTCCTGCTCCAGCTGCTCAACTACGACCGCATCCTCGACCGCGGAGAGCGCACCTTTCCCGTGGTGCTGAGGCCCGGCGAGGGGGAAAGCACGGTCTTCCTGCGCCTCATGACCCACCATGGCGGGGGCCGCCTCACCTTCACCCCGGCGCACCTGCGCTACCGACCGGGAACGACCGAGCCCCTCGAGCTGGTGGCCGCCCATGACGTGTCCCTCCGGGGCTGGCGCCGCGCCGAAGTCGAAGCCCTCCTCCGGGAGACGGGGTTCACCGTCGCCGAGACGCTGGGCACCATGACCGGCGAGGCCTGGAGCCCCACCTCCTCCGATCTGGTCCTCCTGGCCAGGCTCGCCGCCCGGCCCTAGCCTCAGGGGACCTCCCGCCCCGTGGCGGCCTCCAGGAGCTGGAACCAGTGCTGACGGTCCAGCCGGAGGCTCTGGGCCTGGGCCAGCCGGCGCAGGTGGTCCAGGTTCCCGCTGCCCAGAACGGGGTGGATGCGGGCCGGATGGCGCAGGAGCCAGGCGATGGCCAGCTGCTCCGGGGTGGCGTCCAGCTCCCGCCCCAGCAGGGCAAGGGTGCGTCCCAGGGGGGAGTCGGGCGGGGTCTGGCTCAGACCCCCACCGCCCAGCGGGGACCAGGCCTGGGGCGAGATCCGGAGCCTCTGGGCCTGGTCGAGGGTGCCGTCGGACAACGCCTGCGGCTGGAGGAGGGACACTTCCATCTGATGGGCCACGAGGGGGGCCTCGAGCCGGCTCTGCAGGAGGTCGAGCTGGGCCGGTTGGAAGTTTGAGACGCCGAAGGCGGCCACCTTCCCGGCCTGCCGAAGCAGTCCGAAGGCCTCGGCGACCTCATCAGCGTCCATGAGGGGGTCGGGCCGGTGGATCAGCAGGAGGTCGAGCCGCTCCACTCCGAGCGCGCGGAGCGACTGCTCGGCCGAGGCCACCAGGTGCTGCCGGCTGGTGTTGTAGTGCTTCACCCGGTGCTGGGGACGGGCGGGGCTCACCAGGCCGATGCCGCACTTGGTGATGAGGCGAACCCGGTGCCTGAGTCCGGGGGCGGCCTGGAGGGCGGCCCCGAACATCTGCTCGCAGGCATGGTCGTGGTAGATGTCGGCCAGGTCGAAGGTGTCGATGCCCAGGTCCAGACAGGCCTGGACCAGATCGGCCAGGCCGCCGGGGCTGAGACCCCAGGTCCCGATGCGCCAGAGGCCCAGGATCAGCCGGGAGAACCCCTCACTTCCATGCATCCGCATCTCCGCCCCCGCGTCCCGGGGACGCAGGCCTCATCCTCCTGACAGAGGCCGCCCAGGTCAATCCCGCCAGCCGCCGGCCCGGAATCTCTGGAACCCTAACGGATGAGGTACCTTGATCGCATGGATCAGGTCCATGTCGAGTCGGGCGTCCGTGGGGTCCAGCTGGCCTACCTGGCGGGCTTCGCCGCCATGCTCTGGCTGCTGAACCAGGCGCGGCGCTCCTTCTGGCTGTTCTCCCTCTTGGTCCTTCCGGGAACCTTCTGCCACGAGCTCTGCCACTGGACCCTCGGGCACCTCCTGGGCGGGCGTCCCACGGGATTCAGCATCCTGCCCCGACGCGAGGGCCGCGGCTGGGTGCTGGGTTCGGTGACCCTGGGCAACCTGCGCTGGTACAACACCTTCTTCATCGGCCTGGCTCCGCTGCTGCTGCTGCCCATGGCCTACGGCCTGCTCCTCTGGCGGCTGGGCGGAACCCCCCGCTTCGGGTGGGCCGAGGCGGGGATGATCTACCTCCTGGCCAACCTGGTGTTCGGGGCCATCCCCTCGGGGCAGGATCTGAAGATCGCCGCGAAGTCCCCCATCGGCTGGCTGCTGCTGGCGGGCCTGCTGGCCTGGGGCTGGCACCTGTTCATCCGCTCGAAGGCGCCGGAGGCGAAGGGCGCGCGGAAGGAGTCGGTCGCTGTCGGAACATGCTAACCTGCCGCCAGCAGCCCCACCCCCTCCGGAGGACGCATGCCGACCGGGACCTCGCTCAGTCAGGCCGTGGCCCGCGGCTCCGCGCCTGATGCGGACGTGATCCTGGATGTCCTGGTGGAGCGGGGGGTCCTCCACTTCGTGCTGGCCTGCGAGGGGGGCCACGCCCATGGCGTGCGGGTGCGCTTCAGCCGCGTGATCCGCGACCTGGCGGGGCAGCGGGTGAACGAGCAGCCCCTGTACGGCCAGCTGGGCTTCCTGGCCGCCGGGCGGCGCATCCCCCTGTTGATCGACACCCTCGCGGGCTACCAGCAGCGCAGACAGCCCATGCAGTTCGAGGCCCGGATCGAGTGGCAGGGGGAGGACGGCCGGACCCGGCGCCGCGTCATCCGCCACGACCTCGCGGCCTGGACCCGCCTGCGCGAAACCCTTTGACCCGCCCCGCCCCAGGAGGCCCCATGCCCGCCCAGTCCCCCCACCCCTCCTTCCACTTCCGGGTCGACGCGGGCTTCTCCCGCCTCGGCTTCTTGCACGTGCAGCTGCCCCGCCTGGAGCGGGACGTGATCCGCTACCGCGAGGGCTCCGATCCCGTGGACACGGTGCGCCAGCTACCCGGCCTGCTCCGGGTCGGCGACTGCGTGCTGCAGCGCGGCGTGATCCCCGCCGACCATGAGTTCTTCCAGTGGATGAATGCCGCCCATGCGGGGCAGGCCGAGCGGCGGGACCTCACGGTGAGCCTGCTGGATGAGCAGCACCAGCCCACCCTGACCTGGCGCCTGCGCAACACCTTTCCCGTGGGGCTGGAGTGGTCGCCCCTGGATGCCCAGGGTGGCGGCGTGCTCATCGAGACCCTGCGCCTCAGCGTCGAGGCGATGGACCTGCTGGCGACCTAGCCCGCGGGCTCCCTTTCCGAGATTGGCCGGGGCGGCTGGAGGAAGCTGAAAGTCCAAGCCAGGGCCACCACCGCCACGCAGCCGATGAGGTTGTACCAGAGGAAGGAGATGGCGGTGAACTTGAAGCAGGCCAGCACGCCGAGTTCCGCCACCAGGGCCGCATAGAAGGCCGTGCCGCCGCGGACGCGCTTCAGGTAGAAGGCCGTGATGAAGATGCCGAGGATGGTGCCGTAGAAGAGCGAGCCCAGGATGTTCACGGCCTCGATGAGCGAGCCCAGGCGGGCGGCGTACTCGGCGAAGGCCATGGCGAAGCAGCCCCAGGCGAAGGTGGCGAGGCGGCCCACCCAGACTTCGCGCCGCGCTTCGTCGTGGCCCTGGCCGCCGCCCACGAGGCGCCGCCACAGGTCCACCACCGTGGTGGCGCCCAGGGCGCTGATCTCGCCGGACATGGAGGACATGGAGCCCGAGAACACGGCGGCGATGACGAGGCCCACCAGACCCACGGGCAGGACGCTCAGCACGTAGGCCAGGAAGATGTAGTTCGTGTCGCTGGGGTTGGTGCCGGGATTGGCCTTCTCGATGAGGGCCACGCCCTCCTTCCGCACGGCCTCGCTGCGGGCATGGGCCTGCTGGAGCTCCTGCCTGCGGGTGGCGATCAGCGCCGCATCTCCGCTGTGCCGGGCGCGGATGTAGGCCTCGGCCTGCTGGCTCTGGTCGGTCCGGGCCTGGGCGAACTTCCCTTCGATGGCGCGGTAGGCCGCGGCATCAGGCCCCGCCAGCACCTGCTTCACCGGGCCCGGGTTGAAGAAGATCGGCGGCGCGTGGAACTGGTAGAAAACGAAGACCAGGGCCCCCAGCAGCAGGATGAGGAACTGCATGGGCACCTTGATCATGGCGTTCATCAGCAGACCCAGGCGGCTCTGCGTGAGGTCGCTGCCCGCCAGGTAACGCTGCACCTGGGACTGGTCCGTGCCGAAGTAGGACAGCATGAGAAAGAAGCCGCCCAGGAGCCCCGACCAGAGGTTGTAGCGGTTGTTGGGATCGAAGTGGGTGTCGATGACGTTCAGGCGGCCCAGCCCCCCCGCCACGTGGAGGGCGTCGCCGAAGCTCACGTCGGCCGGCAGGCGGTGGGCCGTCATCACCCCGGCCAGCAGCATGCCGCAGGCGATGATGACCATCTGCGAGCTGTGGGCCCAGGCCACGGCCTTGGTGCCGCCGGTCACCGTGTAGAGCATGACGAGGGTGCCCACCAGCAGGATGTTGGCGTGGATGCTCCAGCCCAGCAGCACCGAGAGCACCAGGGCCGGCGCGAAGATGGTGAGGCCCACGGCGAGGCCCCGCTGGATGAGGAAGAGGATCGCCGCCAGCAGCCGGGTCTTCAGGTCGAAGCGCGCCTCCAGCAGCTCGTAGGCGGTGGAGACCTTGAGCCGGTGGTAGAGGGGCAGGAGGGTGACCGAGAGGACCACGGCCGCGAGGGGCAGGCCAAAGTAGAACTGCACGAAGCGCATGCCGTCCACATAGGCCTGGCCCGGTGTGGAGAGGAAGGTGATGGCGCTGGTCTGGGTGGCGATGATGGAGAGGCCGATGAGCCACCAGCGGTGGTCGCGGCCCCCGCCGATGTAGCCTTCGCCGGTGGTCGCACCGCGCCCCTTCCAGAGGCCCCAGAGGACCACGAAGAGCAGGGCGCCGCCCAGGACCAGCCAGTCCAGGCGGCTCACGAATAGGCCCAGGAGAAGAGGCGGAAGAGCAGGATGCAGAGCAGCAGCTCGCCCAGCACCAGGGCGTAGAGGCGCTTCCAGGAGCCCAGGATCGGCGGGGCTTCCTCGTTTCTGGGCTCAGTCATGGGCATGGCCCAGGGCCAGGAGGTTGGCGAAGAGGCGCGTGGCGCCGGGGACGCCGTCGGGCAGTTGGCGGAACAAGGCCAGGCCCGTGTACACGTAGTGCCCCTTGCCGTGCTCCGCCACGATCAGGGCGCCGGTGTCTTCGGCCTCGCCGGGATCCGCCAGGCCCAGCAGGGGCGTGTAGCGGGCGTCCCAGCCCTCGGCGTGGTAGAGGCTGCGCTCCTGCACCCAGCCCTCGAAGTCCTTCGCCGTGAGCTCGTTGGGCCAGTGGAAGACCAGGTGGCCGGGCTGCAGGAGGTGCACAGGCGAGGTCTCGTCGGTGACGCGCTTGCGCCCCACCTTGAAGGGGTAGGGCCCGATGGTATCCGTGACCATGGCGGCGTTGATGCCGGGGAAGCCCGTGTTCACGGTGTAGAGCACCACCTCGGTGCCGCCCCCGGCGACGTAGGCGTGCAGACGGTCCTTGAGGGTCTGCAGGGCGGGGCGGGTGTTGTAGGCCCGGATGCCCAGCACGATGGCATCGAAGCGCGCCAGGTCCTCCCGGGCCAGGGCCTCGTCGCTGAGCAGGTCCACCTCGTAGCCGAGGCGGCGCAGGGCCTGGGGGATCTCGTCGCCGGCACCCATGACGTAGCCGATGCGGTGGCCGTTGTGCTTCAGGTCGAAGCGCTCCAGCCGAACCCGGGCCCCGGGCAGGAGGGTCTGCAGGGGGATGTGCGGGTGGTCCAGCTTCACCAGGCTGCGCGCCGCGATGAAGCCGGTCCCGGTGTCCACCTCCACCCTCAGCTCGCCGGAGGCGGCCGAGGCCGGCGGCGTGAGGCGGAAGGACAGGTTCTGTTCCTCTCCGGCGCGGCTGAGGGAGAAGGCCCGCTCGGCGGGCTCCACCTTCCAGGCCGAAGGCACCTGGAGGCGCACTCGGCCCTCGGCGCGAGCCGCCCCGGCAATGACCTTCAGCCGCAGATCCTTCGCCCTCGGACCCTCGAAGATCTGGACGCCCTCCTCCAGGTGGACGAAGGCCGGAGGCACCACGGCCAGGGGCTGGTAGCGCTCGCCCAGCACCGGATCCCGGAAGCGGAACTGCACGGGCACCACCGCCTCGAAGCTGCCCTCGGGAAGGGCCACCCTGGCCCGCAGGCGGAAGGGGGCCGGCGACTCGGGCAGGCCCGCCCAGGCGATGCCACCGGGGCCGCCCAGCCAGTGCGGCTGGCCCAGGGGCGTGGCCGCGGGCACGGTGAAGGTGAAGGCCGCCTTCCGGGGCGCGTTGTCCGGGAGCGGTTGGCCGTCCGGGCGGGTCTCCAGGGCGCGGGAACCCTCGGGTGTCACCGCCTCGAGGCTCAGCGATTCGAGCACCAGGGGGCTGCCCCCCCGGGCCAACACGGCGGCGTGGACCGTGAGACGGTCCCCGGGCGCCAGCCGCTGCCGATCCGCGATGGCCTCCACCCAGAGCCCCGCAGCGGCGCGCAGCAGGTCCTCCAGCTCGGCGGCCTTGGCCTGGATCAGGGGCTCCGCCTGCAGAGCCACGGGCAGGGCCTGGAGGGCGCTACGGGCCTTGAGCAGGGCCGGCAGGCTGGCGGCGGGGCGGTCCGGGCGGAAGACCCGGCGGGCCTCCTGCAGCCGCGCGCCCACCTCGCCGGTGCCGGGGAAACGCGCCCAGCTGAGATCGATGCCCTCGAAGAGGTCGGCCTTCGCGGGCTGCCCGGCCAGCAGCTCGAAGCTCTCCTCCCGGGCGCCGCGCTGGGCCAGCACGCCGAAGCCCTGGCTGCGGTGCTGGCTGCGGCTCTCCGCCGCCAGCTCGCCATAGGAGCGGCCCAGCAGGGGGTCGAAGGTGCCCACGTTCAGCGTGAGGCTGCCGGGGGCGGGCTTCGGCGCGTCCTCGGTGAAGCGGAAGTGGTTCCACAGCAGCCGCGTGGCCTGCCAGGGGCGGAGCCCGGCCCTCAGCTGCTCCGGGAAGCGGGCGGGGTCTGCGGCGGCCTGGAAGGCTTCGATGGCCAGCAGGGCCGAGGCCGTGTGATGGCCGTGCCCGGCCCGGGCATCGGGGGGGAAGCGCGTGAGGATCACGTCGGGCCGGAAGGCGCGGATGGTGCGCACCACGTCGCCGAGGACCGCGTCGTGGTGCCAGAGGCGCAGCGATTCCTCTGCCGTCTTGGAGAAGCCGAAGTCCACGGCCGAGGTGAAGAACTGCTCGGCGCCGTCCAGTCGGCGGGCGGCCAGCAGCTCCTGGGTGCGGATGGCCGCGAGGCCATCGCCCAGCTCCGGGCCGATGAGGTTCTGGCCCCCGCCGCCCCGGGTGATGGAGAGGTAGGCCGTGCGCAGGTTCCGCCCCTTCGACAGGGTGGCCAGCACGGCGGTGTTCTCGTCATCGGGGTGGGCGGCGATGTAGAGCACGCTGCCCAGGGTCTGCAGGCGGTCCAGTTGCTTCAGCAACTCCGCCCCGTTCTGCACGGGCACCTGGGCCTGAAGGCAGGGCAGCGCCGCGGCCGCCAGAACGAGTGAGGCGATGGGGCGGAACCGGGCCACAGGCCTAGGTCCGGCTGGCTGGCGGGATGATGCGCATGGAGGCTCCCCGGGTTGGAGGGCCAGCATAGCGCTGCCCCGGAGGATCAATGCAGGGGAATGTGGTGGGCCGTTCGTGGCGCGGGGTGGCGGCTCCCTCGCGCCGGTGTGGGACCATGGCAGGACGAGGAGGACGCATGGACCGCTCGCTATCCCGCTGGGCCTCCGACTACGTGAACCTGGTGCTGGCGGTGGGCCGCCACGACGGGGACTTCGTGGACGCCTACTACGGGCCCAGGGCCTGGAAGCAGGTGGCCGAAGCCGGGGCGCCGCGTCCCCTGGCCGAGCTGCGGGCCAAGGCAGGCCAGCTGCTGGAGGAGGTCACCGCGGCGGAGGTGCAGGAAGGCGAGGCCCTGCGTCGCGACTACCTGCTGGGCCAGCTGGGAGCCGTGGCGGCGCACCTGGCGCGCCTGGAGGGCCAGCGCTTCGCCTTCGACGAGGAAGCCGAGGCCCTCTACCAGGTGCGGCCGCCCCGGGTGCCGGTTGGCGACATCGAGGCCGCCCTGGCGCGGCTGGACCGCCTGCTCGATGGGCCCGGCTCCGTGCAGGAGCGCACCCAGCGGATGCGCGAGCGGATCCTCGTGCCCACCCTGCGGGTGGACGCGGTCTTCCAGGCCGCCATCGCCGAGGCCAGGGATCGTACACGCCGGCACGCGACCCTGCCGGACTCGGACCACTTCCGCGTGGAGTACGTCACAGGCAAATCCTGGTCCGCCTACAACTGGTACCAGGGCGGCGGCCACTCCGTGATCCAGGTGAACCTGGACCTGCCCATCGCCATCGACCGCGCCCTGGACCTGGCCGCCCACGAGGGCTACCCGGGCCACCATGTCTACAACGCCCTGCTGGAGCAGCGCTTCGCGCAGCCCGCGCCGGCGGGCAAGGGTTGGGTGGAGTTCACGGTCTATCCGCTGTTCTCACCCCAGTCCCTCATCGCTGAGGGCACCGCCAACTTCGGCATCGAGGTGGCGTTTCCCGGCGCGGAACGCCTGGCCTTCGAGCGGGACGTGCTCTTCCCCCTGGCGGGCCTCGACCCCGCCGAGGCCGAGCGCTGGGCCCTGGTGCAGGCCGAGATGAAGGTGCTGGCCTTCGCCGACAACGAGGCCGCCCGAGGCTACCTGGACGGCCGGCTGGACCGCGCCGAGGCGGAGGCCTTCCTGGTTCGGTACTCCCTGCGCAGCGAAGCCCAGGCCGCCCAGCGCCTGCGCTTCATCGACACCTACCGCAGCTACGTCATCAACTACAACCTGGGTGAGCAGCTCGTGCGCCGCTGGGTGGAGCGCCAGGGCGGGACCGTGGCCAATCCCGGGCGGCGATGGGAGGTCTTCCTGGACCTGATCTCCAGTCCGCGCTTGCCGAAGGGGCTGGGGCTCTAAGAACCACAGAGGTAGCCGCCAGGGTGAGATTCGGCGACCCGGTCGGCCAACCTCCGATGCATGTTCCGGTGGACGGGAAGGTGGATCTTGAAGGTGCTCCCCTTGCCCGGCTCGCTCGAGACTTGAAGGTACCCGCCATGGCCCTGGACAATGCCATGCACCACGGAAAGACCCAGCCCGGTCCCATGCCCCAGCTCCTTGGTCGTGAAGAAGGGCTCGAAGATCCGTGCCAGGGTCTTGGGCTCCATTCCGCACCCCGTGTCCTTGATGGTGAGCATAGCGCAAGGCTCAGAAAAGGGCTGTTCATCGGCCCTCCCGCCGCCGTTCAAGTACCTTAGTTCGATGGATAGGGTCCCCCCTCCTGGCTGCATGGCATGACTTCCGTTGATGCCGAGGTTGGTGATCACTTGATGCAACTGGGAGGGGTCCCCGATGATCCGGACCCCTTTGGCCAGATCGCTGCGCACGTCCACATTCACCGGGAGGGTGCTCTGGAGGAAGCAGATCGCCTCCTCGACGAGGCCGGTGAGGTCGAACGGGGTCCAGGTGTCGTCCTTGCGGCGGTTGAAGTTCAGGATCTGCGCGCTCAGCTCTTTGGCACGAGCGCCCACCCGCTGGATGATTTTCACCTTCTTCTGGATGGGGCTGTCTGGTTCAATCCCCATTTCAATCAGCTCGGCGGCACTGAGGATGGCGGCGACCAGGTTGTTGAAGTCATGGGCCATGCCCCCGGCCAGTGTTCCCAGGGCATTCATTTTCTGGGCCTGGAGCAGGTATCGATCCTTCTCGACCTCCAGGCTGATGTCCCGGAGCCGCACGATCAGCGATTCGACCACCCCTTCGGCGTTGCGTGCGGGAGAGACCGTCCCCTCGAAGGTGATGTCCTTCCCGGCGTGGGTCTTCAAGGAGGACCGGCCGGTCCAGGTCAGACCTGATCCTGCCTGGTCCAATGCGGCGGCCAGGGCTCGGCACTCGAACAGTTCTGTGAAAGTCGGCTTGGGGAGCGCATGGGTGGAATATCCGAACATCCGCCTAAATGCGGCGTTGGAATGGATGATGGAACCATCCCCGACGTCCAGGATGGCGATGATCTCCATGACTTGATCGAGGGCCGAAGCAAGTCGCCGGTTCGCCTCCGCCAGCTGCCTTTTCGGGGTTAAATCTTTGACCAATGCCGTGCGCTCCGGATGCATGGAATGGTTGATGTTCTTGACTTTCCATTGTCCAAACAGTCGTGGATATCCAGGGGCATCAGGAAGCCGGGAAGCGGGGCGCAGGGGATTTGCACTCATGGTCGAGTCTCCTGGATCTCGATGCCCTCGGGAACCGGAGCAGGGAAGACCTCGGGGACCCATCGGAAGAACATAGATTCCTGCTGGAGACCCAGATAGGAATTCCGCCGAAGCGTGCTTTTTTTACCGCCGAATGGGAGGTCCAATCCTGGTGGCGGGCCGTCAGACGGTGGCGATCCGGATGCACGCCCTCGTTCGGGGCGTCATGGCGCGGCTCACCAACAGTTCCACCTTGGGGGCGATCATCACCTTGATCCTACCCACCGTGGTGGGGCGGATACCCTTGACCATCCGGGGCCGAAGCAGAAGATGGCGCTGGATCCGGAGCATGCCATCGTCGGGGAAAGCCTCTTCCACTTCCGCGAGGGTGGTCCAGCGGGTCAGGTAGCGGTTCAGGCCCCGGCAGGCCCACACCCGCTCATCTTTCAATTCGAAATGGGTGATGAGTTCCAACTCCATGAAGATCTCCCCGTCTCCCGCCCGGATGGGAAATCGCAGGGGCGGTGGCAGCAGGGATTTCAGTTCGGCTGGGCCGAGCCGCCGGACCAGCTGATCACGCAGCCGCTGCAGGCATTTGTCCAGGCGGTCCTCGAACACGGGCTTCAGCAGGTAGTCCGCGGCGGCCAGCTCGAAGGCGCGGACCGCGTACGTGGAGTGCGCCGTCACAAACACCACGGGGGGGCAGGCGGGGATTTCCGCCAGCACCTCCATGCCGCTGGGCCCGGGCATCTGGATATCCAGGAAGATGACATCCGCCTGGTTTCCCTGCCGCAGCCAATGGAGCAGAGCCAAGCCATCCCCCAGCTCGCCGGCGACCACGCAGCCGGCTTCCTGGAGCAGCCGGGACAGGCGCTCCCTGGCTAGGGGCTCGTCATCGACCACCAGGGCGGCTAGGGGCTTCATGGCCGTATTCTACTTGGTTCGCTTCCAGGCGAACGCAGGCGAGCGTTCCCTGGCCTGAGGGCCCCACCGAGAAGCTGGCCCGGTTCCCGAAATGCAGGGAGAGGCGGGAGCTCAGGTTCTTCACGCCCAGGCCGCCCCTTTTACCCTCGGCAGGGAAAGGCGCCCCGGAGTTCCAGACTTCCAGGAGGATCGTCCCGCCGTGGGACCTGGCCCTGAGGATCAGGTCGCCGCCGGAAATGCTGGGGGCGATCCCGTGCTTGATGGCGTTTTCCACCAGCGGCTGCAGGAGCAGCGGGGGCACTTCGAGCAAGTCCAGGCCTTCGTCCCATTCCCACACCACCCGGAGGCGGGTTCCCAGCCGGATGGATTCCAGGGCCAGAAAATCCGAAATGATCTTCCGCTCCTCACCAAGGGGAAGCCGCATGTACTCGGAGGCCCTCATGATGCGTCGGAGCAGGTCGGAAAGGTGCCGGATGGCCGACTCGGCCGCCTTGGGGCTTTTATGGACGAGCTCCGCCAGACCATTGAGCGCGTTGAAGAGCACGTGGGGGTGGATCTGGCTCTGGAGCAACAGGTTCTTGGCGACCAGGGCCTCCGCCGCGGAGGCTTCCCGAAGCTCCTCCGAGCGGGCCCTGGCCGCGACAAGCCCACCCACGAGCATCATGGCCGGCCCCACGAACGACGTGTAGAGACCCACCAGCTTGCCCAGGCTGAATTTGAAATCCCCATGAGCGAGTATCCATCCGTCGATGCAAGGGAGGAGCGCTGAGACCAGTTCACAGATGACCAGCGACGAGGCGAACCCAAGGATGAAGGCCCAGGGCCTACGCAGGCGCCGCGTCAGGATCCAGGGCAGGGGGGAAAGGAAGGCGAAGGCACCGATGTGCGTGAGCGGGGAGGAGAGGGCGCTGGCCCAAATCCACCCCGACCCGAGACGATGAAAGGTCCATTGCTCATGCAAGATGACCAATAGCCAAAGGACATAGCAGGAGCCGAGAACCCGCCAGTTTTTGGCCAGCGGGAACCAGGACATCCAGGAGGGCGCGAAGTCAGGGATTATGGTTGCTCTGGATTCTCCGAACCGGGGCTGATCACTGAGTGAGGGTGAACAAGGTGGTGAGGGAGATGGGCTTCTGCTCACGGCCGGCCCTTGTGGCCTGCGACTCCTGGGTCTGGCTCAGCTTTTCGCTCGCGTGGCTTGAACGCTGGATGGATTCTTTGCGGAACGACAGGCTGGAGTTCATGGGGGCTCCCAGGTAGCGCCACAGGGCGCAACCCAGGTTCTGAGGCCTGTCCGGATGAAAGCCAAAGCCTTTCCATGAACGGTATCTAAACACGACTTGAACCGTTCAACCCCTTTGGGGGCACCCTTCGAGCGCCGCCCGCGTGGTCTGGATTCCGGGATGACTGGCTTGGGATGGGCTTTAATCTGCATGTCTCAAGGAAGCACACCCTGATGTCCCACCGGCCCACCTGCCAGACCACTGATTTTTTCGTGCTTCGCAGTCCAGGGCTGCCCCTGGAGGCCCTCTACCTGACACGGCCACCCGAGCAGGAGGCGGCCACCTCGGGAGAGACAGGGCTCGACTTGGATGGGGCACGGGAGACAACGCGCCAGACCCTTCACGATCTGATCCGGCGGGAGGACGTCCGCGAAGCCATCGACTTGGCCTCGCCGGATCTGGCCTCGCGGCTGGATGCCTGGCTGGAGGGCTCGCTGCCGCGCTCCGCGGCCCGCAATGTGGAGCGCGCTCTGCTGAAGTATCTCGGCCGGATGAGCAGCCGTTCGACCCCTTTTGGCCTCTTTGCGGGCCTGACCCTGGGAGGCTGGGGGCCCGCCAGCCGGCTTGCCGTGACGGCCTGGAGGGACTGCCGCAAGGTTCTGCGCCTGGATTGGGGCCTCCTGGAATCCGTGGTGGACCGGCTGGAGCGGGAGCCCCAGATCCGCGCCTTGGAGTCCTTCCGCCCCAATGCCAGCCTCTACCTGCGTGGGGGCTGGTACCGGTACCTGGAGCGCCTCGAACGGGCAGGGGGGCAGGGTCGCACCTATCACCTGGAAGCCGCTGAGGCCACGCCTCACCTCGATTTCGCACTTGAGCAGGCCCAGGACGGCGCCCGCCTTGAGGATCTCGCGGTGGGCCTGGCCCGTCGCACAGAGGTGACCGTGCAGGAGGCCCGGGCCTTTCTGGACCAAATCATCGATGCGCAGCTGCTTTGCGGAAACCTCCACCCGCCGCTGACCAGCCCTGATCCCTTGGGTCACGTCATCGGCATCCTGCAAGGTCATAGGGCCGCAACCCCGTGGGCTGAGCCCCTGGCCGAGCTGGAAGGAGTGCTGGACACCCTCCAGCGCGCGCCGTTGGGCGCCCATCCCGGGGGCTACCGCAGCCGCTTGGCACCCCTCGCCGAGCTGGGAATTCCAAACGACACCCGGGACGTCCTTCAGGTGGACCTCTTCCGTGCCACGCCAGGCCTGGCCTTGCCCCAGGTGGTGCGCCGGGCCTTGGAGGAGGGGGCGGAAACGCTCCGTCGCCTGACGCCGGTCCCGGCGGAAAGCCCCATGGACCGGTTCCGGGCCGCCTTCCTCGAGCGGTACGGCCAGCGGTGGATGCCGCTGCTGGAGGTGTTGGACGAAGAGAGCGGTCTGGGGTTCGACGGTGGCGTCCTCCTGGACTCTCCGCTGCTGGAAGGACTGCCCTTCCGGAACGCGGCCCCGCCCCGCCGACTTACCCGGCGGGATCAGTTCCTGCTGAAGCAGTCCCCCCGCTGGCAGGGATCCCTCTGCTGGGAATTGGAGGATGCCGACGTGGAAGCGCTCTCCCATCCGGATCCACCCTCCTTTCCGGCTTCCTTCGCCACCCTGGCCTGCCTCGAGGCCCCCGATCCCGGCGCCCTGGATCGCGGCGAATTCCGCTTCTGGATGGAGCACTATTCGGGCCCCACGGCCGCCCGCTGGTTGGGGCGGTTCGCCTCCGGGGACTTGGACCTGAAAGCCGCGCTCCAGCGCCATCTTCGGAAAGAAGAGGCGCAGCGCCCGGACGCGGTGTTCGCCGAAGTGGTCCATGTCCCCGAAGGTCGGATGGGGAATGTCCTGGCCCGGCCGGCCCTGCGGACCTACGAGATCCCCTTCCTGGGCACCTCCGGCGTGTCTCCTGAGCACCAGATCCTTCCGGCGGATCTCCTGCTGACGGTCCGGGGCGATCGTGTGCGGCTGGCTTCCAAGCGGTTGGGACGCGAGGTCGTCCCCCGGTTGTCCTCCGCCCACAACTTCGCCCGGGGCCCCGTGGCCTATCGGTTCCTGGCCCACCTTCAGGACCAGGATGGACGTCCGGGAGGATGGTCCTGGGGCGCTTTGGCTGAACAACCCTTCTTGCCCCGGGTCACCCGTGGCCGGCATGTCCTCAGCAAGGCCCGATGGCGAATCGAGGCCAAGGAATGGAAGGATTCCCACCAGGGAGCCTGGGACGCCATCCAAGCATTGCGGGAAGCCAGGGGACTGCCCCGGATGGTGGTGCTCACCGAGGCCGACAACAACCTGCTGATCGACCTGGACCAGGCCTCATGGGTGGAGGTTCTCCACCATTTCGCCTCGAGTCGCCAAGACCTCACGCTCACCGAAGGCTTCCCGGACCCCCGCCAGGCACTGGTCACCTCGACCGAGGGCCGCTTCGCCCATGAGCTGGTCGTCCCCTTCGAGGCCCTGCCGCCCGTCCGGACCGAGGCGGATCCGCTCCCGGCGGTGCCCGATCTGCCAGGCCCCCGCGTGTATCCACCCGGCTCGGAGTGGCTCTACCTCAAGCTCTACTGCGGGCCCACCAGCGCGGACCAGCTCCTGCTGAGGCTGGAGCCGCTCCTCCGCAGCACACGGGCCGAAGGGCTCTGGGACCGCTGGCACTTCATCCGCTACCACGATCCACAGCACCACCTGCGCCTGCGCTTCCACGGCCTTCCGGCCCGCCTCCTCGGAGAACTCCTGCCCCAGATCCACCACCACCTGGAAGCGGGCTTGGCCCATGGGCTCCTGTGGAAATGGCAGGTGGATACCTTCGAGCCCGAATGGGAGCGTTACGGAGGCGCCCTGGGATTCGCGCTGGCGGAGGCATGGTTCTCCGAGGACAGCCAGCACCTCCTGGATCGGCTGGCCGGAGGCCTGACCCTGGATCAGCGCTGGAGGGCGGGGCTCAGGACCACGGACGCGATCTGGGCAGTCCTGGGCCTGGAGGTCCGTGCGCGGAAGGAACTGGCCCAGGCCGCCCGGGAGGGGTTCCGGAAGGAGTTTGCCGATGCCGGGGAAGGGGCCCAGAAGATGGGCGCGAAGTTCAGGGAGCTCCGCAAGGAACTGGAAGCGGGTTTCCCCCTGGTTCCGGGTTCTCGCGTCGCGCCTGGACTCGAGGGCCTTCTCCGGATCCGCGAGGCCATCGATCAGGGCCTGATCCAGGAGGACCTGGCGCGGCTCGCCGGCAGCCTGTCGCACATGCACCTCAACCGCCTGCTCCGCCGCGACCAACGGGAGACGGAATGGGTGCTCATGGAGTTCCTGGTGCGCCTCTACGAGTCGCACCTTGCCAGGTCTCCGGAGGGGTGATCGCCGGGGCCCAGGGCCCGCCCGGTGTGGGAGGCCGCACAGGCGCGCACGACGCCGGGTGGGCCTTCCACTACGACCCGACCGCCCCCGGCCCCCCCTTCGGGACCCAGGTCGATGATCCAGTCGCAGGCGGCGATGAGATCCAGGTCGTGCGTCACCACGGCGACGAGGTGCCCCTCCCGGACCAGGCGATGCAGGGTGGCCGCCAGTCGGTCCACATCCTCGAAGCCCAGGCCGCGGGTGGGCTCGTCCAGCAGGATGGCCGCGCGAGGGCCGGCGGGTGCCGCCAGCAGGCCCGCCAGCCGGAGGCGCTGGCGCTCCCCGGCCGAAAGGGCGGCCCCCGCCTGCCCCACGCGCAGGTAGCCCAGGCCCACGTCCTCCAGTGCCTTCAGGGGCGGGGCCAGGACCGCGTCACCCGCGAAGGCCCCAGCCAGGTCGGCCACGGTGGCCTCCAGCACCTCGGCGATGCTGCGGCCCACCAACTGGCATTCCAGCACCTCGGGGCGGAAGCGCAGGCCTCCGCAGGTCTCGCAGCCCACCGTGACATCCGGCAGCAGGTCCATGGCCACCGTGATCACGCCGCGGCCCTCGCAGGCCTCGCAGCGGCCCCCGGGCATGGCGGTGGAGAAGTGTTTCGCCGTGAGCTTCAGGGCCCTGGCCCGGGGCGTGGCCGCGAAGCGCTTGCGGAGCGGTTCCGCCAGCCCCGCGAGGGTGAGGACGGTGCTGCCCCAGGCCGTCCCCGGGACGGCCTGGTCCGCGGTGAGGACCTCCTGGAGGTTGGCCCGCAGGTCCAGGCCCTCGCAGCCCACGGGCCCGCGCCCGGCCAAGTGGTTGCGCAGCGAGGGCGCGAGGACGTCGAGCAGGAGGCTGGACTTCCCGCTGCCGGACACGCCCGTCACCGCCACCAGGGTGCCCGTGGGGAACGCGACGTCGATCCCCTTCAGGTTGTGGAGGCTGGCGCCCCGCACGAGGACGCCCGGCACCGGGGTCGAGGCGTTGGCGGCATGGACATTCCCGGTGCGGCGCAGCAGGGCGCCGGTGCGGGAATCACCCCGGGCCAAACCTGCGGGCGGGCCGCTGGCCACGAGCCGTCCTCCCTCCGGACCGGCGCCGGGGCCCAACTCCAGGATCTGGTCTGCGGCGGCGATGAGGGACGCGTCATGTTCGACCACCACGACCGCGTTGCCCGCGTCGGCCAGGCGGCGGAGCACGCGGCCCAGGCGCTGGACATCCCTCGGATGCAGGCCCTGGGTGGGCTCGTCCAGCACGTAGGTGACGCCCACCAGGCCGCCGCCCAGCGCGGCCGCCAGGCGCACCCGCTGGGCCTCGCCACCGGAGAGGCTGGCCAGCTCCCGGCGCAGGGCGAGGTAGCCGAGGCCTGCGTCCGCGAGGGAGCTGAGGCGGGTCCGGAGCTCCTGGCGGAGGTCCTCGGTGAGGCTGAGGGTGCGGGACGGAAGGTCCAGGACGGCCGGCCCTTCCAGCCAGGCCAGGGCCCCGTCCACGGTCAGGGCCAGAAGCTCGGGCAGGCGCAGCCCGCCGAAGCGCACGGCGCGGGGGCCTTCGCGGAGGCGCTCGCCTCCGCAGGCCGGGCAGGGCGCGTCGGTCAGCAGCGCCTCCAGCTCCTCGCTCCTGGGATCGGCGTGGAGGCGTTCGTACTCCCGCTCCACCAGGGCCGCGAAGCCGTCCCAGAGGGTCCTGAGCTGGTGCACGCCCTCGGTGCGGCCGCGCCGGAACCGCCAGGCCACCTCGTGCATGGTCGCGCCGGTGCCCGCCATGGCGAGCTGGCGCTCCGCATCGCCCAGCTCCCGCCAGGGGCGCGACAGGTCCAGGCCAGCCTGGGCGGCGGCGTGGCGCAGGGTCGCCACAAATTGGCCGTCCGGCTCGCCCAGGTAGGCGCCGAAGCGGGTGCCGTCCATGGCGCCGCCGGCCAGGGTGCGCTCCGGGTGGCTCACCAGCCGCTCGGGGTCGCAGCGCTGGAGGAAGCCCAGGCCCTTGCAGCGGGGGCAGGCGCCCCGCTCCGAATGCGGGGAGAAGTCCGCGGCCCAGAGCTCCACGGGGCTGCCCTCCCCCGCCCGGGCATAGAGCAGGCGCAGCAGCTCGTCCAGCTCGGTGGCGGTGCCCACCGTGGCCCGGGGGTTCCGCCGACCGGCGGCCTGGGGCACGGCCAGGGTGGCCTGGAGGCCGCGGGCCGCCTCGAACTCGGCCCCGCCCTTGCGGGGCAGCAGGCGCCGGGCCCAGGGCGAGACCAGGTCCGCGAAGCGGTCCTGGGCCTCGGCCAGCAGCGTGTCGAACACGAGGGAGGACTTGCCCGAGCCCGAGGGCCCCGTGACCACGGTGAGGCCCTGGGCGGGCAGGACCACCTGGAGGCCTTGCAGGTTGTGCGTGCGCACCCCCACCAGCTCGATGGGGGGCGCATCGGCCCCGAGGGGCCGGGGCTCGAAGGGCGGGAGCCCCTCCCGCAGGGCCGCGCCGGTGGCCGAGGCCGGGCAGGCGGTCACGGCCTCCGGCGGACCGGCCACCACCAGGCGCCCGCCCTCGGGACCGGCGCCAGGACCCAGGTCCAGCACCCGGTCCGCGGCACGGATCACCGTCAGGTCGTGATCCGCCACCAGCAGGGTGTGGCCCGCCTCCAGCAGGCGGTCCCAGGCTCGGAGCAGCACGGCCACATCGGCGGCGTGGAGGCCGGTGGTGGGCTCGTCGAGCACGATGAGGGCCGGACCCGTGCTGGCCTTGGCCAGCTCCGCGGCCAGCTTCACGCGCTGGGCCTCGCCGCCCGAGAGGGTCGTGGCGGGCTGGCCCAGGGGCAGGTAGCCCAGGCCCACGTCCAGCAGGGCCTCCAGGATGCGGCGCAGCCGGGAATGGTCCGCGAAGGCCGCGGCGGCCTCGGCGATGCTGCCCTCCAGCACCTCGGCGATGGTCCGTCCCCGCACCGCCACCTCCAGCACGTCGGGGTGGAAGCGCCGCCCGCCGCAGGCCTCGCAGACCAGGTCCACGCTGCCCAGGTAGCGCATGCCGATTTCGCGCACGCCGGCGCCCTCGCAGGCCTCGCAGCGTCCGCCGGCCGTATTGAAGGAGAAGGCGCCCTTGCCCAACCCGCAGGCCCGGGCCTCGGGCGAACGGGCGTAGAGATCCCGGATGAGGTCGAAGGCGCCGGTGTAGGTGGCCGCGTTGGAGCGGGGCGTGCGTCCGATGGGATCGGCATCCACGGTGACCACGCGGCGGAAGGGGGACTCCGGGCCTGTTTCCTGGAGACGCGCCACCACGGCATCCAGGAGGGCGGTCTTGCCTGCGCCGGACACGCCGGAGACCACGTGGAGAAGGCCCGCCTCCAGCGTCAGGTCCAGGCCCTGGAGGTTGTGGCGGCGGAGGCCCTCCAGTTTGAAGGTGCCGCGTCCGGCGCGGGGAGGCCTCGGAGGCGCGGAGGGCTCGCCCGCCAGCCAGCGGCGGGTGGGCGTATCCGCCTGCCCCTCGTCCAGCAGGCGCTCCGGCGGTCCGCTGAAGAGCAGGCGGCCGCCCAGGGCGCCGGGGCCCGGCCCCAGGTCCACCAGCCAGTCCGCGGCGCGGGCGATGCGGGCCTCGTGCTCCACCACCACCACGGTCTGGCCCTGGTCCCGCAGGCGCCGCAGCACGCGGACCAGGCGCGCCACCTCCGAGGCATGCAGCCCGGCCGAGGGCTCGTCCAGCACCACCAGCAGGCCCCGCAGCTCGCCCAGGGCGAGGCCCAGCAGGCGCAGGCGCTGCGCCTCGCCGCGGGACAGGCTGGGCGCCGGGCGGTCGAGACTCAGGTAGCCGAGGCCCAGCTCCGCCAACAGCTCGCAGCGGGCCAGGAGGTCGGCGCGGATGGGCGCGAGCACCGCGGCCTCCCGCTCCGTCGCCGGCTCCGCCGCGGCCAGGAAGGCGCCCAGCTCGCGGACCGGAAGGGCGGCCAGGTCCACGATGCGGCGTTCCCGCCAGGTGACGGCCAGGGCCTCTGGCCGCAGGCGCGCGCCTCCGCAGGCCGCGCAGGTGGTGCTGCGCACGAAGCGGAGGATGGAGTCGTTGCGCTTGCCGCGGAGGATCTCCTCCATGACCGGCACCAGGCCCCGGTAGAAGCCCTCCTGGGGGGGGCGGGCGGTGATGCCCGTCCACTTCAGGCGCGACTCCAGGGGGTGCTTGCCGTAGGGCACCTTCAGGCGCTCCGAGCCGTACAGCACCACCTGGCGGGCCTCGTCGGAGAGGTCGCGCCAGGGAATGTCCACGGAGCCGCCGTGGGCCCGCAGCACCTCGTCCAGCACGGCCAGGGTCACCTGGGAGTACATGAGGTAGCCGTTGGGGGTGCTCACCCGCAGGGCGCCCTCCCGCAGGCTCTTCGCGGCATCGGCCACCAGCAGGTCCAGGTCCAGCCGGTCCTCCAGGCCCAGGCCCTGGCAGCGGGGGCAGGCGCCCTCCTCGCCGTTGAAGGAGAAGAGGCCCCGTGTGGGCTGCACCCCCTCGGGCGCGGTGCCCAGCCGGGCATAGAGCAGGCGCAGCAGGTCCCAGCCTTCACTGAGGGTGCCCACGGTGGAGCGGGGGTTCGTGGCGCTGCCGCGCTGGCCCACGGCCACCGCCGGGCCCAGGCCCTCGATGCCGCGCACCGCCGGCCGCGCGAAGCCGCCCGTGAACTGGCGCGCGAAGGAGGGCAGCGTCTCCAGGAAGCGGCGCTGCCCCTCCCGGAACAGCGTGTCGAAGGCCAGCGAGGACTTGCCCGAGCCGGAGACGCCCGTGATCACCGTCAGGCTGCGCCGGGGAATGCGCAGGTCGAAGCCCGCGAGGTTGTGCGTGGTGGCGCCACGGATGACGATGTCCTGGTCCTGGCGCTCCACGGCGATTCTCCCCTGCTCGGATTATCAGCTGGAGATGAACCGAGATGGACGGAGATAAAGTGAGCCACCGCGCGGGCCTCTGACCTGGTTGCGCCGGGGCTCCGCTTGCGCCGTGAGGAGGGTCAGGCTTTCCGGTTCCCAGCCTGGGGGAGCACGGGGGCCACCTCCACCCACCGGCCGTCGCCGCGCAGGGGCACCAGCCAGGTGGTGACGGGCAGGCCCTCCCGGGCTTCCAGGGCGGCGGCGTAGCGCCGCAGCTGCTCCCGGTAGCCCGCCAGCTCCGCCTCGCCGAAGGCCGCGGAATGCTTGAAGTCCAGGAGGTGGAGGCGCTCTTCGGCCCAGACCACCAGGTCGGCCCGGCCCGTGCCGCCGCTGGCGGCGGCCCCGGCCAGGGGCAGCTCCGTGCGCCGCCTCAGGGAGCGCCAGCCCCGCGCCTCGAAGGCCTCCAGGAAGCGCAGGGCCTGCTCCCGGGCCCGGCTCACGGGAGGCGGGGCCGCCAGGCAGGCCGCGAAGGCCCCGGCATCCTCCCAGCGCACCAGCAGGTCCCGCAGGAAGCCGTGCATGGCCTCTCCGTCCTGGCGGGCCTGGCTGCGGGCCCGGGCCGAGAGGCCATCGTGGGCCTCGGGGGGCACGGCGTCCAGCGGGGCGCGGCGGGGCGGGGGCTCCGGCGGTGGAAGGGGCGCGGCCTCGGCGGGCGCGAGGGCCGGCGGCGCCGCGAGGGGCTTCAGGGCCTCGTGGGCCTCCGCCAGATGCTGGCCCCACTGGGCCCAGGTGTCGGCTTCGGAGGGAGGCTTCAGTCCCGCGGGGGCCTGCAGCAGCAGGCAGAGGCGGCGCTGGGCCCGGGTGAGGGCTACGTAGAGCAGGTTCAGGTCATCGCGGCGCCGTCGGGCCTTCGCCTCGGGCTTTAGGGCCCGGTAGGCGGCGCCCTCGTGCCGACCCAGCTTCCAGGCGAAGCGCAGGGCCCCGGTGGCCGGCTCGGTGCTGAGGTCGCCCTTGCGGAAGGCCCGCGGCGCCTGGTTCAGCAGGGGCAGGATCACGTCCTCGTACTCCAGGCCCTTGCTGGCGTGGGCCGTCTGGATGATGAGGTCCGCGTCCTCGGCCTGGGCCGGCAGGTCGCCCCGCTCCTGGCCCTGGCGCTCGTCGTCCAGGAGGCCGTAGGCCACGGAGGGGCTGGCGGGCAGGGCCAGCAGCCGCGAGAGCAGGGCCGCCAGGTTGCGCCGTGCCCGCAGGGGTTCCAGCGACCCGTGGACGCGCAGGGCCGCCACCGCCTGCAGCAGGGCGCCCTGGCGCAGCAGGTGGCCCGCGATGGCCTGGGTGTCCAGATCCCGCAGGGCCAGCAGCGACTCCACCGCTTCCCGGCGCGGTTCCGGCACCTGCTCGGCGCGCAGGGCGCCCAGGCCCGGCAGGCTGGCGCGGCCCTCCCGGGTCCGGGCCAGCTCCGACAGTTCCGCGTCCGTGAGGCCCGCCACCTGGCGCAGCAGGGCCGCGAAGGGCAGGGGGCGTTCCGGGTGGGCCACGGCCTCCAGGGCGGCCATCACCAGTCGCACGCCCGGGCTCTCCCAGAAGCCCGACTGGGCCACCACGTAGGGCTGGATGCCCCGGGCCTTGAGGCGCTGGAGCAGGATGGGCAGGCGCGTGCGCTGCTTGAGCAGGAGCGCGCGGCGCCGCCGCCCCGGGCCTGCAGAGCCAAGGGTCTCGGGCCCATCCGGGCCCAGTGTCTCCGGCCCATCCGGGCCCAGGGTCTCCGGCCCGTCCGGGCCCAGGGCCCTGGCCCAGCCGCCCTCCCGCGAGAGCGCGGCGATCCAGTCCGCCAGGCCCGGCAGGTCGGCCCCGCGGGGGGGCGCGGGCGCCCGCACCAGGCCCACGGGGCCGCCCGGGGGGAGCACGGCCCGCTGGGTGCCGTCCAGGTCGCCCGCCGCCGGATCGAGGGCGGGCCACACCTCGTCCACGAAGCGGTTGGCCAGGGCCACCACCTCGGGCGTGGAGCGGAAGTTGGCGGGCAGGCGGAAGGCGCCCTCGCCGGCCTGCGCCAGGTGGCCACGCAGCAGCTCCGGATCGCCGCCGCGGAAGCCGTAGATGGCCTGCTTCACGTCGCCCACCCGCACGGTGCGCTCGGCGCCCAGGGCCGCCAGGAAGGCGTCCTGGGCCTGGGAGGTGTCCTGGGACTCGTCCACCAGGAGCAGCCTGGGCGCAGGACCCTCCAGGGGCCGCGCCTCCAGGCTGGCCAGGGCCTCGCGCACCAGGTCGCCGAAGGTGGCCAGCTCCTGCTCCCGCTTGCGGGCCTCGAAGCGGGCCAACGCGTCCACCAGCAGGCCGCGCATCCAGGCCTCCAGCGCGTCCGCCACGGGCTGCAGCGCGCCCATGGCCTGCTTGAACTCGGCCGTGAGGTAGCCCACGTCGAGCTTGTCGAAGCGCTGGCCCTGGGACTCCGCCCAGCGCAGGCGGGCGGCCAGGTCCGCGCCCTCAGGGGGCAGGGGCAGGATCTTCCCGGGCTTGAAGTGGCGGCGCTGCGGGCTGGTCGACTCGCAGGCCCGCTGAGGGTCCGCTGCGAAGGGTGCCAGGGCCTTCCTGGCCGCTTCGAGCGCCACCTCCAGGGCCGCGCGGCTCGCGGTGGACGCCTCCGCCCGCAGGTGGCCGCGGGCGTCCAGGTGGCCGTCCAGGGCCTGGGAGAGGGCCTCCCAGCTGCCCTCGCACCAGGCCAGGAGGCGCCGGGCGACCACGGCGTCAGGATGCCCGCCGGGCAGCGTGAGGGCCTCCCGCGCGGTCTGCCGCAGCAGGCGAAGCAGGGCGGGGTGGGCGGTGTCCAGCAGGGTGCCCATGCGGCCTTCGCCGCGGCCCAGCACGCTCAGGGCCAGGCTGTGGATGGTGGCCACGCGGAACAGCGCCGCCTCCCTCCGCAGGCGCCGCCACCAGGTCCGGGCCCGGGCCGGCGAGGCGGTCCAGGGCGCGCGGCGCCAGTGGCAGGCCGCCAGGCCCACCTCGCCGATGGGTTTCCGCAGGGCCTCCGGCAGGGGCAGGGTCCTGAGGCGGGCCTCGACGGCCGCCAGGTCCTCCGCCTCCAGGGCGGGCAGCAGGTCGGCCCAGGCCGCCTCGTCCAGTGCCGCCAGCAGGTCCAGGGGGCGCAGCAGGCGGGCCCGCAGGTCCGCCGCCGAGGCCTCGCTGAAGGTGGTGGCGAGGATCTCCCAGGGGCGCAGGGCGCCTCGGCCCAGCTCGGCCGCCACCAGGGCCGTGAGGGTGAAGGTCTTGCCGGAGCCGGCGCTGGCGCTCACCACCAGGGAGCCCTCCAGCACGCGGGGGTCGCGCAGGTCCAGGTCGCGCATCAATCCTCCCCCTCGGCGTCCACCGTCACGTCCACGGGCCGTCCGCAGAGGGCCGCCAGCTGGCAATGGGCGCAGGCCTCGCCGGGCGTGGGCGGGAAGTCCCCGGCGTCGAGGCGCGCGTCGAAGCGGGCCAGATTCGACCGCAGGCGGGCCCGCCAGTCCCCGGCCGCCAGCAGGGTGCGCAGGTGGTCCGTGAAGGGCTCAGGCTGCTCGTCGCGCAGGGGCACCAGGGCCGCCGTGACGGGCAGGTCGCCGCGGCCCTGCTCGGCCAGCAGCAGGTACAGCGGCGTCTGGAGGTGCGCGCCGAAGGGCGCCCCGTCCTCGGCGTAGGCCCGCAGCGCGCCGGCCTTCGAGGTCTTGTAGTCCACCACCCGCAGGAAGGTGCGGCCACCCTCGTGCGCCCAGCGTTCCAACCGGTCCACTTTGCCCGTGAGGGGGAGGACGCGCCCGTTCCCCAGGTCCAGGTCCATGGGGCCCAGTGCCCCCTCCAGGCCCACCAGGCTGCGGGTCCAGCCCTCGGTCAGCACCTTGGCCGCGCCGGGCTTCTGGGCCGCCTCGAAGGGCAGCAGGTCCGGCGCCACCAGGGCCAGCTCCCACTTGGTGGGGGCCTGGGCGCGGGCATCCCGCAGCAGGGCATCCGCCAGGTTCGGCAGCAGGTCCTCCAGGGCCAGGGCGGCCTGGGGCCGCTGCTCCAGTGGAAGGTCGGACAGCTCCGCCAGCCAGGTCTCCCGGTGCGCCTCCCACAGCGCCAGCAGGGCCGGCAGCAGGTCCTCGGGGCCGGTCTCGGGGCCGAGCCCGTGGGCCGCCAGGAAGGCGCCGGGCCAGTCTTCGAGGCCGAGGAAGGGCTGCAGCGCGGCCTCCATCACGTGGTGGACGAGGGTGCCCCGGGCCATGCGTAGGCGGCTGCCGGCGTCGAAGGTCTGCAGGCGCCACACCCGCTCCGCAAGCGAGCGGAAGGGGCACTGGGCCAGACCCTCCAGGGCCGTGGGGCTCACGGCGTCCTGCCCCTTCATCCAGGCCTCCCGCAGGCCGGGGCAGCGGTCCTCGGCGGGGGCTTCTGCCAGCAGCGCGGCCTCGGGGGTGCGGGCCTGGGCCGCCTCCGCCCGGGCTTCGGCCCGCGCATCGGGGTCGCGACCCTCCCAGCGCCAGCGCAGGCCGCTGGCCACGCGATCCGTCCGCGGCACGAAGGCCGCCGCGCCCTCCAGCGCCGTCCAGAAGGGCCCCTGGGCCTGGAGGCGGCCCTCCTCATCCTGGCTCGGGCTCAGGGCCAGGAGGCGCTCCGAAGTCATGGCCAGGGCCTTGTTGAAGGCGTAGGCGTCGCGCTGGAAGGCACGCGGCACCTGGTCGCCGTGCTCGGCGCGGGGCAGGAGGAAGCGCTGCAGGGCCGCGGGGAAGGGCGTGCCGGGCTCGGTCGCGGCCTCGGCGGCGGTCTGCGCGGCGAGGGCGCGGTTGATGGCGGCCTGGCGGTCCCCGTCCAGGTCGGGGTTGTCCCCGGGCCGGGGGGGCCAGGCCCCTTCGCGCAGGTCCAGGATCAGTGTGGCCCGCGAGCCCTCCCAATCGTCCACCAGGCTGCCCGGCGCCAGCAGGCGCAGGCCGCCGGGAACCCGGGCCGGTCCCGCGGCGCGGGCCGTGTCGAGGAAGGCTTCCAGGGCCACCAGCAGGTCCGCGAAGGTCCAGGCTTCCAGGTTCCAGGCCTCCTTCAGCAGGCCCAGGGGCGCGTAGAAATCCTCGGACTCCACGGGCAGGCGCAGGGTCCCGGCCAGGGCCTCCAGGCGCGCGGCCCAGGTCTGGGCGGGCAGGGTGGCTTCGCGCAGGGCCAGCAGCTCCGCCAGCATGGCCTCTGCGGCGGCGCGGCTGGGGCCGCTCAAGGGCTGCAGGCTGGCGGCGAAGGCGGCGGCGCCGTCCTGGTCGGCCTGGCCCAGGGCCTCGGCCCAGGCGCGCAGGTCCTTCGACCGGGAGGCCCGCAGACCCGCCGAGCAGGCGCAGGGGTCTAGCCGCTGCAGGCCCTGCAGCAGTGTCCAGAGCGGGCTCCAGGCGGCGCTGGTCTTCAGGGGCCGGAGCCCGCCGCGCAGGTGCAGGGCGACGCCCTCCTCCGCCAGCAGCGGGCCCAGGAAGGCCGCGGCGGCCACGGGGTCGGGGTGCACCAGGGTGATGTCCCCCGTCGCGAGGCCCGCGTCCAGCCAGGCGCAGACCTGTTCCAGGGCCTGGCCCAGCAGGTCCACGGGCCCCTCCACCAGGCCCCGCTGGAAGGTGTCGCGGTGGTCCCCCAACCGCAGCGGCCCCTCGAAGAGGTCGTCCAGGGCCGGCGTCCAGGGCGCGGCGCCCCAGCCCGGGGGCTCCTCCAGGCCGAGGGCGTTGGGGAAGGCCTCGCCGTGGGCCTCGATGCCGTCAAGGAACCAGGCGGCCAGGGGCTGGGGGCTGCCGAAGAGGCCCCCGCCCTTGCGGGTGGCCAGCGTGAACGTGGCCTCCAGGCCCGGCACGCAGGCCAGGGCCCGCAGCCGAACCGGCGCCAGGTCCTGCAGCTTCGCGGCGAGGGGGCCGTCCTCCGGGCCGCGCTCCACCCACAGCCCGCGCCGGCCCGCCAGCTCCGCATCCACGGCCCGCCACAGCGCAGCGTCCGGCTCGATCCAGCCCCCGGCCTCCACCTCCCTCAGGTAGGCCTCCAGGTGCGCCACCACTGCGGCCAGCCCGTGGGGCGAGGCGGGGCTGCCCAACTCCAGCCCGTGGGCCTGCAGGCCCCGCAGCGCCTCCGGCAGCAGGCCATGGGCCATCAGCTCGCGGCAGGCCTCCGACCGCGCCCGCACCGCCTCCAGCCCCGGCCTCGCCCATCCCCGAGCCTTCGCCAGCCGCCGCGCCACCCGCAGGTGCAGCAGCATCCCCACCGCCCCCGGCACCGGCGGTCGGGGGTCGTTCAGCAGCACACCGTCGAAGGGGTCGTGGCTCATGCAGGCATCTCGAGGACCGACTTGGTTCTAGATCATCCTGCCATAGCGGTTTAGACAGAAAATGTCTGTGGGAGGCGCCAGGCTTCGACCGAATAGAATGTCTAACTAAATCCTTATATGCAAACTCTGTAAATGCATGAAATTAGGGTGGTCAAAGAGCCATTGCTGTCAAGACCGTAGGGCACCTCGAGTCCGTGCTTGTGGAGATTGATCCGGGTCAGGGGAGTCGAGCAAGCGCAGGCCATTCAACGAGGGGAGCCTTGGGAGCGGAGGACGGCGCCAACGACAAGAAAAGGGCAAGGCGGCCTCATCGCGCTACGCAGAGAAGGGCCCATCAGTGCGCGGATGATCCCCAGCAAACTGGCCTAGTTGCTCAGGTCGCAGGCGGCGGTGTTGATGGGATAGCCGAAGGTGCCCCACCCTTGTTCTGAAGGTATGTGATTGCCGAAGCTTCATCCGTGAAAATGACGCTCTCGCTGAATCGTTGTGCGAATGCCTGGTATTGCCTTGAAACGCCCCACTGTACCTTGTCTCCTTCTTTCACTACAATTGTGGTTATCCAGCCTAATCCCTTAAGCACCGGTTCAACGATGGTGTGGACAAGATGGCTAAATTCTTCCCCAGTGAATAAGAGGTCTGCATCCTGGATGTTCGTGACGCTCCTTCGGAATCTTAACGCGGCCTTGTCGTTGAGCACCGAACGGTAGAAGTCACCCAAGACAGTTGACGTGATTTGGCCAGTCCAAGTTGTGAAGACAATTTCAGCTTTACTATCGACGCGGTACACGATGCCCATAGGGCTACCCCGATTGAAATTGGTTTGAATTGTCCGAGAGTTTGCCAGACGACTGGACCATCCCGCGAGTGGAAATCATGAGTCACGAGATCGAGCGCTCTTCGGGCTGGACTGACCTCCCCTCCCTTCAGCGGCCGAAGGTCCGGTCGGGCTCTCTCCGCACGAGGGCTGCCCTTGCCCCTCCCTTTCGAGTAGGACGTGGACGAAATGTGAACTGGTGTGCTCCAAGATGCGGGGGCAGCCGTGGTGATCTGGGAATTTGTTTTGGACATGGTTTGGACATAGGAAAGCAAAAGGCCCGGTTTCCCGGGCCTAAGTGCTTTATTGACTGGTAGTGGGGTGAATCCTTCGGACTGATCTGGGCCAGGATTTCCCTGCATCAGGGAATTTTGCAGAGATTTCTCGGCTTTCAGGGGCCTGGAACGGATCCATCCGGATCAAGTGATCACTGGCGGCGCGGATTCGCGACCCCCGAAGGACCTAAATTCCCTAAGCATTCGAGCAGGGAATCTCCCAGAGGGAACAGGGAAGTACGGGAACCTGAGGACGATGGATATTCATGCAGCTCTGCTCGATGGTGGGGCTGGGTTCGACTTAGAGGTGATGGGGGGACTATTTGCAGTCACTTGGGATTGAAAGAAGCGAACTGAAAGGAATGAGAAGAGTGGCGAGTGGCAGGAGGTCTGGGGGGAGGTTCAGGAGGAGCGCTGCCTGGTTCCCAGGGAGCTCCAGTTCGATGGAACGGTGCAGATCGAGGCGCGGCGTCGCGGGCTCTACCGAACCCAGGTCTACCGGGTGACCGGCCCCATCAAGGGGGTGTTCGCGATGGAAGCCCAGGGGGGCATCCGTTCGGGACGGAACCTGAAGCTGGGGACGCCCTATCTGACCATGGGCGTCAGCGATCCTCGAGGCATCCTGAATCGGGTGGCCTTGACCCTGGATGGATGCGCTCATGCCTTTCAGCCCGGCACCCATCGCGCCTATCCGAGCACAGGCATCCATGTTCTCCTGCCGGATCTGGATCTGGCTCATGCCCGGGACCTGGCCTTCGAGATTCCCTTGGAAGTGCTGGGCACCCGGAGCCTGCATCTGGCGCCCATTGCGGATGAGACGCGCGTCAACCTGCAGGGGGCGTGGCCGGCGCCAAGCTTCGAAGGTGGCTTCGCCCCCGTGGATCGCACCTGGTCCAGTCAGGGGTTCTCGGCCCAATGGAAGATCCCGCACCTGAGCCGCGATCTGGGCACCCTCCTGAAAGGGGGGGATGAAGCATCGGCCCAGCATTTCGGTGTGGCCTTCATCGATCCAGTAAACATCTACCTCCAGTCGGAACGGGCCACGAAATATGGCTTCCTGTTCATCCTTCTGACCTTCGGGGCCTTCCTGCTCCGGGAGGTCGTGCGGGCCCTGCCTCTTCACCCGGTTCAGTACCTCCTGGTGGGCATGGCTCTCGCGATCTTCTTCCTGCTCCTGCTGAGCCTGTCAGAACATCTCGGGTTCCCGCTGGCCTACGGGGTGGCCACCATGTGCAACCTCGCACTGCTGGGGGCTTACCTCGCTGGCGTCCTGAAAAACCGGAGGGAGGCCCTGTTGTTCACGGGCGGACTGGCGCTTCTCTATGCCGCCCTCTACGGACTCCTGGCGTCGGAAGACAACGCCCTCCTGTTGGGCTCCCTGCTCCTGTTCGCGCTGCTGGCCGGCGTGATGATCGGAACCCGGAACATGGATTGGAAGAAGGCCTCCGACCCGACGGAGCAGCCATCAACACCCACCCTTGAAGCCTGATGTTGGGGGCAGGAATGAATCGACTCGTCGTGGCCTCTGTCGTGGCAGTCTCCCTCGTCTGGATGGCCATGCGATGGTTCAAGGTTCTTTGGTGAGGGCTCCCTCTCAGTTTCGGGAGGGAGCCAACACGGCTACCCATGCCTGTCACTGAGGTCCGCGCTGTGGACGTGGCTGATACCTTCGGAGCTCCTCGCGGGGGCAGCAGGCGTCATGAAGGAGTCGACATATTTGCCCCTCGTCACACGATCGTTCTCAGCACCACGGAAGGTATCGTGGCCTCGGTGGGCGACAACCGGCTTGGGGGACACGCTGTCTGGATCCTGGGGCCTGGAGGGCAGTGGCACCACTACGCCCACCTGGAATCCTTCGGCGATATTCGTGTTGGACAACGAGTCCCTGCACGGTTTCCCGTTGGCACGGTTGGCGATTCCGGCAATGCCAAAGGTACTCCGCCGCATCTCCGCTACGGGACCTACAACCTCCTCCGGAGAGCCGAAGACCCACTGCCCAAACTAAGGGACGGAGCCAGAGTGGCTAGCCGGTAGATGGGAGCGGAGCTAAGTTCGAAAAAACTTATTCAAAAAATATTGACTATCCATTTTACCTTCGCTACATTCTGAATCTGCCTGGTTGTCAACCGGCCCTCAAAGGAGATTCACCGTGTTCCTCAAATCCCACATCAGCCTGCATGGCACAGCGAGCGCACCTGCGCGTCGCGTGGCGATGCTCACGGCGCTGGGATTTGATACCCGGTGCTCGGAGTGGTCAGGTTCCCAGGAACCCCAGTCCCGAAGGGACCATCGCTATCTCAAGAGTCAAGGGAACTTGATTCCGACCGTGTAAGGCGCCCAGGCGGTTCGCGCCCGAACTGGCGCCACCGGAAGACCTGAAGAACCCAGGGGCATGGGTCCGCAGCATCAGGCATTCCGGAGCATGGTTGAAGCGAACGGCCCAAAGGGGGCGTGGCCCAGCGGCTACGGCACCTGGCTCTGATCCAGGCAACCAGAGGTTCGAGTCCTCTCGCCCCTACCACCATCCCTGGATGGGGGATCGTTCAGCGGCAGGACGCGGGCCTTTGGCTCCCGAGACCCTGGTTCGATTCCAGGTCCCCCAGCCGATCCACCCGCGGTGAGGTCAACCGAAATCGGTATCGGCCCCGGTTGCTATCCGGGTTGGGGAAGTTATATCTCCATGTGAGTTCGATCCTCACCCTCACCGCCATTGCGTTTCATCAATTCTTGTTCATTGAAAATTTCATATTTTGGATAACTGCTATTTTTGGTCGTTTGAGGACGACCAGAAAGGTGGAAACAAGGGCAGGCGGAAGCCTTCTGGCCCGGCAGATCCCCGCTTCAGGCTCACCTGGGCGCATCACCGGCACATGAGGACATTTGCCTGCTCTGAGTACCCCCTGTTGGCTTGACCAGCAGGGGTCTAGGGAGCGTTGGAGGAGTCAGGCCGTCCTCGGTGCACTGTCTATGCACACATCACTGGTTCGAATCCCGTACGCTCCGCCAAGTTCGGGTCCGAAGTGTTGTCGTGTGGCATGCCTGCTTTGCAAGCAGGAGGGCCGGGTTCGATCCCCGGCGGATCCACCAATCCTGGGAGCATGGCCAAGTCGGTAAGGCACCTGGTTCTCAGCCAGGCAATCGCGGGTTCGAACCCCGCTGCTCCTGCCAAGTCATACACGAGTGTGGCGGAACCGGCATACGCCCACGGTTGAGAGCCGTGGTGATGAGGGTTCGAATCCCTCCACTCGTACCATCACGCCGTCTTGCTCCCAGTTAAAGGGCACAGCGGCACCATTCTGGGTGTGGGCCAGCGGTTGGTCACCTGCCTTGGGAGCAGGCCGACACAGGTTCGAATCCTGTCACCCAGTCCAACGAGGCTGTCGTCCAGCGGCAGGATCGGGCGCCGCCATCGCCCAGACGCGGGTTCAAGTCCCGTCAGCCTCTCCAATCCAAGCGCCTCCAAAGCTCATGCGGACGAGCAACCGGCCTTTAATCGGTGGGCAGCGAGTTCGAGGCTCGCTGGAGGCACCAATCCAATGCGGGTCCAGTGGTGGCCCTTGGGCTCATAACCCGAAGGTGGAAGCAGGGTTCAACTCCCTCACCCACAACCAATCTCCCGAGGGCTGGGTGAACGCATCCTGCCTCTGGAGCCTAGCCCCAGTGCGCTATCCGGTATCGCGGCCACTCTCAGAAAGTGGTGTTTTTGTCCGTTCGACTCGGACCTGGGGTACCAATCGCACGGCCCATCCGGTTCCCTTCAGTGTGGGGTTCTGGGGGGATCATGAGGCCCTCCTCCCAAGTCCAGCGACCGCCTTCCAGGTAGGTGCCTGCGGTTTCTGCGGTGTCCAGCCTGGCCACGATGCCGGCCTGGTCGCAGAGCAGTCCCCAGTTTTCGGGTGTGGCGCCGAGGCGAGCCTGGATGAAGGGGTGGCTCGCGGCCCGCAGGAGGTCGGCCCGGGTGAGGTCGCCCCCCACGAGGCCGAGCAAAAGCAGAGAAGCCTCCACCAGCTCCTGGAGGGCGCGGGAGGCGCCCATGGCCTTGGCCCAGGGAATGTCGTGAGCGCTCCGGAATGCAGCCCCCAGGTGTTCCTCGTAAGCGTCCTGTTCGGACGAGGGCACGAGGACGCCGATGTCACCGAAGTGGAGGTCGTCTGGACTGGTCTGCAGGCGTTCCCAGATCAGGTTGGCGACGATTTCCGCTTCCCGCCGCGGGGAAGGGCAGGGCACGACCCGGAGGGAGTTCCGCTCGTCGGCCACCGGATCCGGCAGGCGTTCGGGTTTCAGGATCCGCTGCTGCAGGTAGGCCAGCAGAGTGGGTTCCTCCGGGACTTTGAACTGCCCCAGGAAGTCGCCCTGGGCCAGGCCGGCCAGCAGGCGGAGCTGCTCCCGGGCGGGGCGGGCCCAGCGCTGCAGGATGACTTCGCTGCGGTCCTGGTGAAGGGAGAACGGGTCGTCCCCTTCGGGTGGTTCCCCTCCCGCAAGGTTCAAGACCGGCCGCAGCAGGGGATCCTCGTCCCAGGGCTCTTCGCATGGGTTGACGAGGTAGAGCCTGACGGAGGTTCGAGCACCCACCTTGGCCAGGGCGTGGTGGAAGACCGGCGCCATATGGCTCATCCCGAAGAGGAACACCACCTCGGGGAAGGGGTGCTGCTGGCGCACCTCAGGGAAGCCCGTGTGCAGATTGGGGTGACCCAGGTGCAGATGGCAGATCGGCTCGGGACGACACAAAGCCTGGTTTCCAAGTGCGAACGCGGCGAGCGGCGATTGGATGCCATCGAACTAAGGCGCTGGGTGATGGAATTGGGACTCTCCTTTCCGGGGTTCATCGCCGAGTACGAAGCCAGGCTTGGGGGAAGAAAGGGAAAGACCTCTTCTACCTCCAAACGAAAGAGGAAGGCTGAGTAGCCTTAGGGTCTGGCCATTTACACCTGCCGATACCTCTGGCCGGGGTGATTGACGACATTTGCAGGAGCAACTCAGGAGGGCAAATGGGGCACGCTTTGCGATGCTGTTCCGGGGGCGAATTCCATGCATGTCTACCCGCGTCGTTTCCGGAAATTTTCCGGATGACCTGATTCCTTGACTTCACAATGTCGTTTAGATACAAGTAGAGCCTAGATTTCTCTAGGCTCTTTTCTGGTAGGGCTAACGGGATTTGAACCCGTGTTACCGCCGTGAAAGGGCGGTGTCCTGACCCCTAGACGATAGCCCCATGGGGTGGAACTTGGTGGGCCCTGCGGGATTTGAACCCGCGGCCAACGGCTTAAAAGGCCGCTGCTCTACCGCTGAGCTAAGGGCCCTTGCCGGTGGAGCCGGGCCCGCGAACCCTCGAGCGCGCGGTGCACGCAGTGCGTGCGATGCCCGGATGGGCAGGAGGATCAGTGTGCCTGTGAAGGACCGAAAGGTCAACCCAGCAGCGGTTCCAGGAAGGTTCCTGAGTACAGGCAGCCCTCGTGGCGATCGGGGCCGGTGCTGAGGTAGCTGATGGGCACGGCCACGCTCTCGGCCAGGGCCTCGAGGTAGGCCTGGGCCTGGGTGGGCAGCCGCTTGGGATCGGTGATGCCGCGGGTGCTGGTCCAGCCCTGGAATCGCTTCACTTCCGGCTGCAGGCCGGCCCAGTCGGCGGCGCAGCTGGGCAGCTTGGTGGTGAGGGTGCCTTCCCCGGTGCGGTAGCCCACGATGAGGCCCACCTCATCCATGCCATCCAGCACGTCGAGTTTCATGATGGCCAGGCCGTCTACGCCGTTGGTGCGGCAGGCGTGGGCGGTGATGGGGGCGTCGAACCATCCGCACCGGCGGGGCCGGCCCGTGGTGGTGCCGAACTCACGGCCCACCTCGCGGATGCGGTCGCCGGTGGCGTCGAGCAACTCGGCCGGGAAGGGGCCGGCGCCCACGCGGGTGGTGTAGGCCTTGGCGATGCCCAGGACCTTGTCGACGGCCTTGGGGGGCAGGCCTGTGCCGGTGAAGAGGCCGCCCAGGCTGCAGTTGCTGGAGGTGACGAAGGGGTAGGTGCCGTGGTCGATGTCGAGCAGGGTGGCCTGGGCGCCCTCGAAGAGGATGCTGTCGCCCCGCTCCCAGGCGCTGAGCAGGTGGCTCTGGGCATCGCCGATGAAGGGGAGGAAGGGCTCGGCGGTGCGAAGCAGACCCTCGACGATGGCCTCCAGGCTGGGCAGGGGCTCGGCACCCAGGCGCAGGCGCACCTCGGCGTAGCCGGGCTCGATGCGTTCGGCCAGGGTCTCGGGGTGGCGCAGGTCGCCCAGGCGGATGCCCATGCGGGCGGCCTTCATCTCGTAGGCGGGGCCGATGCCGCGGCCGGTGGTGCCGATCTTGGCGCCCACCTTGTCGGCGCGGGCCTCGCGCCACTGGTCCAGGGCGATGTGGTGGGGGAGGATGATGTGGGCCTTCTCGGACAGCAGCAGGCGGCCGGACAGGTCGAACCCGCGGGCCTTTAGGCGGTCCAGCTCCTGCTGGAAGACCTCCAGGTTCAGCACCACGCCGCTGCCCACCACCAGGAAGCAGCCGGGGTGCAGGGCGCCGCTGGGCACCTGGTGCAGGGCGATGCTCACGCCATCCACCACGACGGTGTGGCCGGCATTGTTACCGCCCTGGAAACGCACCACCTGCTTGAACTTGGGGCTGAGCAGGTCCACGACCTTGCCCTTGCCCTCGTCGCCCCACTGCAGGCCCAGGATGGCCAGATTGGTCCTCGCCAGGCTCATGTCGTCCCCCCAAGCCCTTCAGGATAACGCCGCAAGCCCATCCTTCCCAGCCAAAAGGGGACAAGGCTGGCGGAAGGCGCTACCCTGGTAGACCGCTCCGGAACCATCCCGGCTCCGGCGCCATCCCTGACCCGGAAGGGTGTCCCGTGTTCGAAAAATTCACCGAAAAAGCCCGACGTGTGATGTTCTTCGCCCGCTACGAGGCGAGCCAGTTCGGTGCGGAGAGCATCCAGAGCGGCCACCTCCTGCTGGGCCTGCTCCGGGAATCGGAGAAGACCAGCACCCAGCTCCTTGAGCGCATGGGCGTGCAGGTGAGCAGCTTGCGGGAGCGCCTGGTGGCGGCGCTCACCCCCAAGGACAAGAAGATCACCCCCAGCAGCACCAGCATTGACATCCCCATGGAGGAGGAGGTCAAGCACATCCTCCAGCACGCCACGGCCGAGAGCGCCAAGCTCAACCACAAGCACGTGGGCGCCGAGCACCTGCTGCTGGGCATGCTGCGCGAGGAAGGCTGCCTGGCGGGCCGCCTGTTGAAGGAGGCCGGCGCGGACCTCATCGCGGCCAAGGAGATCCTGCTGGAGAGCAGCAAGGAAGAGAAGATCGCCAAGAAGAAGAAGGAACACCCGCTGCTCTCGGAGTTCGCCCGCAACCTCTCCGAGATGGCCGAGCGGGGCATCTTCGACAACCTCATCGGCCGGGATGCGGAGGTCGAGCGCATCGTCCAGATCCTCAGCCGCCGCCGCAAGAACAACCCGATCCTGCTGGGCGAGGCGGGCGTGGGCAAGACCGCCATCGTGGAGGGCCTGGCCCAGAAGATTCATGAGGGCATCGTGCCGCCCAGCCTGGCGGACAAGCGCATCTACGCCCTGGACCTCAGCCTCGTGGTGGCGGG